>CAZAPT010000009.1:0-105012 GCA_964487335.1 uncultured Dehalococcoidia bacterium
CCATGCATACCGTTGCCGAGGCCCTGGAGATCGCTGTCCGAGGCGAGATGCGCCTCTATCAAGCCCTCGCCCTCATGGGCCCCAAGGAGATTCGCCACCTTCCCGTCGTGCAGGACGGCAAGCTCGTGGGGCTTCTCTCGGATCGCGACATCAAGCGCCAGATGAGCGCCCACTTCGGCACGAAGGAGGAGCAGGCCCAGGATCGCGCGAGCATGCTCGTCACCGTGGGCGAGGTCATGACGAAGGATCCCTTCACCGTCAAGGCCGAGACGCCGCTGAAGGATGTCGTGCAAGCCATGATCAGCCGCAAGTTCGGCGCCGTTCCCGTCGTGGGGTTAGCGGCAGGCGTACCGGATGCGACGGTCGCGCTCTCAGAGTTGGCCGCTGCAGCGTTGTCGGCGAAGGCACCGGCGTCGGTCGAGGCGGACGTCGCGGTTTTGTTCGAGGAGGAGCCTGAGGAGCAGGCGGCGGCCGAGAGGACGGCGAGGGCAATGACGCTAACGACGACGAGGCGCATGGATTCGCTCGCAGGGGCGTGATGTCCATCCATGATCAATGGAACGCCAAACTTCGCAAGACATAAATTTGTGTGATCAAGGCTAAATCTTCTTCCGCGTCAAGCGGCAGAGACTGGCTGTCCGCGACCGCTCAGCCGAACGTCTCTCGAGCGACCTCGGTAGCTGCGAGCACCTTTTCGTCTAGCTCGACCCCCAGGCCTGGGGCATCGGGCAGCGTGACCCATCCTTCGGCATCGACTTCGATCGGGCGCCCAAGCAGGAAATCGCGGCCCTCGGGGATCCACTGAGGCGGATCGAAGGGGTATTCGACGAATGGCGCGGCACCGGCGGCCGCGGCCACGTGGAGGTTCGCCATCAGCCCGATGCCATCGCCCCAGGTGTGCGGGGTGAAGAGCTTACCTGCGACGGCGATCTCGCGCGCAAGATCGCGCACGCCAGTGATGCCGAGGGAGAGCACGCAGTCGGACTGGAAGATGTCGAGGCATTCGTGCGCGAGCAGCTCGCGAAACTCATAAGGCTCGCGTGTCATCTCGCCACCGGCGATGCGCGTGTTTGCCAAGCGACGTAGCTCGGCGTAACCGGCGTAGTCGCCGCGATGCAGCGGCTCCTCGATCCAGCAGAGGCTCTGGGGCTCGAGGCGTTGCGCCACGTCGAGCGCTTGCTCGAGACTCCACGGGGTCTGCGTGTCCCACGGCATGCGCCAGCCCTGATTGCAGTCCACCATCAGCTCGAGCCGGTCGCCGACCGCATCGCGCACAGCACGCACGACAGCAACATCTTCATCGATCGTCGCGCGCCCGAAGCGGAGCTTGAGTGCGGGAAAGCCGCCGTCGATGGCCGTCCGGGCGAGCGCGATCGCGCCTGTCGGGTCGTGGAGCACGCCGCTGGACGCGTAGGCGCGCACGCGAGCGGCGGTGCCGCCGAGGAGCTTCCACAGCGGCGTCCCCTGCGCCTTGCCGGCCAGATCCCACAGGGCGACTTCGAACGCCCACGGCCGTGCCGCGTGAAAGTCGATGTTCGCGAGCACTGCGTGGTGCCGCTCGATGTCCAGCGCATCCTCTCCGACAAAGAGATGCGCGTACTCGCCGAAGCCGGATAGGGGCGCGCCGCCCCCGATACCGATGCGGCCCTCGGTATCGAAAACGCGTACAACGGTCGCCCGGAACGCGGTGCGGGGCCGGGGGTCCCACGCTGGGCAGAACGGCGGATCCAGCGCCAGCTCGTGCGTGGTGATCTCGATGCGCGAAACCGCGCTCACGCCGGCTCGCGCTGGCTCGTGGCGACGGTGGCTCCGGCGGGCACGACGACGGTACGTACGGCACAGTTCTCGAGGGCCGCGAGCTTGAAACTGTCGATGTCGCCGCCGGAGAGACACGTGAGCGCCACCCCCATGGTGCCGCCGTGGGTGACCAAGATCAGCTCCTGGGCGGGAGGAGACGCCAGCAGCCGTTCGAGGTAGCGCTGGACGCGCACGAAGACATCGGCCCAGCTCTCGCCACCTTCGATGCGGTAGTGCGGCTCGCGCCAGAGGCTGATCGTGGCTTCGCCGATGTCAGCGTAGAGCTGCCCGCGGGCGACGCCGAAGTTTCGCTCGCGCAGCTCCGGCTCTTCTTCGAGGGGGAGCTTGAGGCGGGCGTTGATGATGCGCGCGGTCTCGAGCGCACGGGCGTAGTCGCTGGCGAGGATGAGGCTTGCGTGGGTGGTCCGCTGGAGGGTCTCGGCGACCGCCTCGGCCTGGCGGCGGCCGTTCTCACTGAGCGGCACTTCCGGCGTCTGGAAGCGGCGCTCCGCGTTCCAGGCGGTCTCGCCGTGGCGAACGAAGTGCAGGGTCAGGTCGACGGCGGCCGCGCTCATGGCACCGATGATATCTTCGACGTGACGCTGGCGCGCGAGGCGGCCGCCGACGTGCGTACCATCATCGTACGGAGAACATGCTCATTCGAATCGCTCCCAGCTCGATTCTGTGCCTCGCACTCGCGGCGGCGGTGTTCGCCGCGTGCTCGGGCGGCGGCGGGGCGTCGAAAGCAACGCCAACCTCAGAGCCGCCGCCCAGCATCGAAGCGATCCGCGCATACATCGGGCAGGGCTTCATCAACGAGAAGATCAGCTACAAACTCACGATGATCACGAACTTCCGAAACCCGCTCGACGTGATCGCCCTGGCGGACGCGTGCGCGAAGGATGACGCGGGCGGCGTGCCCGCGGAGGACTCCAACTACTGGCCGACGGTCCTGGGCAAGTGCTACACGGCGGGCGACGCGACGATGCGCCTCTACCAGTACACGGGCCGTGATGATTTCCTGAACGCGAACCACGAGCTGGAGCGGTTGCACCGGGCGAAACTTGACGAGGCGAACGCTCATGGGGCGAATATCGGCGAGAACTACTGGCCGGGCGTCGTGACGGCGGTGTACTCGCAGCTGGCGTTCACCCCCACGCCAGCTGCTTCGCCGAACGCCGGATAGTCAGGCTCGCGCGCCGCGGGCCAGCGGCGAGTCCACAGATTCTGCGATCGCGTTTCTTGACAGGCCCTCCGTTGGCCAGAATCAATCTTTGACATCGTCGTGTTGACTAATGGCCGCGCAGGCCATTTCATGAGAGGGCTCGGAACCGACCTCAGCCGGACGTCCTGAACGTACCGTGGAACGGCTGAAAGGCTCTCTGTAACCCCGCCAGAGGTCTCGGCGCCAGCGCAAGTGTCGTAACCCGTTAGGTTTTCTGTGCGAAAGCGCCTGGCGTTCGTCGGCTCCGCATGTCTATTCGTCGCACTCTTCTGCGCGTATATCTTCGCGACCCGCGGCTTCCCCGGTTCGCCGCGCTCGGGGCACAGCCAGCCGTCACTGCAGAGTGCTGGCGTCGACGAGATGTGGCAAGTCGGCGCGGTGCTCACGGGATCGGTGCCGGGCCGCGGGGTCTCGGCAACGATCGTCGGGGTGGCGCCTGCGGTCGATACGGGTGACGTCCGGCTGACGCTCCACGCCGATCTCACCAACTCCGGCATTGAGCCGATGACCATCGATCCGCGTGACTTCGCGCTGTTCACGCGTGAAGGCGACGCCTTCGGCGCGGTGATCGATCCTTCGCTGCCCGCGCCGGGGCCCGTCGCGCCGGGTGCGTCCGGGTCGGTCGCGGTCGCGTTCGTCGTGCCGGAGGCGGCATCACGCGGCGCCGGGCTCGTGTATCAGCCGGCGCATAGCGGCACGTCCACGTTGCTTTCGATGAATCCGGCGATCGCCGCCACCGCGACGCCGGCTTTCGATTCGTGGACTGGACCGGATATTCAGAGTTCCGCAGCGGACGCCGGGATCTCGGATCGCTCCGCGATCTATGCGTCGTTCGACAGCAACGGCGGGGCGATGGGCCCGCAACCGCCCGGGCCGGCCCAGGCAGCGGACACTTCGACGCCGACACGAACGCCGACACGGACCCGAACGCCGACTCGGACCCCCACGCGAACACGCACGCCGACGCCGACGCGCACAGCATCGCCGACTGCCACCAATACGGCGCCGACAGTGCTCGCACAGGACACATTTCAGCGTCCGGATCAGGCGTTGTGGGGGAATGCTTCGGACGGCCAGACGTGGGGCGGCGATGCGAACACGCTCAGCGCGTTCACGATCAGCGGCAACACCGGCGTAATCTCCAACAGCACAGCGATCGTGAATGCGGTGCTCGGGCCGTCGGCCGGGGACAGTGAAGCGCTGGTGACGGGCAGCGCGCTGAGCTATCCGAGCGGCGGCGACTGGGGTGCGGTGCTCCACTGGCAGGACACGAACAACTGGTACAAGGCCTACCTTACCGGCAGCTCGTTCGTGCTCCAGAGCCGCGTCGCAGGGAACTTCACGACGCTCGCGTCCGTGCCGTTCACGGCTACCGCCGGAACGTCGTATTCGATTCGGTTCCAGATCACGGGAACGCTGCTGGGGGCACGCGTCTGGCAGTCGTCGGGGTCCGAGCCCTCGTCGTGGTCGCTGATCGCGTTCGACAGCAATCTCGGGCCGGGTTTCGCGGGGATACGGGCGCACATGCAGACCGGCATGACGGTGCAGATCACGTCGTTCAAGGCGCAGACGCCATCGACGGCGCCGCCACCGACGCCGACGGCGACGCCGACGCCGAGCGGTCAAATTACGACGGTCGCGCTGTCCGGGGGCGTGGGCGAGCCGTGGGGCACGGCGTTCGATGCTTCGGGCAACCTCTGGTTCGCGGAGCCGGGCTGCGACTTTGCACCGGGGTGCTCCGCGGGCGCCGCGGTCGGGCAGATCGGCGTGATCCCCGCGGGATCGCAGACGGCGCAGTTGTTCACGCTGCCGAACATCCCGGGCAACCAGCCGGCCTTCGTCGCGCTGGACGCCGCCGGGAAGGTGTGGTTCTCCACGCCGAACAACAGCCGCATCGGCGAGTTCGACCCGGTGACGTCGACGTTCGTTGGGCAGTGGGCGGTGACAGCGAACAGCGGGCCGTGGGACCTGGCGTTCAACAACGGGATGCTGTGGTACACGGACAGGTTCGCGTCGGCGGTGTCGCGGTTCAACCCGGTGACGCACGCCTGGGTGGACTTCCAGACGCCGTCGGCGAACACCAACCCGTACGGCATC
Organism: uncultured Dehalococcoidia bacterium; assembly: GCA_964487335.1. Taxonomy (GTDB): domain Bacteria; phylum Chloroflexota; class Dehalococcoidia; order DSTF01; family JACRBR01; genus CAZAPT01. The sequence continues at coordinate 5,120 of CAZAPT010000009.1, forward strand.
GTGGGGAACGATCCGCTGAACACGGCGCTCGTGTGGTTTGCGGAGAACAACAGCGCGGTGTCGCGCATTGCTGTCGTCGACACGTCCAACGGCAATGCGATCTCCGAGTACCTCATCCGGCCGACCACGAGCAACCTCACGCCGCACAAGCTGGCATTCGACAGCTCGGGGAAGCTCTGGTTCAGCGAAGGCTGGGTGCGCGCGATCGCCGTCCTGGACCGCAGCCTCGCGACGCCCGGCGTGTGTGGCGCGGCCTCGGGAAGCTGTAACGGAGTGACGGAGTTCCCGCTGCCGGCCGTGCCGGGGACATGTAACACCACGCATGTCTCCGGGATCGATGTGCAGCCGGACACAGGGCTGGTGTGGTTCGATGACTCGCTGTCGTCGCAAGTCGGCAGCTACGACCGGGGCGCGAACGCCTTCCTTCTCGACAACCTGACGTGCGGATGGCACCCGCACGACGGCCTCAACCTGGACTCGGCGAACCATCCGTGGTGGGACAACGAGTTCAACAACTCGATCAGCAAGCTCGTCCGTCCGGCGGGCGGCCCAACCGCGACGGCGACTGCGAGCGGGACAGCGACCGCGACGAGCACGCCGACGCGGACGGCCACGCCCACCGCCACGAGCACGAGAACGGCGACCGCAACCCCGACGAACACCAACACGGCGACGGCGACCTCGACGAACACCAGCACGCCGACAGCGACGGCGACTGCCACGGCCACGGGCACGAGCACTTCGACCGCGACGGCGACGAGCGTGCCGACCTCCACGAACACACCGACGGCGACGTCAACGAGCGTGCCGACGTCTACGAACACGCCGACGGCGACCTCAACGAGCGTGGCGACTTCCACGAACACGCCGACCGCCACATCAACGAGCGTGTCGACGTCCACCAGCACACCAACCGCGACGTCCACGAGCGTGCCAACGTCCACCAACACACCGACCGCCACATCAACGAGCGTGTCGACGTCCACCAACACACCGACCGCCACATCAACGAGCGTGTCGACGTCAACGAACACGCCGACGGCGACGTCAACGAGCGTGCCGACTTCCACCAACACACCGACCGCGACGTCAACGAGCGTGCCGACGTCAACCAACACGCCGACGCCGACTCATACGCCTGAAGCGACGGCGACCGTCACGTCCACGAACACGCCGACCGCCACGGCGACGCAGACGGCTGATCCGACGGCGACGGTCACGGCAACGAACACAACGGCACCAACGCCGACGATGACGCCGACGAGCGTGCCGACCGCGACGGATACCGCGACAGCCGTCGACACGAGCACACCGGCGGCGTCGCCCGCCACGGGCGACGCGACGCCGACCCCATCGGCGGTCGACACAGCGACGTCGACGAGCACGCCGGTGCCGACGAGTACTGCGACGCCAACCGCCAGCGCGACGGCGACCGCCAGCGTCGCGACGTTGAGCGTATCGGCGACGGTGATACCCGGCGCCGGCAACGCGCCTCTTGACGCGAGCGCCGACCTGATCGTCACCAACCCCAACGCCACCACGGTCACGTACATCATCGATTGGGGCGACGGGGCCGCGGCCACGTTCGGTTCGCTTGTTCCGCCGAACACGATGGCCGCGGTGCCGCACACCTTCGCGCTGCCCGGCGCGTTCACGGTTGATGTGCTGGTCTACGACTCTACCGGCGCCTCGGCTACCGCGTCGGCGTCCGTGGCGGTGTCACCGCTGACGGATACCGACGGCGACGGCATGCCCGACGGCTATGAGTCGGCGCCTGGGCACGGCTGCCTGGACCCGAGCACGAACGATGCCTCCGCCGATCCGGACAGCGATGGGTTGACGAACCTCGCGGAGTACCAGGCGGGCACGAACCCATGCGCGGCCGACACGGACGCCGACGGGTGCAACGACGGGCACGAGCTGCGCGTTGTGAAGTTGCAGGGGGGCCAGCGCGATCCAACCGATCCATATGACTTCTACGACGTGCCGTCGCCCGTTCTCCGTCCGGGACAGACCACGGGCGCGCACGACCACCTCGTCACGATCGGGGACGTCATCGCGGTGATGTACTACATCGGCACGCAGGCGGGAGGCGGGACCAACACGAACGGGGTGTCGTACGACACCGACCTGAACGGCAACGGCATCGTCGACGGACAGGAGTACGACCGCACGTTTGGCGGCTACGGATCGAAGCTCTGGCTCACCGGGCCGCCGAACGGCACGGTGACCATTGGCGACGCGATCCTCGCGCTGGGACACGTCGGCGACAACTGCAACACGCAGTGACACCTGACAAACGCGACCAGAGGCGCGGCAGGAGCGGGCGACGTCCAAGGCCCGTCGTGGCACGCGTGCTGGCGCCCACCCGCAGTGCGGATAGAATGCCGCCACGTCCTGAGTCCGGCGCTCCCGCGCCACAGCGACCTACCAAGTGACAACCGAATACGTGAACTACCCGATCTCCGTGACCGCGGAGGGGTATGGCGTCGAGCGGCGCGATACGGCTTTGCCCGGCATCGCGGCCGAAGCCTGGCGATGGGTCCTGCGTCACTGGGGACTGCTCGCCGCGCTCGCCATCACCTTCGCGGTCCACGCGCCGACGCTCCGTTACTTCTTCGACGGGGACGACTTCGTCGTGCTCGGCGACATCCAGCATCGCGGCAACGCGCAGTTCCTCATCGACACGCTGCGGATGCACGACGCCGCGCCAAGCTGGAGGCCGTTGACCGGCGCAATCTACATGCTGGAGTGGCGGGCGTTCGGCCTCGACGCCATGGGATGGCGCATCGTGAACCTGTCGGTGCACCTGGGGTCGATGGTGCTGCTGTACGCGCTCGTCGTGCGGTTGACGAGGCGCCCGGCGATCGCCGCGGTTTCGACTCTGGTCTTCGGCGTGTCCGGCGCGCACTTCGACTCGGTTACCTACGTGACGGCGCTTCCCCACGTCCTCGCGACGTTCTTCCTGCTGGGATCGCTGCTCGCGCTGATCGCGTACGTAGAGGACGGGGAAACGCGGAAGCCGGCGTTCCTGCTCTCGCTCGCGCTGTTCACGCTGGGCTTCCTGGCGAACGAGGCGACCTTCGTCTTCGCGCCGCTGCTCGTCGCGGCGTACGCGCTCTATTCGAAGCGCTGGCTGCGGTCACCGCTGCGTCTGGTGCTGCACGCGGCGCCGTTCGTCGCGCTGGCAGCCGGGTGGCTTTCGTTCTACGAATCGTGCACCTGCGACCAGCTCAAGTTTGACGGCTACTCGTGGGGGCCGCACGTCATCGGCAACTACGCGGTGTATCTCTCGTACATGGCGTATCCGGCGCACCACGTGCCGCTTACTCCGGACACCATGTCGTGGACGCTGGCGTCGCTCGTGGCAGCGGCGGGCCTGTGGTTCCTAGTGCGCGGTCCGCATCTCGCGCGGCTCGCGGTGCTGGGCCTCGCACTGGCGCTACTGCCGTTCGTCCCGGTGGAAATCTGGACGGCATCGCGCTACATGTACGCGGCGGTCGCGTTCTTCGCGCCGGGCGCGGCGATTGCGTCGTACTGGATCTACGATCGCGTCCGCCGCACGCATCGCATCGTGCGCGTGCCGGCCACGGTGGTGGCGCTCGCGTTCGTGGCGGTCGTGGCGTCGCTGTACGCATGGCAGACGTTCGCGCAGGACTCGCGCTCCGGGCGCGGCACGGAGCGATGGAGGATGCTCGTGGAGCAACTCGATGCGAACTACGCGAGCGTGCCGCCGGGGACGACGATCTACATCATCGACGGGCCGTGGACGAACCCGATGGAGCAGTACGCGTGGGTCCCTTCGGTGGGGCGGGCGTTGTACAGCGACGCGGTGGTGTTCGATCTGCCACGTGAGGCGTACGTGACCGACCCGCCCGCCACGAAGCAGGCGTTGTACCTTCGATACGAGGACGGGCGGCTGGAACCGGTGGCCAGCGCCGCCGTAACGACCTCTCACTAACCGCGGCGGCCGACGTCGGCTGCGCGATCTCCCGTATTGCGCATCTCCGGTAATCGATGCAATCTGAGCGTAGCGGCGGGACGATGGAGGGATCGTCATGATCGCATCGACGCTCACGCGCAGCACAACCGTCACGAGCCAGGACGACTGGGACAAACGTCTCTCGCTCCTGCTGCCGCGGTTGCAACCGCTTCTCGAACAGCAGCCGGGCTTCGTCTCGCACGAGATGCGGCGCGAGGGCGATGCCGGACGCATGGTCGAAGTTACGACGTGGCGCACCGGCGACGACTGCCGCGCCTACCTGCGTGGGGGCGGGGCGGCAATGGCTGCCACCATGCTCGACGCGCTCTTCCCGACGGCAGCGTTCCCCAACGGAAACTGGGTGCGGGAGATGGCAGAGGTCGCCGACTGATGGCGGTCGCGCCGGCGGCGCAGGCGCCCGCCGAGAACCCCTGGGACAGCGCGATCGCCCAGCTCGACCGCGTCGCGAAGAAACTCAACCTCGACCCCGGCCTGCGCGAGGTGCTCGCCCACTGCAAGCGCGAGTTCACGGTGAACTTCCCGGTGCAGATGGACGACGGCGGGACGCGCGTCTTCACGGGCTATCGCGTCCACCATAACGAGGCGCGGGGCCCGGTGAAGGGCGGCATCCGATACAGCCTCAACGTGTCCATCGACGAGGTGCGCGCGCTTTCGATGTGGATGACGTGGAAGTGCGCGGTCGCCGGGCTGCCCTACGGCGGAGCGAAAGGCGGGGTGATCGTCGACCCGCGCACGCTCAGCATGCGCGAGCTGGAGCGGCTCACGCGGCGCTTCGCGGCGGAGATCGGCATCCTCATCGGCCCGGATATGGACGTGCCGGCCCCGGACATGGGGACGGACGCGCAGGTGATGGCATGGATCATGGACACGTACAGCATGATGCACGGCCACACTACGCCCGCGACCGTTACCGGGAAGCCGGTGACGATCGGCGGGAGCAGCGGGCGCGTCGAGGCCACGGGCCGGGGCGTGCTCTTCGTCACGCAGGAAGCGTGCAAGCGCTCGGGGATTCAGCTCGAGGGCGCGACGGTCGCGGTGCAGGGCTTCGGGAACGTGGGCAGCGTGGCGGCGAAGCTCCTCGACGACGCGGGCGCGAAGGTGGTGGCGGTCAGCGACTCGAACGGCGCGATCTACGACGAGAACGGGCTCGGGGACATCGACGTTCTGCTCGCCATGAAGCACGAGCGCGGCTTCGTGCCGGACGCGCATCCGGGCCGACATATCACGAACGAAGAGATGCTCGAGCTGCCAGTGGACATCCTGGTGCCAGCGGCGCTCGAGGGGCAGATCCACGCGGGTAACGCGGGGCGGATCAGGGCGAAGATGATCGTGGAGGGCGCGAACGGGCCGACGACGCCGGATGCGGACGCGGTCCTCGCGGCGAATGGCGTGTATGTGGTTCCGGATATCCTCGCGAATTCCGGCGGCGTGATCGTGTCCTATTTCGAATGGGTGCAGGACCTGCAGTCGTTCTTCTGGGAAGAGAACGAGGTGAACCGACGGCTCGAGTCGATCATCAAGCGCGCGTTCCACGAGGTGGACGACGTGCAAGGGCAGGACGGCGGGACGATGCGTGATGCGGCGTACATCCTGGCGGTGCGGCGGGTGGTGGAGGCGACGCAGGTGCGGGGGATTTTTCCGTAGGAGGAGCCCGCAGTAGTCAGCCGGTCGCGGCTAGCTGCAGTTGTCACCGACCTGCTGCAGGGCGATGAGGGCATCGGAGATCGAGACGGCGCCGCTCGGCGGACCGGAGTCCCAGGGCTGGCCGGGTGTCGTGCTGGTCGAGCGATCGTACTCCATGCCGTCGGGCGTGCCGTTTGCGTTGAGGTCGCTGCCGTAGATGAGGCCGAGCGAGTTCTGCGTGGACGGTGACATCGCGGAGGTGCCGATATAGGCGACGACCGCGATGACGTCGGCGATGCTCACGACGTGATCCTTCATCCCTGTCGTATCGGACGGCTTCAGCACAGGAACCGGCACGTCGTAGAAGTCATACGGATCGACGGGATTTCGCTGGCCGCCGGTGTGGTGATCCATGCCGGCTTCGCGCAGGTCAGAGCAGCCGTCGCCGTCACTGTCGAGGTTGGGGATCGCGGTGACGGTCGGGAGTGCCGTGAGGGTGGGCAGCGGCGGCAATGTAACGGTGGGCAGCGGAGGCACCGTGACGCTCGGCAGAGGCGGGAGGGTAACGCTCGGCAGCGGCGGAAGCGTCACTGTTGGAAGCGGTGGGATGGTGACCGTCGGGAGAGGCGGCAGTGTGACCGTCGGGAGCGGCGGGAGGGTGACGGTCGGCACAGGCGGCAGCGTGACCGTCGGGAGCGGGAGCGTCGGGAGCGCCGTGAGGGTCACCGTCGGCAGTTCGATCGTCGGCAGTGGGGTCAGCGTGATCGTTGGGAGCTCAATGGTCGGTACCGGTGTCAGCGTGATGGTTGGCACTTCGATCGTGACGCTCGGCAATGGCGGCACCGTGACGGTAGGCAGCACGATCACGGGTGTGGCGGTTGCGGTTTCGGTCGCGGTGGCCACCGGCGTTGCGGTATCAGTCGCGGTTGGCGCCAGGGTCGGGAGCTCGATCGTCGCGCTCGGCAGCGGCGGCACGGTGACGGTCGGCAGCACGATGATCGGCGTGGCGGTCGGCGTGTCCGTTGCGGTCGGCACTGCTGTGTGTGTTGCGGTCGGAACAGCGGTATCCGTGGCGGTGGGGACGGGTGTGTTGGTGGCGGTCGCCGGCAGGATCGATGGCAGGACGATGAACGGCGTCGGTGTGGGCGTCGACGTAGATGTTGGCGCGGGAGTATTGGTCGGCGGAAGGGTGGGGAGAGGAAACTGACCGCGCGCGCTGCGGACGTGCGTCAGCGCACCGGCAACAACGAGTATCACCGCCGCGAGCAGGGCGCCGCCGACCTGTAGTCTCATCCGGCCTGCCGATCCTCTCCCCTGGGACCGCCATGGGCGCCGTGGGGCTCTTCGCGGGGTGATTCGAGAGTACGCCCAAGATGCGGACGCTACAACTGGATATGCGGTATTGCAATGCGATGCCGCGTCAAGCGTGGGGATAGTCAGTCGCGGCCGCGAACGCTAGGCGCTGGACTGCCTGACGATCTCGATGGCACGGAGGCCGACAGCCCGCACATCCTCCGGCACCCGTTCGCGACCTTCTGAGGCCGGAAGGGGCAGCGGCTCATCGGCGCGGAGTTGATCTTCGGCGACCCAGACGAAGCTGTGATCCGCCTCCGGTTGGCAGTCGGTCGAGCCGGGCCGACGACGCACGACGTACGACATATCGATGTGCTGGTGCGGGCCCTCCGGGACGTCAGCGACGATGATCGATAGCGGCGAAGGAAGCCGCTTGACGTTCGTGAACGCCTGAAGGGGCTCGTGCGGGACGATCTCGCCATCAATACCCGTCTCTTCACGTACCTCGCGCAGGACGGCCTGGACGGGGTCTTCGTCGGGGTCGATGTGGCCGCCGGGCGGGAGCCAGATGCCGAGTTTCGGGTGCCAGTGAAGGATGGTGCGGTCACCGTCGACGACGAAGCCGGTGACGGTGAAGTGCCGCTCCATCAGCGAGCGATCGCCGCTTCTCGGGGACGACGCGGGCGCCGCGACGCAGCTGGACGCTCGAGGTGGTCACTGCGGGCAGCGGTCGCTTCGTCGTGCTCGCGCTCCAACAGCGCGCGCTTGCGCTCGGTGCCCCATCGGTAGCCGGTGATGTCGCCATCGCTGTGCACGACGCGATGGCACGGGACGGCGATCGGGACGGGATTCATCGCGCAGGCGCTGGCGACGGCGCGGGCGGCGGGCGGATCGCCGATCGATCGGGCGATCTCGGCGTACGAGCGCGTCTCGCCGATGGGGATGCGCTGGAGTTCCTGCCAGACGCGCCACTGGAACGCGGTGGCGCGGATGTCCAGCGGCAGCTCGGCGGCGGGCCGCCGGCCTTCCATACGTTCGAGGATCTCCTCGACGATCGCGCCGAGGCCTCCGTCGTCGCGGGCGATCTCGGCTTCGGCGAACTCGGACATCAGGATGCGCTCGAGCTCTTCGTCCGGGCCGCCCATGGCGACGCGGCAGAGACCCTTGTCGGTCGCTGCGACAAGCACGCGTCCAATCGCGCTGCTGGCGATGGCGAAGCGCATGCGGACGCCGCGGCCGCGGCGCGCGTAGGTCGCGGGGGTCATGCCGAGGCGCTTCGAGGCGTGCTCGTAGACGCGGCTGCTGGACGTGTATCCGGCCTCGTAGATTGCAGAAGTGACGGAGCTTCCGCGCGCGAGGGATGACTTCAGCCGCTGCAGACGGACGGACTCCACGTACTGCTGCGGCGAAACGCCGGCTGTGCGGGCGAACGCGCGGCGCAGGCGGCTCGGGGTGACGTGCATCGAATTGGCGAGCGACTCGAGGGTGGGCGTGACGTCGGTCTCGTCGGCGGCGCATTCGGTGAAGCGGCACGCGCGGCGCACCAGCTCGAGGTCCGCGCGACTGGGCGACGTCTCGTCCGGATGGCAGCGCCTACAGGCGCGGAAGCCGTTCGCGCGCGCTTCGGCGGGCGTGGCGAAGAACGTGACGTTGCGGCGGAACGGATGCCGTGCGGGGCAGGATGGGCGGCAGTAGATCCGCGTTGACGTCACCGCCGTCACGAATTGGCCATCGTGCTCGAGGCTACGCGCGAGCACCGCGTCCCAGCGTGCGTCGTCGTCCATGTCCTCAGTGTGCATCACTCGAAGCGCTGCGGTCATCGTGACACCTCCAGCGCGATCGTAGGCTGGGCGCCGTGCGCGCTGCTATCCGGATCCTCGCGCCAAAGCCCGTGCTTCAGCTAGGCGGCGTCGAGGATCGCCTGCAGCCGCTCGGGGTCGCCGTCCGGCCCGACCATCGCCATCGCAAAGGCGCCGGGACGGAAGAGGCGCTTCGCGACGCGCTGGACGTCAGCAGGCGTCACGGCATCGATGCCGGCGACGACGTCCTCGATCGGCTCGATCTCGCCGAGCATCAGCAGCGACTCGCCGGCGCGCTGCGCGAGCTGCATGGTGGACTCGAGGCCGAGGCGAAAGTTGCCGGTCGAGAAGTCCCGCGCGCGCATGGTCTCGTCGTCGCCTGGCGCCGTCTCGACGAGCTTGAACAGCTCGTCGCGGATCACCTGGGTGGCCTCTTCGAGATGCTCCAGCGTCACACCCGCGCTGATGCTCATGACGCCGGCGTCGTTGTATCGCGCTACGCCGGAGCCGACAGAGTAGGCCAGTCCGCGACGCTCGCGCACTTCCTTGAAGAGGCGCGAGCTCATGCCGCGGCCCAGGATCGTGTTGAGGATCATCAGCGGGTAGCGGTCCGGATCTTTTCGCGGTAGCGCATGCAACGAGATGCCCATATGGCACTGCTGGACGTCGCGCTTCTCGACGACGACGCGCTGGTCGTCGAACACGAGGTCGGCGGGCGGCGCGGGCGGCGCGTCGCCCGGCGCGATCTCTCCGAAGTGGCGCTCGACTTCCCGGACCACGTCATCGTGCGTTGTGTTGCCAGCGACGGAGATCACGGTGTTCGACGGGACATAGTGCCGGCCAACGTGCGCCGAGAAGTCGGCCTGCTTCATCTCGCCGACGGTCTCGAGCGTGCCGCCAATGGGCCATCCGATGGGCTGGTCGCCGAAGGTCGCGCGCGACAGCAGCTCCGACGCCCACGCGCCGGGCTGGTCGAACGTCCGCCGGATCTCCTGCTGTACGACCGTGCGCTCCCGGTCGATCTCGGCCGGATCCATGAGCGAGTTGCGGTACATGTCGGCGAGGACGTCCACGGCGAGCGCGAGCCTATCGAACGGCACCTGGTTCCAGTAGCAGGTCAGCTCCTTCGAGGTGTAGGCGTTCAGCACGCCACCGGCGCCCTCGATCGCCTCGGCGATCAGCGTGGCCTCCGGCCGGCGCTCCGTGCCCTTGAACAGCATGTGCTCGATGAAATGCGACAGTCCGTTCGTGCGGCGCTCCTCGCCGCGCGAGCCGACGCCAACAAACACGTTCACGCTCACGGACTGCGCGGTTGGAATGGGCGTGGTCACCACGCGCAGCCCGTTCTCCAATGTCGATGTCTGCCACTCGATGGTCATGTCTCGGTCTCAGTCCTCAATCAATGCGAAAAGCCGCGCTCGCCGCGCGGACGCCCACTCAGCCATGCAGTCTCGGGGCACTCCAGCATAGCGAGATGCCCCGGAGGTCCGCATGATCCAGCGCCGATCGGAGCACGGCGAAAGGGCGCCCGGATGGACGCCCTTCTTGCGCCTAGCCGCTCTCAGCGGAGAGCTCTTAGTTCTTCGTCTCGGCGGTGCCGGCGATCACCGGCTTCGCGTTCACCTTGATGGTCTTCGGCTTCATGGCCTCGGCCTTCGGCAGCTGAAGCTTGAGCACGCCGTGCTCGAACTCAGCCGTGGCCTTGTCCGACTCGACCTCGCTCGGCAGGCTGATCTGCCGGACGAACGAGCCGTGCCGCCGCTCGTGGCGGTAGAAGCTCTGGGCCTTCTCCTCGTGCTCCTCGCGCGACTCGCCCTTCAGCGTGAGCACCTGGCCGGTCACCGAGATGTCGATGTCGTCGGGCTTCACGCCGGGGAGCGAAGCCTCGACCACGACGTCATCGTTCGTCTCGTAGATGTCGAGGGGGAAGTAGCCGGCGTCATTGCCATTGCCGAACCCCGCGAACCGCCACGGCCTGGTCTCGTCGAAGAGCCGGTCCATGGTTTGCCTCAGGGTCGCCATCTCCGAGAACGGGTCCCATCGCGTAATGTCTGCCATCTGTGTTCCTCCTATGTTGTGTGGTGATTTCCTGTCAGTCCTGTTATAGCTAATAGGAGTGGCACCTGTCAAGTGCTCTGATAGGCATCCTATCAAGATTACTGCCTCTTTCCTTGCTACGGCGGCTTACAACGAGATACACTCGAACCGATGGCAAAGGACTTCTACGAAGTGCTCGGAGTCAAACGGGACGCCTCCCAGAAGGAGATCCGCGCCGCGTACCGCAAGCTGGCTCGCAAGTACCACCCGGACGTGAACCCGGGCGACAAGTCGGCAGAGGCCCGCTTCAAGGAGATCAACAGCGCCCACGAGGTGCTGTCCGACCCGGACAAGCGCGGCAAGTACGACAAGTACGGCGACAAGTGGGAGTACGCGGACCAGATCGAGGAGGCGCAGCGGAACCGTGGGCAGCGCTTCAGCTACCAGGGCGGCAACGGAGGCGGCTTCCAAGAGTTCGACCTCGGGGACCTTGGAGACCTGGGCAGCGTGTTCAGCAACGTCTTCCGGCGTGGCGGCGGGGCGCGTACGCGCACGATGTCGCGGCGAGGGTCGGACGTTCAGCAGCCCGTCGATGTGAGGCTCGAGGAAGCGTTCCACGGCACGACCCGGACGCTCGAGATGCTGGCGACGGAGGAGTGCCCTACCTGCGGCGGCGCGGGCGAAATAGCGGGGGCAACATGCCATACGTGCGGAGGCACCGGCGCCGTCCAGCGGCCGCGGCGCGTCGAGGTGAAGATCCCCGCAGGCGTCACGAACGGCTCGAAGGTTCGCATGAGCGGGGAGGGGCAGGCGGGCATCGGCGGCGGGCAGAAGGGGGACCTGCTGCTCGTGATCACGGTGCGGTCGCACACGCGGTTCGAGCGCAGGGGCGACGACCTGCACGAGGACATCGACGTGCCGCTGACGATGGCGGTCCTCGGCGGCGAAGCGGAAGTTCCGACGATGACAGCGAAGGTGATGCTGAAGATTCCGCCGCTCACGCAGAACGGGCGCGTGTTCAAGCTCACCGGTCTGGGGATGCCGAAGCTCGGGAAAGAAGGGCGCGGCGACCTGCACGCGAAGGTGCGGGTAAAGCTACCGGAGCAGTTGGACGACAACCAGCGCAAGCTCGTCGAAGAGCTGGCGGCGACCGGGATGTAGCGGAAGCATCGGAACGAAGCCATGACGGACGAACGACGACAAGACGAATACGACGAGTACGAAGAGCCGTGCTACGTGATCTCCATCGCGGCGCGGATGGTGGGGATGCACGCGCAGACGCTCCGGACGTACGAACGCATCGGGCTAGTGGAGCCGAAGCGGACGCGCGGCAACATACGGATGTACTCGCAGGCGGACGTCGCGCGGCTGCGGCAGGTGCAGCGGCTGATCAACGACCTCGGCGTGAACCTTGCGGGCGTGGAAGTGATCCTGCGCATGAGCGAGAAGATGCTGGCAATGGAGGCGGAGATGCAGGAGCTGCGCGACCACATCCAGCGATTGCGCGACCGGCGGTTGCCGGCGCCGCGGCCGGAGACCCGCTAGCAGCAGGACGAACTACGGGTGAACGTCTCCCTGGGATGGGGAGGCAGGGAGATACACACATCATGATGAGACAAGACAGATTCACACAGCAGGCACAGGAGGTGCTGGCCGCGTCCCAGGACATGGTGCGCACGCAGCGCCACTCGCAGTGGGACGTCGAGCACGTGCTCCTCGCGCTGCTGCAACACCAGGATGGTTTGGCCGGAAGGCTGCTCGACCACATGGGGGTGGACGTGCGCGCGCTGACGCAACGCGTCGCCGACACGCTCGCCCAGTCGCCGAAGCTCGCCTACGACGTCGTGCAGGTGTACACGACACCGCGCATCGTCCGGATGCTCGAGACCGCGAATGCCGAGGCCGAGCGCCTGAAGGACGAGTACGTCGGCGTGGAGCATCTGCTGATCGCGATCGCGGACGACCGCGATGGCGACTCGGGCCGCATCCTGGGCGAATTCGGCATCGACAAGGAGCGCATTTACAAGGCGCTGCAGGAAGTGCGCGGCAGCGCGCGCGTAGACTCGCCGACGGCGGAGAGCCGCTACGGCGCGCTCGAGAAGTACAGCGTCGACCTGACGGCGGCGGCGGGTGAGGGCAAACTCGATCCCGTGATCGGCCGCGACCAGGAGATCAAGCGCGTCATGCAGATCCTGAACCGGCGCACGAAGAACAACCCGGTGATCATCGGCGAGGCCGGCGTCGGCAAGACCGCCGTCGTCGAAGGGCTCGCGCAGAAGATCGTCGCGGGAGACGTGCCAGAGAACATCAAGGACAAGCGGCTGCTCGCGCTCGACATGGGCGCGATGGTCGCGGGCTCGAAGTTCAGGGGCGAGTTCGAAGAGCGGCTGAAGTCCGTGATGGACGAGATCCGCCGCGCTGAGGGCGAGGTGATCATCTTCATCGACGAGCTGCACCAGGTGGTCGGCGCGGGCGCGGCGGAAGGCGCGATCGACGCCAGCACGATGATGAAGCCGGCGCTCGCCCGCGGCGAGCTGCGCTGCATCGGCGCGACCACGCTCGACGAGTACCGCAAGCACATCGAGAAGGACCCGGCGCTGGAGCGGCGGTTCTCGCCGGTGTTCCTCGACGAGCCCTCGGCCGACGAGACGATCGAGATCCTGCGCGGGCTCCGCGCGAAGTACGAGGCGCACCACAAGGTGCAGATCAGCGACGAAGCGCTGGTGGCGGCGGCGCGCCTAAGCGACCGCTACCTGACCGAGCGCTTCCTGCCCGACAAGGCGATCGACCTGATCGACGAGGCGGCGAGCAAGCACGTCATCGAGCAGGAGTCGATGACGCCGGAGCTGCGGGACCTGAAGAAGCGGCTCGACGAGCTGAACCTCGAGACGGAGGCCGCGGCCGGACGCCAGGATTTCGAGGCGGCGGCACGGATCCGGCAGGAGGTGCTCGCGATCCAGAAGGACTACGACGAGCGTCGTATCGAGTGGGAGCGCACGCATACCGCCGACATGACGGTGACGGAGCAAGACATCGGCGAACTGATCGCATCGATGACCGGCATCCCGGTGAGTCGCATGCTCGAGGGCGAAGCGGAGAAGCTGCTCCACATGGAGGAGGCGCTGCACGAGCGGGTCATCGGCCAGGACAAGGCGGTCGAAGCGGTGTCCGAGGCGATCCGTCGCGCGCGAGCCGGCCTCAAGGATCCGAAGCGGCCGATCGGCAGCTTCATCTTCCTGGGCCCAACCGGCGTCGGGAAGACGGAGCTGGCACGCGCACTGGCGTCGTATCTCTTCGACGACGAAGAGGCGATGATCCGGCTCGATATGTCGGAGTACCAGGAGCGGCACACGGTCTCGCGGATCGTGGGCAGCCCGCCCGGCTACGTCGGGTACGAAGAGGGCGGCGCGCTCACGGAGGCCGTGCGGCGTCGTCCGTACCGGGTGATCCTGTTCGACGAGATCGAGAAGGCGCACCCGGACCTGTTCAACCTCCTGCTGCAGATCCTGGACGACGGGCGCCTCACGGACGGCCAGGGCCGCACGGTGGACTTCCGGAACACGATCATCATCATGACGTCGAACCTGGGCACGAGCTCCGACACGCGCGGCCGCTTCGGCTTCGTGACGAACAGGGCGCAGGACGACGGCCAGCGATCGGCTCGACAGGAGACGATCGAGAAGGCGCTGCGCGAGGCGTTCCGGCCGGAGTTCTTGAACCGTGTCGACGAGATCGTGATCTTCGAGCCGCTGACGGAGCGCGAGCTGGAGCAGATCGTCGAGTTGCTGATCGTCGAAGTGCGCAGCCGGCTGTCCGACCGCGACGTGGACTTCACGGTGACGGAAGCGGCGAAGCAGGAGCTGGTGAAGGAAGGCTTCGACCGTCAGTTCGGAGCGAGGCCGTTGCGTCGTACCGTGCAGCGACGCATCGAGAACCCGCTGGCGCGGCGCATCCTCGCCGGTGACTTCACGGAGGGCGACGTCGTCGAGGTGGACTTCGCTGACGGCGACTTCGAGTTCCGGAAGGCAGCGAAGGCTCCGGAGCGCGGGCGCGAGCCGGCGACGGCGGCCGTGTAAGCGGTCTTCGGAAGAGCGGACAAGCGGCGGGATCTCAACGGTCCCGCCGCTTTGCTATTGCCTCAGTTGCGCTCGAACTTCTTAGCGGCGGCGTCGGTCCAGATGCTCCAGGCGGGCTTCTCGCTGCCGTCCTGCCGCAACAGGCCGATGTCCTGGAACGCGTCCTGGCCGCTGTCCTTCGCGAACGACGGATCCCACGCCGCGAACCACACCACGAACGGCATGTTGATGGTCTCGGCGTCGGCAAGCACGCGGCGGACGAACACCGACTGGTCGTCGTCGCTGCCGCCGGTGTTCGCGCCAGCGCGCGCCGATGCGTAGCCCATCGCCGCGATCGCGATGGGACGTTTCGTGAACGCGCGCAGTTGTGTGTAGTAGTGCGGTGGGATCGCGGCCACTGACGCGAACGCCAGGCTCGGGTAGGTGCTGATCGTCATGATGTCGAGCTTCGGGTCGAAGGCGCGCAGGAGTTGCCAGTCGGGGTAGTGCTTGTCCTCGGTCGGGAGCGTCGCGGTCAGGTCTTCCCACTGGAAGGTCACGGTGACCTGGGTGTCCGGCGAGATCTTCTTCACGCGGTCGTAGGTTTCGGCGTACAGCGTCTTGAAATTGTCGAAGTCGTCCTTGTTCTTCTCGTAGTACTCGTTCATGTCCACGCCGAGCGCGAGGTACGCCGGCTTGTAGTTCAACGCGACGTACTCCGCGTACGAAGCGAACGCAGCGCGGACGTCGTCGTCGCCGAAGTTGCGGCCGGAGAGCGACGACGGCAGGTCGGCGAGGCGGTCGCGTCCGGTCGCGCTGTCGGTCGGGTCGATGGCGAAGAAGAGCTTGAGCTTGCGGTCCGCGATCGACTTCTTCTCGGCGGCGGTGGTCTTCGCGGTCTCGTCGCTGACGGTGGCGCCGCGGGCGAAGTCGCTCCATTTCGGTGTGCGCTGGATCAGCACCATCTCGCCGTTCTCGGAGGCGAGCTTGAAGGTGTCAGCGTACGCCGCCGCGTTCAGCTCTCGCGGCATGGTGCTGAAGCCCATCATGTACGGGCGGGTGCCATCGCCGCTGCCGGACGCGCTTCCTTCGGAACCGCCGCCGCACGCGCCGAATATCGCGCAACTGCCGATCGCCAGCAGGACGATCGCGACGACGTGGCGCCGGAGACCGGGGACCGCCAATGGAAAACTCCCGCGCGATTGTATCGCGAGGGTGTAGAACGCCTGCTCGAAACGAGCCTTGGATCTTCGCGTGCCATGTCAGGTTCGAAGGTCGTCGAGCTTGCCGGGATTCAGGATCCCGGCTGGATCGAGCGCTGCCTTGATGCGGCGCATGACATCGAGTCCGGTACCGTGCTCGTCGCGCATGAACCGCCCGAGGCGGATGCCGGCGCCGTGGCAGTACTCCATCGATCCGTGCGTCTCGTGCGCGAGGCGCACGCACTGTTCGACGACAGACTCGATGCGGCGTACCGATTCCTCGCGCGAACCGGCAGCGCACATCATCGTCATCGAGAACAGCGAGGGGGACGTCCAGAGGCCGGTCTCGAGCACGCGCACGCCGTGCTCACGCGCTGCGATAATCGCCTTCGCGCGGTACTGGAGCACGCGCGACGGTGGCAGCGCGACGTGCACGTAGTCGAAGCTCGCGTCGTCGCCCGCGGGTGAGACGCCGCGTTCGCGACGCGCACGGCGCTCCGCAAAGCGGTCGGCGATGTCGTGTCGCGACGCCCAGAACACATCGACTTCGCGTTGCTCGATCGTCCGCGCGCCGCCGCCGAGGCAGATCTGCGATGAACGGTGTATGCGGGCATCGACCTCTTCGCGGAAGCCGGCAAAGCCCAGGTAGAGCGTCGCAGCGGCGTCGTCGCTGTCGGGGTGGTCGCCGTAGTCGAGGACGGCCGGCGACACGCCGATCGCGCGCATGGCGAGCAGGGCATCGAAGCCGGACTCGAAGCTCTCGAAGCGGTGGCCGCGCAGGTCGAACGCTTCGGGCCGCGGGAATGCGCGGAGGGCCGCGGCGGCGATCATCGCGTACTGCCCTTCGCCGGCGATCACGAGATGGTTGAGATCTATGCCGGTCGAGTGCGGCTGTACGGGGCGTGTGCGAAACACTGTGCCGTCGGCGAGCACGGCCTCGACAGCGAGCGCCTGAGCGCCCATGCTGCCGTACTTTCCGCCGAGGAAGCCGAGCCCGTTCGTCGAGATCGCGCCGCCGACGGTGGCCACGGCGAAGGTCCACGGGTCGTGGCCGATCATGAGTCCGTGCGGGCGGACCGCCGCATCGACGTCGGCGAGGACGCATCCCGCCTCGGCCCAGACGTAGCCGGATGCAGGATCGATCTCCCGGACGCGGTTGAGCCGCTCTGTTGACAGTACAACGCCGGGCCGCAGCGAGCGCGCTCCGCCCATCAGGCCGCTGCCGGCGCCGTAGGGAGTGACGGGCAGGCGCTCGTCGTGGCAGATGCGCAGCGCCGCCGACAGCTCTTCGGTCGTCGCGGGCGCGACGATCGCAATCGGTTGGGCTGCGGTTTCGTCATGCCAGCCGCGGCCTCCGCCGAGCGCGTCGGACGCGAAGTACTCCTTCGACTCGGCGTCAGTGCGCACCGCGTCTTCGCCGAGCAGTTCGCGCATCCGCTCGATGATTGCAGGTGAAGTGGACGCCGGCGCACCCTTACGGGCGGTCATGGGCGGCCTGCTTCGGAGCATTTGCGCGGGTCGAGTGGGCCGGATGAGCACATGCGATAACAGGAGTGGTGGGCGATGCAGGACTCGAACCTGCGGCCTTCTCGGTGTAAGCGAGACGCTCTAACCGGCTGAGCTAATCGCCCTCGGGGCGTCCCGTAGGGGGCTTAAGCCAGCGTATCGACGCCCTCTCGAGCGCGTCAAGCGGGGCGGCACCTACGCCGGCTGGTTCGCATCCGATAAACCAGCGGCTCCCGCGTACCGAACATCATGTGATGAGCACCCACAGCACCGCCGGGTCCTGGGGCAGCGTCAGCATGCGCATCGCGCCGCGGCGGGGGCTGCGGCAGCGCGCGCGCGACCGCGTGTGCTCGTTCCTCGGCAGCGCCAACCTCTCGTTCGAGCGCAACTTTCTGATCCTGCGCCCGGCGATCGCGATCCTGGTTGCGGTGGCGGTCCTCATACAGGGGTCCGGCATACCGGGGCGCACCGGCGTCTTCATCGGATGCTCCGCGGCGGTCATCTACAACCCCGGCATTGCGTATCTCGTGGCTAAGAAGCGCATCTACCTTCTGCGCGGTTTCAGCCTTATCGCGGACAACCTGGTGGTCATGGCGACGTCGCTCTTCGTGTTCTACCGAATGGGCCGGGTCGGCTACGAGACGGACATCTGGCTGATCTACCTGTGCCTCATCGTCACCAACAGCCTGTACTACGGCCCGCTCGGTTCGCTGTTCTTCACATCGATGTGGACAGGCACGTTCGTCGTGATCTCGGAAGCGTTCTACGCGCCTGGGACGTACTTCCACGACGAGCTGCCGGTGCGACTGGTGTTCTTCGTGCTGACGGGCTTCGTCTCGATCTCGCTGTCCGCGGAGTTGCGCGCGCGGCGCGAGAGCCTGGAGTACAAGACGCGTCAGACGCTATCGATGCTGGCGCAGATCGTCGAGGCGCGCGACACCGACGCCGGCTTGCACCTGCACCACATCCAGTTCTATTCGCGCGCGCTCGCGTTGCGCATGGGCTTCGACGAGCCGACCTCCAACGAGATCGCCTACGCGGCGATGATCCACGACGTCGGGAAGGCGCAGGTGGCCGACGCAGTGCTGAAGAAGCCCGGCCCGCTTACTACGAACGAGCGGCGCGAGATGCAGCGCCACACCGTCTGGGGCGACGCGCTGCTCTCCGAGAACGAAGAGTTCTCGACGGCGAAGCAGGTCGCGCGGTGGCACCACGAGCGCTGGGACGGCAGCGGCTACCCGGATGGGCTGGCCGGCGAACAGATCCCCCCTGCCGCGCGTATCGTCGCGGTGGCCGACGTGTACGACGCGCTCATCAGCGAGCGACCGTACAAGCGGGCGTGGGCGCCTGAAGAAGCGATCGCGGAGCTGGAAGAGTTGCGCGGCAGCCACCTGGAGCCCGCAGCCGTCGATGCGTTCATCGACCTGTACGACACGGGCCTGCTGGGCGAGCTGGAGTCGGAGATGCGGGTGATGGCGGACGAGCAGGATCTTGCGGGACCGCCGCGGTTGGCGGCGTAGCCCCTTCGTCGTCGGCCTTACCGAAACAGCAGGTGCAGATCTCCGAACTCGTGCCAGAGGTAGCGCTCGCGGAGCGCCTCGCGGTACGCGGCTTCGAGGTGCTCGCGGCCGGCGATGGTTTCGAGCATGGAGAGGTGGCTGGCGCGGGGCTCGTGCAGTCCGGTGAGCAGCGCATCGATGCTGCGGACACCGCGCTGCGGCGTGACGACGACGCCGGTCCACCCATCGCCGCCGGTCGTCACGCCGCACTCGTCGGTCACTGTCTCGAGCGCGCGCACCACCGTCGTCCCGACGGCGATCACGCGGCGTCCGGCGGCTCGCGCTTCGTTCACGCGCCGCGCCGTCTCCTCGGGCACTCGATACCACTCCGGGTACGGCGGCTCGTGAGCCTCGAGGCTCGACACGCCGCAGTGCAGCGTGATCGTCGCGACATCGACGCCGCGTTCAGCGAGCGAGGCCAGCACGTCCGGCGTAAAGGCGCGGCCCGCCGAGGGCATCTCCGCGCTCGCAGCGTCGTCCGGGGCTGGCGTGCGCGCAAGGATCGTCTGGTAGTACTCCGCGGGCCACGCGCGGTCGACGTAGCCGTACCGGATCGGGAAGCCGTAGGCATCGAGATACTGGCGGAGCGGAAGGGGTAGCCGCAGCGTCGCCAGCCAAAGTCGCGACGGACCGTCGTGCGATTGTTGGGGGTAGGGCGCATGAATCGTCGCTTCGCCGCCGCCGGGGAGGCGCAATGTCTCGCTCTCACGCGCGTCGAAGTACGGCCTGGTGCCGCCTTCTGACGGTTGGCGCAGCTCGACGGTCCAGAGCGCGCCGCCCAGATGCGTGGACAGGTGGAGCTCCAGAGGGCATCCGGTCTCGCGCCGGACGCAGACCGCCGCCGGCATCGTCGCGCTGTCATTGACGACGAGGAGGTCGCCGGGCTGAAGATATTCGGCGATGCGGCGAAAGGTCGTGTGCGTCATACGGCCGGACGATGCATCCGACACCATCAGCCGCACGGCATCGCGGGGGAGACCGCGTGCCTCGGCCGGCTCGCGCGCTTCGAGCTCCGGCGGCAGCTCGAAGTCGAGCGGGTCATCGGCGGCTCGCTGGGCGTCAGGCTTCGTGCGGCTGGGCTCCGTCGGCGCCATCGTCATCGCCGTGATTCCTTTCGTCACGCCGTCACGCGCGCGAGTTGCTGCGCGCGATACCGACCGCTCGGCGGAGCGTCGTCGATCAGCGCCATGATTCCCGGCACGCTGTCCTCGGGCGGCGGGCGGTCGCTGATGTCCTCGCCGGGGAACGCTTCCTGGTGCATCTGCGTGCGCATGTCGCCAGGGTCCAGCCAGTACACGCGGATGTGCGGGTTCTCGGCGGCGAGGATGGCCGATGCGTGCTCAAGTGCGGCCTTACTCGCGCCGTAGCCGCCCCAACCCGGGTAGGCCTCGACACCGGCGTCGCTCGTGACGTTGATGATGGCGCCGCCGTCGTTCATAGCGTCCCGCGTGTGCACCGCGGCGATCAGAGCGAGCGGCGCGACCACGTTCGTGCGGAAGACTCGCACCAGAACGTCTGACGGATAGTCCACGAGCGCCGGCTGCGGGCTCGGGCCGAGGATGCTGG
This sequence comes from uncultured Dehalococcoidia bacterium, assembly GCA_964487335.1. GTDB lineage: Bacteria > Chloroflexota > Dehalococcoidia > DSTF01 > JACRBR01 > CAZAPT01. The sequence continues at coordinate 25,763 of CAZAPT010000009.1, forward strand.
CGTTGTTCACCAGCAGGTCGATCCGGCCGGTAATCCGGGCCGTGGCGGCGAGCGCGAGGCGATGACCCGCGTCGGCGACATCCCCCGGCATCGCGACGACGTTGGTGAGCTGTGCCAGCTCTCGCCGTGCTTCCTCCAGCGCGTCTGCGCCGCGGGCGTCGATGATCAGCCGCCAGCCGCGGCGCGCCAGCTCACGGGCCAGCGCCAAGCCCAGCCCGCGCGACGCGCCGGTGATGAGGGCGGCGGGCTGCGTCGATCCGTTTCTTCCGTTCGATTCCACTTCGTCCTCCGTTCTCTGTTCACTTCGAAGATAGGACGAAGCGGCAGCGATTCCATCGGACGGCGGGCGCGGGCGGGATCGGGAATGAGGCTTAGGACTTGCGGAGTAGATCGACGGCTACGGCTCGGCGATGCCCTGGCGGACGGCGTAGAGGGCGGCCTGGGTGCGGTCGGAGAGGTGGAGCTTCTGGAGGATGTTGCTTACGTGGGTCTTCACGGTCTTCTCCGACAGCACCAGCTCCTGTGCGATCTCCTTGTTCGAGCGTCCCCGCGCGATCAGGCGGATGACGTCCAGCTCCCGGTCGGTCAGGTGCTCGCCGGGGGGCATGGCGTCCGGAGACGGGCGGCCGACCTCGTCCATGAGGCGGCGAGCGATGCTGGGGTGCAGGATGGGCTCGCCGGCGTGCACCATGCGCACCGCCTTCGCGAGGTCCTGCGGCGACACGTCCTTCATCAGGTAGCCCGCGGCGCCTGCACGGATGGCGGCGAAGATGCGCTCGTCATCGGCGAAGCTAGTGAGCACGATCACGCGCGTCGAAGGGCTGGCTTTGGCGATGCGCGCGATCGCCTCGATGCCGTCCACCTGAGGCATCACCAGATCCATCAACGCAACGTCGGGCTTCGTGCGTTCAGCCGCGCGCGCCGCCTCATCGCCGTCGGACGCCTGTGCGACGATCTCGATGTCGTCCTGCAGTTCGAGGAACGTCGTCAGCCCCTGGCGCACGACGGCGTGATCGTCGGCGATCATGACGCGGATCCTGTCGGTCATGCGGCGATCTCGAGGCGAACCGTCGTGCCGCTTCCCGGCGACGACGCGATCTCGAGACGTCCGCCGAGTGCTTCGGCGCGCTCCTGCATGGACGTGAGGCCGAGCCGCTTCGAGCGGATACGCGGGTCGGCGGGGTCGAAGCCGGCGCCGTCATCGCGCACCATCAGCGCGACGCCACTCGTCATATCGAGCGTTACCGACACGTGCGACGCGTCCGCGTGCTTCAGCGCGTTGTTCAGGGCTTCCTGCGTGATGCGCAGCACGTCGCGCTCGGTGTCGAGGGGCAGGCGGCGTTCGCCGTGCACCTGCAATTCGATCTCCATTGGTCGGACGCGGGCGAGCACGTCGATGTGCTTGCGGAGCGTCGCGACGAGGCCGTCGGACTCCAGCTCCGCAGGTCGCAGCTCGAAGACCAGCGAGCGCATCTCCTTCACCGCGTCCTGCGTCATCGCCTTCAGTTCGTCGAGCTGGGCTTTCGCCGCCGAGGCATCGCGATCGACGAGCGTCGCGGCGGCTTCCGCCGTGAGGGCGACGCTGAACAGCGTCTGCGTCACCGAGTCGTGGAGGTCACGGGCGAGGCGGTTGCGCTCTTCGATCACGCTCAGCTCGCGGTTGCGCTCGTACAGACGCGCGTTCTCGATCGAAACCGCGGCGTGGGCCGCGAGCATCTCGATGAGGCGCCGGTCCTCATCGGTGAAATTCTGGGCACCGCGCTTCTCGGTGAGGTAGAGCGCGCCGATGACTTCGCCCTTCGAGACCATGGGCACGCCGAGGAACGAGCGCATATCCGGGTGGGCGCGGGGCCAGCCTTCGAAGCGCGGGTCGCGCTGAATGTTGTCGGTGATGTAGGGGCGCGTGTCGGCCAGCATCGCGCCGAGCATGCCGTGGGTGCGCGGCAGCGGGCCGATGCGGGCAATCTGGTCGTCGCTGATGCCGGAGGTGATGAACTGCTCGAAGCCGCCTTCGCCGTCGGGCACGCCGAGCGCGGCGTAGCGGGCGTCGACGAGGTCCCGGGCGGCGTCCACCATCTTCTGGAGCGCGCGCTCGACCGTCACCTCCGAGGTGATCGCGAGCAGCGCATCGCTCATCGCCTCCAACGCGCCGTTCTTCGTCGCGGGATCGCTCATCGCAACAAATTCTACAGCCGCGGCGATCGGGTGAGGTCTCCCGTCGGACCGCCGAGCAGCGTCGATACACTGTGATCCCATGGACGGACTTCGGTTCGAGACGCCGTACGCGCTTGTCCTGCTGCTCCTCGTGCCAGCGCTCGCGCTGTTCTACTGGCGTTCGCGCCGGAACGCCGCGGCCGTGGCGCTCGGGGCTGTCGCGCCCGCCGAGGCCGCGCCGCGGACGTGGCGGATCCGGCTCCAGCCGTTGTTGCCCGCGCTCCGCATCCTCAGCGTCGTGCTGCTGGTCGTCGCGCTCGCGCGGCCGCAGTCAGGGCACGCCGAGGCGCACTCCACCGGCGAGGGCATCGACATCGTCCTGGGCTTCGACGTGTCGTCGAGCATGTCGGAGCCGTTCACGCGCAACCGCAGCCGCCTCGAGGTGGCGACGGACGTGCTGCAGCAGTTCGTGCGCAACCGCACCCGCGACCGGGTGGGACTGGTGGCGTTCCAGGCGTCCAGCCTGACGCTCAGCCCGCTCACGACCGACTACGAGGCCGTCGCGCAGTCCGTGAAGAACGCGGGCACGCTGCGGCTCAAGGACGGCACGGCCATCGGCACGGCAATCGGCGAATCCGTGAATCTCCTCCGCACCTCGAGCGCCCGCAGCCGCATCATCATTCTCCTGACTGACGGGGAGAATAACGTCCACCAGGTGGAGCCTCTCGAGGCCGCGCGCATCGCGGAGAAGCTCGGCATTCACGTGTACACGGTCGGCGTGGTGAGCCAGACCATAGGCGGGCAGACGAGCACCGTCAACGTCGATGAGGCGTCGCTTCAGCAGATCGCCGACGTGACGGGCGGGACGTACAGCCGCGCGGAGGACGCTACGGCGCTCGCGCAGATCTACTCGAACATCGACCAGCTCGAGCGTTCGCGGTTCGAGGGAAACGTGATCCGGAGGTACGACGACTTCGCGCCGTGGGTGCTCGCGGCGGCAGCGGTCCTCCTGGCGCTCGAACTGACGATGCGGCACTCGCTGCTGCGGAGGCCGGCATGAGCTACGCCTCGCACGACTGGCTCTTCCTCCTGCTGCTCATCATCCCGCTTGCCGCGCTTCTCGCGTGGTGGGCTTTGTGGCGCAGCAATGCGCAGCGCCGGCTCGGAGCGCGAGCCGATGCGATGCCGCGGTGGCTGGCACTTGGGCTGCCGGTGATGACGCTGCTGGCGTTCGCGATCGTCGTCGTCGCGGCGGCGCGACCGCAGATCGGTCACCGCAACGTCAAGACGGAAGACAAGGGCATCGACATCGCGATCGTGCTCGACGTCTCGCAAAGCATGACCTCCACCGACGCGGATCCCTCGCGCTTGGGTCGCGCGCAGGTCGAGCTGGCGGCGCTCCTCGACAGGCTGCAGGGAGACCGCGCGGGGTTGATCATCTTCGGCAAGACGGCCTTTGTGCGCTCGCCGCTCACGTCCGACGTCAGCGCAGTGCACAAGCTGGTGGACGGCGTGGACCGCGAGCGCGGGCTGGTCGAGCCGGGATCCGACCTAGGCTCGGCCGTTCGCGCCGGCACGCGCATGCTTTCGGGCAGCGAAACCCGCACGAAGGTAATGCTCATCGTGTCGGACGGCGAAGACCACGGGACGACCGTCTCGCAGTCGATCGCATCGGCGAAGCAGGCTGGAGTGCTGGTCTACACGGCCGGCGCCGGCACAACGCAGGGCACCGCGGTCCTCGACCCTGATCCGCTCACCGGCGATCCGCTCCCGCGGGCCGGTCCGAACGGTCAGCCGATCATCACCAAACTCGACCCGGCGGCGTTGCAAGCGATGGCGACAGCGGGCGGGGGTCGGTACGTCGAGATGTCCGGCGATGGCCGGCCGCTGTCGGTGCTCGCGTCGGAGTTCTCGTCGCTCGCGCCGACGACGTTCGGCGTGCGGCAGACGAGCGACCGCATCGACCGCTTCCAGATCTTCGCGGGCATCGCCCTGGCGCTGCTGATGGTCGAAGCGCTGCTGCCGTGGGCACTGCGGCAGCGCCGACGCGAGGTCACGCGGCTCGCGCGGCGCGCGGTACCGCTGGCGGCGGGTGGACTCTTCGCGGGGGCGATCTGCTCGGGCGGGATCGCCGCGATCAACCGCGCGGGCAACCGCCACTACGACGCGGGCGAGTACGACGCGGCGATCACGCAGTACCAGCGCGCACTGGCGATGGACCCATCCCACACGGAGCTGCACAACAACATCGGCAACGCGCTCGACCAGCAGGGACAGTACGACAACGCATCGGACGAGGCGAAGCAGGCGCTTCCGGCAAAGAGCGACGACCTGACGGACAAGATCGAGTACTCGATCGGCAACCACGAGGCGGGCGGGAACCAGCTACAGGACGCGCTCGAGGCGTACAAGCGCGCGCTGCTCGCGAAGCCAAACGATGCCGATGCCAAGCACAACCTGGAGCTGATCCAATCGCGCCTCAACGCGTCGACCACGCCGTCGCCATCACCGACGCCGACTCCGAGCGAGGAGAGCGCGCAGGGGACGGGCACGCCGGGCGCAAACGGGACGCCCGAGCCGGGCGGCACGCCGAACTCACAGGGCACGCCCAACCCCTTCGGGCCAACGCCCTCGGACGCGAACCAGTCGCTCGACGAAGCGCTCAAGGGCATCGACAAGCAGTTCACGGAAGAAGAGGCCATCCGAGTCCTGGATCTCATCGACCAGGCGAATCAACAGGACCTGGGCTCGCGCCCGGCGCCGCGGGGCTCGCTGCCCGACTATTGATTGACGCGCTCGCCAAGGGTGACTGCCCCCGGCTCGACGGTCGTGTAGCCTGAACGACAGAGCACATCGCCCGAAACACTGACGCAGCCGCGCCGCTCGAGGGCGGCCAGTCACCATTTCGCGAAGGAAGCTAAGGCATGCCTAACGACGCCCTGCCGCCGACCGCGATCAAGTTCGGCACCGACGGTTGGCGCGCGATCATTGGCGACGACTATACGTTCGACAACGTGCGCGCTTGCGCCGCGAGCGTGGCGATGTACCTCAAGAAGCACCGCCTCGAAGACCGGGGTCTGATCGTCGGGTACGACACGCGCTTCGCGTCCGAGGACTTCGCGGCGGCGGTCGCGGAGGTCGTCGCCGCGCAGGGCATCGCAGTCTCGATGACGGACAGCTATGTACCGACGCCGGTGGTCAGCTACTCGATCCTCGATCGCAAAGCCGGGGGTGGCGTGGTCATCACGGCGAGCCACAACCCGTGGCGATGGAATGGCTTCAAGTACAAACCGGACTACGGTGGGAGCGCGTCGCCGGAGGTGGTCGCGGAGCTCGAAGGGCCGCTCCCGTCGCTGGTAGGGCGGCGCATCGAGCGGCTCGACGTCGAGCAGGCACGGAACGGCGGCAAGGTGCAGTCCTTTGACGCGCGCACGCCGTACCTACGGCGGCTGGGCGAGATGGTGGATATGGAGCGGCTGAACGGGAGCGGAATCCGCGTCGGATATGACGCGATGTACGGAACGGGCGCGGGATACCTCGAGTCGCTGCTTTCCGGTGGCAAGACGAAGCTCACGGAGCTGCACGGCCACCGCAACCCCGCCTTTCCCGGCATGCACGCGCCGGAGCCGATCGGGCGCAATCTCGAGGAATTGACGTCGCTGATCGCGAAGGGCGGCATCGACGTCGGTGTGGCGACGGACGGCGACTCGGACCGGCTGGGGCTGATGGACGAGAAGGGCCGCTTCATCACGCAACTCGAGGTGTTCGCCCTACTGGCGTACTACATGCTCGAGTACCGCGGAGAGCGCGGGCCGATCGTGAAGTCGGTGACGACGACGCGGATGGTGCAGCGACTCGGCGAGCTGTACGGCGTGCCGGTATACGAGACGCAGGTCGGTTTCAAGTTCCTCGGTCCGAAGATGATGGAGACGGACGCGCTGATCGGCGGCGAGGAGAGCGGCGGGTACGGCTTCCGTGGCCACGTGCCGGAGCGCGACGGGATCCTCGCAGGGCTGTACTTCCTGGACTTCATGGCGCGGACCGGCAACCGCCCGAGCGAACTGCTGGCTGAGCTGTTCTCGAAGGTCGGCGAGCACCACTACGACCGCATCGATATTTCCCTGCGCGAAGAGGACCGCGCGGCGATCCTCAAACGCGCAGACGCGGCCAAGCCCGACGCGATCGGCGGGCTGAAGGTCACGGCGTCCGACCGCACCGACGGCTTCCGGTTCATCTTCGGCGACCGGGGATGGCTGCTGCTGCGGTTCAGCGGCACGGAGCCGCTGGTGCGGATCTACACCGAACTGGTGGGCGACGAGTCGCTGGTGCCGAAGGTCCTGGCGGAAGGGCGGCAGCTCATCGGGGTGTAGGCGCATCGCGGCGCGATTGTCCGCCGCGCCCTCCGTCGCAATACTGGATCGCTGATTCGCCGAACCACGGAGCAACTATCGTGGGCATCTTCCGCTCCCTTCTCTTCGTCCCCGCGCACGTCGAATCGATGGTCGCGAAGGCGCACACGTACGGTGCCGACGTCATCGCGCTCGATCTCGAAGAATCCGTGCCGAAGCAGGAGAAGGGCAACGCCCGGACGACGGCAGCTCGCCACATCGGCGAGCTGAGCGCGGCCGGCGCGCAGGTCTACGTGCGGATCAACGATGTAGAGAGCGGCGAGATGCGCGACGACCTCATGGCCGTGGTGTCGAAGGGTCTGTCAGGCGTCATCCTGCCGCTGGCCGACCATCCGCAGAACGTCCGTGACATGGACGTCCTGCTGCGCGAAGCGGAGATGGCGAACGGCGTCCGCCCCGGCGACACGGCCGTCATCACGATGATCGAGTCGCCGCGAGGGCTGCTCCGCTGCGAGGAGATCGTCGAGGCGACCGACCGCATCGTTGGGCTCGCGCTGGGCGCGTACGACTACACGAGTGCGCTCGGCGTGCCGCGCGACCGCGAGGGCCGCTCGATCGAGCACGCGCGGTACGTGATCGCGACGATGGCGGCTGCCTACGGCGTCATCGCGATCGACACGCCGTACGCCGACATGGAAGACGACGAAGCACTGGCGGAAGAGACGGAGTTCGTGAAGGCGATCGGGTTCAAGGCGAAGTTCGCGGTGCATCCGCGGCAGGTCGCATCCATCAACCGGATCTTCGCGCCGACGGAAGCGGAGGTCGCGGATGCCCGTCTCGTGATCGAAGAGTTCGAAGTCGCGGTGGCGGCCGGACGCGGCGCTGTCGCCGTCGCCGGTCGCATGGTGGACGGTCCCGTCGCCGAGCGGGCGCGCCGGCTTGTCGATCTCGCCGACGAGATCGCGCGCCGCGCCAAGCAGTAGTGCGCGTCGCCACAAATGCAAAAGCCTCCCGCGCGGGAGGCTTTTCTGGATCACGCGGGCGATCGACGGTCAGTCGCGCCAAACGGGATACTGTTGCGCGCGCCGAAGTTTGAAGTCCGTCTCCGGAAGTTTGAATCCGAGCGCGCGCACTTTCTTCAGCGTCGTTTCGAGCTGTCGCTTCTCCTGCGCGCTGAGCACGCTCGCGAACATGTCGTCGTACAACGACTGCGCGATGTCCACGATCTCCTGCGTGATCGTGCGGCCGTCGTCCGTCAGCTCGAGGCCGACGGCGCGGCGATCATGCGGATCGGGCAGCCGTCGCACCCAACCGCGCGTCTCGATGCGGTGCAGGATGCCGGTGATGCTCTGGGTCTCCTGGAAGAGCAGCGTCGCGACGAGGCTCGGCTTAATCGGCTCCTTCGCGAAGTGAAGGACCGCGAGCACGCGGGCCTGCGACGCGGAGACGCCAAGATGGTAGAAGCGCCGCTCCAGCAGCTTGTAGGACATCCAGTAGATTTCGGTGATGAGGATCCACGGCATGAGACGCTCCTGTAGCGAGCCTCCCGTCGGGGATTTGGGGCGGGTGATAGTGGCCATGAAGGTTAGTGTTGCCTGTTCTCTTGCTGTGCGTTGCCCGATCGATCGCGAGTCTATCACCCGCACGATAAGCGAGCAACGAACGCGAAGTTGCTGCGAATAAGAACCATTCGTAGTCTCATTTCTTGCATTAAACGCAGTGATTATCACCCCTGGTACCCGACCCCCGCAACAATCATGGCGGCGTCAAGCCGCTAAGGCGCCGGCAACGTGGACACGAAATCTGGCCCTTAGCCGGGCGACGATGGTACGTTGCCGATCCTTCAGCAGCGACAAGAGGTGGCGATGACGAACTTCGAAAAAATCATCTACGAGAAGCGCGGCAGGACGGCGATCGTCACCATCAACCGGCCCGAACGCATGAACGCGATCGACCCGCAGACCTCGGCCGAGTTGCACGAGGCGTGGTCCGACTTCCGCGATGACGACGCGCTCTGGGTCGGCGTACTGACAGGCGCGGGAGACAAGGCGTTCTCCGCAGGGAACGACCTGGTCGCGATGTCGAAGGCGCAGCAGGGCGGCGACCTGACGACGAGCGCGGCCTACTCCCGCGCGCCATTCGGCGGCATCACGCGGCATTTCGAGTGCTGGAAGCCGATGATCGCCGCGATCAACGGGCACTGCCTGGCGGGCGGGCTGGAGATCGCGCTCGCCTGCGACATCCGCGTCGCGGCGGAACATTCGACGTTCGGCCTGCCGGAAGTGACGCGGGCTATCATCCCGGGCGCGGGCGGCACGCAGCGTCTGCCCCGGATCATCCCGTTCGGCGAAGCGCTCGAGCTGATGCTCACGGGCGGGCGCTTCGACGCGCAGTGGGCGTATCGCTACGGCCTGGTGAACCACGTCGTCCCCGCGGACCAGGTGATGCCGAAGGCGATGGAAATCGCCGCGGCAATCTGCGAGAACGGCCCGCTCGCGGTGCGGCTCGTGAAAGAAGCGGCGTACCGCGGGCTCAGCCTGCCACTCGACGAAGGGCTACGCTTCGAGAATGAGCAGTCGCGGAAGGTGCTGGCGTCCGAGGATTCGCGGGAAGGGCCGCTCGCGTTCGCACAGAAGCGCAAGCCGGAGTACAAGGGCCGCTGATCAGAACGACGATTTGACGGTGATCTGACCCTGCATCTGCTGCGGGTGGATCTCGCAGCGGAAGTAGTACGTCGTGACGTCGTCGAACTTCACGTACACGCCCTCGGTCGCGCCTGGCTGGACCTCGACGTGCGAGTCGGCGCTGAGCGGAGTCGTGTACGCCGCGTCCTTGTAGACGTTCAGCGTGTGTTGCGTCGCACCGGAGTTCCTGGCGGTGATGTTGAACAGGCGCCCCTGCGGCGCTTCGAGCGAGGTCGGGTTGAAGGAGAAGTCGCGCATCTCCACGTCGGCGCGCCGCTCGACTGGGACCAGCGGCGTCGGCACTTTGCTGTCACCACCGCTGTCGCAGGCGGCGAACGCGATCGCTGTCGGGGCGATGACGAGCGCCGCCGCCAGTGACCGGGCCACGGTGTGGCGTCGAACAGACCGAGAAATCCTATTCCACATGCCCGCCCATCGTTTCACACCGTCCCTCCTGGGGCCAGCGAGCGTCAGCCGCCGACGGCGTCCGCGAACTCGCCGAGCGTTCGTACGAGTGTCAAGTTGGGCGGCAGCGGCGCATCGCCATGGGCGCCAGCGTGATCGAGCAGGTGGACCCGGATGCTGTGCTCCGCGAGGTAGTACGCCGTCCTCGGGTCGTCATCGATGTGTGCGTCGAGGGAGAGGATCTTAGCAGTGGCGAGCTTGTGCTGCGACGGCGTCAGGCCTTGCGGCGCCATCTGCACTCCCGCGACTAGCTCGTCGAGGCGATGCGCCCGCAGCCAGCGCCGAATCAGCGGTTCGCCGGCTGCGCTTCGTCCGGTGACGATGTAGAGCTCGTGGGAGCGACGGAGAGCGCGAAGCACAGCAGCTGCATCCGGCGACATACGCCGCCAGCCGAAGCGCAGGTACTCCACGGCCAGCCGTAGCGGGTTTGACTCGGGTCGGCAGTCATACAGCTGCTCATATCCATCGGGGAGATCCGGAACACCGCCGGGAGCGTGGACGGCGAAGCGGCCGAACGGCGTCAGGCACAGCACGCCGTCGAAGTCGAGCCCGATGCGCATCAGCCGGGGGACGTCGCGCGCGCAACTGACAGCGCGACGGCGGCGACTTTTTCGACGCGGCGAGCCAGAGCTTCCGACGGCTTGCCGTCAGCGAACTGGTCATCCGTCGCGTACACGCCGGGCGCCATCGCGCCTTCGAGGCTGGCGAAGAGCGGGCCGAATCCGTGGTCGATCGCCAGGAAGTGCACCGGCGACGCGGCTGTCAGCACAGGCACGCACACCTTTCCGGCGAGGTGCGACGGCGGCATCAGGTCGAAGAAGCACTTCATCGCGCCGGTGTACAGAGCGCGGTAGGTCGGCGAGGCGGCCACGAGGATCTGAGCGGAACCAACGGCGGCGATTGCATCATCGATCTGCGGCGCGGATGCGCGCGCAAGCAGCGCCTCGGCCGACAGCGACGCTACGTCGATGACGCTGGTGTCGCATCCGCCGCTTTCGAGCGAACGAAGCAGCAGTTCGGCGAGAGCCTTCGACTTTGAAGGAGTGCGCGGGCTCCCGGAGATCGCGACCGCGCGCATGCGTGGGCGTTACGCGCCGGCGGCGGGGGCAGCGGCCATCTCAGGCGCGCGGCCCTCGCTGCGCTGGCCGGCGAAGTGCGGCATTACGTATTTCCCGAAGCGTTGCGCCTCCTCGAGCTGCGGGTAGCCGGAGAGGATGAACGTATCAATGCCCTCGGCGACGTATTCCTTCATCCGCGCGGCGACGTTCTCGCCGCTCCCGACGAGCGCAGTTCCTACCCCGATCCGCGCTTTGCCGATGCCGGACCAGAGGTTCGGCCCGAGCACGAGTTCTTCGCGCTCTTTCGCCATCTCCTGCTGGCGGCGTTCGCCCTCCGAGTCGGACTTCGCCATGATCCGGTCCATCATGCCCTGGAAGTTCTCCGGAATGTGCGCGACGAGCGCCTCGGCGGCGGCCCACGCTTCGTCCTCCGTCTCACGCACCACGACGTGGATCCGCATGCCAAAACGCAGGCTACGGCCGACGTCCGCGGCGCGCCGGCGCATGTCGGCGATGCGCTCGCGGACCATATCGAGCGTTTCGCCCCACAGCAGGTAGACGTCGGTCTCCTCGGCGCCCACGCGCTTCGCGGCCTCGGAGGCGCCGCCGAAGTAGAACGGCGGACACGGGCGCTGCCACGGTTTCGGGTGCACGTTTCCGCCTTCGACCTTGTAGTAGCGGCCCTCGTGGTCGAAGCTCTTCGACGCAAGCCAGGCCTTGCGGACGACCTGCATGAACTCCTGTGTGCGCGCGTAGCGGTCGTCGTGCTCGGTGAAATCGCCGTCCATCGCGAGCTCGGCGGGGAAGCCGCCGGTGACGACGTTGATCAGCACCCGGCCGTGCGTGAGCTGGTCGAGGGTATTCGACATCTTCGCGGCGACGGTCGGGGCGATGAAACCGGGGCGCATCGCGACGAGGAACTTCAGCCGGTCAGTCCGGGCGGCGACGACTGCGGAGGCGAGCCAGGCGTCCTGGCACGTCGTGCCGACGGGCACCAGCGCGAAGACGAAGCCGGCGTCCTCGGCGGCCCGCGCCACCTCGACAAGGTAGTCGGCTGTCGGCGAGCGCGTCGGCGGGCCGATGGCCTCGCTGTCGCCCATGGTCGGCAGGAACCAGCCGAAGTCAATGGCCATCGCGCACCCTCTCCCCGGCGCCGCAATGCATGTTGCGACGCCGCCGAGTATAGGCCGCATCGGTTCGAAGGCTCAACGAAACAGCGCACCACCCTCGTTCGGCGGGCGGACGAAGACCTGGTACCTGACAACGTCAGGCTGAAACACTCCTTAAGCCGAAACACCGCCGTAATCTAACCCGCCTCCTGCGTCGATATACTCACCCGACATGAACTCGGTGCTAATCGTCGATGCGTCGGAAGAGATGCAGCCTGTCGCCGCCGCGCTCGAACGCAGCGGCTTTACCGTGACGTTCTCGCCGATGAGCCGCCTCCTTGACGACCCGGCGACCGAATCGCCGCCAGCGTGGCTCTTCAACATGCTGGGCCGTGCCGACGCTCCCGCGATACGGAACCTGCTCCGCTCGGCCGAGATGCCGCACGTGACCGCGGCGCTCGCGCTCGTTCGGAGCGACCAGCTCCCGACCCTCGACTTCTCGATCGGGTTCGACGACTTCATCGTGTTCCCGGCGATCACCGAGGAGATCGCCGCTCGCATCCGGCGCGCGATCTGGTCGAAGTCCGGCGTGGAGAGCGACAACACGTTGCGCGCCGCCGATCTGCATATCGACCTCTCGAACTACAAGGTGTACCTCGCAGGGCGGCCGATCGACCTGACGTACAAGGAGTACGAGCTGCTGCGATTCCTGGCGACGAACCGCGACAAAGTCTTCACGCGCGAGGCGCTGCTCAACCGCGTGTGGGGTTACGACTTCTACGGCGGCGCGCGCACCGTCGACGTGCACATCCGGCGCCTGCGCAGCAAGATCGAGGACGCGAGCCACACGTTCATCGAGACGGTGCGGAACGTCGGCTACCGATTCCGGGTGCCGTAGGGCGCTCGTCGATCAGTCTCTTGACGACGGCGCAACGTTACAGAGGCGGCGGCGTGGTCCGCCGCGCGTCATGCGATGGGCTATGGAAGCCCAGGACGTTGCCGTCCGGATCGCACACCTCGGCGTACCGCGCTCCCCAGAACGCGTCGAACGGCGCCAGGCGTCCGACATAGCCGGCGGCGGTGATCTGCGCGAACAGCTCATCGACGGCGTCACGCGACGCGAGCGAGAACTGCAGCGCGTTCGTCCCGCCGCCGGTCGGCTCCGTCCAACCGTGGTCATAGCTCTTCGTCAGCGCGTAGGTGCCTAGCTCGATGCTCTGGCCGCCCGGAAGGTCGATGTGCGCGAACTCAGCGCTCGCCCGGCTCGGGACAAAGCCCAGGAGGGCGTAGAACTCGAGAGCCGCGGCCATGTCACGGACGAAGAGGTGGACGCCGTTGAGCGCTGGAGTGTCTGAATTCGAGGGCACACGTGCCTCCGCAATCGTGATGGCCCAACGCCTGTATCCAACCGGAAGGCTGCATCAGCGTCAAGCCGAGAGCCTCGCGGTACTGTATGGGCGTGACTTCGACGGAGCAGACGCAACGCCAAGAGCGCTCGCGCTACGACCGGGTGATGGACCGCGTCGAGAAGTGGATCGCGCCTATCAGCGAGGAGGAGGAAGCGCTCGAGGACGTCATCCTCGCGTCCGAGAACCAGCGGCTCGCCCTCGTCGGAATCGGAGCGGCGGCCGTCGGCATGACCGCCGCGCTGATCATCGCCTACACGATCGGCGGCGCCGAGCTGGTGCGGAAGCTGGCGTACTTCGGCGTGTTCGTGTCGGCCGTCGTCGGCTCGGCGTCGATGTTCATCCCCGTTCCGGGCGCGCTGGCCGGCATCACCGTCGGTCTGCTGCTCGACCCGATACCGTGGGTGCCGCTGCCTCAGCCTATCGTGATCGCCCTCATCGTTGCGGCGGGCTCGGCCGTCGGCGAGCTGACCGGCTACTCGACGGGCGTCGGCGGACGAGGGGTCATCGGCAATAGTCGAGTAGGTCGCATTCTCGTGCGGCTGATGCGGCGGCACGGGACGCTGACGGTGTTCTGCGTGGCGGCAGTGCCGAACCCGTTCATCGACGTCGGCGGGATCGCCGCCGGCGTGGCCGGCATGACCATGCGCCGCTTCATGACGGTGATGTTCATCGGCAAGACGATCAACTACGTGACGATCGCGTACCTGGTCAACGCCGGCATCGACATCGTCCAGCGCTGGTTCACATGACCGGGCAGCTGTCCACCCCCGATGACTGGTTGCGCGCGCGAGCCAACCTGCAGGCCGAGCGCATCGAGATCCACAACGAGGACGCGCTCGAGGCTGCGCTCGCGACCGTGCCGTCGCCACGCTCGCCGGATCTGCTTCTCGAGAAGCTGCGCTCTCTCGGGATCTTGGTAGATGACGTCGTTCTCGATCTCGGCTCCGGGCATGGACAGTACTCGGTGCAAATCGCATCGGCATTCGGCTGTCGCGTTATCGCCGTCGATCTCACATACGAACGCGTGGAGGAGACCCTTGCCGGAGCGAAACACGCGACGGCAGGAGGCATCGACGTCGCGTGCGCAGTCGGCGAGGGTCTTCCGCTGCGCGATGGATCCGTGCAGTGCATCTGGTCGCGCGATATGCTCGGCCTCGTCCACCTCCCGGCGACGTTGCGCGAATGCGGGAGAGTGCTGGCTTCCGGCGGGCACCTGCTGGTCTACCTGACCTTCGCCACGGACCTGCTCGAGCCCCTCGAGCGGACGCGGTTGTTCGACGCGGAGATCGCGCGTGACAACATGGACCCGCAATACTTCGAGGCGACGGCCCTCGACGCGGGCTTCACGATCGTGGAGCGCGACGAGGTTCGCGGCGAGTGGCGCGAGTGGTGGGAAGTCGAGGGGTCGCGAAAGACGTCGCTGGCGTTGACGCGCGCATCGATCCTCGTGCGCGGCGGCGATGCGCTGCGTGCTCGCGTTGGTGACGACGCGTATGATTTCGCGATGGCCGACCAGCTGTGGGGGATCTACCAGATGATCGGCAAGCTCTGCCCGACGGTCTATGTCCTACGCAAGGCTGGCTAGGGCGCGGCTGCGCCGGAGCAGGGAGAAGAGCGGGATGCGCCGCGTGGGCTGAAAGCCCGCGCTACGAAAACGATTCCGCCCGACGGGAACAAGCTAGCGCTTCGCGTCGAGGACCAGGACCTGCGTCTCGCCCGGCAGCGAGCTGCGCGTCACAGCCACCTTTTGGTGCGACTCGACGGACTTCACGCCCATCTCTTTCAGGAAGCGGTCCACGGGGTCGAGCTTCGTCTTCTCGACGTCCGTCTTGAAGTGCATGGGAATCACGAGCTTCGGCTCGATCAGGCTCACTGTCTCGGCCGCTGGGGGCGCCGAGAGTGAGTCGCCGCCGCCGACGGGGACAAGCAGAATGTCGACGTTGCTCATCTCTTCGAGCTGGTCCGACGTCGGCACGTGGCCGATGCCGCCCAGGTGCCCGATCCGCAGCTCTTCGAGCTCGATGACGAACGCGATGTTGCGTCCGGACTCCGGCTGCTTGCTCTCGCCCTGGTACGTCGCGATGCCAACGACAGACGCGCCGGCGATCTCGTACTCGCCGGGGCCGCTGAGCACCTTCGGCGTGCCGCCGACGCCGTCCGCGTTGGCGTGGGCCGGATCGGAGATGCTGATGGTCACAATGTCGGCCGTGGGACGTCCCAGCGTGTAGCCGGTGACCTTGTTGTCGTAGGGGTCGGTGACAACGGTCGCCTCCTTCGCGCGCAGGCGGAAGCAGGCGTGCCCGAGCCAGGTGATCTCCATCGAGGCTCAGGGTAGCGGGCTTCGGGCCCTCGCTCTAGGCGAGCCGCACGGTGCTGGCGATCCCTTCGGATATAGTGCGCCGCAGATGCGCGCCGCGCTGCTGGTTTGCTGTTTCGTCGCACTGGGTTGCGCGACGGCATGCACACGCAGCTCGAGCGCTCGGCCGGCGACGATCGACGTCCCGTCGCCGACGGTCGCAGTCCCACCGTCACCGACGCCGATCCCGGTCACGCGCATTCTCTTCACCGGTGACGTCATCCCGGCCCGGTGCACCTACGCGAAGCTGCGCGACCTCGGCGACTACCTGGCGCCGTTCCGGCCGCTGCACGACCTGCTGTCGTCGGCCGACATCACCGTCGGCTCGCTCGACTCTACGGCGTCCGATGCCGGCACGCCGTTCGGCTGTACGCCGACGTTCAGCCTCGCGGCACCGGCGGCTGCGGTCGCAGGCTTCACGTACGCCGGCTACGACGTGATGTCTCACGCCGCGAACCACATCAAGGACTGCGGGATCGCGGCGTGCGGAGACGACGCGATGTTCCAGACCGAGACGAACCTGCGCGACGCGGGCATCGCATCCGTGGGCACCGGCGTTGACCTGCGCGACGCGCGCAAGCCGATCGTGATCGAGCGGAACGGCGTGTACTTCGCGTTCCTCGCCTACGACGACATCGCCAGCTATTACCACGCGACCGACGACAGCGCCGGCTCTGCGCCGCTCGATCCATCAACGATCGCGCAGGACGTCGGAAACGCGCACCAGGTCGCTAACGTCGTCATCGTCATGCCGCACTGGGGCGTCGAGTACACATCCGAGCCGACGGAGCGGCAGCGCGCCTTCGCCCGTGCAGCGGCGCTCGGCGGGGCGGAGATGATCGTTGGGAACCATCCGCACTGGGTGCAGGCGCACGAGCAGATCGGGCGGATGTTCGTGGCCTATGCGCTGGGAAACTTCGTGTTCGATCAGGACTGGTCGCTGGAGACGCAGCAGGGCGCCATGCTCGAGGCGACCTTCACGGGCACGAAGCTCACCGCGACGCGGTACATCCCGGTCCACATCTACGACCGATACCAGCCGCGGCCCGCGGACCCGGCCGAAGCGGCGCAGATCATTGACCGGATTGAGACCGCCAGCGCCGCCCTCGCGCCGTAGGTGATCCCTGAAGTCTTGACGGGCCCGAGGGCGCTCTCTCATCGGGCGAGAAATGCCGATCATAATGCATCGGGAGTGCACGGCTCCGGTAACGTCGCCGCAACTCCCGATCGCTAGGATGTGGGCAGATGCTCGAGGAGCGCATCCAGGAACTCAAGACGATCGTCGCGCAGAACGACGGCACGAACGCGGCCGACCAGCGGTTCGCCCACGCCGTCGATGAGCTCCTCAGCGCGGTTTACGACGACATCGGCGAGATCAAGCAGCTGCCGGCACGAGCGCTCTTCGATCTGTTCATCATCAAGGTGCTCTACGTCGGCCGCCGGAGCCGCCACGCTGACGTCGTGGACTATCTCGGACGCATGATGACGACGTTCCTGTCCGCAAAAGCGCTGTATCCAGCGGACGCGCAAGGGCGCCCGCGGAAGATGTACTTCTCGGACATGCTCGGCGAACGCGAGGCAGAGGAGCGCTTCCGCGACCGCTTCGAGGCGTACCGCGGCTACGGTGACGCAGCGCTCTTCCTCAGCGGCGTGTTTCCGCAGAGCCTGCGGCCGCGACGGTCAGCGCCTCATTCGCCACTGCGGCGCGGTCCCTCGCGCGCGGTCGACGGCGAGTACTACGTCACCACGGGCAAGGCGATGTATCGGATGGCCGCGCTCGACACGCGGGCGCCGAGCACGCGCGCTCCCGAAACGCTGCTCAAGCTCGCCGAGCACTTCGAGGTGTACGTGGATGCGCTCAACGAGATGAGCGAGCGCTACATCACGGGCTTCGACCTGCAGATGGTCGCCGACAAGATGCTGGACAACTTCAACCGCTACCAGGAGACGGGCGAGGAGCAATCGCTGGAGCAGGCGCGGCGGTACGCCTCGCTGCTTCGCATCGACCGGGAGCGGTTCTCGTCCCTGTACCCGCACGACGCCAACTAGTCTTGTGACGGCCCGCCGATCGGAGTCATGCTGCGGGCATGGCAGAAGCAGGAGGCGCTGCCTCCCTCCCATATCCCGTTGCGTACGACGTCGAGCCGCAGCTCTCCGGGCGCAACCGGGTAACCAACGCGTTCCGGCTGATCCTCGCGATCCCGCACATCATCCTGGTCGGCACGCCGGGCACGACGAACCGCGGCGGCGTGCTGAGCGTCGTCGCATTCGTGCTGGCGTTCTTCGCGTGGTTCGTGATCCTGTTCACCGGGAAGCACCCGCGCGGCATGTGGGACTTCAGCGCGATGTACATGCGCTGGCGGGCGCGGGCGGTGCCGTACATGGGGCTGTTGCGGGACGAGTATCCGCCGTTCGGTGACGGCGCCTATCCGATCACCTGGGACATCACGTACCCGGAAGGGCCGCGCGACCGACTTTCCGTCGGGCTGCGGATCATCTACGCGATCCCGCACCTCGTCGTGCTGTTCTTCGTCGGGATCGCATGGTTCGTGACCGCGATCATCGCGTGGTTCGCGATCCTGTTCACGACTGAGTATCCGGAAGGGCTGTACCGCTTCGCTGTCGGGTTCATGCGGTGGTCGCTGCCCGTCGAAGCCTACGTGCTGCTTATGCGTGACGAGTACCCGCCGTTCAGCCTGCAGCCGTAAACGCGAGGCGTCGCGTCGATCAGCTGCGCGACGTGATGCGGTCGACGATGCCTTCGAGCTCGTTGTCGCTGTGGAAGCGGATGACGATGCGCCCGCCCTTGCGGCTCCGCGTCAGCGTGACGCGAGCGCCGAGCGCCGAGCGCAGATCGGCCTCGATCTCGCGGACCCATGGCTCGGCCAGCCGGGGCGCCGCGCTGCTGCCGACGGTCGCATGCGGCGCCGGCTTCGACGTCTCGCGGAGCGCTCGCGCGATCTCCTCCGCCTGACGCACAGTCATCGCGTCGGCGACGATCCGGCGCCACGCGTCCAGCCGCGCCGGTGGATGTTCGATGCCGAGGAGCGCACGCGCATGGCCTTCGGTGATCTGGCCGGACGCGAGGCTGGTGCGGATGTCCTCTTCGAGCGAGAGCAGCCGAAGGGTATTCGTGACAGCCGTGCGGCTGCGGCCGACGCGCTTCGCGATCTGGTCCTGGGTCATTTCGAACTCATCGGAGAGCCGTTTGAACGCCGCCGCCTCTTCGAGCGGGTTGAGGTCCTCGCGCTGCAGGTTCTCGACGAGCGCGATCTCCAGCAGCTCAGTGCCGGCGGCCTCCTTCACCACGACGGGCATGCGCGTGACGCCGGCCATGCGTGCCGCCTGCAGCCTGCGCTCCCCGGCGATGAGCTGATACGTCGTGACGCCAATATCCGAACGAACCTGCGTCACGAGCACCGGCTGCAAGACGCCGTGCTCGCGGATGCTCGCCGCCAGTTCCTCGAGCGCAGCCGGATCGAAGCGCTCGCGCGGCTGCTCCGGGTTCGGTGAGATCAGATCGATGTCCACCGTGTCGGCGGACGCAGATTCGGTCGTCTTCGGGATCAGCGACGACAGCCCGCGGCCTAACGCCTGCCGGTGCGATGACGTCATGCGGGCACCTCCGTCCGGCTTCCGGCGATCACTTCGGCGGCGAGAGCGTCGTACGCACGGGCTGCGCGCGAATGTGGGTCGTACTGCGAGATCGCGAGTCCGTGGCTCGGCGCCTCGCTCAAGCGCACGCTGCGCGGGATCACCGTCTTGAACGTGTTCGCAAAGTGCGCGCGGACCTCGTCGGCGACCTGCTGCGAAAGGTTGGTGCGGCCGTCGAACATCGTCAGCACGAGGCCGCGGAGCTTGAGGCTGGAGTTGAGGTTGCGTCGCACCAGCTCGAGCGTCGAGACGAGCTGGCTCAAACCTTCGAGCGCGAGATACTCGCACTGCACAGGGACGATGACTTCGTCCGCGGCGGCGAGCGCGTTGACGGTCAGCAGTCCGAGGGACGGCGGGCAGTCGATGAGCACGTAGTCGTACCCGTCGCGCGCCGGCTCCAACGCGCGCTTCAGTCGAAACTCGCGCGCCATCATCGGCACCAACTCAACCTCCGCGCCAGCGAGTGACGGCGTCGCGGGGACGATCGACAGGCGCTCCACGGCGGTCGCGACGGTCGCTTCCGCGGGGGCCGCGCCATCGATCAGCACGTCGTACGAACTGAGACCTTCGGTGCGCACGCCGAGGCCGGCGCTCGAGTTGGCCTGCGGATCGAGATCGAAGATCAGCACGCGCATGCCATCGCGCGCGAGCGCCGCGCCGAGGTTGATGGCAGTCGTCGTCTTCCCGACGCCGCCCTTCTGGTTCGCGAGCGCGATCGTCAGCGTCATCGCAGCGCGACCTCCGGGAACCGCGCGACGCGCCGCTCTATTTCTTCCCGCGACGCGATCGACGCCGATGCCACCCCGCTCACGGAGAGACTCGCAGCGGCGGCGGCGAAAAGCGCGGCATCGTCGATAGGTGCTTTTTCTCGCATGCGTACTAGCAGAGCGCATGCGAATGTGTCGCCCGCGCCCGTCGGATCGACTTCGTGCTCGGGGAACGCGTCCATGCGCCGCGATGATCCTCCAGACCACACCTGCGCGCCGCGCCACGACTCGGTCATCACAACCACCGGCACCTCGCGCGTCCAGCGCTCGAGCAGGCTCCGATCCCCGCCGGGCAGGTCTTCGTCAGAGACGAAGATCACGTCGCAGCCGGTCCAGAACCGCTCGCCTTCCCACGTGGTATGCAGCACATTACCTTCGCCGTCCACCTGCCGGAGCCATCCCTGCGCCGACACACCGACGAGCGAATCCTCTCCGAAGCGCTCGCGAAACCGCGTCGGGATCTCGTCGAGGACCGGGCCGAGCAGCACGACAGGCGCATCGCGCCACGCGTCCGGCACGTCATCAGGCGAGATGGCGTCTGCGCGCGATAATACGCGCTGCCGCCTCTTACCATCAACATAGACGTTCTCGAACGATGTGCTGCGCGGCGACGCGACCTTTACCACCTCTGCGAACGGCAACTCGGCCGCGACGTCGATATCGGCGCCCGTTCGCGTCACGATGCCGACCGTCAGCCCGAGCCGGTGCGCCTGCACGGCAGCGAACGTGATCGTCCCGCCGAGACGCCATCCGTCGGGGATGACGTCGCGGACGGCGTGGCCGACGACGACGAAGTTCGGCGCGGTCACGGAATGGAAGGGGCGATCACCGGCCGCCGTCGCGCGGCGAGACGGACACCGCGCGGTCCTCGCCTTCGCCAGTGCTCTCGGTAGACACGTACCGGTCTTCGGCGAGCGCGATGTGGATGATGCGCCGCTCGTTCGGCGGCATCGGCTCCAGCGTCACGGGCCGGCGGGTGCGCCGAACGGTGTCGGCGGTGCGCTGCGCCAGCGTGGTTAGCTGGCGCTCGCGCCGGCGGCGATAGCCCTCGACGTCGACCGTGAACGCCTGCCGCTCGCCGAACTCCCGCGTCATCATGATGTTGAGCAGGTACTGGAGCTGCTGCAGCGTCTCGCCGCGGCGGCCGATGAGGATGCCCAGATCGTCGCCCTCGACGTCGAGGACGGCTTTCACGCTGCCGAGTCCGTCGCCGGCCGTTTCGGGGTCGCGGATCGAGACGTCCGCTTCGATGCCCATCATCTCGAGAATGCGGTCAAGGCACTGTGCGGCCATCTCCGCCTCGTCCTCGACGAATTCGCCTTCTGGTACCGGAGCAGCATCGGCCACATTTCCGGGCCGCGGCACCGACGTATCGCGCAGCGTCACGCGCACGCGCGCCTGGCCGCCGCCGATCCCGAGCAGGCCACCGCGGGCCTCGCTCAATACCTCAACGTCGACGTCGTCCTCGTCATCAACGCCCAGTTCCTCGAGCGCCAGGTCGATCGCTTCGTCTACGGACTTACCCGTGGTCTCTACGGATGTCTTACCGCTTGCCTCGACGTCGGCCATGTCGTTTCCTTCGCGCACGCTGTCCGGCCGTCGCTACGACCGGCTCGCCTTCCGCATCGATATCGGCCGCGTCCACGTCTTCGTCGCTGCGGCCGTTCGTCTCGGTCTCGAGTTGCCGCTGTTCTCGCGGCTGTGTCACCTCACGCGGCGGCGCCACCGACCGGCCCTTTGCGGCGGGCGCGGGCTGCGGGTTGAGGGTGAAGACGTTCTTCCAGTCGACCTTCCGTCCCATGTAGAAGTACTGCAGCCCGATACCGGACAGCGCAGAGACGAACCAATAGAGCGCGAGTCCAGCGGGCACCGACAGGCTGAAGAAGAAGAACATTAGCGGCATCATCCAGGTCATCATTTGAGCCTGCTGGGCCTGCTGGGAGTTCGCCGTGGTCGCGGTCGGCGCCGGCGTCAGCAGCTTCTGCTGCACGTACGTCGAGATCGCCACGAGGAACGGCAGGATGTACGTGGTGTCGGGGCGGCCGAGGTCCCAGAACAGCAGCGTGTTGTCGAGCGGCACGGCCGTATGGATGTACGGGATGGGGTACAGGCGCTGCGACAGCGTGACGAGGCTCTCGGGCGCGGTGCCCAGCGACAGCCGGATCACCTGGTACAGCGCGATCCAGATCGGGAACTGCGCCAGCATCGGGAAGATGCACCCGAGCGGGTTGACGCCGGCCTCTCGGTAAAGGGCCATGGTCTCGGCCTGGAGCTTCTTCGGATCCTTGCCTTTGTACTTCTTCTGTAGCTCCTGCATCTTCGGCTGGAGCGCCTGCATCGCGCGGCTCTGTTTGAGCTGGCTGACGGTCATCGGCCAGGTGATCAGCTTCATCAGCAGGGTGAAGACGATGATGGCGATGCCGAAGTTGCCGCCGAACAGGCGCGCCATGGCGACCAGCACGTTGGTCATGGGATCGACGAGAATCAGGTGGAAGAGAAAGCTGATCTGGTCCATAGATCCCTACGGCAGCCCGATCACTTCAGGCGCGGGCAACGGACCGGAGCCGCTCGCGTCAATGATGGCGAGCTCCGCCTCGGTAGGCGAGACATATACCACGTTCGCGCTGTCTGCCGTCAAATTGGCGTCCACCCTCGTCCCCACGACGACGCTCCCCTGGGACTGGCCGTCGTCGAGGCCGAGCTTGTACACATTCCCGTTCCGGTCCGCCACGACGAGTCCTCCGCCGGCAATCACAGGCGTGGATCGCACAGGCGCACCTGCATCGAATGGCTTCTGCCACTTCGGCGCGCCGCTCGATGCATCTACAGCGTACACCTTGTGATCGAGGCTCGCGGCATAGGCAACGCCCGACTGCACGACGGGCGCGGCCCAGAACCAGTTTCCGGCTGAGAACGACCAGTTCATCGAGCCATCCGAGGCGTCGATGGAGTACAGCTTGTTGTCGAAGGCGCCCACGTACGCCGTCCCATTCGCGACGGTGACCTGGCTGCCGATCCCGGAGTCGGCGCCACTGAAGATCCAGCGCTGGTTACCGCTGGCCTTGTCGAAGGCGTAGACGCTGCCATCGAGGGAGGTCGCGTAGACGGAGTCGCCGGACACGGTCGGCGTAGCCCAGACTTCGCCCTTCGTCGGCGCGATCCATTGAGTGTCACCGGTCGCCGCACGGGCGGCGATCAGCTTGTCGCCCTTCGTGCCGTAGTAGATCGTATCGCCGTCCACCGCGATGCCGCCGACGAGCTCATCGCCCGCGTTCAAGATCCAGCGGGCGTACCCGGTGGACGGGTCGAGGGCGAAGATGTAGCCCTTGAACGCGGGCACGAACACGGTCTTCAAGTCAGACGTCACACCGAGGTCGCCGTAGAGCGCCTGGATGTTCGAGAGCGCCTTCTTCTCGAAGCTCGTGATTGAATCGACCTGGCTGTTGAAGCTGTCTTTGTCGCTGCTCGAGGCATCGGTGGCCTTCATGGCGTTCTTCACGGCGGTGCCTGAGTCGCCTGCCAGCACCAGGTTGTTGATCGCGCTCTTGACGCTGGCCTTCTGATCGTCCGGGATGTCCGTCGTGTCTACGAAGGCGGTGAGCTGCATGCGGCCGCGCTCGCTGACCGGATAGTTGTTCTGGGACTCCGGCGGCAGTTGCCACCGGACGGCGCCAGACCCCTGCGCCAGGGCGAACAGCTTCGACTTGTGGGGAACGAGGACGACGCTGCCGTTCTGGAGCTTGAGCGGCAGTGGCGCGGCCCAACCGCTTGGACCGGGCGGTCGCCCGCATGCCACTGCGAGGAACGCCAGCAGTGCGGCAACCACGAGGAACGGCGCGAAGCGCCTGGGCGGGACGGCGGGGCGGAGAAGGGTCATCGTTTCACGTGAAACATCATCTCGGCAGCTGCCGGTGCCCTGGGCGCGCCGCACGTTCGGGAACCGGGTCAAGACCGCCGTCGTTCAGCGGGTTGCATCGCAGAATGCGCCATGCGGCAAGGCAGAGCCCGACGGCGAGTCCGCGGGACTCGATCGCCTCGTACGCGTATTCGGAGCAGGTCGGCTGAAACCGGCAGGCCGGCGGCCGGCCCGGCGAGATGCGCCGCTGATAGAACCGGATCAACGCGAGCGGGACGCGCTTCACTTCGGGTCTCCAGTCCCAGCTACCAGGACGCCTGCGCTTTCCAGGAGCGCCAGCAACGCGCGGCGAAGCTCGGCGAAGGTCGCATCGGCACTCGCCCTGTGGGCGCCGACGACTACATCGATGCCGGGAACGAGCGTCGCCGCCCGGGCGATCTCCCGCAGCCTTCGCTTCGTGCGGTTTCGCACGACGGCCCCGCCGACGGACTTCCCGACGGCGAATCCGAATCGGCTGAGGCCGACGTCGTTGGGGAGTACGCGGATCGTCAATAGATTATTCCTATAGCTGCGGCCTTGCGAATACACAGCGGAGAACTCCCGCCGCTTCCGCAGCCGCTGCCGTCTCTGCATCAGGTCGAGGTGAAATCGATCTAGACGACAACGAGGCGCCGGCGCCCCTTGGCCCGACGCGCGCGAATGACCCTCCGTCCACCCGCCGTGGCCATACGATGAAGAAAGCCGTGCCGGCGACGGCGCGGGATGCGTTTTGGCTGGTACGTGCGCTTCGGCACGACACCTCCTTCGCGTCCTGATGATGGACGCAAGCCAGTATAGACGGCGTCACCGCTGCGACAAAGCAAGCGGTCCGTTGACATCTCCACAATTGCCATGATCGGAGCTACGTACGAGTATCTTCGCGCAGCCGAAACGCCGGCGCGCTTCAGCGAAAGCCCCGCCACCGTGCGGCACCAGCAACCTCTCCTCGGATACGCCGCGATCGCATCGCTGGCGGCGTCGCCGACTGCAACGAGGACCAGCGTCGCATCAGCCACGCCGACGCAGACTTCGGTGAGCGACGTGAGTGCGGCGCAGGTCACACCGCCCTCCGCCGTGGTCCTGCCGAGCGCCGGGACGGGGTCGGCGCTCGATCGCAAAGCGTGGTGGGTGCTGCTGCTGCCGTTCCTGGTCTTCATCGGGAGTGAGGCGGCACTGGCGCGACAGTTCCGCGCGAGCTCGTAGCCCGAAGCCCCGCTAACCAGAGCCGCGGACTCAGCGGCGATGGATCGGAAGTCCGTTACACTCGTGAGTGAGCCGTCCACCCAGTGACGGCGTTGCCGATTCTCTTAGAACATGACCGACGGGCCGTCCGCGACTGACACGAAGTCTCCGATCACCAACGACGCGATCGGGCTACAGCCGCGCACATCGTTCGGGGGTCCGGCGCTGGAGTTCGACTTTCCTTCGCTGTGGATCGGCGTCGCGGAATACGACGAAGGCCCGACCGGGTGCACCGTGTTTCTGTTTCCACGCGGATCGAACGCGGCGGCTGACGTGCGCGGCGGCGCCCACGCGACGGTGTACACCGAAGCGCTGCACGGCGGGTTCGGCTGGCTTGACGCGTTGTGCTTCGCCGGCGGATCGATGTATGGCCTCGAAGCGACGACGGGCGTGGCGTCGGAGCTGTTCGCGCAGCGCGGATACACGACGGAGTGGATGGAGATCGCGCTGGTGTCGGGCGGGATCGTCTTCGACTTCGGGCCGCGCGACTCCGCGGTGTATCCGGACAAGGCGCTCGGGCGCGCGGCCGTACGCGCGGCTGGTCCCGGGCGGTTCCCGATCGGAGCGCGCGGGGCGGGGCGATCGGCGACGGCCGGCAAGCTGTACATGGACCGGTACGAGCGGGAGCAGGCGGGGCAGGGCGGGGCGTATGGCGAGTTCAACGGGACGAAACTCGCCGTGTTCACGGTGGTGAACGCGGTCGGCGGGATCGTCGATCGTGATGGGCGCGTGGTGTGCGGGCTGCGCGATCGGCGGACGGGCGACCGCGTGCCCGCAGCGGAGGTCGCGCGCGCGATGGCAGACGCGCCGGTAACTGCGCCCGGCGGCAACACGACGCTGACGCTGCTGGTGACGAATCGCCGCATGCAGCCGTTCAGCCTGCTGCAGATGGCACGCCAGGTACATGTTTCGATGGCGCGCGCGATCCAGCCGTTTCACACGGCGACGGACGGCGACGTGCTGTGGGCGGTGACGACGAACGAACTCCCGCAGGATATGGAGCGGGAGCGTGCGCTGGCGGTACATGCGTCGGAGCTGGCGTGGGACGCGGTGCTGGCGTGCGTGCCGGCGAGCTAGTCTCTCAGTCTTTCAGTCTCAGTGGGACACCCGGATGAAACGAAAGGGACGGACTATGGTCCGTCCCTTGGCGTTTGCTGCGCGTTTGTCTGGAGTGGCGACTACGACGACATTGCTGGCTGGGCGGCCATGCGCTTCTGCATCTCCTCCATGCTCACGTCCTCGATGTGCGTGCCGAGTGACCACTCGTGGCCGAAGGGATCGGTGAGCGTGCCCATGCGGTCGCCGTAGAACTTGTCCTCGACTGGCTGGACCTGCTTCGCGCCGAGGTCGATCGCCTTCTTGAACGCCGAGTCCACGTCTTCGGTGTAGATGACGAATCCAGTCGTCGCGCCGCCGCGTGCCCTCGGGGAGTTATCCGGCCGATCACCAAGCATGATGATCGAATCGCCGATCATCAGTTCGGCGTGGCCGACGTGGCCGTCGGGCGTGTCCATGCGGCCGCGGACCTGCGCGCCGAAGGCCTTCGTGTACCAGTCGATGGCCTTCCCGGCCTCACCGAAATAGAGGTACGGCGTGACGCGATGGTACTCGTCGGGGATGGGCTTCACTTTGTTGGGCATGGTTGCGCCTCCATGTGCTGATGCGATGTGACGATCGCAGCGTAGCGCCGGTTGCCGCGAGCGGCATCACTCAGCTGCGCTAGGGCGATGAATTACTGCCAAAACGCGTCAGTTGACGCAGCAGCAGGAAGGGGCAAGGCCACGCCGGGCCGCCCCTACACGAGCATTGGCCGCGAACGACGAGCGCTACTCGAGCGTTTCGTCGTAGTTGATCTGGTTCTTTGCGATGAGGTCACGGAACCAGTAGCCACTGTCCTTGATGGTGCGCTTCTGGCCGTTCTCGAAGTCGCAGTCGATGATGCCGAAGCGCTGGCTGTAGCCCATGGCCCACTCGAAGTTGTCGATGAGCGACCAGGCGTAATAGCCGCGGACGTCGGCGCCTTCGTCGATCGCGCGGGCGACCTGACCGATGTAGCCGCGGTAGTAGGCGATACGGCGATCGTCGTGGACACGGCCGTCCGGGCCGGGGCGGTCGTCGTACGAGCAGCCGTTCTCGGTGATGAAGATCGGCACGCCGGCGTAGTCCTTCGACACGCGCATGAGCTGCCGGTAGATCGCCGCTGGCCAGACTTCGGTATTGAAGTCGGTGCGCGGGCCGGGACCGGGGATCGGGCGCGTGCCGAGGTTTCGGCGGTCCTCGGAGTCGGCGACGATGGTGCGCGAGTAGAGGTTTACGCCGATGAAGTCGAGCGGCTCCTTGACCAGCTCCATGTCGCCGGGACGCACCTCCATCCGTGACAGCGCGCGTTCCTGGTCGACGTAGGCGTTTGGATATTCGCCCTTCATGATCGGGCGCATGAACCAGTCATTCGTCCAGCCGTGCTGGCGCTCGGCGGCGGCGCGATCCTCAGCGCTGTCGGATGCCGGATAGATGGCGCTCGTGCTGAAGGCAGTGCCGATCGCCTCGGCGGTGCCGACAGCGCGCATCGCGCGGGCAGCGGACGCGTGCGAGAGGTTGACGTTGTGCGAGGCGCGCATCGCCAGGCTTGAGTCGCGGACGCCGGGGGCGTGGGCGTCGTACAGGTAGCCCATGAAGGCGAACACCCACGGCTCGTTGAGGATCATCCAGTTCTTCACGCGGTCGCCCAACGCCTTGATGCAGGTCTCGGCGTACGCCGTGAAGTGGCCGACGATGTCGCGGTTCGACCAGCCGCCGGCGTCCTGCAGCGCCTGCGGCAGGTCCCAGTGGAAGAGCGTGGGGAAGGGCTGGATGCCGTTCGCGAGCAGTTCATCGATCAGGCGGTTGTAGTAGTCGATGCCCTTCTGGTTGACCTGGCCCTTGCCCGCGGGAAAGATGCGCGGCCAGGAGATGCTGAAGCGGTAACCGCGGAAACCGAGCTGCTTCATCAGCGCGACGTCTTCCTTGTAGCGGTGGTACTGGTCGCAGGCGACGTCGCCGGTGTCGCCGTTCGCGACCTTGCCGGACGCGTGTGAGAAGCGGTCCCAGATCGACTCGCCCTTACCGTCCTCGTCCCACGCGCCCTCGACCTGGTACGAGGCGGTGGCGGTGCCCCACGTGAAACCGTCGGGAAAGCGGAAGTTTTTCATCTGTTGTCGGCTCCTGCTCGAAGCGTCGTGCGCCGGTGCGGAGGGCGGGTGCGGGATTATAGGTGGGGATGCGCGGGAGGATCGAGAGATGACTACGACACCGCGAGCGAAACTACAATGCCGCCGTGACTGGCGTCCTGATCTTGCTCATCTTCTGGTTGGGCGTCCCCGTACTACTCTGGGCCGCTTCGGATCGACTGGCCGGATTGATGGCCTGGAATTGGCGACTCAACGGTTGGATTTGGAAGAAATACGACCCGTTCGGGGATGAGGAAGACAAGCGACGGTTCTCACGCTGGGCGCTGCGGATTTCCGCGCTTGTTTGGTTCGGGTTTGTTGGAGTAGTCGTAATCGCGTCAGCTGTCTGACTGGCGGCTAGCCGCAGTCATATTGCTGTGAAGAGCTGACCGCTGTCGTCGGTGTAGAAGAGGCGCTTGAACGCCAGGCCGCGCTCGCGGAACTTCGCGCCACCGCCTTCGTGGCGCTCGACGACCGACATCACGAGCACGACTTCGCAGCTTTCGGCGAGGACGGCGTGCACAGCCTTCATGGCGGAGCCGCCCTGCGTGACAGTGTCCTCGACGATCGCGACGCGGCGGCCGACGCGAATCAGCGGCTCGCCGTCCCCGGCGACGGACATGGTGATCGACGCGTGGGCGCCGGCGCCGTGCTCCTTCGGCTGCGGACGCACGAAGAACGTCGGGATGGTGTGGCCGAGGTCGAGCGCGGCTTCAGCGATGGCGCTGGAGAGGGCGATCGAGCCCATCGCCATGCCGCCGACGGCTTCGGCTCCGCTCTCGATGATGGCGGGCGCCATCAGCTCGCCGATGAGGCGCGCGTAGCGGGGGTGCAGCGTGAGCAGGCGGACGTCGCAGTAGTAGTTGCTCCAGCCGCCGGACGCGAGCTGCACCGGCGCGTCGAGCACGCGGATGGCGTGCGTTTCGATGGCGGACTTCAGCTCTTCGACCTTGCTGCTGGTCTGCATCCCTGCCTCTGGCATCAGCGGGTATGCCTCCGGCCATGCTCTCGCGCCAGGCGGTCGAACGTCGACCACTCCAGCATGTAGCCGATGCGCTTGTTGGCGGGCATCCAGAGCATCGCGCCCTTGCTGATGCCGAGCGTGCCGAGCAGGTCGCCGTCCTCTCGCACGGCGATCTCGATGTCGGAGTTGCCGACCTGGCGCTCGGGGAGTTTGAAGGTGACGTCGTGGACCATGCGTCTGTCTTTCGCTGCGCGCACGTTGCGCGCTTCATTATCTCGCATGGTGGCTTGGCGCTGCGAACGCGGCCCGCTCAGTCGAACAGCGATGGCTGGGGCGAGGCAGCGGTGGCCGGCGGGGCGACGCCGAGGTGCTCGTACGCGCGACGGGTGGCCTGGCGGCCGCGCGGCGTGCGCTGAATGAAGCCGAGCTGCAGCAGGTACGGCTCGTAGACATCCATGATGGTGTCGGCGTCCTCGCTGATCGAGGCGGCGATGGTCTCGAGGCCGACGGGACCGCCATCGAACTTCTCGATGATCGCGCGCAACACGCGGTAGTCCACATTATCGAGGCCGATGCCGTCGATCTCCAGCCGCGCGAGGGCTTCCTGCGCAACGGCATCGGTGATGGCGCCGTCGGCCTTCACCTGCGCGTAGTCGCGGACGCGGCGGAGCAGGCGGTTGGCGACGCGCGGCGTGCCGCGTGAGCGCTGCGCGATCGCGACGGTGCCGGCGTCATCGATCGGGACGCCGAGGATGGACGCGGAGCGGCGGATGATCTGCGACAGCGCATCGACATCGTGGAAGTCGAGGCGATATACGCCGCCGAAGCGGTCGCGGAGCGGCGGCGACATCATCGCGTAGCGCGTCGTCGCGCCGATCAGCGTGAAGGGCTTGATGGCGAGGCGGATCGAGCGGGCGCCCGGCCCCTTGCCGGTGACCCAGTCGATCGCCGACTCCTCGAGCGCCGGGTAGAGGAACTCCTCGACGACGCGCGAGAGACGGTGGATCTCGTCGATGAAGAGCACGTCGCCGGGCTGCAGGCTGGTGAGGATCGCGGCCAGATCGCCGATGCGCTCGATCGCCGGGCCGGAAGTGACGCGCACGCTGACCTGCATCTCGGCGGCGATGATGTAGGCGAGGGTGGTCTTGCCGAGGCCAGGCGGGCCGTAGAGCAGCAGGTGGTCGAGGGGCTCGCCGCGCTGGCGCGCCGCCTCGATGCTGATGCTGATGTTGTCCCTGACCTTTTCCTGGTTGATGTACTCGGCGAGGCGGCGGGGCCGGAGCGACGTTTCGAGCTGCTGATCGCCGCCCTGGGCATCGCCTGCAACGGCACGCGGCGGCGGGGCATCCGTGCGGGGCTTGGGCATCGGGGCAATTGTAGCGAGGCTGTGCCGTCGCGCCGGCACTTGCGCTCCCTCGGCTTCGATTTCTCCAATCTAACTAGACGCGTATACGAAACAGACGGTACGATCGTGTCCTCGCCTTATGTCCCCGCCGTTCCGTAGCAGAGCGAGGCTGTTTGTCGCCCAGCCGGTCGTTTGCGTTTGGGACCTTCATCTTCTTGGCCTGCGTGTTGGCCGCCGGCTCAGCGCTCTATGCGCACGGTCGCGCGTCTTCGGGCGTGCTGCCGCAAGTCGCGATCACTGATACACCTACGGCGACACCAACCCCCAATTCCACGGGACTTTGTCCGTTCAGCAGCGATCTCACCCCGAGCAGTTCTAGCGATACTCCGACGCCCAATCCCTGTTCGTTCACGCGGACCGCCACGCCGAGCGCTCTGCCGTCATTTACGCGCACACCCACGCCTACCCTGACGCCAGACGCGACCGATACTCCTGGTGGCGCCCCCTCTGATTCGCCGACAGCGACACCAACACTACTTCCCGGGTGCACCATCGCCCCGTGCATCGACGTAATAGGGATCGACGCAGATCCGTCTACGTCCGCGCCTGACGCGACGCGGACAGTGAACGGTGACGGACCATTCGCTATTGGCATCGACATGACGAGCGCGCCCGTGCCGTACCGGGGCTACAGGGCGCAGCTTCGATGGCCGGCGGGGACGCTGTATTTCGTTGGGGCCGGGCAGCTCTCCCCCGCAGGGCTCGGCTGTGGAACGCAAGGATTCCTGCGTGATCCGGTCGTCATCACCGACACCTGTTGGCGTTCCCCGTTCTCCGGTTCGACTGACTTCACCGGTCTGCTTGACACGATGACGTTGCGATGCGCATCAAACGGAACGTTCACGATCCACGTTACAACCCTCGCCGAAGATGTCGGTGGAACGTCCGCACTCACAGGCGACGATATCCCACCCCAGACCCCGATCCCGACAGATACATTCGACGCATCGATCACGTGCACGGGCATAACTGCGCCGACGCCAACTCCATTCCCACCGACACAGACGCCCACGATCACACTCACGCCGAGCATCACGTCCACGCCACCGCCGACCGCGACGCCGATCTGCCCGGCGTCGCCGTGTACAGACACCATCGGAGTCGACGCGGATCCCTCCACGGCGGCGATCGATGCGAGCCGGACGGTGGACAGCGGCTCACCGTTCGACGTCGGGATCGTGGTCACGAACGCGGGGCTCGCATACGCCGGTTACCAGCTGGAACTATCCTGGCCTGCAGCAGCACTTGACTTCGCGGGATCCAATCCGCTGTTCCCGGCCGGCCTGACTCTATGCGGATCGCCAAACCTCCAGCCCGGTGATCCAGTGCTGTTACAGGACGGTTGCGCCCGGCCGAGCGGCGTCACCACTTTCATTGGGCAGGTGGAGACGGTGTCGCTCCAATGCTTGTCGAGTGGCGTCGTCACTCTCCATGTGGTTCCACTCTCCGCGGATCCGGTTTTCGGGACGACGACACTGAACCCGCAGGACTTCGCGATCGATACGACTACATTCGATGCGACAATCACGTGCGTGGCCGGCACACCCGTCACCGGCACACCACCACCGTCTACCGGGACACCTACTCCGGTCCTCATTAACGCGATGGCGGTCGATGCCGATCCGAACACAGCCGCGCTCGACGCGTCTCAGGCTGTCGTCGGGACCTCGTCGTTCTCTGTAGGGATCGACGCCACGCTCGCGCCCGCCGCCTATCAGGGATACCAGGTCGAGCTTCAGATCCCGACTGTCGGCCTCGACGCCCTCGGCACGGGCACCTACAACGGGTCGGATCCGTTCCAGCTTTGTCAGGGCGCCCCGGCGATCAGTTTTTCGGACGACGGCACACGCGAGTTCGTCCAGGACGCCTGCGCCAAAAGCTCAGCGGGCACCGTGGCGTTTGCTGGCCAGCTAGAGACGATCGACTTGCGTTGTGTGTCAGACGGCACGTTCGTGATCCACCTGACGACCCTTTCCGAAGATCCAAACTTTGGCACGACTATGTTGAACGCGCTCTCCGCTGCGATCACCACAACGACTGCCGACGCGACGATCACATGCTCGGGCACGGGGGTTGCGATTCCCACGGCGACGGCGACCGCGAGCTTGACACCAACCGTGACGATCACGAGCACGCGCACCGCAACGAGCACGGTCACGACCACCAGCACGCGCACGCCGACGGCGACCGATACGCCCACTCCGCTGCCGACGTTCCCAGCGGTATTCACTCGAACGCCGACGCCGACCGGAACTGCTCAGCCGCCGTCCACGCCCAATGCCGTCGTGCTGTCGCAGTCGTTGTGCTTCATGCTCGGTACGGCATTCGGTGGCGGCGTGGCGCTCGAGTGCGCCGATCCGAATAACGTGACGAACCTGGCGGCGCCGTCTAATCTGCAATTCTTTGCTAACCGCCTCGCTGGCCGGCCAACCTTCTCGAACGTCGCACCGACCGCGCCCGACTTCGCAGCAATCGATCGGGACGACAATCAGCTGCACGAGTTCGATGGAACGCTGTTCGTGCTCGTGTTCCTGAACGGCGCGGGTCCAGTCGATGTGACTCTCGACAACGGCAGGATCGCCACGTCGAACCCCAATCTTGCCGCAGGGAACATGGGCAGGCACTGGGTCTGCAACACGGAGTTTCCCAGCACGAATGGCGATGCGGACTGCGTGAGCGGGCCTCTCCTCGGTCCTAACCCGCGGGATGGTGTGTTGGTGTTCGCGGTGAAGCCGGACCCTGACACGCATCGCGGTCCGGGCCTCATCACGGTCGTGCAGAACCAGGTGCCGATTGACATCCCCTTCACGGTCGTGGGCGAGGTCGCGACTATCGATGTCGTGCCCGCGAAGGACACGATCGAAACGACGCCGGGCGGAGTGATCCGCTTCCCGACGGCTGCGCAAAACTGCAAAGTGCCGCCCGACACCCCGGGTTATCAGTCAGTTGACGGCGCGCCGAATCAGAGCGTGGTGCTGGTGCATGCCTACGATAGCGACGGTACGGCCATCACCGGCGCGTTCATCTACTGGCAGTCGGACAACTTCGCAATCGGCGAATCGGCCACGAACCTCACGCCGTCGTTCGATCTCGGCGACCTCGGGATTGCCGCACCCAACATCGTCTGTGGGAACGTCTTCCCCGGGACGTTCACGCTTGCGGCGCACACGGTGCGCATCACTCCGGTGGGAACCTCCGCGCCTCCGGGACTCGTGTTGGATGCCGACGCCGGCGATGCGAGCGCTGCTGCTGTGATCACTGTCGTATCGGAACTGGCGAGCGCCACCCCGACCGTCACTCCGACCGAGGCATCGACCGAGACGCCGCTGCCGATATCCACGGACACGACGGTGCCAACAGCCACGGACACAGCCGCATCTGCCGATACGGCGGTGCCGACGTCTACCGATACGCCCGTGCCAACGTCCACGGACACGCCCACCTCCACCAATACGCCAGTGCCGACGTCCACGGAGACGCCGGTGCCCACGTCCACGGACGCGCCCAGCGCCACCGATACGCCGTTGCCGACGTCCACCGATACGGCGGTGGCGACGTCTACGGACACGCCGGTGCCAACATCCACCGATACACCTACGTCGACAGACACGGCGGTGCCCACCTCGACCGCGACTGAGACGGCGGAGCCGACGTCAACGCTGTCACCGACGGCGACGCCGATCGTGCATTGCGCTGATGTGACGGGGGACGGAGTTGTCACGCTGAAGGACGTGCTGCAGATCGCGCGGCACCTTCACAGCCGGGCGCGCCGGTACGACGTCGACGGGGATGGCGCGGTGACGGTCGCTGACCTGATGATCGCGGTCGCGCAGGTTGGGCAGCGGTGCTGACGCTACCGGGGCGCAGCTGGGCGGGCGGTCCTGATGATCGCCGTGGCGCCGATCGCACGGCGGGTGAAGTGGAGTGAACTACGGGGTGGCTGCGGAGGTGGCGGCGTACAGCCGGTGACTTGCGATGTAGCGCTCGACTGCGGGCGGGACGAGGTAGCGGATCGAGCGGGCGGCGGCGGCGAAGGCGCGGATGTCGGTCGAGGCGACGTCGATGCGGGGCATGGTGAAAGTGACGATGCGTGACGTCACGTCCGGGACGTTGAGGGCGGTGGCGTTGACCTCCTGCACGTCGCGCGGGGCGACGGCGAGAGTGGCGTGGCGGACGATCCGCGCGGGGTCGTGCCAGTTCGGCAGGTCGGCCAGCGCGTCGGCGCCCACGATAAAGTAGAACTCGTCGTCGAGGCGTTCGGCGGCAAGCGCTTCGAGCGTGTCGGCCGTGTACGTCGGCCCTTCGCGTCGCAGTTCGATGTCCGAGATGCCGAACGCCGCGTTGTCTTCGATCGCGAGCCGCAGCATCTCGAGCCGGTGCTCGGCGGCGGTGACGGCGCGGTCCGCCTTGCGCCAGGGATCGCCGGCGGGGATGAACAGCACAAGATCGAGCGAGAGCGCCTCTCGTGCGGCCTCCGCGAGGACCAGGTGCCCGATGTGCACGGGGTCGAAGGTCCCTCCGAGGATGCCGACCTTCACTCGTCCCACCGCAGTTCGATATCGCCGAAGCGGACCGGGTCGCCGGAACGCACGCCCGCGCGACGCAGCGCCGCGACGACTCCCATGCGGCCCAGGCGGCGCATGGCTTCGGCGCGTGACTCGTCGGATTGCAGCGCGAGCATCTCGACGAGCACTACTGCACGTTCGCCGACGACGCGATACGCACCGTTCTCGCGCTCGATGCTGAACTGCGGCCCGCGCGGCCGCGGACGGAGGACCGGCGCTTCTGCTTCGGCCGCCGGCTGTGGCTCCTCCTCACGCGCGCGCTGCAGCCGCTCGAACGCGAGGCGCGCCAGATCGTCGGTCCCCTGCCGCGCCGCCGCAGACATGAACACATGCGGGCGTCCAAGCCCGGCGGCGAGCGCTTCGAGTTGCGGGCGACGGGCCGCAGCTTCCGGGGTGTCCATCTTGTTGAAGGCGATGATCTGCGGGCGTTGAGCGAGATGCTCATCGTACGACGCCAGTTCGCGGTCGATGACGTCGATGTCGTGCGAGGGGTCATCGCGAGATGCATCGACGACGTGCACGAGCACGCGAGTGCGTTCGATGTGGCGCAGGAACTCCGTGCCAAGCCCGGCGCCGGCGGCTGCGCCTTCGATCAGGCCGGGGATATCCGCCATCACGTAGGAGTCATATCCCACCTCGACCACGCCGAGGTGGGGTTCTAGCGTAGTGAACGGATAGTCGGCGATCTTCGGGCGGGCGCGTGAGACTGCGGCCAGCAGGGTCGATTTGCCGGCGTTCGGCAGTCCCACGAGGCCGACATCGGCCAGCAGCTTCAGCTCAAGGCCAACGTGGCGCGCCTCGCCGCGCTGGCCTGTCTCGGACACGTAGGGCGCCTGGTTAGTGGACGTCGCGAAGTGCACGTTCCCGCGGCCGCCGCGGCCGCCTCGCGAGACGACGAGGCGGTCGCCCTCGCTGACGAGCTCTCCGATGGGCTCCGAGGTCTCGGCGTCGCTGACGATGGTTCCTGGCGGCACGGCAAGCTCGAGGGCGGCGCCATTCCGGCCGTGCTTCTTGTTCTTCGCGCCGTGCCCGCCTCGTTCGGCCCGGTATTGCCTCCGGTAGCCGAAGGCGCCTAGACCGTTCACTGCCGAGTTGGCGACGAGCATTATGTCGCCGCCGCGTCCACCGTCGCCGCCATCGGGTCCGCCTCGAGGGACGAACTTTTCTCGATGGAAGCTGATGAGGCCGTGCCCACCGTCTCCCGCCTTGACCCTGATGTCTGCGCGGTCAATCAAGGCAGCCTCGAGTCACCTAAGGGGATCGCCGTAATTATATGGCGGTTGGGAGGGTGGGAACGGTGGGTTCGAATCTGAATAGCTCTTCAGAAGACTGTTACAAATCCGACATGTAAATGGGTCGGGATGACCGTTGCTTGACACCCTGGGGTAAACTACACCTCGTGTTAGCCGCCTGAGCGGCTTCGAGGGCCCACAGTGATGTGGGTTTCGTGTTGAGTAGCGGTGAGGGAGTTCCACCAAGAGTAGGAGCAGGGGAGCATCAGGGGCACGCTCAGCCCGCGCTCATTCAGGGACAACCGAGCGCGATTCACTCCAGGCAGGACAACTCCGGTAGCGCGCCACCTCCGCGCGCGAACGATGCGCAGGCCCATCATCCACGGCCTCGTACTCACGATCATCTCTCTCTGTGTTGGGTACGCGACGATCTTCGGTGGTCGGCTGCCGGGTCACGCGCCGGCGTTCGCCGCGCCGATCAAGGGACTGTCGATGCCCGGCGTATCGTCGACCGGATCGACGGACGACGGCGGGGTCCTGCGGTATGTCGCGATCAACCGGACGCAGCGAGCGGTGCAGGTCCAATCGAAGCCGGCGGCTGACGCATCGGTTGTCGCGCCGGTCGCGGCGCCGACGGCTGCGGCGCCAGACGTCGCGCAAGAGGGCGCCGCCGTACGAGCGTCGACGGACGCACCGCCGCCGGACTATCCGCTGTTCCAGGTGTACCAGGTCGGCGACGGTGATACGGTCGATTCGATCGCGAGCCGCTTCGGTGTGGAGCCGCAGTACATCGTTGGCAACAACGCTGAGATCCAAAACAAGGATTTCCTAGCGCTCGGCCAGTCGATCATCGTGCCCGCCGGCAACGGCATCCTGCACGAGATCCGGTATGGCGAGACGCTGAGCGACATCGCCGCAAAGTACGACGTCACGCCGCAAGACATCCAATCGTTCGGTCCGAACCACATCGCCTCCGCCGATGATGTGAAGGAGCGGCAAGTCGTCTTCGTGCCGAACGGGCAGCTATCGGCTCCGGTCGGCGTTTCGAACCCCGACAGCGCGGCGGCGTCGGATACGCCCACAGGCGCGGCGACAGCCACCACCGACACGTCGACGGCGAACAGCACGACGACTGCCGGAACGGGTGGCGACGGGTCGACGACGGATTCAAGTGGCAGCGACTCCGGCGGCAGCTCGAGCGGCGAGGTGGTGCGGAGCGGGCCGCGGTCGGGTCATGGCCTGATCTGGCCCGTCGTGGGGCCGATCTCCAGTTACTACGGTCCGTCGCACCCGCTCGGGATCGATATCGACGGCTACAACCTGGCGGGGGCGCCCGTCGGCGCGGCGACCAGCGGCACGGTGACGTTCGCCGGCGGCAACGCCTGCTGCTCGTACGGCCTGTACGTCGTGGTGGTGAGCCCTGATGGCATTGAGACGCTGTACGCGCACCTCAGCTCGATCAGCGTGAGCCAGGGCGAGAGCGTGAGCCAGGGCGAGGCGCTTGGGATCATCGGCAGCACCGGCTACTCGACGGGACGGCACCTGCACTTCGAGGTGATCGACAACGGCGTGCGTGTGAACCCGCTGAGCTATCTGCCGTAACCTGCGAAGAGCGCCGATCATCAATCAGCCCCGGTGTTCTTAAGCTCGAAGAGGCGGTAACCGAAGACCCCTTCGGAGCCGAGCTTGCGGTAGACGCCGTAACCCATCTCTGACGCTCCGAGCACCGCCAGCGAGCATGCGGCATGTCGCGCTTCGATCATGGCGTGGTGCGTGATGGCGGCCCCGAAGCCCTGGCGGCGTGCAGACGGGATGATACCGACGAAGTAGATGCCGCCGATGCCGTCGTGTATCAGCAGTGATGCGGCGGAGACGGCTTCGCCGTGGGCCCAACCGACGTAGTGCCGCCATGGCACCGGCTCGGTGAATCCGATGCGGCGCCAGATCTCGGTCACCCACTCCGCTTCGCGTGGACCTTCGCCGAAGCCCTGCGCCAGGACGCTGCGGTACGCCGCGAGGCTGTCCTCGTCGCGGACGAGTTCGATCTTGAGAGGCGGTGCGGAGGGCGGATCCGCGAGCTTCGAAAAACCGGTGGCCATCGCGGGCTCATCGCCCGTATCGACGAAGCCGTGCGCCTCCAGGCGTGCCGCCAGGTCGGGCGGCGACATCGACGGCGAGAGATGCCACGATCCGGGGAGGCCGCGCGACGTGAGCTCGTGCTTCCATGCGTCGATCAGGGAGTCGGCGCGATGGGGCGGTGCCGAACAGCGGACGACGGCGTTGTGGTACGCGAGCGGAGAGCCGCCTACGGTCCAGTGGATCTCATCGTCGTCGCGTTCGTCTGCGCCGCCGGCCTGGCCCATGCCGAGGAGGAACGCTGAGATGTTCGCTTCGATCGCTTCGGCGAGCCGCATGTCCATGATCCGACATGGTACGTGCGCTCGGGAGAAAGAGTTACAGGAGAGCGCGATCTCAGGGTGAGGTTGCTTCCCGCTGCTGATCGCCGGTGAGCCTGTCCATGACGTTTTGCGTGAGCCGCCTGAGCTGCGGGCTCGCGTATGCGCCGCGGTCGGCGTGGCCGTAATTGTCGAGGCCCCAGCTCCAGGCAACCGTGCCGGCGCAGAAGACCGTCGCGCCGGAGCCGGCTACGTAGAGGGACGAGATCGACGTATCGCTCCCGAGGTAGCCGGTCACCGGCGAGCTACCCACGACGGTGAGCCCGGGCGGACGCTGGTCGGTGACCGCCATATCGTCGTACTCGTAGCCTACGATGCCGGGGAACGGCTGGCCCTCGACGATCTCCGTGCCGTCGAACGGCCAGGTGTCGGTGGACGAGGCGCGCCACGGCTGGTAGTCGGGGGTGGCGTTCGATCCGTAGGCCACGCCGGACAGCAAGCTCTCGGGACGCGCGACGGGCGGGTCCTTGAACATGACCGTCGCGTCCTTCGGCTGACTGCGCGCCATGGGGTCGAGAGCTGCGTCCTTGTACTCCGTGATCACGCGAGCCTTCGTGCCGGCCGTTGAGGCATCGAGCCGCACCTGCCAGTACGCCTCGTTGCCGCCGAAGAAGGCGAGGTTCACCCCGGAGTCACGCGCTTCCTCCGCCGCGTCGCGCTGCGCCCTGGACCAGTACTCGTCGTGGCCGACGGAGATGAAGACGCGGTGCCGTAGCAGCGTGTCGGGCCGAAGGCTCACGTCGACACTGGTAGTGTAGGACATCTCGTAGCCCATCGACTCGGCCCAGCGGACGAAGTCGTACTCCCAGGAGAAGAACTCGCCGGCGCCGTAGTTCTTGCTGCTGTTGATGGAGACGTCATAGGGCCGGTCGTATGACACCTTGTATGCGCGCCGCGTCTTTGGGACGTACATGCGGTTCGCGCCGAACGATCCGTAGAGGCTGGCGTCACCCCACACGTTGTATGCCTGCCAGGTGTTCGTCGAGGCCTGGACCAGCGCAGGGGCGTCCGACGAATCGTCGCGGAGGACGAAGATGACGTAGGAGGATGTGTCGGTGGCCAACTCGTGGAGCTTGATCAGGTAGTACCCACTGACCCAGCCATCTTCGATCTTTACCTGGAAGCTGCGCTTCCAATTCGCTTCGACGAGCAGCGTGGAGGGATCGATCTTGCACGTCGGGCAGTCGCGGAGACCGCGCAGTGGATCCCAGCGGCCCTGGTTCTGACCGTCGATGTTCTTGATCGAGTGCACGCGGCGCCCGCCGGCGCCGCCGTACCAGCCCATGCGGTATACGTCGGCCTCGTACTTCGCGCCGTCCTTCGCGGTGCTCACGTAGACGTCGAGCTTGTCGCCGCGCTGCACGCTCACCTGGCCCGCGTAGCCCTGGATCTCGCCGACGAGCGACGGACGCGCGATCACCCAATCGTTGGTGCCAGCCTTCGCGTTTTCGTCGGCGATTGTGTGCGCCCGTTTCGGATCGCCGCCGGCCGCAGCCCCAGGGGCGTTCGCCGTCCCAGATCCGGTGCAGCGGAATGCGAAGACCGCCACGGCGGTGGCGAGAAGCGTGAGCATGAGGGACGCGAAGACGATGGGCGTGCGCGTGCGTGGCACGGTTTCGATTTTCGCAGAACGGCGGATCGGACGGTAGCGGTGCGTGTGGTGGACGGCTGATTCGTTTGGATCAGCAAATGCGCCTTGTGCGTGGCGCGATAACCGTCATATATCGCTACATAAGGTCGCCGAAGCTGCGTGATATCCTGCGAGTGATGCCCTCGCAGCCGGTACGCCCCGTTTGATCCGTCTCTACAGCGACCTCGTTAACACTGATTTCACGCTCTTTCTCACGGTCGCCGCCGCGACCGTGTTCGCGTTGCTGATTGGCATCGGGTTTCACGAGTTCTGTCATGCGTTCGCCGCGACGACATTGGGCGACAGTTTGCCGCGCCGGCAGGGGCGGGTAACCCTCAATCCGCTTGCTCATCTCGATCCCGCAGGCACGGTGATGATGCTGCTCGTTGGTTTTGGCTGGGGCAAGCCGGTTCAGTTCAACCCGTTTGGATTGCGCGTGAGTCCGAGAACGGCGTCCCTCCTCGTGTCGGCGGCGGGGCCACTCTCGAACTTTGTCGCCGCCGGTCTCTTGGCGATCCCGATCAAAGTCGGATGGGTACCGTATATCAGTCCGCTCGACAACAGGTTCGTGTTGCACAACAGCGTGTCCTCGCCGGGCGATTACGTCGGGCTCTTTCTGACAGCCGCTGTGTACTTCAATTGCATCCTGGGGGTCTTCAATCTCATCCCGCTCAGTCCTCTCGATGGATTCGCGGTCGCCGTCGGACTGTTGCCGGACGACCTCTCGCGAGAGTACGCCCGGCTTCAGCCGTACGGTCCCGGTATCCTGCTGATCTTCTTCTTCCTCGCGTACTACTTCGGAACGAGTCCGCTGAACACGATCCTCGGACCCACCGTCGCGTGGCTCGTGCACTTCTTCACCGGCGTGTAGTGATGTTCCGCGGCGTTCGGCATCGGGTTGCGCAGTTCTTCGGAGCGCTGCGGCCGCACATCGATGCGGCGGATCGCGCCGAGGCGTACCGCTATCTCGACGAGGCGCAGCGCGCCGTCTTCGAGTCGATGATGCTGCGCGACCAGCAGCACTGCATCGAGGTGTTCGAGCGAGTGCGAGCGGCGGCTGGCGAGGACCGCGCGCTCCTCGTGGCAGCGCTGCTGCACGACTGCGGGAAGGGACGCGTGGCGCTGTGGGAGCGGGTGGCGCACGTACTGCTGCGCCGGGCGCCGGGGCTCCGGCATCGGCTCGCCCGCGAGCACGGTGCGGAATGGCGGCGGGCGATGTGGCGCCTGGAGCACCACCCCGTGCTGGGTGCGGACATGGTGGCGCGAGCCCAGGCGGTATCCGCCGGCGCGTCCGGGGATGCTGACGCCGAGGCGGACGTGGATATCGTACGATGGATCAGGGAGCAGGAGTCGAAGACGCCCGACGTTCGCTTGGCGATCCTGCAGGCGGCAGACGAGGCGTAGGAGACCAATGGAACGCATCGCGATCATCGGGCTCGGGCTGATCGGCGGGTCGATCGGGCTCGGGTTAAAGCAGGCGCAACTTGCCGAGACCGAGATCGTCGGTGTCGCCCGCACCCGCGATACGGTGCAGCGCGCGAAGAAGCTGGGCGCGATCGATGTGGCGGCGCGGCTGCCGGAAGAGGCCGTCGAAGGAGCGCGCGTCGTCATAGTGGCGGCGCCGATCCTGGCGATCCAGCCGATATTCGAGGACATCGCCCCCAAACTGGTGAATGGCGCCGTCGTGACGGACGCGGCGAGCACCAAGGCCAACGTCGCGGCCTGGGCGAAGGAGTTGCTCCCGAGCACAGCGCACTTCGTCGGCGGTCACCCGATGGCGGGCAAGGAGAACACGGGCATCGGCGCGGCCGAGGCGGACCTGTTTCGAGGCAAGCCGTGGGTCGTGTGTCCTTCAGTAAGGGCCGACGATGCCGCGGTTCGCACGGTCGTCGGGCTCGCGCAGCTCCTCGGCGCGCAGCCGATCTTCATGGATCCGCATGAGCACGACAGCTACGTCGCGGCGGTGAGCCACCTGCCGCTGGTGCTGTCGTCGGCGCTGTTCTCGGTGGCATTCGGCAGCGCGGCGTGGCCGGAGCTGGCGCAGCTGGCGTCGAGCGGCTTCCGCGACACGACGCGCCTCGCTTCCGGGTCGCCGGAGATGGCGCACGACATCGTGCAGACGAACCGCGAGAACCTGGTGCACTGGATCGACCGGTTCGAGGCCGAGCTAGAGCGCTTCAAAGAGCTGATCCAAACCGCCGAGACCGAGCAGCTCCTCGAGCTGTTCGCGCGTCCGCAGCTCGAGCGCGACAACTACATGATGAACGGCGCGCCAGATCGCCAGGCGGCAGGCGAGCCGGTCGAAACGATCAGCTTCAGCGATATGCTGCTCGGCTCGAAGATCGCGGGCGCCATGCGGAAGCAGCAGGAGATGCTGCGGACCGCCGAGTCGCGCGTGGACGACAAGCGCCGCTGATGGACCGGACGATCGATCCGGCGCGGCGTCTGCGGGGTACGATCGTGGTCCCCGGCGACAAATCGATTTCGCACCGCGCCGCCATTCTGAACGCGCTGGCGGACGGCGAAGCGGAAGTGCGCAACTTCCTTCCAGGCGAAGACTGCATGTCCACGCTGCGCGTGCTCGAAGCGCTCGGCGTCGAGTCGTCGGTCGATCGGTCAGGAGACACACCAACGCTGCGGGTGAAGGGCGTGGGCAAGAGCGGGCTTCGCGAGCCGTGCGACGTGCTCGACTGTGGAAACTCCGGCACGACGATGCGATTGATGTGCGGCGTGCTGGGGGGACAGCCGTTTCATGCAGTGCTCAATGGCGACGCATCATTGCGGACGCGGCCGATGGCGCGCGTCACGGCGCCGCTGCGCGAGATGGGCGCGCGGATCGATGGGCGCGAGGACGGCGCACTGGCGCCGCTCTGGGTGCGGGGTGGATCGCTTCACGGGATGCGCTACCGCATGCCGGTCGCGAGCGCGCAGGTGAAGTCCGCCATCTTGCTCGCGGGACTGTTCGCCGAAGGCGAAACGGTCGTCGAGGAGCGGGAGCTGACACGCGACCACACGGAGCGCATGCTTTCGGCGATGGGCGCGCAGATCACACGCGAAGGTCCGGCGGTGCGACTGACGCCCGGCGGCTCGCTGGCGCCGCTTTCGATGCGCGTGCCGAATGATATCTCGGCCGCGGCGTTCTGGATGGTTGCAGCTGCGGTGCATCCGGACGCGGAATTGCGGCTGACGAGCGTGGGGATCAATCCGACGCGCAGCGGGATCGTCGATGTGCTGCGAGAGATGGGCGCG
Source organism: uncultured Dehalococcoidia bacterium (assembly GCA_964487335.1). Taxonomy (GTDB): domain Bacteria; phylum Chloroflexota; class Dehalococcoidia; order DSTF01; family JACRBR01; genus CAZAPT01. The sequence goes on from CAZAPT010000009.1 coordinate 69,612, forward strand.
GACATCGCCATCGAAGAGGAGCGCGCGGTCGGCGGCGAGCCGGCGGCGGACATCGTCGTGCGTTCGTCGCGGTTGCGGGGTGTGACTGTCGAGGGCGAGATGATCCCGCGGCTGATCGACGAGGTGCCGGCGCTTGCGGTGGCAGCCGCCTGCGCCGAAGGGACGACGACGATCCGCCAGGCGCAGGAGCTGCGGGTGAAGGAGTCGGACCGTATTGCGAGCGTCGCGTCGCAGCTCCGACAGCTTGGCGTGGAGGTCGATGAGCGAGACGACGGCATGGTGATCGAAGGCGGGCGCATCGAAGGAGGCGATGTGGAGTCGTTCGGCGATCACAGGCTGGCGATGGCGCTAGCGGTGGCAGGATTGGCTGCTTCGGGGCCGATCCAATTGGGGGATTCCGGGGCGGTGAGCATCTCCTATCCTGAGTTCTGGCAGCATTTGGAGCAGGTACGGGAGGCATGAGCGCTCTGTATCGGGCGGGGCGCCTCGCATGGCCACGGAGCTCATCCACGTCGGCTTCGGGAACTACATTGCCGCGGAACACGTGGTCGGGATCGCCTCGCCGGGATCGGCGCCGGTGAAGCGCCTCGTCCAGGAAGGCCGCGGCAAGAGCATCACCATCGACATGACGAGCGGCCGCCGGACGAAGGCGGTCGTGTTTATGGACAACGGCTCGATCCTGCTGGCCGCCATCACTCCGGAGACCATCGAAGGCCGGGTGCGCCAGCAGCAGCGCGGCGGCGGCCGCGTGAACGCGACCAACGGCGAGTGACGGAGAGCGTCGCGGACGCCCCGCCGCCGGACGAGCCGAACCAGCTCCAACATCGACCGCTGTTTGTCGTGCTCTCCGGGCCTTCGGGTGCCGGAAAAGACGCCGTGCTCGACGAGCTGGAGCGCCGCGGGCATCGTTTCCACCGCGTCGTGACGTGCACGACGCGGCCGAGGCGCGAGAGCGAGCACGACGGTGTCGACTACCACTTCGTCACGGAGCAGGAGTTCGACGAACTGCTGGCGAGCGGCGGGCTCCTCGAGCACGCGACTGTGTACGGCTACCGCTACGCGGTGCCGAGGCAGCAGGTGCTCGATCACCTCGCGCGCGGGACCGACGTATACGTGCGGACCGACGTGCAGGGCGCGGCGACCATCCGGCGCCTGATGCCGGACGCGGTGCTGGTGTTCATCGCGCCGGCTTCGTTCGAGGAGCTGGAGGAGCGCATCCGCACGCGTGGGGCGGACGACTCAGCGGCGGTGGATCGGCGGCTGGCGACGGCGCGCGCGGAGATGGCGCGACAGGGCGAGTTCGAGTACGTGATCGTGAACGAGCAGGGGCGGCTGGACGCGGCGGCGGACCGGCTGGAGGAGATCCTCGCGGCGGAGCGGGCGCGGGTGTGGCGACATCCAGAAGGCGGTCTGTGTGCGGAATGATGAGGAGTTCGCCCAGTACCTCTGAAGCGTTCCAAACTCGGATCGAGAGACGCGGACTCCGCATTGTCGAGCGAAGACAGTCGGACGAGCAGGTATCGATCGTCATCTACGACGCGAACAGCGACCGCGCCATGGAATTTGCGATTCCACGATCGATCAAGCCATCGTTAGCAGATGCGTCCCGCGACGCAGGTGTCATCTTCGATGCGCTCGAGGGCTACGCTCCGCGGTTCAACGCGAACCGGATGCAGAGCGGTGACCCAGGGCGCACTAAAACGGCTGGAACTCCGCCAGGTACGCCATAACCGGGATCAGCGCGAGGATCAGCAGGCTGAAGACGATCGGCACGTTGTCGTCGAGGAGCGACTGGAGCTCGGGCGTGATCTGGTTGTGCTTCTTCGACTTGAGGGACTCGATCTGCACGCGGTTCAGCGCGTGGCCGAGGATCGGGATGCAGAAGAACAGCACGATCAGGTAGACGAGCTCCAGCGCCACGAGCCAGCCGGTCGTGATGAAGTTGAAGCCGGCATCGCCGGCGAGAAAGACGCCGGTGACGCCGACCGCGATGGTACCGGGCAGCAGGGCGGCCTTGTGGCCGGTCGTGGCGTCTTCGAAGGCGACGAGCTGGCGGTCGATGTCGTCTTCGCGCCAGCCGCGCCATAGCGGGATCATCACGGCGCCGAGGCCTGCTGTCATCAGGAAGAGCGAGAGGAAGTGCAGGAGCCGGAGTATGTCGACGCTGGTCACACGCCGGCGGCAGCGACCTTCTTCGCCCTCGTGCGCTTCTCGGTGGATTCGGAGCGGCCGTTCTTGAGCACGCCGGCGTCGCGCCCTGTCCGGTACGCCTTCGCCGCGCCGACGAACTCGCGGAACAGCGGCTGGGGGCGGTCCGGACGCGAGCGGAACTCCGGGTGGAACTGCGAGCCCAGCATGAAGGGGTGGTCCACGATCTCCGCGATCTCGACTAGCTCTCCGTCGGGCGAAGTGCCGCTCGGGATGAGGCCGGCTTCGGCGAGCTGCGGGACGTACTTGTTGTTGACTTCGTATCGATGCCGGTGGCGCTCAAGCACTTCGTCTACGCCGTAGGCGGCAGCGGCCTTCGTGCCGGGGATGAGCTTGCAGTGGTAACCTCCGAGGCGCATCGTGCCGCCCATGTCCTCAATGCCGAGCTGCTCGCTCAGCAGGCTGATCACCGGGTGCGGCGACTGCTGGTTGACTTCAGTCGAGTTCGCGCCGATGAGGCCGAGCACGTTGCGCGCGTACTCGATGATCATGATCTGCAACCCCAGGCAGACGCCCAGATACGGGATGCGGTTCTCGCGCGCATAGCGTGCCGCTTCGAGCTTGCCCTCGATGCCGCGCGGACCGAAGCCGGGGCACAGCAAGATGCCGTCGGCGCCGTGCAGCAGTGACGCGACCGGTTCCTGCTCGAGGCGCTCTGAGTGGATCCAGTCGATGTTCACCTTCACCTGGTGCGCGATGCCGGCGTGGATCAGCGCTTCTTTGATGGAGAGGTAGGCGTCGTGCAGCTCGACGTACTTGCCGACGACCGCGATGTTTACTTCGCCGAGCGGGTTCTGCAGCCGCTCGACCATCTCGCGCCAGCCGGCGAGGTCGCGCGGCGAGGCGTCGAGATGCAGCAGCTCGATGACGTAGTCGCCGAGGTTCTCGTCCTGCAGGACAATGGGCACCTGGTAGATGCTGTCCATCGTCGGGAGCGAGATGACGCCACGCTCGTGGACGTCGCAGAACAGCGCGATCTTGCGCCGTATGTCGGCGGTCACTTCGTGGTCCGCGCGACACAGGATGACGTCCGGCTGGATGCCGGCGCTTCGCAGCTCACGGACGCTGTGCTGCGTGGGCTTCGTCTTGAGCTCGTTCGTCGAGCCGACGTGCGGCAGGAACGTCACATGGATGGACAGCGTGTCTTCGTGACGCTCCTCGCGGCGGATCTGGCGAATCGCCTCGAGGAACGGCTGGCCTTCGATGTCACCGACGGTGCCGCCCACTTCGACGATCACCACCTGGGCGCCCGAGTCGCGCCCGATGCCGCGCACGCGCGCCTTGATCTCGTTGGTGACGTGCGGGATGGCCTGGATGGTGCCGCCGAGGAATTCGCCCTTGCGCTCCTTGGCGATGACGGCCTGATAGATCTGGCCGGTGGTGACGCTGCTTTCCTTCGTCAGGTCCGCATCGATGAAGCGCTCGTAGTGGCCGAGGTCGAGGTCGGTCTCGGCGCCGTCTCCGGTGACGAAGACCTCGCCGTGCTGGTAGGGAGACATCGTGCCGGGGTCGACGTTGAGGTAGGGGTCGAGCTTCTGGATGCAGACGGAGATGTTGCGGGACTTGAGGATCCGGCCGAGGGCGGCGGTGGTGATGCCCTTGCCGACCGAGCTGACGACCCCGCCCGTGACGAAGATGTATTTTGGCATGCGCTCCGTGAGGCCCGGGGGCTGGCCAAAACAAATGGCGGCACCTTCAGGGAGTGCCGCCCACCAGCAATATTACAAAGCCATCGGAGGGGTCACAAGTATGACGGGGGCGGCGTCTACGGCTCGAACTGCTGCGTGAGTTGCGCCAGCCCCAATGCCAGCGGCGGTCGCAGTGCGGTGCCGGCGAAGGAGTCCGCGAACGCCCGCGCGACGGGGCTCGACCGCGAGTAGTGGCGGCCGCCGGAGAGGGCGAACAGCTCGGCGCAGAGCTTCGTCGACTCCTGCGTGACGTATGTCTTCATGCGCAGCACCCGCAGGCCGTAGTCGCGGCCGGCGGCCGGGCGCCACTGCTCCGCGGTCTGCATCACGTACGCGGAGAGCGCTTCGTAGCGCATCAGCGCGTCGGCGAAGCGCAGGCGCAGGGCCGGGGACGATGGCGCCGGCGTCGCAAGCGAGCGCAGGATCGCGTGCGCGCACCCGAGCGGGATCGCCGCGAACAGCACGAACCAGTAGGAGATTGGCTCGACGGTGTCGATGAAGTTCGGGAAGCCCATGAGGTCTTCGGCGGCGGCGTTCTGATACCGCACGCTCTGGCTCTCGGTAGCGCGCATGCCGAAACCGTTCCAGTCGGACATGATCTCCACGCCGTCCCCGTGCGCGGGCACCAGGAAGAACTCCACGACTGAATCGGACGCTGCATCGGGCCGAAGGTGAGCCGTCGAGAAGAAGTAATCAGCGTAGCGGCCGGACGACGCGAGGATCTTGTCCCCGGAGATCCGGTAGGCGTTCGCAGCGTCCACCTCGGCGATGGCCTTGATGTCCTTGAGCGAGCCGCCGGCGCCCTTTTCGGAGTTGCACGCAGCGTAGGTCTTGCCGGCGCGGTACTCGGCCGCGACGCGGTCACGCTGCGCCATCCAGGCGTCGCGGTAGTGGTCCGGTGCGATCTCGTCGCCCAGCGCGTAGATCCCCGCAAGCCCGAGCGGCATCGAGACGATGAGCGCTGTCGAGCCTGAGGCCTCGGCGAGCGCCTGTGTGATCTTCACGGCGTCCGGTAGGGTCGCCGCGCTGCCGCCAAGTTCGAGCGGGAGCGGCGCCATGAGGACCCCGAGCTCTTTCAGCGCGACGATGTTCTGCTCGGGATATACGTCGGGAGCGCCTGACTCTCGCTCGGTGAACGCTTCGCCGAGCTCGCGGACGCCCTCAACTATCGCTTCAGGGCTTATCGATCGGGTTGGCGTTGTCATGGGAGGGCATTGTAGCCGTGATCGTCGCGTGATCGAAGTTCGGTGAACCGAGGCGGAACGATCAGGCGGACGTCGGCTCTACGGGTGTACGCCGACACGAACGGGGTCGCGTCTCCTCTATAGTTGAACTGCGATGGCTGGTGGCGCTCCCGCGATTCAGTTCGAACACGTCGTCAAGGACTACGGGCGGACTCGTGCGCTCGCCGGCATCGATCTGGCGGTCGAGCGCGGCCAGATCTTTGGGTACCTCGGCCCGAATGGCGCCGGCAAGACGACGTCCATCCGCATCCTGCTGGATCTGATCCGTCCGACCTCCGGCGCCGCGAACGTCCTGGGCTTCGATGCCCAGCGACAGTCCATCGACGTCCGTGAGCGAGTCGGCTACTTGCCGGGCGACCTCCGGATGTATGAGGGAATGCGGGGCGGCGAGTTCCTCGATTTCATCGACTCGTTCCGGCCGGCGAAACGAGACGCCGCGTTCCGGAGAGTGCTGCTCGAGCGGCTGTCGCTCGACGCTTCGCGCCGCATCCGCGCGCTGTCGAAGGGCAACAAGCAGAAGCTCGGGCTCATCCAGGCGCTGATGCATCGGCCCGAGCTGCTCGTGCTGGACGAGCCGACGAGCGGGCTCGACCCGCTGGTGCAGGAGGAAGTCGCGAAGCTGCTGGAAGAGGTGGTGGCGGACGGGCGAACGGTGTTCTTCTCATCGCACGTGCTGCCGGAGGTCGAGCGGCTGAGCCACACCGTCGCGATCATCCGCCAAGGACAGATCGTCGCCGTCGAAGACATCGCGCGGCTGAAGGGACTTTCGGTGCACGTGATCGAGGCGACGTTCGCGTCGCCGGTCCCGTCGTCGGCGTTCGCGCTGCCCGGTGTGGAGGTCGTGCATCACGACGGGAACACGATCCGCCTACGCATGCGCGAGGGGCTCGATGCGGTGGTGAAGGCGATCGCGCGGTATCCGGTCATCGATCTTCGGACGGAACAGGCCAACCTCGAAGAAGTGTTTCTCGCGTACTACACCAGCGGCGCAGAAACTTCTGAGGAGCGAGAGCCGCGAGAAACGGCGGTCGCGCGATGACGAACATCGCGGTGCTGCGAAAGACGATGCGAGACCAGCGATGGCAGGTGCTGGGGTTTGGGATCGCGCTGTTCATCATGGCGATGACATCGGTGCTGCTGTGGCCGGGCGTGCGCGACTCGCTGCAGAACCTGGAGCTGCCGAAGGCTGTGCAGGCGTTCCTCGGCAACGACCTGAGCATCGCGACGCCGGCGGGTTACCTGAGCGCGCGCTACTTCGGGTGGGTGGAGATCCTGCTGATCGTGTACGTGGTGATCGCCGGCACCGGCGCGGTCGCCGGCGAGGAGAGCGCGGGGACGGTCGATCTGCTGATGGCGCAGCCCATCGCACGATGGTGGGTGGTGTCGCAAAAGGCGGTGGCCGCCGTCGTGGGAAGCGCGATCATCATCGCGATCGGATGGCTGGGTTTCGCACTGACTGTGCCATTTGTGTCGATCAAGATCAGCGTGAGTGACACTGCGGTCGCCTCGGCGAACATGCTGCCGATTACTCTGCTGTTCTACGCACTGGCGCTGTGGCTCGGCGCCGTCTCGCCGAACCGCTCGACGGCGGCGGGCGCGGCGATCGGGCTGGCGACCGCGTGGTACTTCATCAGCACGCTGGCCAACGGAATCGGCGCGCTGCATGGGCTGAAGTACGCCACGCCGTTCTACTACTACGGTAGCGGGCTGGCGCTGATCGACGGCATCGACTGGGCACACGTCGGCTTGCTGTTGGGCGCCTCGGCGGCGTTGTTCGCGCTGACGCTGCGAGCGTTCGAGCGGCGGGACATCGCCACGGGCGGCGGGTCGGACATCGACGTGTTTGGGGCGCTGCAGCGCGCGTTCGCCCGGGCGTAACTTCGCGGCTACCCAGCGGCGGCGGCGAGCTGAGCTGGCCCGCCGATCATCTCTCCCGTCGCGTTCGGCCCAAGCGCTTCGATGCCGGCGGCCAGCAGCTCGTCACACGCGCGGCCCGATGGCATGGTCAGCTCGATGCGGTCGCCGTCGCGCGCGTGCACGAACAGGTGGATGGCATCATCGCCCGGATACTGGCGCAAAACCTCGATGAGGGCATCGAGGCGGGCGCGGTCGGCGTCTTCGTCCGGCGATTCGTGGAGGACGAACCGGATGCCGCCCTCCGCGGATGGAGGATGGAGGTCGGAGGTTGGCACGACGGCGTTCGCGCCGGCACCGTTTCGCTTTGAACCATTCGTCTGGGCACCACTTGTAGTCGATTGCGCCTCGCGCCTCCCGTTTCCGGCGTCCATCTTCGCGCCGGAGCCTTCATGGCGGACCTCGAGGACGCCGACGCCGGCCGACTCGCGTACGGCGGACGTGAGCCACGGCGGGATCTCGAAGCCTTCGTGGCTGATCGTGCCGTCGGAAGCCTGTACAAGCGAGACCTCCGCCACGCCGGCCTGCAGGCGGTCGCCGCGCTCGCGCACGCGGACGAGCATCAAGAGTATGTTGCCGTGCTTCCAGAGGGGGCCGGTCTGCTCGTAGGTGTCGGGCCAGACGGTGATCTCGAGGCTGCCGGAGAGGTCCTCGACCGTGACGGCGAGGAACGGCTTCCCGGCCTTCGTCACGAGGCTGCGCGTGGCAGTAACCATGCCGGCGATGACGACGTCGCGGCCGTCCAATTCCGCTGTGATGTCGCTGACGAGCGCTGACGTGTGCTTCGCGAGCGTGACGGCGGCACTGGAGAACGGGTGCTCCGAGACGTACACGCCGAGCAGTTCCTTCTCCCAGCGCAGCTGCTCGGCCTTCGGGATCTCCGCTTCGTCGAGCACCAGCGATGGCAACGGCGTCGCGACGTTCTCGCCGAACATGTCGAACATCGTCGACTGGCCGGTCTCCTTGAGCTTTGCTTCGCGCTGAGCGAGCGAGATGATGCGGTCGACGCTGTTGAGGAGCGTGCCGCGGTTGCCGAGGCAATCGAGCGCGCCAGACTTGATCAGAGACTCGAGCACGCGCTTGTTGAGCGCGCGCGCGTCGATGCGCTTCGCGAAGTCCTCGACGTTTGTGAACGGACCACTGGCTTCCCGCGCCTCGACGATGCCCTCTGCTGCGCCGTAGCCGACGTTCTTCACGGTCGCGAGGCCGAAGCGGATGAACGGCTCGGCGTGGGCATCGCCTTCGTCGCGCTCAAGCTCGAAGTTCACGCCGCTGCGGTTCACGTCCGGCGTGCGCACTTCGATGCCGAGCCGGACGCACTCCGCGACGGTCTGTGCGATGCGCTCGTGCGTGCCGGACGCCGAGAGCACAGCGGTCATGTACTCGTGCGGGTAGTTCGCCTTCAACCATGCCGTCTGATACGCGATCGTCCCGTAGCACGCGCTGTGCGCTTTGTTGAAGGCGTATCCCGCGAACGGCAGGATCAGGTCGAAGATCTGCTCCGCCTCTTGCTTCGAGTAGCCTTTCGCGACGGCGGCGGCGATGAACTTCTCGCCCTCCGACTTCATGAGCGACGCGATCTTCTTGGACATCGCCTTGCGGATCGCATCGGCATCTTGCAGTGAGTAGCCGGCGAACTTCTGCAGGACGAACAGCACCTGGTCCTGGTAGACGATCACGCCGTACGTCTCGTCAAGGATCTCCGCGAGATCGGGGTGCGGATACTGCACGAGCGAGCGGTCGTGCTTCGAGCGGCAGTACGTGCCGATGTGCTGCATCGGGCCGGGACGGTACAGCGCGACGAGCGCCATCAGCTCCGCGGTGCTATCGGGCCGCAGTTCCTGGATCGAGCGACGCATCCCGGGCGACTCAAGCTGGAACACGCCGAAAGTGTCGCCGCGGCTCAGCATTTCGAAGGTATTGGGGTCCCCGTCCGGCAGCGTCTGCAGGTCGATCTTCACGCCCTTTGTTCGCTCGATGATCTCGATCGCGCGCACGAGGATGGTGAGGTTCGCGAGGCCGAGGAAGTCCATCTTCAGCAGGCCGATCTCCGCGACCTGCGACATGGCGTACTGCGTCGTCGGGATCGAGGATTCGTCGCCGCGCGTCGGGCGCTGGAGCGGCACGTGATCGACCAGCGGCTCGCGCGAGATCACGACGCCGGCGGCGTGGGTACTCGCGTGGCGCGCGACGCCCTCGAGCCGCTGCGCCGTATCGACGAGCTTGCTCACCTGCGGGTCGGCTTCGTACGCGGACGCCAGCTCGGGCGCTTCGTCGAGCGCCTTCTCGAGTGTCATGTGCAGTGCGTTGGGCACGAGCCGCGCGACGCGATCGACGTCGCCGTAGCTCATGCCGAGGGCGCGGCCGACGTCGCGGATCGCCGCCTTCGCGCCCATCGTGCCGAAGGTGATGATCTGCGCGACGTGGTCGGCGCCGTACCTCTCGGCCACGTAGCGGATCACTTCGTCGCGGCGGTCGTCCGGGATGTCGAGGTCTACGTCCGGCGGTTCCTTACGATCGATGTGGAGGAAGCGCTCGAAGACGAGGCGCAGCGGCAGCGGGTCGATGAAGGTGACGTCGAGGACGTAGAGGATGATGCTCGCAGCCGCAGAACCGCGGACGCCGAGCATGATGTCGCGCTGCTGACAGAACTGTGCGATGTCGTAGACGACGAGGAAGTAGTTTGTGAAGCCGGTCTTCTCGACGACATCCAACTCGTACTGCAGGCGGTCGCGCTCGTCGTCGCCGGCGAACGGGTAGCGGCGGTTCAGCCCTTCGCGTGCAAGGTTGGTGAGATGCTGGTGCGGCGTGAGGCCGGCCGGCACCTCCGGCTCGGGCAGGTGCAGGCGGCCGAACTCCAGCTCCAGGTTGCACTGCTCGGCGACGAGCTGGGTGTTCGTCACGGCTTCGGGCATGTCTTTGAAGAGCGCGAGCATCTCCTCTTCGGACTTCACGTAGTAGGAGTCGTCGTGCATCTTCAGCTGGCGCTGCGTGTCATCGACGGTGCTGTTGGTGCCGATGCAGAGCAGCACGTCGTGGATCGACGAGTCTTCGCGAGCGGTGTAGTGCGAGTCGTTCGTCGCCACGAGCGGGATCCCCGTGTCGCGCGAGAGCAGCGCGAGGCCGCGGACCACCTTCTCGCATTCGGCGTTGATCTCGGGCTCGTCGTGCCGCATGACTTCGAGGTAAAAGCCGTCGAAGACGTCCTGAAAGAAGCCGCAGAGGTTCTTCGCTTCGGCGTCGCGGCCGTCGGCGAGCAGCCTATGCGTCTCGCCGGACGGGCAGCCGCTGAGGGCGATGATGCCCTTCCCGTGCTCGGCGAGCAGTTCCTTGTCCATGCGTGGCTTGTAGTAGAAGCCCTCGAGGTGCGCGCGAGTCGAGAGCTTGAGCAGGTTGCGGTAGCCGGCCTCGTCCTTCGCGAGCAGCGTGAGGTGGAAGTAATTGTTGGACCGCGCGTCAGCCTTCTTCAGCCGCGACTCCGGCGAGATGTACGCCTCCATCCCGATGATGGGCTTGGTGCCGCGCGCCCGCGCCTCCTGGTAGAAGTCGATGGCGCCGTACAGGGCTCCGTGGTCGGTCATGGCTACGGACGTCTGGCCCAGCGTTTTCACGCGGTCCATGACGTCCGGGATGCGGCTGAGGCCGTCGAGGAGGCTGTATTCGGTGTGAAGGTGAAGGTGCGTGAACATATGTTTGGGTAGCTGATCGGATGATATCAGAGGGGATCGTGAGGGGGTGTGGAGTTATGTCGGAGTTGCGGCCGAGCTCAAGTTAATGAGGCGATTCGCGCTGCCCATCGCGAGTGGAAGCTAACGCGGGAAACAATTCAGAGCTGTACTCGGGCGAGCGGCGTCGTTGCGTTGCCTACCAAAGTCACCATGCGATCGTCGTCCGTGACGAGTTGCACACCGACTTCCTCCGCGAGCGCGACGTATGACGCGTCGTATGCACTCAGCCCGCGCGCCGTCCAGGACGCGATGCGAGAGAGATCTGACTCGATCCATTGGAAACGGGTCTCATCAAGCGTGGTTGCGAGTTCCAGAAGGTCGTCTTCTGACCAGCGCCAACGTCTACCGGCAACGTTCATGACCTCGAGTCGCAGGAACGGTGGGGCGAATATCGTGAGTTCGCCAGCCTCATACGCAGCCCTAATTTCCAGGGCGCGATCACGGTGTCGCTCTTGTTTGGCGCGAAACCACTTCACGACGACCGAGGAATCGAGCACGAACTCAGTCAACGAGCGTCGCGCTCTGCCCGGATAGCGTCGGTCGAATCTTCGGCCGCCCCACCGGCGCGGGCGAACAGCGCGTCGAGTCGCGCGAGCGCGCGGCGGACTGACGGGCTCTTGCCAGGACCTTCCGCACGAGCCGTATCTCGCTCTGCCAGTTCGGCAAGATAGGCGCTGCGGGAGAGTCCGCGCGCCCTCGCGGTTCGGTCGACGCGCCGCAGCAGTTTCTCGTCCATAGACACAAGTACCTTGGCCATGGCGAAAGGATATCTAAGATATCCGCGAGAGTCAAACTCGGCGCGGGATGTCGGTGCGGGAATCAATCGGTGCGCGCGTTGGAGAGTGCGATGCGGTTGATGCTCGCCGCCAGATAGCCGGCTCCGAAGCCGTTGTCGATGTTCACGACGCCCACGCCCGCGGCGCAGGAGTTCAACATCGCGAGCAGCGGCGCCAGGCCCCGAAAGCTCGCGCCGTAGCCGATCGACGTCGGCACGGCGATCACGGGCGCTTCGACCAGGCCGGAGACGACGCTGGGCAGCGCGCCCTCCATGCCGGCGACCACAACGATCGCCCGCGCTTCGCGCAGGACCGTGAGCTGGTCGAGCAGCCGGTGCAGCCCCGCGACGCCGACGTCGTATAATCGGCGGACGTCGTTGCCGATGATGTCCGCGGTTACGGCGGCTTCCTCGGCGACCGGAAGGTCCGCGGTGCCGGCGCAGACGACGAGCACACCCTCGGGCTTGGGCACCCGAGTGCGTTCGACCGTGACGCAGCGCGCGGTTGGGTGGTGCGTTGCGTCCGGGACGGCGGCGAGCAGCGCCTGCGCGGCTTCTGGCTCGACGCGCGTGACCAGCAGCCGATCAGCGCGCTCGAGCAGTGACGTTGCGATCGCGACGATCTGCTCCGGCGTCTTGCCGAGGCCGAGGATGACCTCCGGCATATGGTCGCGTAGGCCTCGGTGGTGGTCCACGCGCGCGAATCCGATGTCCTGGTATGGCAGATGACGCAGCTCATCGACCGCAGCGTCTACGTCGAGGCGGCCGGCGGCGACGGCGTCGAGGAGGGCGCGGAGTCGGTGGGTTTCGATGGCGATTGCTCCTGTCTCGCTGCGGATTCATGATAGCGAGGCGGCTGCTCCGCCGAGCGGCGGCCGTCAAGGCTCGACTTAGATGCGTCGGCTATCCCGAATCGTGATTCTGAGCGAAGAGGAGAATCTCCGCTCACCGCTGCTGTATTAGTGACTGCGCGTATGAAGAAGCGGAGCTGGGCTCCATGGTTTGGCTCAGGTCACGCGCCGGTTGCGATAGTCGCCGTGGCCTTTGGAGACGCCTTGGTCATCGCCGCCCAGGTGAGCAACTTCGGGATGCCGAAGAGTTTGGTGGTTCCCCTGCTCCTCAGTGTCCCGATCGCAACCGTTGCAGGCATTCTCAGTCTGCCCATCTGGTTCGGACTGCGTCGCTTGCTCTACGGGCCGGGCGATGACTGGTCGAGTAGCTGACACGCCTCTAATCCCTAGGAGGAGCCCGCCCGCACGAACATGAACAAACAGCACCTCGAATACTGCTCGAGCGACGAGTGGGCGGACGCCATCAAGCGCTATATCATCCCCGGCGCGCTCGACGGGGTGGAACTGGGCGGCGAGGTGCTGGAGGTCGGGCCGGGGCCGGGGCGCACGACTGAAGTCCTTCGAACCATGGCGCCGAGGCTGACCGCTGCGGAGATCGACGATGACTTGGCAGACAAGCTGGCGTCTCGGCTCGGCGGGGCGAAGGTCCGGGTGGTGAAAGCGGACGGTCGGGCGCTGCCCTTCGCGTCGGACCGGTTCTCGGCGGCGCTGTCGTTCACGATGCTCCACCATGTGCCGTCGCCGGAGGACCAGGACCGGCTGCTGGCGGAAGTCGCGCGGGTGCTGCGGCCGGGTGGCGTGCTGGCCGGCGTGGACAGCCTCGACACGCCGGAGTGGCGGGCGATGCACGTCGACGACATCTGCGTGCCGCTGGCGCCAGACCGCGAGCCGGGGCCGCTCGAGGAGCGACTGCGCCGCACAGGCTTCGCCGAGGCAAACGTCGAGGTGAACCCCTTCGTGGTGCAGTTCCGCGCGGTTGCGTGATTGCCCCGATGCCTGCCGAAGATGCGATCCGATATCATGGTGGCGATGCGCGAAGTACGAGACACCGTAGTAGTAGTAGTAGTAGTCGAGGTACCGGAGCGCCCGTGACCGGCTGAACGCGCGCGTGCCGGCATGGGCCCCGAAGCGTCGGGGCCTTTCTGTTTGCCCCATGAACCGAGTGCTGAGAGATCGAGTGATGAGCGAACCGGAAACCACGACCGCGAAACCGACAGAGATGGCGAAGTCGTACGACCCGCGCGCCACCGAGGACCGCGTCTACCGGTTCTGGGAAAGCAGAGGCTACTTCAAGCCGGCGGGCGATCCTTCGGAGCCGCCATTCTCGATCATCATGCCGCCGCCGAACGTCACCGGAGAGCTGCACGTCGGGCACGCGCTCACTGATACGGTCGAAGACATCCTCATCCGCTGGCACCGCATGCAGGGCGAGCCGACGGTGTGGATCCCCGGCATCGACCACGCCGGGATCGCGACGCAGAACGTCGTCGAACGCGAGCTCGCAAAGGAGGGGATGAGCCGACACGACCTCGGCCGCGACGCCTTCGAGCAGCGCGTGTGGGCGTGGGTGCACCGGTACCGCCCCATCATAAGCGAGCAGCACCGGCGGCTCGGCGCTTCGGCGGACTGGTCGCGGGAGACGTTCACGCTCGACGAGACGCCGCAGCGCGCGGTGCGCACGACGTTCAAGAAGCTCTTCGACGACGGCCTGATCTACCGGGGCGAGCGGCTGATCAACTGGTGCCCGCGCTGCCGCACCGCGCTCAGTGACCTCGAGGTCGAGCACGACGAGCAGAACTCGAGCATGTGGTACATCCGCTACCCGCTCGTCGAGGGCGTCGACCACGAAGGGCGGCCGCGCACCGGCGATGACTACATGACCGTCGCGACGACACGGCCGGAGACGTTCGTCGGCGACGTCGCGGTCGCGGTGAATCCGAAGGACCCTCGGCACGCCGACAAGATCGGCCGGATGGTGTTGCTGCCGGTGATCCAGCGCGAGGTCCCGGTCATCGGTGACGAAGCGGTCGAGCTGGAGTTCGGCACCGGCACGCTGAAGGTAACGCCGGGGCACGACCCGGTGGATTTCGAGATCGGGCAGCGGCACGGGCTGCCGCGCATCAACGCCATGAACCTCGACGCGACGCTGAACCGAGAAGCGGGGCCGTACTCCGGCATGGACCGCTACGAGGCGCGCGCAGTCATCGTCCGCGACCTCGAAGAGCTGGGATATCTCGAGAAGATCGATCCGCACCTGTTGACCGTCGGCATCTGCGACCGCTGCCATACGGTCGTCGAGCCGCTGATGAGCTGGCAGTGGTTCGTGAGCATGTCGAAGCTCGCGAAGCCGGGCATCGACGCCGTGCGCGACGGGCGCGTGAAGTTCGTCCCGGACCGCTTCGAGCGCGTGTACCTGAACTGGATGGAGAACATCCGCGACTGGTGCATCTCGCGGCAGCTGTGGTGGGGGCACCGCATCCCGGTCTGGTACAGCGGCGACGACGACGGCGACAAGATCATCGTGACGCTGCGCGAGCCGGGAGCGCCCGCAAACGCCGAACCGCGCGTCGGGACGTATGCCGAGCTGCGGGCGCAGGGCGTCTCGCACGAAGAGATCGTCCGCCACGGCACGTGGTCCGCCGTTGAGGCGACGCCGATCGTCGAGATCGAGACGCCGACGCAGTCGTCGAAAGGCGGCGGGCACCTGCTGCAGGACACCGACGTGCTCGACACGTGGTTCTCGTCGGGCCTGTGGCCGATCTCAACGCTCGGCTGGCCGACCGACACGGCGGAGCTGCGCTACTGGTATCCGACGTCGGTGATGGAGACCGGCTACGACATCATCTTCCTGTGGGTTGCGCGCATGATCATGCTCGGCCTTTACCACATGGACGACGTGCCGTTCCGGACGGTGTACCTGCATGGCACGGTGCGCAACGAGCACGGGCAGCGCATGAGCAAGTCGCTCGGCACCGGTGTCGACCCGCTCGAGATGGTGGAGAAGTACGGCGCCGACGCGCTGCGCTTCACGCTGATCACGGCGAGCGGCCCGGGCAACGACCAGCGGCTGTCGGAGCAGCGCGTCGAGATGGGGCGCAACTTCGCGAACAAACTTTGGAACGCCGCGCGGTTCACGATCTCGCTCATCGGCGACGGCACGGTGCCTGCGCTACGCGAACTGCCCGGGGCCGATGCGCCGCTCGAGGATCGCTGGATCGTCTCGCGCGTCGAAGGGCTGGCGCGCAGCGTGGACGAGCAGATGAAGAAGTTCGAGCTGGGCGAGGCTGCTCGGCAGATCTACGACTTCGTGTGGGGAGAGGTCGCCGACTGGTACATCGAGATCGCGAAGGTTCGCGCGCGCGATGAGTCGTCGAACGCGCCGTCGCCACTGCCGGTGCTGGCGTACGTGCTCGAGCGGTCGCTGCGGCTGCTGCATCCGGTCATGCCGTTTGTCACCGAAGAGATCTGGCAGGCGCTGACTGCGAAGATCGAAGGCATCGACGCCGACGCGCTGATCGTCGCGCCATATCCGTTAGGCGAGAGCGGCTACCACGATTCTGCTGCCGAACGCGAGATGGCTCTGCTGATCGATGTCGTGCGGGCGATCCGGAACATTCGTGCGGAGAAGAAGGTGGAGCCGGCGCGATTCGTCGAGGCGTACGTCGTGGCGGATGGCTCGCGGCGGGTGCTGTCGTCCGGCGCGGCGTACATCGAGGCGCTGGCACGGGCGAAGCCGCTGCATGTGGTCGCTTCGCCCGCGGATGCGCCGCGCGACCAGGTGGCGACTGCGGTGCTCGAAGGCGCGACGGCCGTCGTGCCGCTCGCCGGTCTGTTCGACGTCGCGGCCGAGCGCGCGCGGCTGGAGAAGCAGATCGCTGATGCCAACGCCGAGGCCACGCGCATCGAAGCGAAGCTGTCGAACGAGCAATTCCGCTCGAAGGCGCCGGAGAAGGTCGTCGCGACGGAGCAGGAGCGACTGGCGGCGGTGCAATCCCGGCTCGAAGGCCTGCGCGCGAGCCTCGCGGATCTGCCGGCGTAGGGGTCTTCGCGGCGCGCCCCCTTCGCAATCCCTTATCGCGCGGGTATGCCCCTGCGTCGAAGGTGACGGCAGGAGGCGCTCGTGGTCGGACGCTGGTTCTTTCTCGCCGTGGTCGGCATCGGCCTCGCCGTGATCGTCCACGGCCAGCGCTCGAACGCCTCGACCGGGAAGGTCACGCTTGCGTGTGCTGCGGCGTCCGGGACCGATATCGCCGTTACGGCGACGGTGGACTGGCAGCGGCCAGCGTCGCTCACCGATCAGGAATGGTTCGACCTGAGCGTTACGCGTGACTTCGTGGACGGGACGTGGGCCGGGACCGGACCGCTCTCGCCGGGCGCAGCTTCGTTCACGACGGACGCGCTGGCGAGCGGATTGCACTACTACTATCGCGTCAACACCCTGCATGGCGGCGAATGGAGTACTACGGCGTCCGGCTCCTTCGTCGCTGAATGTCCTGCCGCAACGTCCGCGGGCTGACCGGTTGCCCGCGGATCATCACTTCGACCCGACGAACGCCAGGGCTTCGCGCGCAAGCGACCGCCACTTCGTGTCGGATGCGTCCACTGCGACGGTGAGCCACTCCTTCATCGGATGCCCCTTGCCGGCATCGAACGGTGCCCCTTCGCCCGACGCGATCAGTTCTTCGACGCGGGCGCGAGGCAGCTTCACGACCAGTCGATCGCGTGTGAGCATCGCGAAGATCTTGCCGTTCACCTTGAGTGCGTCGCTGCCGAAGCCGCGCGTCTTGCCGGCGCGAGAGTCCTAGGTCACGCCTGTCGCGCGGAGCATCGCAGACGCGAGCTTCGCGTAGCGGTCTTCCGGCGTCATAGCCGCGCTCATCCGTTCGCGTTGCCCGCTGGCATCGTCAGCAGGCCGCGCCGACCTGCTGAAGTGCCACGATCGCGTCCTGGATCGAGACGGCGCCGCTCGGTGCGGCGGAGCGCCACGGTTTCCCGGGCGTAGTGCTCGGCAGACGGTCGTACTCGCGGCCGTCGGCGATGCCGTTGGCGTTGAGGTCCGCGTCGTAGCTCACGCCGTTCGCATTGGGCGCGCCGCCCTGCTTGCCGATGTAGAGGAGGATCGCGATTACGTCCTCGATGCTCACGGCGTGGTCCCTCGTTCCGGTGGTATTCGCGGACGTGAGTGTGGGCACGGGGACGTCGAAGAAGTCCCGCGGGCAGTGGTAACGGGAGACGTGTCAATGCGGCATATTACACCGACCCGGAGTTCGGCCGCCGGCCTGATTGCATCTACGTCGGTCGACGAGAGGCGTTCGCTCGCCGGACGGGAGCGAAGTACCATTGTGGTCGGCACATGGCGCACGACCTCAGCAGGTCCCCGGGTTTTTCCCGCGCCCACGTTCTGCTCAGTCGCAACTTTCGCTACCTGGGCCAGTCGGCCTCAGACGAGTATCGGCGGTGCTTCCCACGGATCGCCCAGGCTGTCGAAGTTCTCCGAAACGGCGACAGCGTCTGGCACAGTCGCGAGCTTCGCAAGGACTTTCTCGCGCTGAAGACATATGTTTGGAGACGCGCGTCCCGAGTGTCGGGCGAACCAACCAGTCGTCCCCGCGCGAGTGTGTGTCACGCGACGGGGCCGTGCGGAGAAGTGGACTGAATCTCTTCGGGCTCGGCGCTCCGAAGAGGCGGGTCCGTAGCCGAAGCGCGCGCGGGCGAGGGAACACGTATTGATCCGAACACGGAGGCCGGCCACGATATCTGCACTTCTGGTCCGAATCGCGAATCGCCTCTTACTCCGTGTCCGAGCGGGCTGTCCCGAGATTGCGACGAGCAAGGACCGATCCCCATGATGGAGACGAATGGCGAAGGTTAAGCGTCGATGCCCATGGCCCAGGTATCGGAGACATGCACAACACGTCATGCGCTACGTCGCGGGAATGTCGCTCGGGCTACATTCAGGTGTGAGAGTGAAATTGTTCCTGCCGGCCTACACCAATTGGAGGACGCCTCTTGAACGAGTTCCAAGTGCAATCATCACCCTCGACGGGCCGGGCCCCGCCGGCAATTCGTTTACTTATGGAGACGCGATCAAGACAATCTGCGGGAGCGCACCGCGGTTTCTGCATTGCCAGTCCTGTGGCGGGAAGTTAGTTGCGGAGATGCCCAACGGCGAATTGTGGCGCGCCTGTGCCGAGTAACTCGGAGGCGCGGCGAATTGGTCCACGGTTCACTGCAGGTCGTATCAGTCATTGCGAGTCGCTAGCGATGCAGGTGTTGGTTGATCACTCGACCAGTCGGCGCTCGTCCTCCAGGCCGTGGCTCACGATTGCTTCGGCTCCAGATGCTTCCGCTGCATGATAGCGCGGCCGTACGCCAACCTTGCATCTTAATGACATGACCGTCGATCACGGTTTGGGGGGAGGAGGTGCTCAGTCACGGCGGGCGCAGTCTCCGCCATGGCCCTCGAGGATCAGATGACCTGCCTTGCTTGTTGGGTATTCGACGGATCCGAATCAGGACGCGTGGATTGAAACAGCCTCCGTGCGTCGTCACAATACCCTGTGTAAATGACGATCCGCGTAGGCGCAGCGTCTTGGACACATCCGACGCTCCTTCGATCCGGGCGGTTCTATCCGCCTCGGATGGCGACCCCTCGGGAACGCCTGAACTTTTACGCAGCACGTCTCTCAAACGTCGAAGAAGACGACACCCACTACGCGCTTCCCGCGCTTTCGGACGCCGCTGACTGGCTCCGCGTCACCCCTCCTGAGTTCGTCTTCAATGTCAAGGCGTTTCGAGCGTTCACCCTTCACCTTACGCCGCTCAAGGCGTTGCCCGCGATCCTACGCGATGCGGTCGCCCGGTTTTCTGACCAAAATGCCAACTTGCGTTGGCTAGATTTGCCGCCTGCTCAGCGCGAATTGATGTGGTCGACTTTCCGCGACACGCTCCTACCGTTGAGCCAAACCGGTAGGCTCGGATACGTCCTGTTCGAATTTCCGGTGTGGGTGATGAAGAACAACCGCTCACTTCGGCATATTGCCGAGTGCGCAGAACAACTCCAGGGGTATACGCTTGCCATCGAACTTCGAAACCGAAGCTGGTTCGCCGAGAGCAACCGCGCGGAGGTCCTCGCATTCCTTCGTGAGAGGGCGCTGCCGCTCGTGACCGTCGACCAATCGCCCGATGTACCGGGGACTGGCCCTGCCGTCTGGGATGCCACCTCCTCTAAGCTCGCCGTTGTGCGGTTCCTGGGCCGGAACCGATCCGGGCCGTCCAGACGGAAAGTCAGCGCCGCCGAGCGAATGAATTATGTATATTCGTCGGAGCAGTTGAGCGAATTCATTCCGCGTATTCGAGCTCTGGCAGAGCACGAACGGGACGTAGATGTCATTTTCGCCAATTGCTATGAAGACAACGCGGTCCGGAACGCGCTCGAGCTTCGTCGAGGCTTACGCGCGTAGTTCGCCGCCGCCGTGGCGAATTAGCGCAGCTTGTGGCGGGCGGCTATCGCTGCGCACCGGCGTGAGCACACGAAGCGCCCGCCTTTATTACGGCGTCCGAGCTCTCTGCTGTTCGTCCATGGGAACGTCGCCCCGCATACGATGCACACTTCGTCGCGGATGACCTTTGCGCGCCACCGCCGGCTGGCGGATCGTACTAATGCTCGAGACGCCTCAAGATTACGCCTCTTCCAGGCTCGCATGTAGGCGTTGTGCCGCACCTTGCGACGCTCGTAGCTCCGATGGTTCCGCTCCTCCTCCGTCATCTTCAACAGGGACCGATCGGGCAGGTTGAGACGCATCCATGCTCTGGAGACGCTTTCCGGGGACGTGTCGACGTGCGCGGCGATCTCCTTGAATGTCAACCCACCTCGCCACTTAGGGAGAGTTGCCTCGGGATGGGTCTCAATGAACGCCTTGACACGCGAGTCAACCATGCGCTGATCGCACCGAGGTGCGGGTGGCAACACGGCATTGACGTACCCCCGCGAGCAGCCGAGTTCTGCGGCGATGCGGGCGCTGGAGTAGGCCTCATTCTCATGTTCCGCAAGAAACTGGAGAATCTTCTGCCGCATGGGAGCATTGACGGATCTCCTGCGGTTGCTCGCCATCGATCGTTCGTCCACCGTCGGAAAGTGCGGGCTTCGCGTCATGTGTCCGTTCGTGTCCTTGCTTCATGCATCTGGCATTGTCGGGTTGAGTTCTGTGCGACGTTGTGAGTCGGCATCAGGGCGACTATGCGAAACGATCTGTTCGCGCCCGCGGTGGAGCTACCGGAGATTTGCATCGGCGTGTGACCCTCCCGTGACGCCAGAACCATGCCTCCCGCAACAGCACGAACAGCATACGGCGAGGGCCCGCTAGGATGGTTTCTGGGCCTAGTGTCCGTGGAGGACCACCCTACTACCGGTTCTCTCCAAGAGCGAGTAGCGGTCGGCCATGCGTTGCGAACCGCTCCAGGGTCCGACGTATCGCATTGACCATAACGAATTAGGTGCGCCTCTGATCCCGTCGAAGAGGACGGACAGGGTTGCGTATCGTCGGACGACAATTGCCGCAGCCGCCGGTTGCCATCTTGAACACAACAGCTCCACGGCTATGATCTGTCCATCCTGGCACGGAGCTATCTGCAGGGAGGGCGAGGATGCCAACGAAGAAGAAGCCGGCGGCGAAGAAGACGACGACGAAGAAGTCGACGGCAAAGAAGCCGGCGGCGAAGAAGAGCGGTAGGAAGTAAGGGCAACCCGCCGCGCGCGAGCGTTTGGTCGCTCTTTCGACTAGCTGATAGTGGGCCGCCCGCGAATCCTTCGCGCGCGGGAGGTTGGCGCGCGCGGCTGCGAATCGGTAGCGGCACGGACCCGTAGGGCGCACGGCCCTGAACAGACGACGGGTCGACCGCGCAACCGCCGCTTCTGTTCAAGCGCGTTGGTCCAGGGGAAGGCCGATCCGCACACCGCGCATCGTTCCTCGCGCAGGACTTTGTGTCGCCATCGCTGGTCTGCACGCCTCCGAATAGCGTGCGCTTTCTCAGGGTTGCGCTCCCTCCATAGACGCGCACGCTCGGCGTATTCGGCTCTGTGGCGTTCGTACGCTCGACGGGCCTGCTCGGATCGCGACAGGGTGAACTGGCGACGGTCAGGTAGGCCCAACTGGTGCCACAAGCGACTGATGACGCGGGGCTCGACGTCCAACGACGCGGCGATCTCTTTGAACGTCAGCCCGCCGCGTACCTTAGGTCTTACGGCGTCCGGGTTGGACTCGACTAAGTCCTGGAGTCTGGACGCTATATGTGGCCGTCGACTAACGAATCCGGCCGGGAGAGTTGCGTACACGTACTGGCGCGAGCAGCCGCAGGCGGCAGCGATCTCGCGTGCGGTGGGCGGCCGCTCCAATTGCTTCGCAACGAAACCGAGGATTCGTTCTCTCGCCGAGGCGGGCCGTCGGACCGCGTCCGGCATGTCGCCCGTGCGCGGCGACGGCTCGGTTCGTATGCGCGCAGAGATCGCTGCGTGAGTGCCGCACCGAGCGGAGCACACAACGCGTTGGCCGCGTTGCCGGTGGCGTTGCTCATGCCCGTTCGTCCAGGCAAATACTGACCCGCATATGATGCAACG
The DNA here is from genome assembly GCA_964487335.1 of uncultured Dehalococcoidia bacterium. Classification (GTDB taxonomy): domain Bacteria; phylum Chloroflexota; class Dehalococcoidia; order DSTF01; family JACRBR01; genus CAZAPT01. Next base: position 91,636 of record CAZAPT010000009.1, read on the forward strand.
CTCTTCTCGCAGCAACTTGTGGCGCCAGCGATTGGTCGCGCGGAGGCGGATCACCCGCTCCCGGTCCGCGTTGCGTTTGCGCCATGCGTACATCGATCGGCGATGCTGCTCCTTGCGCCGCTCGTACGAACGATGCGCCCGCTCCGCGGGTAGAATCTTGAACTGTGCCCGATCAGGCAGAGTCAATTGGCGCCAAAGCTGGCCAACTACCGCCGGACGCACACCGAGCCCACGGGCTATCTCCAGGAATGTCATGCCGCCACGTGCCTTGGGGAGCACGGCGTGAGGGTGGGCGTCAAGAAACGCTTCAAGCCGCGAGGCGACACTCGGACGGCCTACACGTTGCTCAGCAGGCCAGACCTGGTGCACGTACTGCTTGGAGCAGCCAACCGCCTCGGCGACCTGGCGAAGAGATAGTGGCTGCCCGCGACGCCGAGCTACGAAGCGCAGCACACGCTCGCGGACCGGGACTAACTGTTGTGGCGGTTGCGTCTGGCTCGAGTCCACGAGGGCGATCGTACCGGCCTGCGCGGGTAGCCGGTAGACACGATGTGACGCTCCAATGTGCAAGCCGGTCTTGGACGAGGCTCCGATGCGCGCACAAGGTGGCTCGTTCCGACCACACGCCAACGTGGGCCGGCTGGACCTGTCCGCACGAATTGCAGTCCGAGACGCGCTCCGCCGCTGAGGCAACGTCGGTTCTTGTTCGGCGACTAGGAATGGCCTGTGCCGCAACTGCTACGGAGAGAAAGCGATCGGGAACGCGCCTTAACTCGGCAATTGTTTGCGCGCACCGTTTACACTCGCGGTCGCCCGCTATATTATTCGAGCTTCGGTGCGTGGGGCCGCTGCCGCACATCGCGGCGAGCAAACTACACGCGTCCCTTTGTAACGGCGTCCGTGTTCTCGGCTGTTGGTCCAGGGAAACGTGATTCGGCACACAATGCACACCTCGTCGCGAATGACCTTCGCTCGCCATCGTCGACTCGCGGATCGCCTGATCGCTCGGGCCTTCTCGAGATTGCGCTTGCTCCATTCCCGAGTGTATGCGTTGTGTTGTGCCTTGCGGCGCCCGTAGTTCCGATGATTACGTTCCGGCTCGGTTATCGTCAGCAGAGAGCGATCGACTAGGTCGAGACGCCGCCACGCCGCTGAGACCGTAGCCGGAGACGTGTGAATGTGGGCAGCGATCTCCTTGAAGGTCATTCCGCCACGCGCCTTCGGGAGCGCCGCCTCCGGATGAGCCTGGATGAACGCCTTGAGACGGGAATCGACGGTGGGCTGAGCGTCACGATATCCCGCTGGTAGCAATGCGTGAACGTATTGGCGCGAGCAACCGAGCTCGGTAGCGACGCGCGAATCCGCGTATCTTTCACTCCGGTGGTCGTAAAGGAACTTCAGAATCCTGTCTCGAACCGGCGCACGGACCGATCCCTGATCCGGCGGGATCGCCTGGTTACGACGAGTCGGCTTGCTGCGGGTACGCTTCATGACAACCTGATCCAGCATTGCTGGCGCTTTCGGCCGTCGTTCAGGCCGGGCAGCGATGGTGGCGGACGATGTCGCCCGTTTACCTCCACATATACAATGAGGTTCGCGTATCTGTCGATATGAACGCGGGCATCGGCATCTTGTGGTGGCGTCGCGCGCCTCTGCCGAACGTCATCCCGTAGCGCGTGTGCTCCGTCAACAGGGGGGATCGAATAGTCATCATCTTGGGCAAGAAACGACTCGCTGCCTGCTCCACGCCGACCACAGGCACACCCGAGCATGAGAGTGCGCGATCAAGTTCGGTCGGGTCGGGGTGAAGGGCAGTTCGTCCCGACGCCACCGCGAGTCTGGGTCAGCTCTGCCGGAGTCGTCCGGCCGTGTGTCGTCACTTCGCGTCCGGGAGCGCGTACTTCGCTATCTGTCCGCGCACGGCCGTGAGCAGCCCACCGTGCGCGAGATCGCGGAGGCTGTGGGCTGTGCGCGCACGTACGTGTATCTATTCCTCTCCGGTGAGTACGCACGCCCCGCGCGACGAGACATTCGCGGTGAACTCAAGCGGTTCGTCGAATCTCATCCCGAGGCGCTGCTCACGAAAGCCCGCGGCGGGTTATCGTTTAAAGACATCGCGGCCCGTCTCCGTACGACCTCCCCGACGATCAGCCGCCTTTGGAGTCAACTGAACCTACCGGACCGAACGCAGCTCAAGCTAAGCGACGCTGAGCGCAGTCATCGTTCCTACGAGCGGCGGAAGGATCTCCACAAGGCATCCGTTCTCGCGTGGAAGTCGGCGAATCCGGAACAGGCGCGAGCAATACAGCGCGCAGCACAGGCTCGCTGGCAGCGAATGGTGATCGGGCGCGAGCGCTGTTCGGTCTGCGGATCGACCTTCCCGTGGACGAACGGTCATGAGCGCCGCCGAAGGCGTCTACGGCGTCCGACTGTTTGTTCACTTCACTGCGCGATGATTGCCTGGCATCGTAAGTAGTCTCGCCCGCGGCGGCGCGGCTGCGCCTCGTGGGTAATCCTCCTCGCCGTCTGGACGCACGTCATCGCATTTAACCCCGCCCGCACAGGGCACGTCTCGATATGAGTCTGGGCGGTTAACTCCCTGGCCAGGAAATCGCTTCAGGCAGGTCTTGCACCATCGGTTGGTGAGTCGGGGGCCGGATCTGTCGGCCGGTTGACCAACATTATCAGCGTGATCTCGTCATGGCGTCGGCCGGTCACGCCATTAGCTTGTACCAGGGACTGAGTTCAGCCGAGCGTTGATCCTCGATGCGAGCTGCGCGGCGCTGAGCGGGTACTTCGGCGATTGGAACGAGCCGTGGATGACAATGACGAACACCTTTCCGTGCACGAAGGCTACGGCCTCACCATTGACGAACTGCGGGTTCGTCCCGGCGTTCTGCGTTCCGCTAAACGTCAGCGCTTTTGCACCGGCGCGTGCGTCCGGAAGAGCTTGCACAGTTGCCTGCGCGTCAGCCGCTCCGGACGTCAGACCACTGAGATAGTTTTCCGAATCGAATGCTTCGAGAAGGCCCGACACGTTTCCGTCGTCGGGAACCACGGCGAGCTGGTTTACGAACTCGTTCTTGTCGGGGCTCGCGACGATGACAAACGCGCCCTTACCGCCGGACGTTAGCCCAGGCACGTCTCGCTGGTCGAGCACTTTGTTCTGGTTCTGCGCGACGTGCCAGTCGGAGGAGATGTCGGCCGCCTGGAGAAGCGCCGCGTTGACCTGCCCCGCGAGGCCATAATCGGTAAGAGTTGCGGTCGCGGCCGGCGCACTCGCCGTCAAGGCGGTGGGTGGTGGTGTGACTGTCGTGGCTTCTGGCGAGGTCTTCGAAGACGCGCACGCGCATACGAGCGCGGCGATTCCCATCGCGACGGCCACAATGCTACGCGGATTGCCGCCCGAGAACGACGACTCGCGTGTGCGAACTAGTCACGATCGAGTGGATGCTGGCCTACGAGACGCTTGGGCGACCCGCAGCGAAGCGGTCGTGATCCGGTCCGACCGAAGGTTGGACAGCTCCGGGGACGTTGGCCGAGCACCCGCGAAAATCAAGTTCGTGTTTGCGGGACTATGTAATCGGTACGCACCAGCGAGTTGGCTGTGATTGGCTGGCTGATAACAATGACTAACGGTCGAGGCCAGGTCGGTCGCGGTCGCTATCGTCCGAGCGCGCGTCGTCATTGTTTTGGTGATCGTGGCGGCGGTGATGGTCTTTGCAGACTGGTAGATGCACGGCGACTTTTAAGTCGTTGACGTCAATGTCGCCATCGCCGTCTAGGTCGAAGCGATGGTTGTATCGAGGCTGCCCCTCGCTGATGCCCAAGCGAGTGGCGATTCCAACGATGAGCTTGACCTTCTCGCGAACGGTTACACAGGGTGTCGGCGGTGCCGCCGTCGCCGTTGGCGTGCTCGTCTCGACCGGGGTCGCCGTGCTCGTTTGGGTCGGGGTTGTTGTGGAGGACGGCGTGTCAGTCGACGCGGCAGCTGTCAGCGTCGGGGTGGCAGTCGCCGGAACCGGGGTGCTCGTGGGCAGAACTGGCGTATCGGTGGCTGGTATCGGGGAAGGCGTTGCCGGTAACGGCGTTTCGGTGTCGGGAACCGGCGTATTCGTGATCGCGACCGGCGTGCTGGTTGACGTACTGGTCGCAGGGACCGGTGTGTCAGTGGCGGGTACAGGCGTCTCAGTGGATGGAACCGGCGTGCTCGTCGCTGCCTCGGTTGTGTTCGTTGGAAGAATCGGCGTGTTCGTGGTCGGTACGGACGTGTTGGTGGGTGTGCTGCTCGCGATCGCGGGGGTGTTTGTAGGGGCTAAGGGCGATCTCGTGGCCGTTGCGGACAACGACGTGTTTGTCGCTGCCGGTGCCGTGTTCGTTGCTGCGACTGCAGTGTCTGTTGGCGTGATCGTCGCCGGGGCGGGTGTGGCCGTATTACCAACGACAATGCCCTCGCAAGTGACCATCGCGTCGGTGGTTGCGGTTTCGATGTAGGCTGCCGTCGCATTGATGGTCGTAGAACCGAAGTTCACGTCTTCGGCTGTCGTGGTCATATGGATCGGGAAGGTACCATCTGTAATGCAATTCAGGTCGATTGTCTCGAGCTCCCCGACGTAGGAAGCGGGACCAGTGGTGGACTTAGCACACGCATCCTGGACGAACTCCGTAGAACCATCCGGGGAAACAATGTGGTTCGGCGATGACTGGCAAACTTGAAAAGGCGATGTGGACGACCGGTTGACAGTCCCTGCGAAGTCGAGCCCGTCGTTCGGAAACTGCACGTCGATCTGGTAGCCCTGATACGCTATGCCCGCGGTCGTGACGTCGACGCCGATGCTGAACGTGCTGCTTCCAATGACCGTGCGGCTGGCGTCGATAGTCCCGGCGGTGGCCGGATCCATGTCGACCGCCATTGCGTTCGGTGCTACCTGGGCGCGAGCGGAGTTTGCGATAGTCGCAACCTCGGCGAGGAGGCCAAGGAGCGCGGAGAACGACGCCAAAATGAGGAGCCAATTACGGGATCGCGACACGATGAGTCCCCCGCTGTGTGAATCTTTATCCGATCTGCGTCAGGGGGTTCAATCTCGGAGACCGTGCTCGCGGTCAATGCGCCCTGGACCCACCACCGTCTGACTGTAGCGGGGCCGGCATGGCCACCGGTAAACGTTCGACGGTCATTGTGTTGCAGTTCTGTTGCTCGCGTCGGCCCGGCGTGCACATTCGCCCTCTCAGGCTTCCGGCTCACGTCAACGGCAGTGAAGGTCGGCTGTCTCGGTCGTGGAGTCTTCGCCCAGAGCCGTTCGCTGGGTGCCACTCGGCACGGGTTGGGTGGCGGTCGGTACAGTCGAGATGGTGGTGGGCACCGCCGCGCACGTGGCAACGACGTCCGGACTGTATGTCGAGCGACGAGTATCCGTGCAGGCTTGCGAGGCGCACAGAGCCAGTACGATAAAGATCCCGCACGATGCTTCCGCCGCGCATCTACGCACGAGCGACTTCAACACGACCTAGGCAACTGCTTACCCACGTGTGGGCCGCGTGGAGAGGGCGGCAGCTCCGTGTCTCCGGACGCTGGCTCAATACGGTGGATCGCTCGCCTTGACAAAGAGACGGCGTCGACGAGGAATTCGTCTCCTTCGCGGGTTGAGAACCGGCCCAAGATCGCTTTCGGAGGAACAATTGCGCCGTACACGAAACCGCGACAGGGCAGGCCTCGTCCGTTCCAGCGGACGAAGCGGCGCGCGTGCTCAATCGTGGCACACCAACAGAGTCCGCGTGCATGCCGCGGGATACAGACCCCGCGATACAAGGCAAGGGCATCGTGCGGTGGGGGACGATCACCGATGAAGCCGAGGTCGGACAAGATCACGATCAGCCGCTGTCGGTGTGGCCACAGACGACCCTCGCAAAAGCGCCAGTACTGTTCAAGCAGCGCGGTGCGCTCATCCCGAGTGAGATCGTCCACGTGATCGATGAAGGCCGTGATCCGGTTGTACGGGGTCGCGGCGTCCATAGCAGCTTCAGTGGCGTAGTAGTGCTCACTGAAGTCACGCGGGTCTCGGCGAGGCAGCTGCGTGGTATTGAGTGCGGAACGTTCGCGGCGCGCGAGTGCCTCGACGCGCTTCGGAGCGACACCAAACTCGCGGGCGACGCGCGAGCGCTCGGCTAGAGTAAGGCGGAGGTCACCGGAGACGAGCTCACGCACACGGGTACGCAATTCACGCTCGGTGCGACTACTCTGTGTCTTCGCCATCGACCGTACGTACTCTACCTACGTCCTACGTCGCTCGAACCCTGAAAGACGGATCCCGTTGCAGGATTGGACATCACGTGCACGTCACTGCTATGGGCGGGCCAACGTCCCCGGTGATCGGATCAGCCTGCGCGTTTAAGAGATCGGTGCCGAACTCCATCCCTGGCTCTCCTTGTCTGCCCAGCCGCAGCTGTCCCTCTCCGGTGCCAGTGCATTGGAGCGTAACCACGTCGACCCGTCCCGCGAAGGTGAGATCCTTTCTCGTGCTTAGGCATCCAGAATAGAACGCGTCGCTGGAGCCGACTGTTGTGGGCTGGGAGCAGAGTGCGAGGCCGGCGGGCTTGTCGGGGGTACTGCTGAGGAACTGGATCGGTCCATTGATCACGAGAAGCCACTCGTAACCCTGATATGGCTGCGGTACGGTGACGACATCGATCCCGATGCTGAAGGCTGTGCCGCCGCCCGCCGAGATCGGCGTTGTGTCGATGCCATCCGTCGAAACATCAGAGTCGATGACGATACCTTTGGCCTCCGGTGCAATCGCGGTGGGTTCCGGTGGTGGCGGCACGCAGGTCGACGAGCTTGGCTGAACGACGCAAGGTGCAACCGTCGCGGGCGGTTTACTCGCCGGCGGTGGCGGCGGGGCGGACGCTGGCGTTGTCTGACCGCCAGGGCTGGCGCCGCTCGTGATGTCACGCGCCTCGGTCGCGACGGCGCTCGATATCACGCTGCCGCGGCTTGTTACGACGGTTCCATCGGGGAGTACGGTCAAGTCTGCTGCCAGGGTACTCAACGCGCCCACCGTTCCGGGTGGGGAGCCTCCAGCCACCTCCACGCCCGACGGCGTCGGCCCTTCACTCTGGCTCGTACCTTGCTGGCCGTTGTGGCTTGGACTTGAGCACGCGATGGCAAGAACGAGGATCAACGGCGCAAACACGAGAGACCGCCGAATGCGGTCTTGAGCGCGTGAGTGAAGCCGACAGTTCGTTCCCATTCTCGTGATTCGCGGCACGATGCTCCTGGGGAGGAGGCGCCGCCGATGTTCCAGGATGACGGCCCATTTTAACGCCGCATATACTAATGGCTGTCCGCTTTTGTCTATGAGCACAGGCATGGGTCACGCGATGACGTCTGCTTCGGCGCGAGATGCGCTGGCCCTGCTGGAGGCCGAGCCGGACGCATGGAATCGCTACTCGTTGGCAGACTTCGCGCGGCGCGTTGGGGTGTCAAGGCAGCGCATCCATCAGGTAGCTCTGCCGCCGTCGAACCCCAGACCCCGGCCCGGTGCCAGTGCGCTTCTCGCGCTCATCCAGGCTCGACCGGAAGTAGTCGACGATCCGAAAGCGGGGGGAATGTCCACCCAGGAGATTGCTGATGCCATTGAGGTCTCGACATCCCGCGCGTCGGTGCTCTGTAAGCAACTGGGTCTGCCGAATCGAAAAGAGACGACTCTCGCGCAACGAATTGAGCGGTTGGCTGGCGGTGGCTGAGTGGAGAAGAACGTGATGCGGCGAGGGGACCAGAATCGGCGTGCGTCGCCGACGATAGACACGGCTCGAGAGCGAGTCGAGCGCTTCCTGGCGGAGCACGGAGATCCCCTTCCGTCCATCCAGACCATTGCGCGCGCGGTGGGCTGCTCGCGACAGTACGTCTACCTTGTGCTGCCGGCGGGGTATCAGCCAGGCTCGGCCGCGCGACGGCTCGACGCCTTCGTTAAGTCATGTCCGAACGCACTCCTGACCAAAGCTCGCGGTGGCATGAGCTTCTCTCAAATCGCCGCTCAGCTGGGCCTCAAGGAGCACGCCATCAGAAACGCGTGGCGGCTGTTGGCGTATCCCCCTCGCATCCAGCTCAAGCTGACACCCCAAGAGCGGAGTCGGCTGCATTATGAGCGATACAAGGACGCGCACCGCCAACGAACACTGGCCTGGAGAAAAGAGAAGCCCGAACGGTGGCGGGAGATCCAGCTTCGGGCCGATCGACGTTGGGCCGCGAAGATCATTCGTAACGAACGATGTCTCGTATGCGGCGCGACCTTCGCGTGGACAAACCAACACGAGCGCGGTAGACGACTCAACGGTCGGCCGGTTGCATGTTCGCGACCATGTGCGCTTCGAGCTCGGAAGGCTGAGCGCGCTGCAATGAAAGAGCATATCGTCGAAACCGCGTAAACGCACGCGCGACGGCGTCGCGCCTCAGGTTGAGGTGTCCGATCGCGTAGATTCGCCTGACGCTAGCGATCGGTTCGCGGTGCGGCGACACTCCGGAGAGCACGTCGCCCGACGACGCTGGTACTGATCCCGGTTCGTCCACGAGAACTCACGACCACACACCAAGCAGACTTCGGATCGGATCACTTTGGCCAGCCACTTCGTGTTGGCCTTATTGCGAAGCTCACGGATGCGATCCGGATGCGCCCGTATCCACTTCCGGGTGGCAGCATCATGGCGCAGCTTCCCGCGTTCGTACCGCTCTCGTTTTGACAGCGGCTTCCGAACCGGAAGGTGCAGTTCGGACCACGTCCGTCGGACGGCGATTGGAGACCGTCTAATGGCGATCGCGATCGCCTTCTTCGACATGCCACCGCGAGCGGACGCCAGCAGCGCTTCAGGATGTTCGGCAAGGAAGGCAAGAAGCGCGTCGGCGACACGCCGAGGTCGCGGTTTCGATCGGCCCGCCATGAGCTGCTTCACACGTTGACGAGACACACCGACAACGCTCGCGATCTCGGCGAGCGAAAACCGGTCCCAAGCGTTCGGCGTGCGGTCAAGAAAGTCGGCGAGGCGTAACACCGCGCTACGGTTCGTCATTCACGTCGCGCCATGCAGATGCAGAGTCAACGATGACGACGGCTTTAGCAGCCTCAGGTCGCGGCCCTCCAAGTTCACTCGCGGAGGGAAACCGTGCTGTTTAAACGTCGTTAAGAACATTGCGCCACCACGTCCTGATAGACGCCGGCGATTCTCGTCAAATCGAGGATGTTGATCACATTATCAAAGGATGACGGAGGCCCCTGATCGTAGCGCTGCGGTGCTGGGGGCACGGTCTTCGTGAACGCGCCAGCTGCCACCGAAAGATCAAGAATGTTCGCCGTGCCGTCGCCGTTCACATCGGCTCGCATGACTGCACAATAGCTGATGGGATTGGTCCCGAGCGCGTTCTCTCGACCATCGCTGTAGCCGTCACGGTCCGTATCGGCGTTGCACGGATCGGTGCCTAGGCTGTATTCGGTGAGGCTCGTGAGGCCATCAGCGTCCGGATCCGCCCCCGCGTCATTCACTGAGGAGTTCAAACACGGATGTACCTGCTCATAGGAGTCAGGCAAACCGTCGCAGTCAGTGTCGCCCGAACATCCCGACGACGGCGGCGCGTAGAGTTCGCTGCTCGCGAGCCCAGCGAAGGTAGAGCTCAGGCCGCCCACGACGATCACGCTCCCGTTCGGGAGTATCGCCGAACCATGATCTTGGCGTGCGGAGATCATATTCGCGGCCGCCGCCCAACTGTTCGTCGCCGGGGTATAGCGCTCGGCGCTTGCGACCGTTGTGCTGGAGTTCGATCCTGCAGGAGACTCGCCTCCCTCGACGAGGACGGAGCCGTCGCTGAGAAGATTCGCACCGTGATCGGCCCTGGCAGTAGCTAGCGGCCCGGCGACGGACCAGGCGTTGCTGGTCGCGCTATACAGTTCGGCGGAGGCGAGAAACTGTAGGTTGTTCCCCTGGAGCTGCGCCCCGCCCACGACGAGGACGGCGCCGCTTGGGAGCCGTGTTGCGGTGTGACTGTCTCGTGCTACGGACATAGCCCCGGCACTCGACCAACGGTTGGTCGCCGGGTCGTAGAGCTCGGCGCTCGCGAGTGAGGGTCCGGCTTCCCCTCCGGCGACGAGCACCTTTCCGTTGGGTAGCAAGGTTGCCGTGTGGCGCGCCCGTGCCGTAGCCAAGCTCCCCGCCGATGACCAGGTGTTCGAAACAGCGTCATAGACCTCCGCGCCGGCGACGAAGCCGGATTGGCCGAATCCCCCTACGACGAGGACCTTGCCGTTGCCGAGCAGGGTCGCGGTGTGACGAGCGCGGGGTAGGCTCATGGGTGGTGCCGGCGACCAGCCGTTGGTGCCAGGGTCGTAGAGCTCGGCGCTCGAAAGCACGGACCCGGTCGCGTTGTTCACGCCGCCGGTGACGAGCACCTTCCCATTGCTGAGCAACGTCGCTGTGTGCACTTCGCGCGGAGTGGCCATGCTCCCCGCAGAGGTCCACGTGTTCGTCGTCGGCCGGTAGAGTTCGGTCGACGCCAGCGACGTCGTGTTCGAATACTCACCACCGGTGACGAGGACGGTGCCGCTTGCGAGCGTCGTCGCCGTTTCGTAAAAGCGTGGGGAAGCCATGTTGGCAGCAGAGGACCATACACCACCGGAAACGGCATCTGCCGCACGCGGATGGCCGAGGACGACGACCGCGACGGTCGCGAGGCAAACGAGGCTAAGCGAGCGGCGCACGGCTAGTGGTCGAAGATTTCTCATCTGGCGAGAGAGGGGCTCACATGTGTGAGCCCCTCTTCTAAGTCATTTTGCTGGCAAAGCCACTAGCAACTCGTACCGCGCTCGCGGATCACGATCAGCAGGTCGCGGACGTTCACGATGCCGTCGTGGTTCAGGTCGTACTTCGAGTTACTTGTGTGGAAGTTATGTGCAACCAGAACCAAGTCGAGCGTGTTGACAACACCATCGCCGTTGACGTCGGCGCAGATGCCCGCACTCGGTGTGTTCGTCGAGGTCGGAGTGCCGGGCGTGTTCGTGGCGGTAGGCGTGTTCGTGTTAGTCGGAACCGCGGTGTTGGTTGGGACGGGCGTCCTCGTGTTGGTCGGAACCGCGGTATTGGTCGGGACTGGCGTCCTTGTGTTGGTCGGAACCCCCGTGTTCGTCGGGACCGGCGTGTTGGTGTTGGTCGGAACCGCCGTGTTGGTCGGCACCGGCGTGTTCGTGTTAGTCGGAACCGCTGTGTTGGTGGCCGGGACCGGCGTGTTCGTCGCCGCCTGCGTCGTGTTTGTCGCGACAGGCGTGTTTGTGTTGGTTGGAACCGCCGTGTTGGTTGGGACCGGCGTGTTGGTATTGGTCGGAACGGCTGTGTTCGTCGCCGGAGCCGGCGTGTTCGTCGCCGCCTGCGCGGTGTTGGTCGCGACGGCGGTGTTGGTCGGTGGCACCGGCGTGTTGGTGGCAGCCTGCGACGTGTTGGTCGCCGTGGGCGTGTTCGTATTGGTGGGAACCGCCGTGTTGGTTGGCGGCACCGGCGTGTTCGTCTTAGTCGCGGTCGATGTGCTGGTAGCCGCCTGTGGCGTGTTGGTGGCAGTTGGCGTGTTGGTGTTTGTCGGGACGGCAGTGTTGGTTGGTGGCACCGGCGTGTTCGTCTTAGTCGCCGTCGGCGTGCTCGTGCTAGGGGCTGGCGTGTTGGTGCTAGTAGCCGCAGCAGCGGTTGGTGTCGCGGTTGCGCTCGAACATGGTGCGCCTGTCGTGTTCGAGGTTCCGTCCTGATACGTGTTCTGCTGCGGGTTGAATGTAGCCCCGTCGATTGTGTAGCTGCCCGTGCTCGAGTCGCCGTTATCCGGGGGGCCAAAGGTAAAGAGATGGATTACCGAGCAGCCAGTTGCGCTGGGAGTGAGGTTGAACGTGGCCTGTAGGCCGAGCGAGGTGGTGGCATTAAAGCCTGTGCAGGCAAATACGACACCCGCGCCGTCACCATCGGGGACCGCGGAGGGGCAGAAGCCTAGTCCCGCGCCAGGATCCCACAATCCGCCGGTCGCGTTCGCACTGCTGAAGGCGAAGACGGTCGGATCCCACCGAAGGTGTAGGTTAAAGCCAACGTACGAGTTCGGCACTGTTCCGGTGGTGTTGACCTGGAACTGGACCTTTCCGCTCACGAGTGAAGGCGCTCCTACCGTTAGGGTAGGACCGTCGGGTCCGAGAGGGCCGGCTTGTGCCTGCGACCGGACGTAGAGGACCGCGGAAATGGCCGCCACAATCGCACAGGCGAACCCGAGGAGAAAGTATGCACGACGCACGATCACAACGGTGCTCCTTCTCAGAACCAGGCGTATTGGCGGGGAGTTACAGAAACCTAAGCGAAGGCAAGTATCTGCTATGCCAGCGCCAGCAGTCAATAGTAATTACTTGACGGAACGAGTGCAAGGGTCGACATACACGGGGTTGTAAGCTATCTCCGGCTCGTCGCAACTCGACCGCGACGGTTGCCGGTCCTGCTGCGTCATCTCACCACTTCCAACTGGATCACGATCAGGCGAGCGACACTCCCGACCAAGGTCGGCGCACGAGTCTCGAGAACGCCAGGTTCAGACTTCTGACCGTGTCCTCCGGATCCGTCGCGCCCGTCGTCGCCCGCTGAGAGAGTTCTTGACTAAGCGGAGGTCGCTGTCACGATCGAATCCGCAATTGCGATGATTTTGTAGTCCGAACCGCATTGACAGGTTCGTGGCCGAAATCGGATGATGCGAATCAACGCTTTGCCCAGCGTCGCTCGCATTCGAGCGGGCTGCCGACCTGGTCGATTAGGTCTCGAGATGTACGAACGTCTTGGTGTCGCATTGGCGCTATCTCTGGTGCTCAGCGTGTCGGCCCTACTCGTCGTCCTAGCCCGCACGGACTCGGCGAAGGCGCAACTACCACTCCCGACAATCACTCTGATCCCCACGCTGCCAAACGTTGGGACTCAAACTGACACTCCGGCACCGACCGCGTCGAGCACTGCCGTCTCGACCGCGACGAGCACGCCGACCGCCAGCCCGATCGTCGTGCTGCCGACGATGCCTCCGACGTCGACGGACACGCCGGTTCCGACCGCGACCCATACCCCGGTCGCCACGGCCACGGATACGCCAACGTCGATCATCGTCTTGCCTACGACGACCGTACCGGCAGTAGCCACCGTGACGATCGAATTGCCGACCTTCACGCTCACTTCGGTTCCAACAATTGCGTTGCCGACGGTAACGGTTACACCGTTGCCAACGCTCGAGCTCCCGACGGTAACGCTGACTCCAGTGCCAACGCTCGAGCTCCCCACGATAACGCTGACTCCAGTGCCAACGCTCGAGCTCCCCACGATAACGCTGACTCCAGT
>CAZAPT010000010.1:0-103853 GCA_964487335.1 uncultured Dehalococcoidia bacterium
AGGTCGTGACAGAGATCAAGGGCGAGGGCGGCGAGGCGGTCGCGAGCTACGACTCGGTCGCGTCGGTCGATGGCGGCGAGGCGATCATCAAGACCGCGGTCGATGCGTTCGGTCGCATCGACGTGCTGGTGAACAACGCCGGCATCCTGCGCGACCGCATGATCTTCAACATGAGCGAAGAAGAGTGGGACGCCGTGCTCGGGGTGCACTTGAAGGGGCACTACTGCTGCACGAAGCCGGCATCGATCCTGATGCGACAGCAGCGGTCCGGGCGGATCATCAACATGAGCTCCGGATCCGGGCTGATCGGGCTGCCAGGGCAGGCGAACTACGGCGCGGCGAAGGCCGGCATCGCCGGGTTCACGCGCGTGGTCGCGAAGGATCTGGGGCGGTACGGGGTGACGTGCAACGCGATCGCGCCGGGCGCGGCGACGCGCATGACGGCGACAGTCAGTGACAGCGCACGCGAGCTTCGGCAGCGGGCGGGGATCACGACCGGCGGGATGACGCAGCGTCCGGCGGCGGCGTGGCCGCCGATGCGAGAGCCGGAGTTCGTGGCGCCGATGGCGGCGTTCCTCGCGAGCGACGACGCGTGGAACATCAACGGACAGATCTTCCACGTCGCAGGCGGAAGCGTCGGCGTGGCGTGGCATCCGACGCCGATGCGTACCGTGTGGAAGGCGGGGATGTGGACGCTGGATGAGCTGGCGGTCGCGATCCCGGAGCAGCTGATGCGCGGGGAGCCGAATCCTGCGCCTCCGCCGCCTGACCTGGAGGTTCGCGGGCGGCCGGCTGCGGCGGTCGCGAACGCCGGAGGTGCGGCGTAATGGGCAGGCTTGACGGACGCGTGGCGATCGTGACAGGCGGCGGGCGCGGGATCGGACGCGGGGTGGCGATGCTGTTGGCCGACGAGGGCGCGAGCGTCGTCGTGAACGACTACGGCGTGAACGTCGATGGGACTGCGCCGAGCAGCGGACCGGCGGCCGAAGTTGTCGAAGAGATCCGCGCGAAGGGCGGGAAGGCCGTCGCGAACGCCGATACGGTCGCGACCGTGGCGGGCGGCGAGGCGCTGGTGCAGACGGCGGTGGACAACTTCGGGCGGCTGGACATCCTGGTGAACGTCGCGGGGATCCTTCGGGACCGGATGATCTTCAACATGTCCGAGCAGGAGTGGGACGACGTCATCGGCGTGCACCTGAAGGGGCACTACTGCACCACGAAGCCGGCATCGATCCTGATGCGGCAGCAACGATCCGGACGGATCATCAACTTCTCGTCGATCTCCGGGCTGGGCGGTCTGCAGGGGCAGGCCAACTACGGCGCGGCGAAGGCGGGCATCGCCGGGTTCACGCGCGTGGTCGCCAAGGACCTGGGGCGCTACGGCGTGACGTGCAACGCGATTGCGCCGGGCGCGGCGACGCGCATGACGGCGACGGTGCCTGCGAACACGGCGCAGCTCCGGGCGCGCGCGGGGACGGCGCCGGTAGTGCAGCAACCGCGGCAGTCATCGGTGCCGCCGATGCGTGAGCCGGAGTACGTCGCGCCGATGACGGTGTTCCTGGCATGCGACGAGGCGTGGAACATCAACGGCAAGATCTTCTACGTGGCCGGCGGACGGATCTCGCTGGCGCACGAAGAGACCGCGATGCGGCAGATTCTGAAGCCCGGTATGTGGACGGTGGACGAACTGCGGGAGCTGGTGCCGTCGCAGCTGATGTACGGGCTGGTGAATCCTGCGCCACCGCCGCCGGACCTGGATTTGCCGGGCCGGCGGGTGGCGGCGGCGCCGGCGTAGGATTCGTTCAACTCGCCCCACCCTCCCAACTACGAATTGCGCAGGCGTCGCTGGCGTAGAACCGCTCGGCCTGCTGCGCTATCGTTGGAGTCATCTTCGACGTTCTGGAGGGTGACATGGCGCGAATTGTTGTGATGGGCGGAGGGGTATGCGGGCTCGGGTCGGCGATGATGCTCGCGCGCGACGGGCATGACGTGACGGTCATCGAGCGGGACAAGCAAGATCTGCCGAAGACCGTCGACGAGGCGTGGCAGGCGTGGGAGCGGAAGGGCGTCGCGCAGTTCCGGCAGCCGCACAACCTGCACGCGCGCGTGCGGCACATCCTGGGCGCCGAACTGCCGGACGTGCTGGAGGAGCTGGCCGCGGTGGGCGCGTTCCGGATGGATCCCATCGAGAATCTGCCGCCGTTCATCACGGACCGATCTCCACGGCGGGGAGACGACCGGTACTGGACGCTCACCGGGCGACGGCCGATGGTCGAGACGGTGTTCGCGCGGGTGGCGCAGAAGGAACCGCGCGTGACGGTGATTCGCGGCGAGCGGGCGCTGCGGCTGGTTACGGGCGCGTCCGTGATACCGAACGTGCCGCACATGATCGGCATCGAGACGGAGGGGCACGGGACGATCGAGGCGGACCTCGTGATCGACGCGATGGGGCGGCAGTCGAAGCTGCCGGACTGGATCGCTGACGCGGGCGGGAAGCGTCCGTACGAAGAAGCGGAAGACTGCCGGTTCAGCTATTACACCCGGTTCTTCGCGTCGCGTAACGGCGGGATCCCGCAGATGATCGCGCCGATCCTCGCGGACTTTGCCACGCACTCGGTGTTGACGCTGCCGGCCGACAACAACCACTGGTCGATCACGGTGTACACGTCGAACGCAGACGAGCCGAGCAAGCGGCTGCGCGACGCGGAACGGTGGACGAAGGTCGTCGAGGCGCATCCGCTGCACAAGCACCTGCTCGAGGGCGAAGCGGTAACGGACGTGCTTCCGATTGCGGGCATCATGGACCGGTATCGACGGTTCGTCGTCGATAGCGTGCCATGCGCGACGGGCGTGCTGGCGGTGGCGGACGCGTGGGCGTGCACGAACCCATCGGCGGGACGTGGGATCTCCGTGGGCATGATGCATGCGGTGCTGCTGCGCAACGTGGTGCGCGAGCACATCGACTCGCCGGCGGAGCTGGCGGCGGCGTGGGATGAAGCGACGGAGCGCGAGGTCGCGCCGTGGTATCGGTTGCAGGTCAAGTTCGACCGCGCACGCGTGGACGCAATCGACGCGGCGCGCAACGGGCACGCGCCCAAACCGATGGATGACGAGACGGCGAAGCTGGTCGGCGGGCTAGGGATGGCGGCGCCGTATGACGGAGACGCGTTCCGCGCGATGATGGAGATGGTGGTGTGCCTCGCGCTGCCGGACGAGATCTTCGCGCGACCGGGGCTTCGCGAGCGCATTGCGGAGGTCGTGAAGGACAAGCAGCCGATGTCGCTTCCGGGACCGGACCGTCAGCAGTTGCTCGAGCTGCTCGCTTCGTAACGTACGCCTCGTCGGGGATCTGCTGATACCGCGGCATCGCGCCGATATGCGACGATCGCACTATGGCGGCGCGGGCTCCCGGTTCGAATGCTGATACTGACGCGAACGAGTGCGAGGAACTGCTCGGGCGGTATCTGACGGTGCTTGCGGCCGAGCGGAACCTCTCGCGGTTCACGGTGCGGAACTACACGACGGACCTTCGCCACTACTTCGCGTACCTCGACGAGCACGAGATCGCGCTGATGGCGATCACGCGGCCGGCGTTTCGCAGGTACATCGCCGAGATGCAGCAGGCGGGGGTCGCGCAGGCGAGCGTGGTTCGCCGGGTGAGCACCGCGAAGTCGTTCTATCGATGGCTCCGGCTCGAAGGGGTGATGCAGGACGACCCGCTGGCGAACGTCGTCGGACCGAAGCAGGCGAAGCGGCTGCCGCACGTGATGACGCTGAGCGACATCACGAACCTGATCGCGGCGGCGGACGGCGATGCGCCATCGGACCTGCGAGACCGTGCGCTGCTGGAAGTCATGTATGCGTCGGGCGTGCGCGTCAGCGAGGCGGCGGCGCTCGACGTTTCGGACGTGGACCTGGACCAGCGGACGATGATCGTGCGCGGGAAGGGCAACAAGGAGCGGATGGTGGTGATGGGGGAGCCGGCGCGGGCGGCGGTCGAGCGGTACCTGCGGCACGGGCGATCGAAGCTGGCGAAGGGCGGGCGAGCGGAAGGGCGCGCTTCGGGTGGCGCGCCGTTGTTCCTCAACCGCGACGGCGGGCGGCTGTCGCAGCGACGGATCCAGCTCATCGTACGGAAGTACGCACTGGCGGCGGGGATGGACGCGCGGGTGCATCCGCACCTGCTGCGGCATACGTTCGCGACGCACCTGCTGGACGGCGGGGCGGAGTTGCGGGTGGTGCAGGAGCTGCTGGGGCACACGAACCCGAACACGACGCAGATCTACCTGCACGTGACGGAGGAGCGGCAGCGGAAGGTGGTGGAGGGGTCGCTGGACGAGATCGCGGACGTGGAGGCGGCGCGTCGGGCGATGGCGCGGGGGCGGCGGCGCGGGTAGCTCGCGATCCGAGCGTCCGAATGGTGCATTCGCACCTGTACGGCGATTCGCGCGACGGCGTATGTTCGGCGCATGGAACGCGCGATCGAGCGGCGGCGCAGGGGCCGAGACTGGATCTCGGCGTTGCTTGAATTGGCGGCGCTTGCGTCGAGTCCCGCCGCGATCTTCATCCTGGGATTTACCGCAGAGGCGCAGATGAGCGAGCCCCCTCGGGAAGTGGCGCAAATGTTCCTGGTATTCGCGCTAGGCATGGGGTCTGGACTTGGGTGGTTGCGCGCCGGCCGAGGGTCGATCGCGGCTATGGTCGCGATCTGGCGCGTCGCACTCGTGGCACCCTACGCGTACTTTGCTATCCAAAGGCTGGGGTGCGAGCTGACTTGCACGCCGGCACCGGACGGGATCATCGCGCTGTCGGCCGTCGCGTTTTTTTGTGGGGTATCTGGCGATACCGATCGTGTCCGCCGTTCTCCTCGCCCGAACGGCTGACAATGGGAGCGCGCCGACGTGACGACCATCGCCGAAGAGCTGCCGCAGCGTGGTCCCGACTGGATCGCCGTCGGCCTCGAACTCGCGGCGCTGGCGTCGATACCGATCGTCTGGGGCATCTGGTTGATCGTGGCCGCACTCGGCGTGACCGACCCGATCGTGCTTTTCGGGGGAACTGCCACGATTGGGCTGGGATCCGGTCTGGGATGGTGGCGCGCGGGCGACGTGTTCTTGGGATGCGTCTTTGCGTTGACACGCGCCGTCGGGACGGCGGTAACCGCGCTCCTTTACGTTGCCTACGCGCTTCGCTTCGCGCTCTGTGAAGGACCGCGCTGCCCCAATCACACCAACCACATCGCCGACGCCGTGCTGATCGCGCTGTTCGCCGTTGCTTACGTGGCGATCCCGCTCCTTTCCGCGTTTCTACTCGCGCTCGTAACGAGAAGCAGGCGCAGCCCGGCCGATTCTTCCTGACCGCCGCCCGCTGACAGGAGCTCGCCGCTGAGCGACTGAAAGACGGACCGCTCCACCAAGCCTAATGACATCTTGCCCTTTCCCAATTAGAATGTTTGTTCTATACTGCGCCCGCACCCACTGGAGAAAGCGATGCGCAGAGTGGACCTCCCCGCGGGCCTCGCCTTCGCCGTCGATGGCTTTACTGCCGTCGCGGCGAGCTTCAACGCCGCGTGGCTGGCGCTGTACGCCGGGCCGGGGCGGGAGCGTCGAACGGCGGCGCTGGCCCTGGCGATGCTCAACGTTGCGATAGCGGTCGAGGCGGTCTTCGCGCAGGCGCTCTACACCGCGCACCGCTTCGGCATGTCGCAGGACGCGTTCTTCGACGCGCAGGCGTGGCTGCCGGTGCGCCTGGCGATGCTCGCCGGCACGCTGATGATCTCCGCCCTCATCCTGCGGAGGCGCGACCGATGACGTCGCATCGAGATGCGGAGCGCGCGATCGCGGACGCGCTGCGGCGCGGGGAGTACGAGCGCGTCGCGCTGGCGCTGCTGCTCGGCGTGGCATCGGCGGCGCGGTCGGTGCCGGAGGCGAGCATCGACGATCTGCTGGCGGTGCTGTCGGACGACGTTGCGCCGGACACCAACGGACGCGGGCTGAAAGCCCGCGCCACGGATCGGCTGCGGCGAAGGAACGGTGGCGGGTGATGGCGCATGACACGAAGGCACGGACCGAGCATCGAACCGGCAACGGTGCGACGCGCGAGGCTGAACTCTTCTATTGCGGCGCCGTGAAGAACTCGGCCGAGTTGCTGGAAGCCATGCGCGTCGAGGGTCTCGATCAGGAACTCGCACTGTTGCGGACGCGACTGAAGGAGATGACGGACGGCGAGTCGCCGAAGCTCGACGATCTGCTGCAGGCGGCAGAGATGATCGGGCGGACGGTAATGCGGCGGCACCGGATCAGCCCGAAGCGCGCGGACGAGATGGCGGAGAACATCGCCGCGGCGATGCACAGCCTTGCGGAGCAGCTGTTCCCGGAGCGGGTGGAAGTGTGAGGAGAGTAGTCGCCTGGTCGATGGTCGCTGGTCGCTGGTTACTGGCTCGAGGAGGACGTTCGTCGACATGAGGGTGATAAGACAGAGCGGGAGCCAGGTGTTGGAGCGGCGCATCCGCGAGCTGGGCGAACGCATGCGCGGCGCGTCGGATAGCTCGCGGGACGGGGACGGGATGGAGGCGATGAGCGCGCCGGCGTCTCGGGCGGTGGTGGCGCAGCGGCTGCGAGCGCTGGAGCGGGACCTAGCGGAGGTGCGGACGCGGGTGAACGGGCTGCTGTTCGTCGTCGCGGGAGCGGTGGTGACGCAGCTCGTTCTCAGGTTGGTTGGTTAGGGACTGGGAACTAGGGAATACGGATTGGTGGCTGGGTTCGTAGCGGTGAGAGAGCAAAGGTCGGAAGGGATACCGGTGTTGCGGCCGTATCAGCGGGAGGCGGGGCGGGCGATCGTCGAGGTGGTGATGGAGCGGCGCGGCGGATCGATCAGCATCGAGATCGCGCGGCAGGGCGGGAAGAACGAGCTGTCGGCGCAGATCGAGATGTGGCTGCTGGCGGCGCACGCATCGCGGCAGGTCGACGCGGTGAAGTGCGCGCCGACGTACCGGCCGCAGCTCCGCATCAGCATGCGCAGACTGTGGAGCCGGCTGCGACGGGCCGGCTTCGGCGCGGCGGCGAAGCTGCAGGGCGACGCGATCGCAGTCGGCGACGCGCGGATCGTGTTTCTGAGCGCCGAGCCTTCGGCGAACGTCGTCGGGCATACGGCTGGCCTGCTGCTCGAAGTGGACGAGGCGCAGGACGTGGACGCCGAGAAATTCGACCGCGAGTTCCGCCCGATGGCCGCGACCACGAACGCGACGACCGTCTACTACGGCACGGCGTGGGACGGCACGACGCTGCTCGAGCGCGCGAAGCAGGCGCACCTCGAGGCGGAGCGCATCGACGGCGTGCGGCGTCACTTCTCGTACGACTGGGAGGCGGTGGCCGCGCACAACCCGTCGTACGCGGCGTTCGTCGAGGCGGAGCGGCGTCGTCTCGGCGAGACGCATCCGGCGTTCCTCACGCAGTACTGCCTGAAGACGATCAGCGGCGGCGGGCGTCTGCTGAGCGCATCACAGCTGGCGCAGCTCTCGGGCGTGCACGCGCGGATGTCGGCGCCCGTCGCCGGCGAAGCGTATGTCGCCGGCTTGGATCTCGCGGGTGGCGACGATGCTTCCGCTTCGCCTTCACCTTCTAATAGCGCCGCCATTGCGACGCGGGACTCCACCGTTCGCACGATCGGCCGCCTGATCTACGGCACCGACATTGCGCTGGCGGATGAGCCGCGCGTGGAGATCGTCGAGCACATCGCGTGGACAGGCGAGCCGCACGAGACGCTGCTGCCGCGGCTGCTCGATCTGCTGCGCGACGTGTGGCGGGTGCATCGGGCGGCGGTGGACGCGACGGGGCTGGGCGAGACGACGGCGCGGCTGCTGGCATCGGCGATGGGCGAGTCGCGCGTGCTCGCGGTGAAGTTCACGTCGGAGAGCAAGTCGCGCCTGGGCTTCGGGCTGCTGGCCGCGATCAACGGCGGCCGGCTGAAGGCGTACCGCGGCGACGGCTCGCCGGAGCATCGAGAGTTCCACCGGCAGTGCGAGCTGGCGCGCGTCGCGTATCGCGCGAACCGCACGATGAACTTCTTCGTCGATCCGTCGGAAGGGCACGACGACTACCTGATCAGCGCGGCGCTGCTGGTGGAGGCGTCGAAGGGGCAGGTGCGGCGTGCGGCGCGGGGACGGGTGGAGCGGGCGGTTGAGCGGCGGAGGTCGGACGTCAGGGCGATTGAAGTGTGAAGAGTGAACGGTGAAGGGTGAAATCCACGAGACGCGAACTGTGAACTGTCAGCGGTGAACTGAGAACTGGACCATGGTTGCATTAAGAACCGACGACACAACGACACGCGTGCGCATTCTCTACAACGGCCGCCGCGAGCTGCGCGCCGTCGAGGCGATCCCACCGCTGGTGCGGGAGGACGCGCTGCCGGAGCGGGCGACGTATCGCGACACGGGGTGCGAGCTGTCGCGCACGTGCCGGGCGTGCCCGCTGGAGCGGTGCAAGTACGACGCGCCGGGCGGGGCGCACAGGCTGCGGGTTTCGGCGCGGGACCGGGAGATCTCGACGCTGCGTCGGCGGCACGGTGTGCCGGTGGACATGCTGGCGGACACCTACGGCCTCTCGCGGCGGTCGATTTTTCGGATCTTGAAGGAGCGCCGGTGATGCAGGATGAGTTTACGCGCTCACCTAAGGAAGGGTTGTCGCGCCGATCGGTGTGCCACAAGTCGGCGTAGCGTGATCCTCGGCGCGCTGAGTGAGCAGCGCGATAACGAAGGTGGAATAGGGAGTTGGCGTCCTGTCGAGCGAAGAGGTGCTGCATTCGATTCTGTTGGCATCGGTGATCGCCGTGGCCAGCCCCGCCAGCCCGCTCCAGTCACCGCGAGGGAATCCAGACAAAAGCACGACGGAGTAGCAACCAACGATGAGGCCAGCAAGCAGGACGAGCACGGCGACCGGAAGCGCTAGGTTCACCGAGACGATGAACTGCCCAATCTGAATGTGGATTCTCACAGCACGATTCTAATCACGAGCTGTCCCTTAGCGGACCGAGGGATGGAATCGAGATGAAGCTTTAGAGGTAATACGATGATCGAGACGACAACGACTCTCCCGCAACGGCTGAAAAACCTCGACGCGGACCGGCTCCGGCGGTACGCAGACAATCTGGCGTTCTACGGCGGCGAGCAGTGGCCGCCGTCGAATCGGCGGCGCGACCGGAGGCTCGTGTTCAACTACGCGAAGGCGATCATCGACAAGACGACGTCGTACCTGATGTCCGGCCTGAACTTCGCCGTCGACGCCGCCGACGACACGCCCGCGGCGGCGCAGCGCGCGCGTGACGCCGAATGCGCGCTCGCCGCGGTGTACGACGCGAACCAGCTCGACCAGCTCGACTTCGACACCGAGCTGGACGCGGCGATCCTCGGCGACGGCGCGTACAAGGTGACGTGGGACGCCGCGGAGCGCCGCGTGCGTGTCACCGCGCCGGACGTGCAGGGCCTCTTCGCGTGGTGGGCCGGCGACGACGTCTCGCGCGTGTGGCGCGTGTGCAGCCGCTACGTCATCGACGCGGAGTCGGCGGCGATGCTCTACGGCGTGAAGCCCTCGCGCACGTCACGCGGCCTCGCGCAGCCCGGCGAGGCGCCGGGTGTCGAGATCGTCGAGTCGTGGACGGACGCGGAGTTCGAGCTGTGGGCCGATGGCGCGCGCATCGAGCAGCGCGACAATCCGTACGGCTTCATCCCCTTCGTGATCTACCCGAACATCCGCGAGCCGAAGAAGTTCTGGGGCGTCAGCGACATCCCGGTGATGCGCGAGCCGGTGCGCGAGCTGAACCGCGCGCTCTCGCAGCTCTCGATGATCCTGGAGCTGAGCGGCAACCCCATCGCCGTGCTGGAGAACGTGACGGAGTCGCAGGACATCGCGGTGGCGCCGGGCGCGGTGTGGGAGCTGCCGGAGCGCGCGAAGGCGTACCTGCTGGACCTGCTGCAGGGCGGCGGCGTGAAGCTGCACGCGGAGTACGTGGACATGATCTATCGCGCGCTGCACGACCTGGGCGAGTCGCCGCGGACGGCGTTCGGCGACAACCACACGGGGCTTTCGGGCGTGGCGCTGAACGTGGAGCTGGACCCGCTGCTGAAGAAGGTGGCGCGGAAGCGGCTGATCCGCTCGGCGGCGTACCGGCGGCGCAACGAGATGATCCTGCGCGTGCTCGAACAGCACGCGGAGCCGGCCGCGCGCTACGCGCCGTACCGCTCGCGCGTCGTCTGGGGCAGCGTGCTGCCCCTCGACCGCAGCCGCCTCGTCGAGGACGAGCGCGTGCTGGTGGCCAGCGGCATCCACAGCCGGCGGCGGGCGGCGGATGAGTTGGGGGTGGAGGACCCGGAGGCGGAGTACCGGCGGTGGTTGGAGGAGGAGCGGGCGGTGGGTCGGGCTAAATAGACGTTACGGGAACTCTGTGAGCCACTCCGCGCCAGACTTCGTGATACGAAGGACAGGGGTTCGAGTGAGTTCTTTCCACGGAACTTCAGCGTCGTCGTACTCGATAATCGCGTAGTTACGGCCGCAGTCACGCCAACCGGTACAAGGCGCCAGGTTCGGCGGCTGATCCCACGGAATCGTCGACCATTCCTTCAGCTGCTCCATGGCTTCTTCGAAGGAATCGAAGTCCGACCTATGCTCCGCGTGAAGCTCATCGTCGATCACGAACATTCCGCGAGTACATTAACACTCCACCATGACGCCACAGCCGGCGGCATGCGGCGGATGAGCTGGGGGTGGAGGATCCGGAGGGGGTTCCCGCGGTTGGAGGTGGAGCGGGCGGCGGGGGCGTAGAGTGACGAGCGCGCCGGGCAAAATAACGACATTGGAAAACTCATATGGGAAATTGTTGATCGTGTGCTCCGGCCACGCGTATGATCGGCTCCTCTCTTGCTTGCACCGGTCTCGGGTCACGGCCGGCAGGTACTGCGTTCGTCAGTCGCGAACGTCCACGGCGGCAAGATGAGTTATGGAGGGAGCTATGGAGGCCCGACGATCGCGCACCGCCATCGAACAGACGCCGACTCGCGGGACTACGACCCGGGTCGGTGCCGGTCACGTAGCGCGACTGCTGTTGCGGCTCGCCGCGGCGACGGTGCTCGCCGTGTCGCTCGGTCTCGTGATTACGCTCACGCCGACGGGTAAAGTTCGTCCGGTGTTCGCCTCAGCGTGCACCGACCTGAACGGGGACGGCTTCGATGCAGGCGGCAACCCATATCAACATGGCGATCCCGTAAGCCCCACGAATGAGGACGCGTTCCTCGACGACAGCTTCATTGGTGGAACCAGCATCCAGCCAAATAGCCCGCCTTACTACATCAACGTCGCGGATGTGTACTCCACTCCCGTGGTATCGCTCGCGGATCTACTCGCCGTCATAGGCGCGAACGGCCCGGTCGGCTGCTCACAGCCGCAACCGACGGGCCTCTGCAACCTTGGCGACCCGCTCGGCGCACTTCCCACTGCGTGGCAGTACACACCATCGTTCACTTGCACGAACAGGTACCTCATCACCGGGACATCAACCGCTACGAGTTGGACCCCGTTCGTCGAGTGGCCCGATGGCCCGTACACGGAGTACGTTGCGACAGGAGTTGCCGGGCCGACCGGTTTAGGTCTGACCGGCAAAGATTTCGCGTCGGACTTCGCAAGCAGGACTAACGCGTTGGGCGTGACCGGTCTCTTGGCCACATCTGCGCCCGCCGCGAATAACATCGACGGGATCTTGACCATCTCTTTGACCAATAGCGCGACAACGCCACCGGTGTCGCCCTACCCGCGTGGCGGATTCGTGGCTGGCGTCGACAGCTGCACACTCACCTTCCACAACCCATCGTGCACGTTTAACCCCACGATCCAGCTGGCGCCTCCGGATGAGACCGACGGCGACGGTTGTCCGGACGGTCGCGAGCTGGCGCCATCGCACATCACCGGCGGCCAGCGGAACCCGAACAGCTTCTGGGACTTCTTCGACGTGCCAACGCCACCGCTGCTGCCTTCGAACACGACGGGAACGCGTAACCACGCGATCAGCATCGGAGACGCGATCGCGATCCTGACTTACATAGGCACGAACAACCTGAACCCAAACACGCCGAACGCGAACGGCGCGACATACGGGAGCGACTGGAACAGCAACGGCATTCAGGACGGTCAGGAGTATGACCGAACGCCCGGCGCCCAAGCTTGGGCGCCAGGGATGCCAAACGGAGCGGTCACGATCGGGGATGCGCTGATCGAGGTGAACGGGATCGGAGACAACTGCAACTGAGCACGATGGCCGATCACGCTACGATCGTGCGTGCCCCGCGACGCTCATAGCATCGAGATCCCCGCACGCCTCCACGCCATCCGCCGCTACGCCGGTGGGGCGGAGTGGCTTGATGCGCTGCCGCACACCGTCCGCGAGTGCGCCGAACGATGGGCGCTCACGCTCGGCGAGCCGTTCGGCGACGGCAACGTATCGCTGACGGTCCCCGTCACCCGCGCCGACGGCACAGACGCGGTGCTGAAGGTGCAATTCCCCGGCCGTGAGAGCGAACACGAGGCCGATGCGCTCGCGCTGTGGGACGGCGACGGCGCGATCCGCCTGCTCGAGCACGACCGCGAGCGCCACGCGCTGCTCCTCGAGCGATGCGTCCCCGGCACGCCGCTCTCGCGCATCGATCCGGAGGACGCGCTGGGCGTGCTCATCGGGCTGCTGCCGCGGCTGTGGAAGCCCGCCGGCGCGCCGTTCACGTCGCTCGCCGACGAGGCGGCATGGTGGGCGGGCTACCTGCCGCAGCAGTACGAAGACCTCGGCCGCCCCTTCGAGCGCTCGCTACTCGACGCGGCGCTCGACGCCATCCGCGAGCTGGCGCCGACGCAGGGCGAGCAGGTGCTGCTGCACCAGGACCTGCACGGCGACAACGTGCTGTCCGCGCAACGCGAGCCGTGGCTGGTCATCGACCCGAAGCCGCTGGCGGGCGAGCGAGAGTTCGCCGTCGCGCCGATCGTGCGCTCGTTCGAGCTGGGGCACAGTCGCCGCGACGTGCGGCATCGCCTCGACCGCCTGTGCGACGAGCTGTCGCTGGACCGCCGCCGCGCCGCGATGTGGACCGTCGCGCAAACGATCGCGTGGAGCATGGGCAGTGAGTATCACGCGCAGCACATCGAGACGGCGTCGTGGGTGTTGGAGGCGATCCGCAGATGACGCAGATGGGGCGCGCGGCTTCGCTACCGGGTCAGGTCCGCGGTTCGGTGCTGGAGGCTCGATGCACCGCGAACACGCGCACGGCGTCATCGATGCCCTTGAGAGCCTGGTCGCCGCGATCTTCGAAGGTGACGCCGGCTGAGGTGCGCGCAAGATCGCGAACCGTCTGCGAGACCAGGATCTCGCCCGGGACCGACAGCGCGCTGATCCGCGACGCGATGTTGACCGCTCCACCGTAGACGTTGTTGTCCTCTCGGATGACGTCTCCGGCGTGGATGCCGAGGTGTAGCGGCATCGCGGCATCATCGGCCGAGCCCCGGCAGCGCAGCGCAGCGGTGATCGCCTGTGAGGCTGAGGAGAAGGTCGCGAGCACTCCGTCCCCGAGGAGCTTTCCGTCGATGGCGACGCCCGCCGCTTCGGTGATGATGGTGCGCAGCGACGAATCCAGCGCGCGAGCTCGTTCGCGGAACGCCGCGTCGCCGATGTGCTCGGTGAGCCCCGTGGAATTTGCGATGTCGGCGAACAGCACTACCGCCATGCCACCGGCGGGCGTTGCCGGATCGGCGACTGCAACGGCGGAGAACGGCTCGCGCGCCAGCACGAAGCGCGTGATCAAGGTGACGTCGTCCATGGTCGGTGCGCCAAGGGCGCGGTCAACCCGAGCAAGCGTCGCATCGGGGATGGCTGTCACCACAGCGTGGGCGAATCGGTTGACGAGGTCATCTCGAGACGTCTCGATGACCAGAGTGGGCGTTTTCACGTTTCCGAGGAGACCGCTGACGTCCTGCGTGCGAAGAGCGGCAAAGTACCGTTTCAGGGTCGTCGGGGTCGTCGCCGCACGCATCAAGGCAGCAAGAGCCTCGACACTGAAGTTCGGCGAGAGCCCGGCCAGGGTCGTTGCGTGCGTCAGCGTGTAGAGCGCCCACTGCTCGTCACCGAGCTCTCGAAACGACTCCAATCCGCGAAGCGTGGGCAAGGCTCCGTACCATTCGGAACCAGTTGCGAAGGGGATGTTCAGCATGAGGTGGGTGAGGCGGTCAGGGCGCGTCGCTGCGTAGGCGATACAGGCGGGCGTGGCGTGCACGACGCCGAATAATGCGAACGTATCGACCCGGGTGCGCCCTCGGACGGCCTCGAGGTCATCGATCTGGCGCTCGATCGAGAAATCGTGGACATCCCTTTCTGACATACCCATGCCGCGCATGTCGTATCGGATCAGGCGAAAGCCCTGCCGAACGAGCGCGAGGAGCGGCAGACGTGCCTCGCTCTGCCACGTCATGTCGAGGTGTGCCCAAATGTTCGAGGATACGATCAGCGGCACGCCGTCGCCGATGTCGGCGTAGGCGATATTCGTGCCGTCGGCACTGCGGACGTAGCGGACCTGCTGCTCCATGGCGTGATTATCAGCGATGCGCGGCGGAGAGGGCCACGCGCGGAGCAAGTTGCACACGACTCGATGCGCCTACTTGTGGAGACGTCGAGCCATCATTCAGAGCTTCGCGGCGGTGGTAGCGATGCCGTAGCGCTCTTCGAGGGCGCGCAGCTCGGGGACGCCGACGATCTTCTCGAAGTCCTCGAATGAGACGAGGTCGCCGGCGGCGGCGGCGGTTGTCTTTGCGCGGTACAGCTCTTCGTACACGCGGGCGATCGCCTTCGTTGCGGCGAACAGCGCGGAGAGCGGGAACACGACCATCTTGTAGCCGAGCGCCTGCAGCTCCTCGAACGACAGCAGCGGCGTCTTGCCGCCTTCGACCATGTTGGCGAAGAGCGGCGTGTCCGGGATGGCCGCCTTCACCGCGCGCAGCTCATCCACGCTGCGCGGCGCCTCGACGAAGACGATGTCGGCACCGGCGTCTCGGTAAAGCTTGCCGCGACGGATCGCTTCGTCGAGGCCCAGCGGCTGGCGCGCATCGGTCCGGCCGATGATCACGAGGTCGTCGGATCCGCGGGCGTCGGCGGCGGCGCGGATCTTCGCGGCGTGGTCCTCCGCGGGTATCACGCGTTTGCCCTCGAAGTGGCCGCACTTCTTCGGCCACTCCTGGTCCTCGAGGATGATTCCCGCCGCGCCCGCCGACACGCACTCGCGCACGGTGCGCGCGGTGTTCAGCGGGTTGCCGTAGCCGGTGTCCATGTCCGCGACGACCGGCACGCTGACGGCATCGACGATGTGGCGCACGCGGTCCATCGTCTCGGACATCGTCAGCAGGCCGAAGTCCGGCTGCCCGAGCGCCGCGGCGCTGAATCCGAAGCCGGTGGTGAACATCGCGCGGAAGCCGGCGCGCTCGGCGAGGCGCGCGGAGAGCGCGTCGTATGCGCCGGGCAGGACGATGATCTCCGGCTCATCGAGCATGCGTCGGAGGATGGTGGAGTTGCGGGTCGTCATGTTGGTGCCACCTGTGGAGATTGCGGGCGATCGTACCAAAGCGGGCGAGATCGGGCGACTCTGGATGGCTCTCGACGGCCGGGCGATGCATCCTTATTCCATGGACCGCACGGAGATCGAGATCAAGCTCAGCCGAGACAGGGCGTGGCTCATCGAGACGTACGCGGCGATGCCGACGGATGACCTCGTGCGACCGGCTACTCCGAGCGAGCACGATCCTTCGACGTCGTGGACGCCGAAGGACCACCTGGCGCACCTGGCGGGCATCGAGAAGAACTTCAACGCGATGATCCGCCGACACGTCGAGGGCAGCGCCAACCCGGTCGGCCTGCTGACGGACCGCGAAGGGGCGCCACGCACGCGCGAGGACATCATGCGCGAGGTGCACGCGATGAACGAGCGGTGGGTGCGCGAGCACGGCGCCAAGCCGCTCGGGGAGATCGTCGCGCTCGGGCAGGAGGTGCGCTCCGATACGCTCGCGCTGCTCGGATCGCTCAGCGACGAGCAGCTCGCGGAAAAGCTTCCGGGCGCTCCCTGGGCCGATGGGACGATTGGCGGCGTCCTCGGGGTGAACGCCGACCACGGGCGGCAGCACTTCCGCTGGATAAAGGAAGGCTTCGGCCGGGAAGGATAACGCATCGCCCGCGCGCGTGCGGTCGTATACGCTTGCATGCGATGCGATCCGCGCTCTCCGCTATCATCGCGGCCGCCGTCGTGCTCGGCGCCTGCGGCGGCTCTTCGAAATCCGCGACTCCGACGCCGTCCGAGCGGGCTTCGACGCCGCGGGCCACGTCGACCCGTCCGCCGACGTCCCCCACGCACGCGGGGACACCGGGCGCTTCGACGGCAACGTCGGTCCCGTCTGACAGCCCGGCGATGGAGCTCACCGGAGTCGTGGGGAGCGTCACGCCCGCTACGCGCACGATCGAGATCACTCGGCTGTCCGGGCCCACGGTGAACGAGATCCAGGTCCAGGACTCAACGCACATCCGGACGGCGGAAGGCGGGTCGACGACGTTCGCCCAGATACGCACGGCCGACCGCATCATCGCGAGCGGGCACCTCAACGACCGTGGCGACGCCCTCGTGGCGGACGACATCACCGTCCAAAGCGGCCTCCCGGGCGCGCAGCCAGGAGGCTGATCGGCCGGTCGAACTCGTCAATCCTGAACCTGTTAACCTTGATCGACGCCCGAAATCCCCCCGGGCGTCCGGGACGTATCGACAAGTGAGGGCCGGTCCCTCCCCCGCCGCCGCCGCCGGGGAAAGCTGGAGGGCGTGGACTACACCGCGCTCCGCGACGACGAGTTGATGCAGCGCCTCTGCGACCGCGACCTCGCGGCGTTCGAGGCCATATACGACCGCTACGGCGACCTGGTGTTCTCGGTCGTCCTGCGCGTCGTGGGGGATACGCACGTGGCCGAAGATGTGACGCAGGATGTGTTCCTGCGCGTCTGGCGCAAGCCTGAGCAGTTCGATTTTCATCGCGGCAAGTTCGTGACGTGGCTCCTCAGCGTCGCGCGGAACCGATCGATCGACGAGCGCCGGAGCCACGGGCGCCGCCTCCGCCACGAAGCGCTGCCGACGACGGCGGAAGAGGAGGACATCCTCCCGAGCGAGCGCGACGCCGACGATCCGGCGATCGCCACGGTCGTCGCCGATGACCGCGCGGCGGTGCGCAGCGCGCTGGAGCATCTTCCGCACGAACAGCGGCTCGCGATCCAGCTCGCGTACTTCGGCGGGCTGACGCAGCAAGAGATCGCGAACAAGCTCGGACAGCCGCTCGGCACGGTGAAGACCCGCATCAGGCTCGGGATGCACAAGATGCGAGGCGCGCTGTCGGAGCGGCGCGCACAGGACCTTGCGAACTGATGCGTCTCAACTGCGAAGAAGCCCGCGAGCTTATCGAAGCGTACGCTCTCGGCGCCCTCGATGCCGAGGAAGTGCGCCCGTTCGAAGCGCACATCGCCGCGTGCCCTGACTGTACGACGCTGCTCGACGCAACCGAGCATGACGCGGCATCGCTCGGGCTCGCGGTCCCGCTTGTCGCGGCGCCATCGGCGCTGAAGGCCCGCACGCTCGCCGCCGCCTCGATCCTGTCGATGCCGCTGCGCTCACGCGCCGCCCGATGGCTGCCCGCTGCGGCGGCGGCGCTGCTGTTCTTCACGCTCGGCGTGGTGGGATGGGCGACCTACATGCAGGTGCAGGTGCACGACCTCAACGGAAAGAACGCGTCGATCGGCGCGAACGCGACGGCGTCCTCGAGCGAGCTCAACGCGATACGGACCCAGATAGCGGATTCCGCGGGCTTCCAGCAGGTCGTCGGTGACCAGCTGCGCACCCAGCAGACGGTGATCGACGTTATGTCGCAGCCGGATGTGAAACGCACGATCATGGTTGGCACGTCGATGGCGCCGACCTCATCCGGCGGATACCTCTGGAGCCCGACGCAGCAGGTCGGCGCGTTCGTCGGGTGGGGGCTGCCTCAACCGCCCGAGGGCAGCGTGTACCGGCTGTGGCTCGTGTACGAAGGCCAATGGGTGCGCGGTCCGGCGTTCGTAGTTGACGACCAGGGCCGAGGCGAGGCCATCGTCCAGCGGAGCACGGGCTCGGCGCCGGAGCGCGGACCGCTGCAGGGCTTCGCCGTCACAATCGAACCGGCACTTCCCACCGACGCCACCCACACGGGTGCGACCGTCATGCGGAGCGTCACGCAGTAGTACCGAACGCAACGGCATCGTGAGCGCCGCGAACGATCTCGTACGTCGGGTCGGGGGAGCGTGCCGTCATCCGAAGCGACGGCCTGAGAGAGTCTGACCGACCGCACGACCACTTGACACTGAGACTACGTCTCACTTAGGCTGAGACTCGGTATCACTAGGGGCAGAACGAATGTCAGACCTCGAGCTCATCACCGAACGCCTCGAGTTGCACGGTCACCGCGTCACGGCGAGCCGACGGACGGTGCTGCGCACGGTGCTCGCGCAGCCCGCGCACTTCAGCGTGGACGACGTCCTGCGGCGCACACGGCGCGTCGGACGGGCGACGGTGTTCCGCACGATCAAGATCCTGCTCGACCTCAACATCCTCTGCCGCATTACGCTGGAAGACGGCGACGTGCAGTATCGGCTCAGCACGCGCGGCCATCACCATCATCTCGTCTGCGTCGAATGCCGCCGGGTGGAGGACTTCACGATGTGCGACGTCGCGCCGTTGGTGCGACAGCTCGCCGCGGCGACCGAGTACGAGATTGAAGGCCACCGGCTCGAGGTGTACGGCCGCTGCTCAGACTGCCGGGCGAAGAGTGGAGTCGCCGCGCATGCCTCGTGAGGCTGCGGCCGCCGCTTCGGCTGCTGTTGCGCCAACCGCGGACGCGGTGCACAGCCGCTGCCTTCTGCTCGACGACGTCACGATCGCGTACGGACGGCGCGTGGTGCTGAGCCACGTCTTCGCCGACATTCCGCGCGGGGAAGTCGCGAGTCTCGTCGGACCGAACGGATCCGGCAAAAGCACGCTGCTCAAGGCGATCGCCGGCCTGGTCCCGCTCGCGGGCGGCGACATCACGCTGTTCGACCAGCCGATCGCGCGCATGCGCCGGCACGTGGCGTACGTACCGCAACGCGAAGACGTGGACTGGACGTTCCCGGTTTCGGTGCGCGACGTCGTAATGATGGGACGGTATCCACTGCGCGGGTGGCTGAAGCGCTCAACCGAACAGGACGCGCATGCGGTCGAAGAGGCGCTCGAGCACCTTGGCATCGCCGCAGCTGGCGACCGCCAGATCGGGGAGCTGTCCGGCGGCCAGCAGCGGCGGACGTTCATCGCGCGGGCGCTCGTGCAGGAGCCCGAGGTGATCCTGCTCGACGAGCCGATGAGCGGGATCGACGCAGAGACGCACGACCGGATCATCGAGCTGTTCGACGAATGGCGGGCGCAGGGACGCGTCGTGCTGCAGGCGACGCACTCGCACATACACGGCGGGTCGATGATCGTGCTGCGACGCCGCGGCGAAGTGTCGGCGGAGCATCCCGCGAGCCACACGGCAGAAGCCGGCGAGGAGCACCATGAACGCGCTGGTTGATCCGCTGCGCGATCCGGCATTCGCGCGCGGACTAATCGACGTCTCGATCGTCGCGGTCGTCGCCGGCGTGATCGGATCGCTGATCGTCCTGCGAGGGACGGGCTTCCTGGGTGATGCGCTCGCGCACGCGATCTTTCCGGGCGTCGTAACGGCGTTCCTGATCGGCGCCAACCTGCTCGTGGGAGCGCTGGTCGCGGGACTGGCGACGGCGGCAGTCATGGGCCTGCTTACGGCCAACCAGCGGGTGCGAGACAACACGGCGATCGGCGTGATCTTCACGGCGGCGTTCGCGCTCGGAGTCGTGATCCTCAGCAATCATTCCGTCAGCAGCGACGAGCTCGAAGGCATCCTCTTCGGCGATCCGCTCACCGCCGGCATCAGCGATGTGGCGCTCACGGCGGCGATCGGCGCAGGGGTGCTGGTCGTGATAATCGGGCTGCGGAAGCTCTTCGTGATGGCAGCGTTCGACCCGCTTGGCGCGCGGGCGATGGGACTGCCGGTGCTGGCGCTCGACCTGCTGCTGCTGTCGCTCACCGCGCTGACCGTGGTCGTGGCGTTCAAGGCGGTGGGCAACATCCTGGTGATCGCGCTGCTGATCACGCCGGCGGCGACGGCGCGGCTCTTCACCGACCGCCTCGCGCGCATGTCCATGCTCGCATCGGCGCTGGGGTTCGCGGCAGGCATCGCGGGGCTCTACATCGGATATCAGCGCGACGTTTCGGCGGGCGGCACGATCGTCCTTATCTCTACGATGACGTTCTTCGTCGCGTGGCTGGTCGCGCCGGCGCACGGCGTGCTCACGACGCGCCTGCTTCGCACTCGCACACTACTGGAGTCTGAGCCCGAAGCAGAGGCGGAGATCATCCTCGCATCGCCGGAGATCCGGGCGCCGCATACTCCGTAACGGATTCAGCAAGTGCCATCGCGGCCGCGTCGTCACACCGCGGCGACTGTCCGCTCGGCGATCTCGACCACGTCGTTGGGATCGAACGCTGCGCTGATCCGTCGCAGGCTGTCGGCCCGCTCGTCCGACGTGCCCTCGCGCCGAAGTAGCGCGTCGCAGTACACGACAACGTCCTGGACGATCCGGTCGCAGCGGTAGTACGCGAGCGCTTCGCGATCGACGTCCGTCGGGCCGTAGCCGGCGTAGAAGGCGCCGGTCTCCTGCTCGCTGTTCCACGTATGTCCCACGCCGCCCCCGATGAACATCAGGTCGCGCTCCTTCGGCGCGAGCATCAGGTCGTCCCAGTCGACGATCGCGATCGTGCCGTCGCGGCTGACGAGCACGTTCCCGGCGTGCAGGTCGGCGTGACACGACACAAAAAGCAATCGCCTCCGACGCAGCGATGCCGCGAGCTGCTCGGCATGGCGCACGAGCGCTAGGATGCGTCGCGAGTTCGCGGAGAGGAGCGCATTGACCTTGCGCGCGGCGTCGTCGTCCATCGTCGTCGTCCGCCGCCGATTCGCTCCCGCGTAGTCGCGCACTCGGATCCGCCAGGCCTCGTCATACGTCTCGCGCCGCATCGATCCGACCACGTCTGGCGACAGCGCGACGTTGTGCACCGATCGCATCGTGGCGCCGAACGCCTTCCACTGCGGCTCGCTGAGCGGACGGCGAAACGCGTTCTCGCCTTCGAAGAAGGGATAGAGCGTGACGGTCACCCCGTCGAGTTCACGCGCGCCACGCCTCGGATCGAGCGGCGCGAGCACCTCCACGATGCCGGCATCGGCCAGGTGCCGCGCGAGCATAGACGCGCCGGCGTGAGCGCCACGACGAAGCTTGAGGAAGTACATTCCACCGCGGCTTTGGACGCGGAAGATGCTCGAATCGGCGTCGCCGCCGGGGATGGGCTCGATGCGCTCGATGCCGAGCGCGTACGCCGATCGAACGTGTTCGGCGAGCTGCTCGATGGAAGGCTCAGTGCTCAGGGATGCTGATTCTGCCATGCGCTCCAGTCTGCCATGAGGTGGCGAAGCATCGGCCGCGCTCGGCATCATGGACGGTGCCTCGCCGCCGGCTTCACCTCGGTATCACTGTTTTGGTGCTCGCGCTCGCGACGCTCGTGATGGGATGCGGGGACCTCGCGACGCCGACGCCAACGGCGCCGGGCGTCTTCATCGAGTCGGCGCCCGCGAGTCCGGTCGCTTCCGTTGCGACGGGTGGCAAGCCCGCCGCCCGCGCCGCTGACGCATCCGCGCCGGCAACATCCGCTGCGGCAACGGCGACGCGAGAAAGCGCGATCCTCGCCGCCACTGCCGTCCGCGACGATCCGACCGGCACGCCCGCCGCAGCGGAAAGTCCCACGCCATCCGCCACGCCGATCGAGGGGCGGTGGATCGACGTGGACGTCACGAATTTCGTCGTGCGGCTGATGGACGGGGACAACGTGGTGCGCACGATCCAGCCGGTCGCGGTCGGCACGGAAGTGGATACGGGCAACTTCGCTTCGACGCAGACCGGGCTCTTTCACGTCTACAACAAGATCCCCGGCCTGCAGTACGACGCGCCGTACAACGCGTACATCAGCGACTGGGTCGGGTTCGATATCGACAAGGCGAACGGCTTCCACTCGTTCCTGAAGGACAAGGACGGGAAGGACACCGTCACCAGCACGGGCCGCGTCTCGAACGGTTGCATCCGCACCGGCGCGTCGGCCGACATCTACGCGTATGCCGATATCGGCATGCCCGTGCTGGTGCACGCCTGACGGCGCGAGACGTTAGCGCGAGGCGACGGACGCCGGCTTCAGGCCGACAGCCTCGTCCCAGCCGGGGATGTCGAAGATCGGCCGCACCTCGATCGAGCCGTGTTTCGCCGGGGGGATGCGCGATGCGTACCCGAGGGCTTCGTCCATGTCCTTGCAGTCGAGGATGTAGAACCCGCCAAGGGCTTCCTTCGTTTCCGCGAACGGGCCATCGGTCGTGACGACCTGGCCGTCCCGCACGCGGACCGTCTTCGCGGACTGCTCGCTCGCGAGCGCGTCGCAGCTCACGTACGCACCACGTGCGATCGCATCCCGGGTGAACGTGACGTGCTCGGCGATCTCTCCCGCGTCGCCACCGTCCGGGTCGGGCTCGCCGCGATGCGAATCGACGTAGATCAGGAACATGTACTTCATGGCGAATCCTCCACTGCGAGGTCGTGCTTCATCGGCACGTTCCAAGAGTAGACGACTGGCGAACACTCAGATCGACAGCCCGCCTTTGACGGACTCACTGAAGAGAGTGAGAGGCTGAGAGACTTCTAGATCGCCGACTCGGACCGCTCGAACGGGGGGAAGGGCGGGAAGAGCGACTCCAGCTCGCGGCGGATCGGGTCCTCGGGCGGGAGGTAGCGGCTGAAGTCGCCGTCGGGCTGCGGCGTCTCGCGCTGGCCGGTGACGCGCACGTCCATGATCTTGTTCTGGAGCATGATCAACCCGGTGAGCAACGACTCCGGACGCGGGGGGCACCCGGGTACGTAGACGTCCACCGGCACGAGGAGGTTCACACCGGGGAGCACGCTGTACGCGTACGCGAACGGGCCGCCCATGATCGCGCAGCTCCCCATCGAGATGCACCACTTCGGATCGGGCATCTGGAGCCAGATGCGACGGATCGCCGGCGCCATCTTCCACGTACAGGTGCCGGAGACGATCATCAGGTCCGCCTGGCGCGGCGAAGCGCGGAAGATCTCGGCGCCGAACCGGGCGATGTCGTAGCGGGGCGTCGCGGTGGCGATCATCTCCATCGCGCAGCAGGCGAGGCCGAACATCGTCGGCCAGAGCGATGAGCTGCGCGCCCAGTTCATCACCGTGTCCACGCCGGTCAGCAGGATGTTCTGCTCGACGTCCTGGTCTACGGCTCCCGCTTCCGGCTGTCCGACGAGAGGGATGGATTCCATCACCATGGCGGTTCATTCTCCCGAATCGCCGGAGATCGAGCAATCTTTCACAAGCTGTTCACTCATCTAGCGCAAGGCGTGTGTGTGCTGCGATTATGGGTCCGGCAGGGCTAGAGCGCGGTCATGGCCATCCATCGTAGGCGGCAAGACGTAGTGCTGCTCGCCCTCCGCTGGCGCTTCCGGCTGCTCAGGCGTCGGTTCGCCGACCGTCGCTCTCGCGTCTGGTTCGCGCGCCGCCTCGCCGTTCCTCCGGCGTTCGACTACATCGCCGCGCAGTACGCGCTCCCGCTTCGATGCTATCCGGGGCAGGAGGCGCGATTCGAAGGTAAGCGGCACAATCTCGCGCTGGCTCTGGCGGCATTGGATGGAGTGGTTGTCGCTCCGCGGGAGGTGCTGTCGTTCTGGAAGTGCGCCGGCCGCCCCACGCGGCGGCAGGGGTACGCGGAGGCGGCGGCGCTCAAGAACGGGCAGTTGATAGAGGAAGTCGGTGGCGCGATCTGTCTCGCGTCAACTGTGCTGTACAACGTCGGGCTGCTCAGCGGCCTTACGGTCGTCGAACGCTACTGCCACAGCGTCGACACATACGGCGATGACCGCTACTTCGAACTAGGCCGCGACGCGGCGGTGGAATTCGCGTATCGCGACCTGCGCTTCCGGAACGACCACGATGCCTCCGTGCTGATGCGTGCGTCCTTCATCAACGACCTCGCTCAGATCGAGGCGCGATTCGAGCGCGATCCCGGCTTCGAAGCCGAACTATGCGTAACACAACCGACGGACGTTGCAGTGGATGCGTTTCGGGTGCATACCGAGCGCGTCATCGAGTCGACCGATTCGGTCGAGCGCGAAGACCTCGGCTGGAGCACCTATCAGACCCCGAGGAAAACGGTCGGCTAGCTGCCGGGCGCGTTCTCCGGCGGTGGCAGCTTCAGCGCTGCCTCTATGCGCTGCACGCACTCCGCGATCGAGTTCACGTGGTCGGCGATCGGCTGCACCCGCTCGACGTCGATGCGGTGGAGCAGCTCGCTGATCATCTTCTCGTTCGCCTGGTCCAGCTTCTCGTCCGAGATCACGTCCCGCACCATCTGCTGCAGGCGCTCCTGCACCGCATCGTTGTGCGCGTCCGCCTGGGCCTGCTGCCGGTTCTGCGAGATCAGGATGAACGTGGAGAGGAAGATCGCCTCGAGGCTGACCGCCATCGTCAGGAAATTGAACGGGAAGGAGTCCTGCCCGAAGCCCCTGGTCGCGATCCACAGCGCGAAGAATGCGACGTGGACGTAGACGAACAGCATCTTCCCGCAGAAAGAGGTGATCGCGTCCGAAATGCGCTGCTCTACGCCCTCGCGAGGCACGGTTCCCGGCTGGGTCATCGCGGTCGTTGTCTGCATTAGGCCCTCCTTACGTTCGCAGCGCGCATCGCTTTTTTCGCGCGCGACGGCGCACCTGTCTCGAACCATGCGAGTGTAGGCGTCGAAAGATTGGGAAATGATTGACGCGACGCCGGGCCCGCACTCGGCAAGCGCGGGCGCGACTGGGGGCCGCCGAAAGCTTCCGCGAGGCCGATTGTGAATTGACCTACAATCGAACGGTTGTTACGATCTCGTTGAACTCGGGCATCAGCGGCGAGGGGCTACTCTCGCACTGAATTGCCGTCCGGGCGGAGGGATCGCTTGCCGTTCTCGGCTCTGCTCGACAACTATCTGGCCGTCTTCATCGCCGTGATAGTCGGGTTCATCCTCGTAGCCACCGCGCTCATCGCCGCCAGGGTCCTCGCGCCGTACTCGCGCGAGCCGGGGAAGGGCATCTCCTACGAGTGCGGCATGCTCCCCATCGGGCGCACCCGCGCGCAGATCCACATTCGCTATTACCTGTTCGCCATCCTGTTCCTTATCTTCGATGTCGAGGCGGTGTTCCTCTTCCCGTGGGCGGCCACGCTCGGCGTCGCCGGCAAGACGGCCTTCTGGGAGATGGTCCTGTTCATCGGCATACTGGCCGCGGGACTCGGCTACGCGTGGAAGAAGGGGGTCCTGCAATGGAACAAGTGACGACCCGCGACGACGTCGACGTGCGCGAAGTCTCGACCGCGACGCCGGAGACCGGCCCGAAGACCGTCGAAGGCGCGCCGATCGTCGTCCCGCGACGCGAGAAGACGGGCGTCGAGCGCGAGGCGGAGCGCCTTACGCCGGTGCCGTACGATCCCGGCAAGGCGTTCTATCGCCAAATCCTCCCCGGCATCATCCAGTTCCCCGCCGACACGCTGCTCGCGATGTCGCGCAAGTCCTCGCTCTGGCCGATGACCTTCGGCCTTGCGTGCTGCGCGATCGAGATGATCGCGACGTTCATGCCGCGCCACGACCTCGACCGCTTCGGCATCGTCCCGTGGCCGTCGCCGCGGCAGTCGGACGTGATGATCGTGTCCGGCACGGTGACGAAGAAGATGGCGCCGGCTGTGAAGCTGCTGTACGAGCAGATGCCCGAGCCGAAGTGGGTGATCTCGATGGGCGCCTGCGCCACCAACGGCGGGCCGTATACGCGCTACGACCGCGTGCTGCAGGGCGTCGACAAGGTCATCCCGGTGGACGTGTACGTACCGGGCTGCCCACCGCGTCCGGAGGCACTGATGGACGGCTTCCTCGCGCTCCAGCACAAGATCATGGAAGAGCGCAGCAAGTAATGCCCGATCCCGAGGAGCAGCCCGCCGCCGAAGGCCACGGCCCCGCCGCCGAGGGCACCGAGCCCCCACCGCCTACGCCCGAAGAGGCCGCTGCTGAGCAGGAGCAGGCGGAAGGAAAGAGCACCGGCGAAGGCCAGCCCGCACCGCCCATGGACACCGCAGCTGGAGGCGCCGGGCGCGAGAGCAAACCGGAGAGTCCGCCGACCGCCGGCGAAGCGTCAGCAACGGCTGCCGATGCTCAGCCTGCTGCCGCTGCGGAAGCGAAGCCCGCTGCCGCTGCTGCGGCCCGGCCGGCGCGTCCGGCTCGTGAAGCCGAGCCAAAGGAGGCGCCGCGCAACCCGCCGGCGCCCGGGAGCATCAACGAATTCCTGGCCGCCGCTGTCCCGGGCGTGCAGATGAAGGCGTACACCGTGCCGGCGTTCGTCGGCGAGTCCGTCGCGGTCGAAGTGAACCGCGACGACGTACCGGCCGTGATGACCGCCGCGCGCGACGACCCGCGCCTCGATCTGAAGTACCTGCGCTGCCTCTCGGGCGTGGACTGGCAGGAGGAGGGGCTCGAGGTGGCGTACCAGTTGCTGTCGATCAACAAGAAGCACGAGCTGACGGTGAAGACGCGCGTCTCCATCGAAGACGCGACGATCCCGAGCATCGCGCACATCTTCCCGGCGGCGGACTGGCACGAGCGCGAGACGCGCGACATGTTCGGCATCCACTTCGAGGGGCACCCGAACCTGGTGCCGCTGCTGCTGCCCGAGGACATGACGGACCACTTCCCGCTCCGAAAGGACAACCCGCTGCAGGAGATCGAGGAGTGGCAGGGCGAGCTGCTCCGCGAGGGCGCCG
Source organism: uncultured Dehalococcoidia bacterium (assembly GCA_964487335.1). Classification (GTDB taxonomy): domain Bacteria; phylum Chloroflexota; class Dehalococcoidia; order DSTF01; family JACRBR01; genus CAZAPT01. The sequence goes on from CAZAPT010000010.1 coordinate 27,077, forward strand.
GCGAGGGCGACGAGGGCGAAGAGTAGATGGTCATCGAGCAGGAAGCGCCGGAGATCGTCGACATCCCCATCAACATGGGGCCGCAGCACCCGAGCACGCACGGCGTGTTCCGTATGGTGCTCGTGATCTCCGGCGAGAAGGTCATCGACGTCGTCCCGCACATCGGCTACATGCACCGCGGCGGCGAGAAGCTCATGGAGGCGATGGACTACCGGCAGGGCATCGGCTACGCCGACCGCACCGAGTACCTGGCCCAGTTCAGCGCGGAGCTGTGCTACTGCATGGCGGTCGAGCGCCTGATGGACATCGAGGTGCCGGAGCGCGCGCAGTACATCCGCGTGATCCTGACCGAGCTGAACCGGTTGAGCAGCCACTTCATGTTCGTCGGCGCGTTCGGGATCGACGCCGGCCTCTTCGGCACGAGCTTCACGTACGCGTTCCGCGAGCGCGAGTACCTGCAGGACGTCTTCGAAGAGGTTTCCGGCGACCGGCTGATGTACGCCTACTTCCGCGTCGGCGGGCTGGCGTGGGAGGTCACGGACAACTTCGTCGAGCGCGTACACGACGTGATGAAGACGTCCGCGCAGGGCATCCGCGACATCGACGACCTGATGACGCAGAACGAGATCTTCATCGCCCGCTGCCAGAACATCGGCAACTTCACGGCTGATCAGGCGATCGCCAATGGCCTCAGCGGCCCAATGCTCCGCGCGTCCGGCGTGCCGTGGGACCTGCGCAAGGACCAGCCCTACAGCATTTACGACCGCTTTGAATTCGCGATCCCGGTCGGGCACTACGGCGACGTATACGACCGCTACCTGGTGCGCGTCGAGGAGATGCGGCAGTCGCTGCGGATCATCGAGCAGGCAATGGAGAAGATGCCGAAGGACGGCCCGATCATCCCGGAGAAGATGCCGCGGCGGCTGCGCACGCCTCCGGCCGAGGTGTACGCGAAGGTCGAATCGCCTCGCGGCGAATGGGGCATCTACCTGGTGTCGAAGGGCGGAGACAAGCCGTACCGCATGAAGATGCGCTCGCCTTCGTTCTGCAACCTCTCGGCGCTGCGCGAGATGACGATCGGGCAGTTCCTGGCGGACGCGGTCGTGATCCTCGGCTCGCTCGATATCGTGCTCTGCGACGTGGACAGGTAGGCGATGACGATGCAACTGCTCGCCGCCCCAACGATCGACATGCCCGGGTGGGCGAGCGCCATCATCGGGCTGATCGTGATCACGCTGATCATGACGTTCGCCGTCATGTTCGCGACGTACTACGAGCGCAAGATCGTCGCGCGCATGCAACAGCGTATGGGCCCGACACGTACCGGACCGATCGGCCTGCTTCAGCCGATCGCCGATACGTTCAAGCTGCTCACGAAGGAAGACCTTCGACCCGCCAGCGCCGACCCGATCGCGTTCGAGCTGGCGATATTCGGGATCTTCGTGCCGGCGTTCCTCGCGCTCGTCGCGGTGCCGTTCACCGCCGACTGGATCGTGAGCCCGTTGCCGCTGAGCCTGCTCTACCTGCTGGCGGTGAGCGGCCTATCGTTCATCGGGTTCCTGATGGCGGGCTGGGGCTCCGACAGCAAGTACGCACTCCTCGGCGGCATGCGCGCGGCGGCGCAGCTCATCTCATACGAGATCCCGCTGATCCTGGCGATGGTCGGCGTGGTGATGGTGGTCGGGTCGGTCAACGTCTTCGACATCATCGTGTTCCAGGACAAGGTCCCGCTGATCGTGTGGCAGCCGCTCGGCTTCCTCATCTTCCTCATCGCATCGATCGCCGAGCTGGAGCGCCAGCCGTTCGACATCCCGACTGGCGAGTCGGAGGTCGCGGGCGGTGTGTTCATCGAGTACAGCGGGATCCGCTGGTCGATGTTCCAGCTCACCTCGTACGTGAACATGTACGTCTTCAGCCTGCTCGGGGCGTTCGTGTTCCTGGGCGGATGGGAGTGGCCCTTCGGGCGCGATGTCGGCTGGGGGTGGCAGCTCCTGCTCACCACGTCGAAGATGGCGCTGTTTATTGCCTTCTACCTGTGGGTGCGCGCGTCTTTCCCGCGAATGCGCGTCGACCAGCTTATGTCCTACGCGTGGAAGGTGCTCATTCCATTCGCGCTCGTGCAGATCTTCCTGAACGGGCTGGTGCTCGTCTATGATCTGCCCGATGTCGCGCTGCTCATCACCTCCGGCCTCGGCGCGGCCGCACTCATCGTCCTCGCGTACGAGACGGTGCGCGTGAAGCCGCGACGCCCGCTCGATCTGGTCGCCGCCGGCGCAAGGAGCGTGGCCTGATGATCGGCATCCTCAAGAGTCTCGGCATGACCGCCCGCGCCTTCGTCCGGAAGCCGGTGACAATCGAGTACCCGACGACACATCGCCAGATCCCGAACCGCGACCGGGCGTTCCCGATATTGATCTGGGACTTCGACAAGGACGAGCCGTTCTGCACCGGCTGCCACGCCTGCGAGCGCGCGTGCCCGGTCGAGTGCATGACCGTCGTGATGAAGGACAACCCAAAGCACGCGAGCGGCGAGTCGAAGCGCCGCAAGATCATCGACGAGTTCTGGATCGACTACGGGCGCTGCATGCGCTGCAACATCTGCGTCGAGGTGTGCAACTTCGAGGCGATCGGCATGAACAACACCTGGGCCGGCCACGAGCTGTCGCGCTACGACCGCTCCGAGCTAGTGCTCGACCTCGACCAATTGCTCTCCCAGTCGAAGGAGCGCAAAGTAGACCCCGGCTTGCGCGCATGACGCAGATATTCTTCGACATCATGGCCGCGACGGTCATCGGCGGCGGTCTCGGCGTGGTGCTCGTGCGCAGCACGGTGTACGCCGCGCTCTTCCTCATCATGTCGCTGATGGGCGTGGCGGGGTTCTACATTCTGTTGTCGGTCGAGTTCCTCGCGCTGGTGCAGGTGCTGATCTACGGCGGCGCGGTAACGGTGCTGCTGCTGTTCGCGCTGATGCTGACGCGCACGCGCGACCTCGAGGCGCGCCTGACCGACGGCCCGCAGAAGCCCATCGCGGCGGTTGCGGGCCTCGCGCTTCTCGGCGCATTCATGACCGTCATGTACAAGACCACCTGGCCACGCGACAACAACCAGCTGACCACCGTCCCCTTCAACACCATCGGCAACGCGTTGTTCAACCGGTGGGCGGTGCCATTCGAGATCGCGTCCGGCGTGCTGCTCGTGGCGCTCGTCGGGTCGATCGTCATCGCGATGCAGGAAGAAGGGGAGCGCTAGGTGCAGAGCGTCGCGCAGGACATCCCGCTCGAGCACTTCCTGGTCGTCAGTATGATCCTCTTCTCGATCGGCGTGTACGGCGTGCTCGCGCGCCGCAACGCGGTGCTGATCCTGATGTCCGTCGAGCTGATGCTGAACGCCGTGAGCATCAATATGGTCGCCTTTGCGACTTACACGGCACCGTCGCTCTTCGTGGGCATCATCTTCGCGATCTTCGTCATCACCATCGCGGCCGCGGAAGTGGGGCTCGCGCTCGCCGTCGTGCTGCGCGTGTTCCGGAATTCGGGCACGTCCAACGTCGACGAGGTAGACGCGCTGCGCTGGTGATTGAGTCAACGTCCGCGCCTGAGGGTGGCGCGCGTAAGTAGGGGGAGAGGAAGATTCCAAGCTTCGGGATGGCTGACGTGTGGGTGCTGCCGGCATTGCCGGCGGCCGGCTTCGTCGCCCTCCTCATCCTCAGCCCGTGGCTCCCGCGAAAGGGCGACTGGGTGGCCATCCTGCTGATGGCGGCATCGTTCGCGCTGGTCTTCCCGATCGCGCACGACCTCGCCGTTTCGATCGGCCGCGGCAACTTCCACGGGGTCGAGGTGAGCCGCGAGTGGTTCAGCATCCCCGGTTACATCGACATCCGCATGGGGACGTTCGTCGACCAGATCACGCTAGTGATGCTCGGCGTCGTGACCTTCGTCGGGCTGCTCGTGCTGATCTATTCGACCGGCTACATGCGCGCCGACCGCCGCTACGGTTGGTTCTACGCGATCATCTCGCTCTTCGTCGCGTCGATGCTGACGCTGGTCATAGCCGACAACCTGCTGATGCTCTACTTCGCGTGGGAGCTGGTGGGCCTGTGCTCGTTCCTGCTCATCGGCCATTACAACGACCGGCAGTCCGCCGCCGAGGCCGCGAAGAAGGCGTTCGTAACGACGCGCATTGGCGACGTCGGTCTGCTGATCGGCATCATCATCCTGTTCACCCAGACGCAGACCTTCAACATCCAGGAGATCCTGCACGCGGCCGAGGCCGGCGATATCCCGCGCGAGTGGCTCACCGCCGCGGCGGTGTGCATCTTCGCCGGTGCGTGCGGCAAGTCCGCGCAGTTTCCGCTGCACGTCTGGCTGCCGGACGCGATGGAAGGCCCCACGCCCGTGTCCGCGCTCATCCACGCCGCAACGATGGTGGTCGCAGGCGTCTACCTCGTCGCACGCATGCTGCCACTGATTGAAGCGGTGCGCGGGATGCCGGAGCTGATCACGGCGATCGGGCTCACGACGACGGTCATCTCGGCATGCATGGGGCTCGCTCAGCGCGACATCAAGCGCGTCGTCGCGTATTCGACACTCAACAGCCTCGGGCTGATGTTCGTCGCGCTCGGATCGGGCGCGGTCGGCGCGGCGATGCTCTATTTGTTTTGCCACGCGTTTTTCAAAGCGCTCCTGTTCCTCGGATGCGGCTCCGTCATCCACGCGACGGAGGAGCAGGAAGTCGACAAGCTCGGCGGTCTCTGGGCAAAGATGCAGATCACGGCGCCCGCCTTCATCGTCGGCGCGCTGTCGATGGCCGGCCTCATCCCGCTTTCAGGCTACTGGGCGAAGGACGAGATCCTGGTCGGGGTTAACAACGGCCCGCTCAACCCAATCGTCCTCATCGTCGTGTTCATCACGCTGCCGGTTACCGCGCTGTACATGATCCGGCTGGTGATGCTCACGTTCTTCGGGAGCCCGAAAGCCGAGCACGTGTTCGAGCACGCGCACGAGTCGGAGCCGGTGATGAGCTGGCCGCTAGTGCTCCTCGCCGGGCTCGCTGTCGTCAGCGGCTTCGTCGTGTTCGAAGGCGTCGGGGAGGCGCTGGGGTTTCACAGCGGGTGGCTCGGCTTCATCTACAACCTGAGCGAGGGCCCGGAAGAGTTCAGCGTCACGTGGTGGATCTCGATCCTCTCCGTCGTGCTGGTGTCGTCGGGTCTGTTCGCGGGATTCGCGATCTGGCGTGGCGAAGCGGTGCCCGCGAAGCGCGCGGGCGACTTCGCTCCCGCGATCTACCGGCTGTTCTACAACCGCTTCTACATCGATGAGGCGTACCAGTTCGCGATCGACCACGTCGTCCTCGCGGCGGGCCGCGCCGTCGCCGTATTCGACCGCTCCGTCGTGAACGACGGCGGGGTGAATGGGACCGGCGAGACCGCGTGGTACCTGGGCTGGCTCGGGAAGTTCCCGCAGACCGGGAAGATCCCGAACTACGCGCTCGCGATCGTCGTCGGCGTTATCGTCATCGCGGCCGTCGCCTTCGGATATCGGACGTAAGGAGAAGGATGCACTCCGGATACTGGCTCATCGCGACGCTCGCCCTACCGCTGCTGACCGCGGCGGTGCTCGTCGTTGTGCCCGACGACCGGCGCGACGTCGTCCGCTGGCTTAGCGCGCTCTGCGGTGGCGCGCTCTTCGCGCTTTCGATGTACGTCTTCTTCGCGTACGAGACCGACCGTGGCGGCGGGTACCAGTTCTTCATCCGCTGGGACTGGCTGGAGAACGTCGCCTTCCTTGGGCCGCACGGCATCTCGCTCGCGTTCGGCGTAGACGGTATCGCCGCACCGATGCTGCTGCTCACAGGTGTGGTGGCGTTCGGCGGAACGATGATCTCGTGGAAGATCGAGAATCACAACAAGGACTTCTTCATCCTGTTCTGGGTGCTCGTCGCAGGCGTGTTCGGGACCTTCGAGTCGCTCGATCTGTTCTTCTTCTTCTTCTTCTACGAAGTCGCCGTGCTGCCGATGTACCTGCTGATCGCCGTGTGGGGGGCCAGCAGCGTCTTCCCGACGTTCACGCGGACGAAGGAATACTCCGCGATGAAGCTGACGATCATGCTCGTCGCGGCGTCGATCCTCATCTTCTTCGGCATCTTCCTGGTGTTCCGCGAAGCCGGCCTCGGCACATTCGACCTGCAGCAGCTCTACGCGTACCAGTTCGACGAGCGTTTCCAGAAGATCGTCTTTCCGCTGTTCGTGATCGGATGCGGCGTGCTCGCGGGCCTCTGGCCGTTCCACACCTGGTCGCCGGATGGCCACGTCGCCGCGCCGACGGCCGTCTCGATGCTGCACGCCGGCGTGCTGATGAAGCTCGGCGCATTCGGCATCATCCGGCTCGGCATCCAGCTCCTGCCGGCCGGCGCGCAGTTCTGGATGCCGGGACTCATGGTCCTGGCGACCACGAACGTCGTGTACGGCGCGTTCGCCGCGACAGCGCAGCGCGACTTCAAGTACATGATCGGGTACTCGTCGGTCAGCCACATGGGCCTGGTGCTCATGGGCCTCGCGACGATGAACAACACCGGCGTCGACGGCGCGGTGCTGCAGATGTTCTCGCACGGTGTCATGACGGCGACATTCTTCGCCATGGTCGGCACGGTGTATGACCAGGCGCACACCCGCGACATGACGCAGTTCGGCGGTCTGGTGCAGAAGATGCCGCTGTTCGTGTTCTTCTTCGGGGTCGCCGGACTCGCATCGCTCGGGCTGCCGGGACTCTCCGGCTTCGTCGCTGAGTTCACCATCTTCGTCGGTGCGTTCAAGACGTACCCGTGGGCCGGGGCGCTCGGCATCTTCGCGGCCGCCCTGACCGCCGTGTACATCCTGCGGATGATGGCGATCGCGCTCTTCGGTCCCCTCAACGAAAAGTGGAACGGCCTGAAGGAGATGACGTACCTGGAGCGCGCCACTGCCGGGCTGCTGCTCGCCTTCATCCTCTTCATGGGCCTCTGGCCCGCGCCGTTCATCGACCGGATCAGCGAGAGCGTGCGCAACCTGCCCGGGGTGTCATGAGCGGCCTGAACTACGACTACACGATCTTCATCCCGGAGTTCATGCTCATCGGCCTGGCGGCGCTCGTCGTGGCGCTCGACCTCTTCGTGCCGCAGGTGCGGAAGTCGTGGCTGCCGTACGTCGCGGCAGCGGGGCTCGTCGTCACCGGCGGCGTGTCGCTGGCGTGGGTGAACAAGTCCGTTGACTTCGCGCAGATCTTTGTCGTCGACAACTACACGACCTACTTCCGCGTCTTCTTCATCGGCATCGCCGCCGTCATCTGCCTGGCGTCCGGGAAGCTGGTCGAGCAGAAGCTGCGGCACCCGGGCGAGTACTACGCGCTCATCATCATCTCGACGATAGGCGCCATCGGCATGGCGGCGGCGCGGGAGCTGATGACGGCGTACCTCTCGCTCGAACTGCTGAGCTTCAGCCTGTACGTGCTCGTTTCGTTTGCGAAGTTCGACTCGCGCTCCAACGAGGCCGGCCTGAAGTACCTGCTGCTCGGCGCCTTCTCGTCGGCGATGTTCCTGTACGGCCTGAGCCTGATCTACGGCATCGCCGGTTCGACGTACTACAGCGGCATCTCCGACAGCCTGAGCAACGGCACGACGAACTTTTCGTTCGCGCTGCTCATGGCGCTGGTGCTCATCGTCACCGGCCTGGGGTTCAAGGTGGCGGCGGTGCCGTTCCACATGTGGACGCCCGATGCCTACGAGGGCGCGCCGATCGCGATCACGGCGTATCTCTCGACGACGTCGAAGGCCGCGGGCTTCGCGCTGCTGCTGCGGCTGTTCAGCGGCGCCTTCCAGGTGGTGCACGACGACTGGAGCTGGATGATTGCCGGGCTCGCCGCCGCGTCGATGATCCTCGGGAACCTCGTCGCGCTGCAGCAGCACAACATCAAGCGGCTGATGGCGTATTCGTCGATCGGACAGATCGGCTACATGCTGATGGGGATCGCCGGGCTCTCGCACGACACGGCGTCGGCGCTGGTGCTGCACATGACCGGCTACGTCGTCACGAACCTCGTCGTCTTCGTCGTGATCATCGCCTGGTACAACCTGACGGATACCGAGGAGATTGGCGACTTCCGCGGCATGCGCGAGCGGGCGCCGCTGCTCGCCGGTGCGCTGGCCGGGGCGCTGTTCTCGCTCGCCGGGCTGCCGCTGTTCGCGGGATTCGTGACGAAGTTCATCCTCTTCCAGGCGGTCACGGACCAGGGCTACTTCTGGCTCGCGGCGATCGCGGTCGTCACGAGCGTGGTCTCGCTGTACTACTACCTGCAGGTCATGCGCGAGGCGTTCGTCAGCGCGCCCGCTGAGGGCGAGGGCCGCCTGCACGTGCCGTACGTCATGCAGGGCCTCACCGTCGCCCTGATGCTCGGCGTGTTCTACGTCGGGTTGTATCCGCAGCAGTTGTTTGACGCGATAGATAACGCCACCTCGGTCCTCTTCGTCTAAACACACGCTCCGGACCGCTCGTTCCTGACCGCCGATAACCATTGACATGGTGCGGCTTCCCCGCGCACGATCATGCCGTGACGAGTCGCACCTCATTCCGCAAGTTCCTCATGTATGCTCTCGGCGCCGTCATGCCGCTCGCGTCGATGACGTGCTCCGCCCGCTCGTCAGCGGAACGACCCATCAGCCAAGACGAGGCGATGTGCTTGCCAATCGCCGACGTCCTGCCCTCGCCAATCCCGACGGAACAATCAACATCGGATCTGCTGTACGAGCAGGCGCAGGCGTCGGACGCGGCGTACTACGCGAACGCGAGGCGCAGCGCTGAATCTCTGATCTCACGCCGGGTGTCGGTAGCGAGCCTGGGCCGGACCGGATTGTTGATCGACTACAGTCCACCCACCCTCGACGAGTCGCTGCCGAAGGCGAGCACGATCATCGCCGGGCGCGTCGTAGATCAATATCTCGGCCGCGTAGACTCGAGGCGGACCGGAGTGAGCGTCGTTTCGCGCATCGAGCCGGCCAACGGAGGGCCGCTCGTCGACGTCGCTCAGGCCGCGGACTTCGTGTGCGGACGTAACGATGAGCCGATGCTCGGATATATCGATCCGCTGCTTGAGCAGGACAAAAACTACGCGATGCTCGTGCGGATCGACGGAGGGTCGCCGCGTGTCCTGTTAGACCAGGCCTACCTGCTCGAACCCGACGGTTCACTCACGCCGCTTCGGCCCATCGGCGACGTCCCATCGCAGGTCGGATCGCTTGCGGAGCTTCAGCGCCGCTTCACGGCAGCGCGCGGTTGAGGGCCGTCGAGTGTTTAACGTTGCTTATCCAATTCGTCGACGCCGTGGGCTTGGCCTCGTCGCGATTGGTGTTGGCATTGCGATAGTCGTTCTCGCATTCGCTACAGTGGGCGCATTCTTCCTGCTCAGCGACCCCGCGCATCACGGGAAGGTCCCGGGCGACGCTCGCCCCGCGGGCTTCAAGCAACTTGCCCGATGGGACTCTTGTGGTGCGTCGGGCGAGTACTGTTCGGAAGTCATCATCTTCGGCCAAAACGGAATCTCGTTCGACGACGCGGTTGGGCCGATACAATCGCGCTACAGCGACAAGGGTTGGCGTATCAAGAGTTTCGAGGCGGGAATCTTCGACGACGGCGGCATCGTCATGTCGAATCCGAGCGAGACGAGCTGCATGATGTTGAGCCGGTTCGACGCGCTCAAATATCGCGGCGACCTTAGCGCCCCTTCTCCCGCCGCCATGGCTATGCGTGTTCAGCCGTATTCCACTGTGATTCACGTCTCAGCAGGAACCTGCGGTTAGTACCTGAAGTGGTGTGCGCCTACAACACCGCCAGATACCGCTCCATCTCAAAATCCGTCACGTGTCGGCGGTAGTCGTCGTATTCGATCGTCTTGTTCTTCAGCAGGCTCTCGAACACGTGGTCGCCCAGCGCCCGTCGCGCGAAGTCGCTCACGCCGAACGCCTGGATCGCTTCCTTCATGCTGCCCGGCAGCGTCTCGATGCCGCGGTCGCGCCGCTCGTCCTCGGATAGCTCGAAGACGTTCTCCTCCGTCGGCTCCTGCAGCGGATACTCCCGCTCGATGCCCTCGAGGCCGGCGGCGAGCATCACGGCGAACGCCAGGTACGGGTTGCACGCGGCGTCTGGCGCCCGATATTCGATGCGCGTCGCGGTTTCCTTCCCGGGTTTGTACTCCGGCACCCGGATCAGGTCGGAGCGGTTGCGGCGGGCCCAGGTCAGGTAGACCGGCGCTTCGTATCCCGGCACCAGGCGCTTGTAGCTGTTGATCCACTGGTTCGTCACCAGCGTGAACTCCGGCGCGTGCCGCAGCATTCCGGCGACGTACGCCTTCGCGATAGCCGACAGGTGATACTGGTCCTCCGCGTCGAAGAAGGCGTTACGGTCGCCTTTGAACAGCGACTGATGCGTGTGCATGCCGGAGCCGTTCTCGTTCGCGAGCGGCTTCGGCATGAACGTCGCGTACACGCCGGACGCCAGCGCCACTTCCTTCACGACGAGGCGATACGTCATCGCGTTGTCCGCCATCGTCAGCGCGTCGGTGTAGCGGAGGTCGATCTCGTGCTGGCTCGGCGCCACTTCGTGGTGGCTGTACTCCACGCCGATGCCCATCTCCTCGAGCGTGAGCACGGTCTGCCGGCGCAGGTCGCTCGCGACGTCGAGCGGGGTCAGGTCGAAGTAGCCGCCCTTGTCGAGGCCCTCCGGCCGCTCCGACGACTTGAAGTAGAAGAACTCCAGCTCCGGCCCGACGTAGAACGTGTAGCCGAGGTCCGCCGCCCGCTTGAGCTGGCGCTTCAGCACGAAGCGGGGGTCGCCCTCGAACGGCGAGCCGTCCGGATGCAGGATGTCGCAGAACATGCGCGCCACGCCGCGCTCGCGAGGGCGCCACGGGAGCACCTGGAACGTCGCCGGGTCGGGCATCGCGATCATGTCCGACTCGTCGATGCGCGCGAAGCCTTCGATGCTCGAGCCGTCGAAGCCCTGTCCCTCGTCGAGCGTCTGCTCCAGTTCCTCGACGGTGATCGCGAAGCTCTTCAGCGAGCCCAAGATGTCCGTGAACCACAGCCGGATGAACTTGATGTCGCGGTCCCGGCAGGCCTGCAGGACGAAGTCTCTCTGGTCATCCATCATCGATGCGGTCTCCTCGATTGGGCGCATCCATTCTAGCCGTGTGCCGGTGCCGCGGAGCCGCACAGAGGCGTGTCAATGAAGGCTCGTAACACAGAATTCACGGAGCGGCTGAGGGCGGCCGGGCGGGTGAGGTGTCCGACGCTCTACTCGGTAAAATCCACGCACCTGACATGGCTCCGAAAACCTCCAACAACGTAGCCACTACCGTCGCCGCCGGACGCGACGCCTTCTCGCGCCGTGCCTGGGCTGCTGCCTTCGAATCCCTCTCGGCAGCCGATGCCGAAACGCCGCTGGAGGCGGACGACCTCGAGCTGCTCGCGCTCGCTGCCTATGCCCTGAGCCGCGACGTCGAGTGCGCGAAGGCGTGGACGCGCGCGCACCATGAGTGGGTGCGCCGCTCCGAACCCCGCCGCGCCGCGCGGGTGGCGTTCCTCCAGGCGTCGACGCTGTTCACGAAAGGCGAGTTGGCGCCGGCGCAGGGATGGATCGCCCGCGGCCGCCGTGTCCTCCGCGACTGCGGCGACGATTGTCCGGAGCGAGGCTGGCTCGCCGAAATGGAGGGGCTGCCGTCCATGTTCCAGGGCGACGATGCGGCCGCGCTGCCGCACTTCGTCCAGGCCAACGACATCGCGGAGCGCTTCCCCGATGATAAGGAGCTGCTCGCCATGTCGCGCCTGACGCGCGGGCACTGCCTCGTCCGTCTCAAGCAAATGACCGAGGGGCTCGCGCTGCTCGACGAAGCGATGGTTGCCGTGACATCCGGCGAGGTGAATCCGCTGGTCACCGGCGTCATCTACTGCCAGGTGATCGGGACGTGCCAGCAGATCTTCGACCTGCGCCGCGCGCGAGAATGGACCGACTCGTTGTCGCGATGGTGCGACTCGCAGCCCGACCTGGTTTCGTATCGCGGTGACTGCCTGATTTACCGCAGCGAACTTCTGATGCATCAGGGGGCGTGGCGCGACGCGCAAGCAGCAGCAGAGCAGGCGTGCGATGCGTACACGGCCCAGCGCGCATGGGCGACGCTCGGCTCCGCCTACTACCAGCTCGCCGAGCTTCACCGGCTGCGTGGGGATTTCGACCGCGCCGAAGGGGAATATCGGCGAGCGAGCGAAGCCGGGCGTGACCCCGAACCGGGTTGTTCGCTGCTGAACCTCGCGCAGGGCCGAATTGACGCCGCACTCGCGAGCATGGAGCGACTCCGTGACGAGACACAGACCGCGATGGATCGCGCTCGCGTGCTGCCACCGTACATCGAGATCAAGCTCGCGGCCGGCCAGCTCGCCGATGCGGAAGCCGCGGCGCGAGAGCTCACCTCCATCGCCACCGAAATCGACACTCCCTTCCTGCGCGCCGCGTCCAGCTACGCCACAGGCTCCGTACTGCTAGCGCAGGGGAACGCCCGCGATGCGCTCGCTACGCTGCGAAGCGCGTTTCGCGATTGGCAGCAGCTCAATGCCACGTACGACGCGACTCGCGCCCGGGTCATGATCGGCCTCGCCTGCCGCGCTCTCGGCGACGAGGAGGCCGCGGTCCGGGAGCTCGCCTCGGCGCGGGCGGCGTTCGAACGCCTGGGCGCGGCCCCTGATGTCGCTCGCATCGACAGCCTGTCCCGGCCGCCAGACGCAATTCCAGGCGGTCTGACGGCGCGCGAGGTCGAGGTCCTCATCCTCGTAGCGAAGGGCAAGACGAACCGGCAGATCTCCGAAGAACTCGTCCTGAGCGAGAACACGGTCGCGCGGCACCTGCAGAACATCTTCAGCAAGCTCGGAGTGTCATCACGCACCGCGGCGTCCGCGTTCGCCTTCGAGCACCGCCTGCTCTAGTCCGGTGTGGTCAGAATTGACCATTGGGCCCGATCCGCGAATTGGCGCGTTCGGTCGATGATGCGTGCCGCCGTCATCCGTAGGATCGGCATATCAACCGAAGATGCAGGACACGGAGGACGGCATGTACGACGCAATCATCATCGGCGCGCGCTGCGCAGGTTCACCAACGGCGATGCTCCTCGCACGAAAGGGCTATCGCGTGCTGCTGCTCGACCGGGCGACGTTCCCGAGCGACGTGATCTCCACGCACGTCATCTGGCCGCACGCGTGCGAAATCCTCGATCGGTGGGGACTGCTCGACAAGGTGGAAGCGACCGGCTGCCCGCCCGTAGCGCTCAACATGACGTTCGACGTGGGCCCCTTCGCGCTCCACGGCGGCGTGTTCGATCGCAACGACGGCCGCGGCGGGCTCTGCCCTCGGCGCACCGTCCTCGACAAATTACTCGTCGACGCGGCGGTCACGAGCGGAGCTGATCTGCGGGAGCAGTTCACGGTGGACGAGCTGATCTGGGACGGCGACCGTGTGGCGGGCATCCGCGGGCACGGACGCAATGGCGCCCCGGTCGAGGAGCGCGCACAGATCGTCATCGGCGCTGACGGTATCCACTCGTCGGTCGCGAAGGCGGTGCAGGCGGCCGAGTACAACAACGTCGCGCCGCTGGCGTGCTACTTCTACAGCTACTTCAGCGGGATGGACGTCGATGACATCGAGCAGTACGTGCGGATGAACGAAGGCGCGGCGTACTTCCCGACGCACGATGGGCTCACGCTGGTCGCGGTGGCCTTCCCTTCCGCGAAGTTCCAGGAGAAGCGGACGGACATCGAGGCCAGCCTTCGGTCGGTGCACGACCAGGTGCCGGGGCTGGCCGAACGTCTTGACGGTGCGCGCCGAGAAGAGAATTGGCGCGGGACGGCCGGCGTGCCGGGCTACTTCCGAAAGCCTTTCGGCCCCGGTTGGGCGCTGGTTGGGGATGCCGGCTACGACAGGGATCCGATCACCGCCCAGGGCATCGCGGACTCCTTCCACGACGCCGAGAACATCACGGAAGCGATCGACGCGGGCCTCTCGGGGCACGAGCCGATGCTGGGCGCGATGGCGAAGTACGAGGCGGCGCGCGACGAACGCGTGATGCCGCTGTACCACTTCACGAACCAGCTCGCGACGCTCGAGCCTCCGCCTCCGGAGATGCAGCAGCTCTTCGGCGCATTGCGCGAGAACCAGGATGCGACGAACAGGTTCTTCTCGGCGATTTGCGGCGCGTCCTCGCTGCCGGAGTTCATGTCGCCGGACAACCTCGGTCGCATCATGGGCGCAGCGGGAGTGGCGGCGTAGCGATCGACGAACACGTCGCGTTTGGAAGCGGAATGAAGAAGTGGCGCGAGTTCTCTCTCACGCCACTTCGATCTGTCTCGAGGACAGGGGTTGGTCGAAGAGTTACCAGATACCGAGTTGCATCTTCACGTCGTCGCTGGCCATCGTCCGCGGGTCCCACGGCGGCGAGAAGGTCAGCTTGCCGGTGACCTTCTTCACGCCGGGCAGGTCGACCAGCACGTCCTGGATCTGCCCGTCGATCACCGGTCCGAGCGGGCATCCCGGAGACGTCAGCGTGTACGTCACGATCACCTCGCCATCGTCTTCCACCCCGACCTCGTACACGAGCCCCAGCTCGACGATGCTCATGTGGATCTCGGGGTCGAAGACGTCCTTCAACCGCTCCATGATCAGCTCCTCGGAGAGCAAGCCCTTGACCGTCATATGTCCTCCGCGCAGCCTCTGTGAGGCGCGTACTCCTACATTCAGGATAACGCACCTAACGTGAAACGCTGGCCTTGAAGAGCGTGACGTCCTTCGACGAGCGGCACCGCCACGTTTTCCGCTCGTAGCCGGCGAGTAAGACACCAATCCCGGCCCGTTGCTCCGCGGCAGTCCGACGAGTGTAATTCAGGAACGTGGCGAGTTTGCGCCATCCGGGATGCTGGTTATTACGACCGAGTTCGGCCACCACGTGGCGCTTGAGAATTCGCGTAGCGCACGTCGTTAGTCCGAAATCCAGCCATACAATCGCGTCGGCATCGTCGAGCAGCGGAGTAATCCAGCGCTGACGATACGCGCCCTCGGTCGCCCATCCATCCAGTCCGCGAATCTCGTCGATGCACCCGGCGATCTCCACTGGAGGTCTTTCGCCCGCCTCGCGATCGTAGACGACCCAGTCGAGGTCGAACGCGGGCACCCCAAACGACTCACGCACCCATGACGCGAGCGTCGTCTTGCCGCTACCCGGAACGCCGATCACGTGGACTCTCATGGCCGTCTCGAATGTAGCAACCGCGGCTGCTCACGCTGCCGCAGACTGATACAATCCCACCGCAAAAAGGGGCTGATCGGCTCGATCAGCCCCCGATCGTGTTGTCCGCCGGAAAGGAGGACGTTGGACCTCTCGGCACTGCTGCCTGTGATCGGAGAGGCGGTCGGACTCGACCGGCTCCGTAGCCGCATCTCCGAAGGGCGGCCTCTGCTGCTCGGCGTGAGCGACGGCGCGAAGGCAGCCGTGCTCTCCGCGCTCGCGCGAGACGCCACGGTCCCGCTGCTCATCGTCGTCCCGCGCCCACAGCACGCCGAGGCGCTCGTCGACGAGCTGCGCGCGTGGCTCGGCGGCGCTGACGCCGACCGCGTGTTGCTCTATCCGGAGCGCGACGCGCTCCCGTACGAACGCCTGCAGCCTGACCCCGACGACGTCCGAGCGCGCCTGCAGGCCGTCGAGGCGCTCGAGCGCAACCGCGTCCTCCGCGAAGGCGGAGCGATCATTGTCGCGTGCGCGGCGGCCATCGCTCAGTGCACGCTCGCGCCAGACGATCTGCGCGCCATCACCATCGCCGTCGCGCGTGGCGAAAGTACTTCGCAGCAGGATCTGCTGCACGCGCTTGACGCGGGCGGCTATCGCTTCGAGCCGGAGGTCGCAGCTCCCGGTGAAGCGAGTCGGCGCGGTGGGATCATCGACGTCTGGCCGCCGCAGGAGGAATTGCCGGTCCGCATTGAGCTGTTCGGCGACGAAGTCGAGAGCATCCGCGCGTTCGATCCCAGCACCCAGCGCTCGTCCGACCTGCGCGAAGCCGTGCGCATCGGACCAGCGCGCGAGCTGCTTTCGGACCACCGGCGCTCGCGCGAGCTCGGCGAGCATCTCCAGGCGTCGTCTCTGAAGGGCGACGCGAAGGACCGCGCGCTCGACGAGATTGCATCGTTGACGGCCGGCGAACGCTTCGACGCGGATTGGTTCTACGCGCCATTCCTGCTGCACGCGACGCTGCTCGATCACGTCTCCGATGACGCACTCGTCGTCATCGATGAGCCGGCAGACGTCTCGGCAGTCCAGCGTGAGCGCGACCAGCAGGCCGAGGACGCTCGCCGCGATCTCGAACATCGCGGGGAGTTGCCGCGAGGGATGCCCGCGCCGCACGTCGAGTGGGCACAGCTGCAGGCAGCGGTTGAAGCGCGCTCGCACCGGCTCCAGCTCTCACGCTGGGCGACGGGCGACAGCGAAGCGCCCGACGCGGACGCGGCGATCCGCCTGCCTTTTGGTCCGGTGTCCGCGTACGGTGGACGCCTTCGCACCCTGGCGGAAGAGCTGACGCAGACGCTGCGACGCGGCCAGCAGGTGGTCATCGTCTCGACGCAGTCTTCTCGACTGAACGAACTGCTCGAGGAGCACGACGTCTTCGCGAACGTCACCGAAGCGATGTCCACGCCGGACCTCGGCCGCGGCGCCCTCACGATGATCCACGGCTCGCTGCCCCACGGCTGGACTGTGGGCAAAGAGGGCAGCGGCCTCACGCTGCTCACCGACGCAGAGGTCTTCGGCTTCAGTAAGCAGCGACGCGCGCCGCCGCGCAAGGGCGCTTCGCGCGATGCGTTCCTCTCCGAGCTGACGCCGGGCGAGTTCGTCGTGCACATCGAGCACGGAATCGCGAAGTTCGCCGGCCTCGTGCGCAAGGGCATCGATGGAGACGAACGCGAGTATCTCGAGCTGCAGTACTCCGACGGCGATCGCCTCTTCGTGCCGACGGAGCAGGTCGACCGCGTCAGCCGTTACGTCGGCCCCGGCGAGCACCGGCCGTCGCTCACGCGCCTCGGATCGCAGGAGTGGCCGCGCGCGAAGGCCCGCGTGCGTCGCGCGGTGCAGGATCTCGCAAAGGAGCTGCTGCAGCTCTACGCGTCGCGGCAGCTTGCCGAAGGCCACTCCTTCCAGCCCGACACCGCGTGGCAGACGGAGCTCGAAGCGTCGTTCCCGTACGTTGAGACGCCCGACCAAGTTGCCGTCATCCGTGACGTGAAGTCCGACATGGAGAACGTGCGCCCGATGGACCGCCTCGTCTGCGGCGACGTCGGGTACGGCAAGACGGAGATCGCCGTGCGCGCCGCGTTCAAGGCAGTGCTCGATGGCATGCAGGTCGCCGTCCTCGTGCCGACGACGGTGCTCGCGCAGCAACACTTCAACACCTTCCGCGAGCGCCTCGCCGGCTTTCCGGTGAAGATCGAGATGCTCTCGCGCTTCCGCAGCGACAAGGACCAGCAGCGCATCGTCGCGCAGGCCGCATCGGGCGACGTGGACGTCGTCATCGGGACGCACCGGCTGCTGCAGAAAGACGTGTCGTTCAAGAACCTCGGGCTCGTGATCATCGACGAAGAGCAGCGCTTCGGCGTCGCGCACAAGGAGCGACTGAAGCAGATGCGACGCGAGGTCGACGTCCTGACGCTCACCGCCACGCCGATCCCGCGCACGCTGCATATGGCGATGACCGGCATCCGCGACATGTCAGCGATCGAGACGCCGCCTGAGGAGCGCCTGCCGATCAAGACGTACGTCGCGGAGTTCGACGACCATCTCGTCCGCGAGGCGATCCTGCGCGAGCTGGAGCGCGGCGGGCAGGTGTACTTCGTGCACAACCGCGTGCACAACATCGATCTCGTCGTAAACAAGCTGCGCGAGATCGTGCCCGAAGCGGAGATCGTCACCGGTCACGGCCAGATGCCGGAGGAGATGCTCGAGAGCGTCATGATGCACTTCACAGAAGGGAAGGCCGACGTCCTCGTCTGCACGACGATCATCGAGTCGGGACTCGACATCCCGAACGTGAACACGATCATCATCAACAACGCCGACCGCTTCGGGCTCGCTCAGCTCTACCAGCTCCGGGGACGCGTCGGCCGCGGCGCCGCGCGGGCGTACGCGTACCTGCTGTACGAGAAGCACCGCGCGCTCAGCGAGGTCGCGCAGAAGCGCCTGCAGACCATCTTCGAAGCGACGGAGCTGGGCGCGGGTTTTCAGATCGCGCTGCGCGACCTGGAGATCCGCGGGGCCGGCAATCTCCTCGGCGCGGAGCAGAGCGGGCAGATCGGAGCGGTGGGCTTCGACCTGTACGTGAAGCTGCTGGCGGACGCCGTCGAAGGGCTGAAGGCGCTCGCGAAGGGCGAACCGCCGCCGCCGTCGACGATCATGCCACCGAACGTGATCGACGTTCCGCTCGCGGCGTACATCCCCGAGAGCTACGTCGGCGACCTCAATCTGCGGCTGTCGCTTTACCAGCGCATGGCCGCTGCCGACGACGTGACGGCGGCAGCCGATCTCGAGCGCGAACTGACCGACCGGTTCGGAGCGCCGCCGTCGCCGGTGCGCAACCTGCTGTACATCGTGCGGTTGCGGACGCTCGCCAAGCGCGCGCACGTCGCATCAATCGGCCGCGAGGATCGCGAGGGGCAGTCGATCCTCGTTCTCCGCACAGCGGAGGGCTCGACGTTCGGTGCACAGCTCTCGCCTGCGGGTCGGCGCGATCTGGAGCGAACCGACGGCGTGACCGTCGGCAACGAGCAGCTGCGCATCGATCTGAGTCTCGCAGTGGATCGATGGCGCGAGCTGCTGGTCGAGGTGCTCGAAGCGGCAGCGGGGGCCGAGCTGGCGGCGTAAGGCTACGGCGCGAGCCGCGCCGCGAACATCGAGATGCGGAGCGACCAGCCGACCGGCGGAGAGGCGATCGGCACGACTGTCACCGCACCACCCGAACGTGTGAACGATGTCGAGATGTAGTCGCCGAACATCAGGCCCTGGTTCGTGTCCGGCAGCCAGTTGACGCGCATCGGCGCGTCGTTCAGCGGCTGCACCTGCCAGGTCCGTCCCTGGTCGTGTGACGTCACGGCGCCGACGTTAAGCTCGCACTGCGCGGGCTCGCAACTTACGTCACGAAGGTAGTAGTACGTGATGGCAAGACGGGCACTCCCGCGCGAGGAGTTGGGATCGACTGCGATGCCTGCCGTGAAGTGATCGACAGTGCTGTCGAGCGCATCGATCGGCACGCGCGTGACGGGCGACCAGCCACGTCCATCGCTCGAGGTGCTCATCACGATGTCGTTCGTCGCACATCCGGGCCGGAACCGGCAATCCGCCCACACGACGTAAACGCCACCTTCGCGATCGACTTCGACTGAAGGCAACGGTGGGATCCGCAGATCACCGGCGTACCGGTAGTCGACACGTTCCGTGACGGGGATGCGTGAGGAGAATGTGTTCGCGCCGTCGGTCGAGGAGATCGAGAAGATGCCGGGGCGCGGATCGAGCGCGACTATCACAAGCGTTCCGTCGGGGCGGACCACGGGCTGCACCGCGAAGCCTTCGCCGTGCGCGACGGGGCGGCTCCACGTCACGCCGCCATCACGCGAGGTACTGATGAGAAGCGACAGCTCCTCCTCGTCATCCCAGGCGGCGTAGCAGGTCCCGGCGAACGGGCTCGCGACGCCGTTGTCGCATACGATCCAGTTCTTGTCGGCGGCGCTCTGTCCGACGACCTCCGCCGGATCGCTCCAGTGCACGCCGTCCGACGATCTGCTCACCGCGACGCCGTTGCCCACGCCGAAGAGCGTCAGCGATGCGATGAGCCACTGGTTGTGCACACGGTCATACGCGACGCTCGGGTCGCTGGCGCGAACTGCGCGGCCGGAGGGCACGGAGTTGATCGTGAGGCTCGGCAGGAAGCCGTGAGACCACGAGGCGCCCGCGTCGCGCGAAAACGCCCAGCCGATGTTCGACGCGCCACCATCGAAGGCGCGGCCGGTCTGAAACGCCGCGAGCATCGAGTCGCCGTACGCGAACGTGTCGGGCTCGACCTCGGTCTGGTGCTGACTGTCGGGGTTGTCGTACTGGTCTGCGCTGATCTCGACGAGCCGTGGGGCGGCAGCGGAGGCCGGCCAGCCGGTCACCGCGACGAGCGAGACGCCGGCGACCAGCAGCGCGATGGCGATGATGCGAAGGTGAAGCATGACGGTTCCCTCCGGCACGCGGGGCAGTGGAGCGGGTTACAACAGTAGCACCGATCCTGCTGGAAGGCTCGGTCGCGCCGAAGTTCCGAGAGCTATTCTTGAACACGGCGCAGTTGTCACATCGGAGCGAGCAGACGACATGCCGGTCCGAACCAAGAGCATCTACGATCCGCCCGCTCGCACTGATGGCCGCCGCGTCCTCGTCACGCGCTACTGGCCGCGCGGCGTCTCCCGCGACCGGGTCGACGAGTACGTCTCGACGCCGGCGCCTAGCCGCGACCTCCTTCGCGCCTACAAAGACGGCCAGATCCAGTGGCGTGAGTTGGCGTCGGAGTACCGGCGCCAGATGCGCGGCGAGGAGCAGCGTGCCGAGATCGCACGCCTCGCCGAGACGGGCGCGGAACGCACCATCACCCTCATGTGCACCTGTCGCGACGATGCCCAATGCCATCGCCGGATCCTCAGGGCGCTCGTCGAGGCGAAGCTGAAGCGACCGGCGAAGGCGAGATAGCGCGTACACGGCGCCGCAACCGGCTCGCGCTACGATGAAAGCAGCGATCGTCTCCCGCCGATGATCGCAGCGGAGGCATACGCCATGACGCACGAATACCAGAACTACATCGCGGGACGATGGGTGCCCGCGAAGAGCGGCGAGCGCTTCGAACGGGAGAATCCCGCGACCGGCGAGATCACCGGGACGTACCCACGGTCGCGCGGCGAGGACGTCGCCGAAGCCGTCTGCGCGGCGGAGCAGGCGGCCGAGAAATGGCGCCGGATGCCCGCGCCGCGGCGCGGCGAGATCCTCTTCCGCGCCGCCGAAGCCCTCGTGCGCGACAAGGAGCGCTTCGCACGCGACCTGACCGAGGAGATGGGCAAGGTCTTGAAGGAGGCGCGCGGCGACATCCAGGAAGCCATCGACATGACGTACTACATGGCGGGCGAGGGCCGGCGCGCGTTTGGCCAGACCACGCCGTCGGAGCTTCCCGACAAGTTCGCGATGTCCGTGCGCGCGCCGGTCGGCGTCGTGGGGCTCATCACCCCGTGGAACTTCCCGATGGCCATTCCGTCGTGGAAGATCATGCCCGCGCTCGTCACCGGCAACACCGTCGTCTTCAAGCCGTCGCAGTTCTCACCGAAGAGCGCGTACAACCTGGTGAAAACGCTCGAAGAGGCAGGCCTGCCACCGGGCGTGCTCAACCTCGTGTTCGGCGAAGGCGCCGAGGCCGGCAGCGCGATCATCGAGCACCCGTCCGTGAGCCTAATCTCCTTCACCGGCTCGAACGCCGTCGGCAGGCAGATCGCGATGAAATGCGCCGAGCTCGGCAAGCCGGTGTCGCTCGAGATGGGCGGCAAGAACGCGATCATCGTGCTCGAAGACGCCGACCTCGACCTCGCGCTCGAAGGCGTGATCTGGAGCGCATTCGGCACCACCGGCCAGCGGTGCACCGCCGCCAGCCGCGTCATCGTGCAGTCGTCTGTCTACGACGATTTCGCGCGCACGCTCGTCGAGCGCACAGAGCGCCTGCGCCTCGGCAGCGGGCTCGACGACAGCACCGACGTCGGACCGGTTGTGAACCGCGACCAGCTCGAGAAGATCGACTCATACATGCCCGTAGGCCGGGACGAAGGCGCGACGATCGCGACGGGGGGTGCGGCGGCGAACGGCGGCTCGCTCGCGAACGGACACTTCTTCCAGCCGACGGTCTTCGTCGACGCGAAGCCGCAGATGCGCATCTCGCAGGAGGAGATCTTCGGCCCCGTGACCGCGCTGATCCGAGCCGACTCGCTCGACGACGCGATCGACATCAACAACCACGTCCCGTACGGCCTCAGCACGTCGATGTACACGCGCGACGTGAACAAGGCGTTCCGCGCGATCGAGCGCATCGACACCGGGCTGGTGTACGTGAACGCCGGGACCATCGGCGCCGAGGTGCACCTGCCCTTCGGCGGCACCCGTGGCACGGGCAACGGCCACCGCGAGGCCGGGACCGCTGCGCTCGACACCTTCACCGAGTGGAAGACCGTGTACGTCGACTACTCCGGCAAGCTGCAGAAGGCCCAGATCGATGTCGAAGCGCCTTAGGCCGACCGTCAACGCATGATCGACGGGAAGATCAGGCACGCGATTCTTGATCTGGCGACCGAGGACTACATGCCGTTGTGGGTACTTGTACGATCGATACGCCCTGCGCAGACCGAAGACACGATCAGACGAGTTGTGCGCGACATGCTCTGGGATGGCACTTTGAATATGCTTCGATTCGATGACTCGAAGGACGAGGAGATCCCGGTTGCTGACGCGAAAGAACTCGAGGCCCTTTTACTCGATACCGTCAATTGGTGGCCTTCGACCAAGTCACCGCGCGTCATGATCAGCCCAACCGACGCGGGTCTACGTGAGTACTTCGGCTGCATACCGGAGCGAAACGACACCGGAACAAGGTGGCGCAATCCGGCAACAGGAGGGGCCGACGAGGTGCGCGTCATGCCAGGAAACCCCTCTGATCCCACACCGGTGAAGCGCGGGCCATACGTTCGCGTGCGCAAGGACGGCGTCGAGAGTGAGCCGATTCCGCTCGCCGGTAATCCTGAGCTTGCCTCCTAGACTGGACCCTGTACAGGTTTCGTGGCTCTGCGGAGCTATATCGACCGCCTTCCCAAGACGACAACATAGCTGTGAAGACCTTCGCTTATAGTCCACGCCTCCACACCGACCGATGACCACACCACTCATCCGGCGCCCCTCCCACCAGCCCACCACTCCCGCGATCCCGCGGGGCGGCGAGGGCGCCATCCGCCACGGGTTCGTCTCCTTCTATGGCGCGCCGGTCGTCGAGGACATGGAGCGCTGGCACGCCGACGTCGGGTTCGTCGGCGTCCCGTTCGACGCGGCGACCAACGACCGCCCCGGCGCGCGCTTCGGCCCGGCCGCGGTCCGCGACGCCTCCGCCCGATACCACGAGACCGCCGCGGGCGCCGGCTGGATCGACGCCGAGCGCGGCCAGCGCATCCTCGAGGGCGTATCGATGGCCGACGTCGGCGACGTCGATGTACGGACCGTCGACCTGCTCGAGAACTTCGACATCATCACCGAGGCCGCGCGCCTGGTCCGCCGCGGCTGCCGCGTGCCCGCATTCGTCGGCGGCGACCACGCCATCACGTTCCCGCTCGTCCGCGCGTTCGACGACGTGCGCGAGCTCACGGTAATCCAGTTCGACGCGCACCAGGACTACACCGACGAGAAGTTCGGCGTGCGCTACTCGCACGACAATCAGATGCGCCGGGCGAGCGAACTGCCGCACGTCGGGCGGATGGCGCAGATCGGACTGCGCGGCGTGCTCGAGCGCTTCGAACCGTACGAGGCGGCGCTGCGCGACGGTGTGATCATCGTGCCGGCGGAACGCATCGTCCGCGAAGGCGTGCCGCGCGCGCTCGCCGATCTCCCGTCCGGCGGCCCCGCCTACGTCACGATCGATATCGACGTGCTCGATCCGTCAGGAGCGCCCGGCACCGGCTATCCCGAGCCCGGCGGCATCAACTACTACCAGCTGAAGGAAGCGCTCCAGCTCGTCGCCGCTCGCTTCGACGTCGTCGGCTTCGACCTCACCGAGGTGAACCCGCAGTTCGATCCCGCCGGCGTCACCTCTCGCACCGCCGCGAAGCTGATGCTGGATCTCCTCGGCGCGGTGTTTGCTCAATAGTGACAGCCCGGGACCCACTCCGTTCTCGCTAATGCGTCGTCTGCTCCCCCAATCGCCGTGTGATTGAGTCGACAAATGCCATGCGCACGCCCGCGGACGCAGCTGTGGAGTCGCCTGGGTTCACCAAGACGTTTACGCGATAACTAGTGTCGCCCACGATGATACTCGCCACATAGCTCGATCCCAGATCCGAGAACCCGACCAGAAGAGCGTTCACGACTTCAGTTCGCGCCGCGAGCCCGCGGTTAGTGCTGGCTTCGGGTTGAACGTCGACGACCACTCCGAGTCCATCCCGACTCCGAGGGGCGTAAGACAAACTTATCTGGATGTCGCCGAACGAATCATCGGCCGTTGTTGCCCTTAAGACATAGCCATCGACGTTCGGTCGCACCAACCCGGGAATTAGCTGCTCGGCGCATTCGACTGAGACTTCCCCATTCTTTGGGCAGTTCGCCTTCGCGTCTCCGGCACACGCTGCGGCGCCGATAATGCAAACGCTCGCCGCGAGGATTGCAACGCGCGTGCTGGGAAAGTGGCAGTGAAGAGCTCCTTCAGCCCGGCGTCCGATCCGTTTTCCCAAGCGACACTCGAAGCTGACGCGAAAGCGCCTCATCAGTGCCTGTTGGTTTCCGCGGGCTGCTCCAACCACCCCGGATCGGACACCTCGAGCTTCGCGTGCACGACGTCCCGCACGTGCGCGAACACCAGCGCCCGGAACTCCCCGCCGTCCGCATCGCCGGCGCGGATGCGCTCTGACAGCTCTTCGTTGCGCGTCGCGAGCGCCGTGCGCATCACGTCGCGCGATGCCGGGCGATCCATCGGCCCGAGCAGCACGTCGAGGCCGCGCCACTCCGCATCGAGCTGCTTCTCCTCGAGCGCGATCTCCCGGCGCACCGTGCGTATCACGTTCAGCGCCACCCGCGCGTTGTACTTCCGCGAACCCTCGAGTCCGGGGATGAACTGTTCGTCGAACAGCATCTGCACGCCCTTAAGGAGCTCGTCTATCGTTGGCCGATCGTTCATGTTCGACTCTCCGGTTTACAGTTCGCAGTGGGCAGTTTGCAGTAGGGGACGGTGGACTGTGAACCGCAAACTGTCAACTTTCTAGCAGCGCGAGCAGCTCCCACTCCGTCTCCGCTGTGCGGCGGCCGATGCTCCCCAGCTCCACGCTCTTCGACACGCCGTCGATGTACACGCGCGACTGCGAGATGCAGATGATCCCCCACCGCAGATTTCCGTAGACCTCCCACCATCGTTGACGCTCCGGGTCGACGCGCCGCCCGCCCGCCGCCTCGTAGGCCGCGAAGAATTCCTCGCGCGTGCCGATGCCGCCGACCGGCTTGTCGCCCCCGAACCGCCACGAGCGGATGCACAGGAAGCCGAAGTCCTCGTACGGATCGCCGGCGTGCGCGATCTCCCAGTCCAGCACCAGCCGCAGACCCTCGGGCCCGAACAGCACGTTGCCGATGCGGAAGTCGCCGTGCACGAACCGTCGCTCCGCCGCACCGTCCGCCGGCAGCCGCTGCCGAAGCCATCGAAACGCCAGCTCGAATGTCGGGTGCGGCTCGAGCGCGATGCCGCGGAAGATCTGCTCGTAGCGGCCGAGCTCGTACTCGGCGGCCGACATGCCGTCGGGCGGCGACGGCAGCGGCGCGACGCCCGGCGCATCGATCGGGATCGAGTGGATCTTCGCGAGCGCCGCGCCGAGCTGCGCTGGGAGCGCGCGCCGCGCTTCGGCGTACATCTCTTCGCGCAGCAGCCGGCGCGGGACGTTCTCGCCGTCCACGCGCCGCACCAGGAAGAACTCCCCGCCCAGCGATCCGTCGCCGAAGAGGAACGGTTCCGGCGCGGGCACTCCCGCCGCGCACGCCGCGCCCATCACGCCGTACTCCTGGGCGCGCGACAGCTCCTTCGGCGCGCCTCGCACGTCGATCTGGAGGATCAGCGGGACGTCCGCCGTCCCCCCATCCCCCCGCTCGATCGATGCATCGAGAGACCAAGTCTCGCGGGAGGCGCCACCAGTGAGCCGCCGCAAGTTCTCGACGTGCACCGACTTCGCTTCGAGTGCGCGCTGCATGAAGGTTTGGAGCTTGGCCTGCATGTCGTCGCTCATGGCGCGGCCTCCGCCGCGAATCGCCGCAGCACTTTCGTCGCGAACAGCTCGAGCGACTTGAGGATCGCGCCGTTCGGCACGAGGCCGTTGTAGGTCCATGCGAACAGCCACCGCACCGGCGTGTCCGACAACAAACGCTCCATCTGGCGCGTCACCGTGTCTACGCTGCCGACGAGCAGCATGCCGTTCTCCAGCATCTCTTGCGTCGTCAGGCGCTCGGTGCGGCCTGGCTCCGTCAGCACGCTGCTGAATCCGAACGGCGCGAACCACGCCGCCCCGCAGAACGCCGCCCCGTTCGCCCACAGCTCGACCGCCTCCACATCGGTGTCCGCGACGATGACATCTCGCAGCACGCCGAGCCCTTCTCCCGGCGCGAGCGCGCGTCCCGCCGCCGACGCTTCTTCGCGATACACGTCGTACAGCCGGTTTTGCAGCGCCAGGTACATCGGCGGCAGGATCGCGGTCACGCCCTCGCGCGCGCACCAGCGGATGGTGTTCTCGCTCGAGGCGAACGGCTGGAAGATCGGCGGGTGCGGCTTCTGCAGCGGCTTCGGCACCACCCCGATCTGCCGCACGATGCCCTCCGCGTCCACGCCTGCGCCCCACTGCTTCGTCGCGTCGAGCGTCCACGGCGTGCCTTCCGCGGGAATGCGCCAGTACTTGCCCTCGTACTCAAGCATGTCCTCCGTCCACGCACGCTTGATGATCTGGAAGTGCTCCTCGAACGCCTGCCGGTTCGCCTGGTCGATGGCGTCGTGCTGGCCGGGCGTCGCGCCGTGGATGCCGTGGAGCTGCTGCGCCATCACGTCCACCCACCGCCGCTGGTATCCGCGCGCGAAGCCGGCGTTCGCCCGCCCGCCGCTCATGTGGTCGAGCATCGCGATGTCCTCCGCGACGCGCAGCGGGTTCTGCGCCGGCAACACGATCCCGAGCTGGCCGACGCGGATGCGCTTCGTGTGCAGCGCGACGAACAGGTCGAGCAGCACAGGGTTGTTCGAAAGCTCGAACCCCTCGATGTGGAAGTGGTGCTCGGTGAAGGAGATCGAATCGTAGCCGAGCTCGTCGACGAGGATCGCCTGCTCTTTCAGCTCGGCGAGCATCTGCTGGTAGAGGTCGCCCCGCAGCCCCGCCATCCCCTTCTCGATCTCCGCGCGCGGGCCGATCGAGGGGAGGTAGAAGACGCTTGTTTGCATAGCGTTGCGAGTGTAGCGAGGGCGGCGGTTAGCTGTTAGCGGTCGAGTCGTTAGCTCGACGCTGCTTAATGACCATCGTTGACGGGATACGAGGTGGCGGTCCGACGCAGTGACGATGAAGACGTACAATTAACGCGCGCCGTCGGTTGGGCGCTCGCACTGATTGAGGACGACCTGATGTGCGAACGCGCACGGTTCTGGCAATCGAGGTAGGTAGCTCGCTCACGTGCGCACAAGGTTAGACTTCCGCCGAGTTCCGTGAAGAACTCCGATGGAAAGGCACTGGACGATGAAGGTCCGCGTGGCGTCCTACACGATCTCCTTCGATGGATACGGCGCCGGCCCTGACCAGAGCCTCGAGCAGCCCCTCGGCGCCGGAGCCGAACCGATGCACGAATGGCTCGTCGAAACACGCACCTTCCGCAGCATGTACGGCGAAGAGGGTGGTGAGACGGGCGTGAACGAACAGTTCGCCGCGCGAGGGTTCGAGAACCTCGGCGCGTGGATCATGGGGCGCAACATGTTCGGTCCGGTCCGCGGCCCGTGGCCGGACGAAAGCTGGAAGGGCTGGTGGGGCGACAATCCGCCCTACCACGTGCCCGTGTTCGTCCTCACGCACCACAGCCGTCGCCCACTCGAGATGGACGGCGGCACGACGTTCTTCTTTGTGACGGACGGCATTCAGTCAGCGCTCGAACAGGCACGCAAGGCCGCCGATGGGCGCGACATTCGCATCGGCGGTGGCGCCAGCACCATCAGGCAGTACCTCGAGACAGGATCGATCGACGAGATGCACATCGCCGTAAGTCCGGTCTTGCTCGGTCGTGGTGAGCATCTGCTGGCGGGTATCGACCTGCCGGCGTTGGGCTACGAGCGGACTGAACACGCAACCACCACAAACGCGATGCACTTCGTCGTCGCGAAGCGCTGATCTGCCGGTCGTCGCATCGCTCTGTGTTCATCTCGTGATCGAGGACGCGTGGCTAGCCGCGCGGGCGGTTCCGAGGTCATCAGATTCAGCATGTCCGCCTGCCCGGTAAGGTAGATTGTGCGACGCGCCAGCGGAGCTCCCCCGGACAGCGTTCTCGTTCAAGCCACTCAGCCTTAGCGGATGGCATCAAACGGACCCGTAGGGCGTCGCCCGTGTCGCCCCGCCACCTCCGCCGCACGGTGCTACGATTGACCATCATGGAACCACAGATCCGCTACGCGAAGACCAGTGATGGCGTAAACATCGCCTACTGGTCGATTGGCTCAGGAGTGCCCGTTGTCATGATGGACATGCCCTGCTCGAATATCCGGTACGAGTGGGAGCACCCGGCGATCCGAACCGGCTACCAGGCGACGGCGCGCGTCGCGACCTTCGTGCGTTTCGACCATCGGACGTTCGGGCTTTCGGACCACTACGATGGCCCGCTGTCCACCGACCTCTTCGTCGAAGACCTGGGCGCCGTGGTCGACAAGCTCGGGTTTCATCGGTTCTTTCTGATCGCGGCGCGGGGGCCGACGTATCCGATCGGCCTGCATTTCGCTGAGCGGTATCCCGGGCGGATCATCCGCCTTGCGGCGATGATCGGTGGACCGCCGCAGGGTTTCGTCGAAGCGTTGCTCGATACACCCGGGGCCGACTGGCGCTTCATGACGGAGGCGGTGTCCCGTACTCTGCTTGGCTGGGATGACGAGGAGGCATCTCGCAACCTGGCGGAATTCATCCGCGCCTCCACCGACATGGAACGGATGCGGGAGTGGATGAAGTGGAGTGCAGACGCTCGGCCGCCGGATGACATGAGCGACATTGACGTGCCGACGATGTTCCTGGTTGCCGCCGACGACTCCCTCGCGACGGCGCGCAAAATGGCCTCGGACATGCCCAACGCTCGCATCGAGTTCCTCGGGTGGGCGACCGGCACGCAGGCGAATAATTTCAACTTCGGGAACGCTGTCTCGCGATTCTTTGGCGGGGCTGAGCTGACCGCGGCGGACGATCCGCCTCCCGTCCCCTCGGGCACCGCCATCATTCTCTTTGCGGACATCGCGGACTCGACGGCGCTGACGGAACGGCTCGGGGACGCGGGGTTCCGGGAGAAGGCGCGCGCGCTCGACGCGGGGCTGCGGGCGGTTGTGCATGACCATGGCGGCACGGCGATCGACGGGAAGCTGCTGGGCGACGGGATCCTCGCGACGTTCCCGGCGGCGTCGCAGGGCATCGCGGCGGCGCTGTCGTACGAGGAGGCCGCGCAAGCCGTGGGCCTCGGCTTGCACGTAGGGCTGCACGCGGGCGACGTGATCCGGGAGTCCAACAACGTCTACGGCGGTGCCGTGAACATCGCCGCGCGCATCAGCGCACTCGCCCCGCCCGGCGAGGTGCTTGTGTCACGAACCGTGGCCGATCTGGCGAGAACATCAGCGGGCGTAACATTCGAAAACCGTGGCGAGCATGGCCTGAAGGGCGTCGGCGAGTCGGTGCAGGTGTTCGCCGTGCGACGCCAAGAGTAGGCTCTGCTGTCTTACGAAGTCGGGTCCGTGGCGACGTCGCACAATGTTCAGTGAACGGCGGCACTAACTCGACGTCGCGGCAACACGACTAACGCGCGACCAGCGTCTCACTCAAAATCCCAGAACGCGTCGATCAGCGAGTCGTCCACGTCGAAGACCTGGTCACCCTCCGACGTGTGCAGCGGCTCGGTGCGCAGGAATTCCGGCAGGTAGTCCGCGTCCCGCCCGAAGCCCGCCGCCTCGTTGAACTGACGCTCGTCGAGCAGCACCCGCCGGCCCAGCGCCAGCACCTCGTCCTTCGTCCATTCGACGCCGTGCTGCGCGCTCACGAACTCCGCCATGTCCGCCTCGACCGGATTCGAGAACTGGCACAGCCCGACGGAGTCGATCGCCGCCATGATGATCTGCTCGTGCCGCGACGCCTTCAGCAGCGTCTCCGGCGTCACGCCGCGCGCGGTCACCAGCCCCGCCGTGTGGTCGGCGCCCTGCGGGCTCGTCGCGTAGGTGATGCCCATAGCCTTGAGCGTGCGCGGCTCCCATGCCGGCAGCCCCTGCCCCTTCACCACCGGCACGCGGTCGATGCCGAATGTGCGCGCGACGTGCTCCGTCCCCGCGCCGAGGATCCGGCCCAGCGCGCTCCCCGTGCGGATGTCCTCCTCGAAGGTGCGCACGACGCCCTGCCAGTCGCCCCACTTGAGCACGCCCGCTTCCATCGCCACGCCGAACGCGTTCCCCATCTCGATCGTGTCGAGGCCGATGTCGTCGCACAGCCGGTCCATCTTCGCCACCGCGTCGATGTCGTCGATCTGCAGGTTCGAGCCGAGCAGGCCCACGGTCTCGAACTCCAGCGCCGTCGTGACGTGCTCGCCGCGGGCGTCGTTGAACATGATCGCGCACTTGATGATGCACCCTGCCATGCACGGCAGCATCTTCCCGCCGCGCTCCTCGCCCAGCTCGTGGATGTGCTGCCCGCCGATCGCGTCGGCCGTCTGCATCGTCCCGAGGCGATGGTTCTTCGTCGGCAGCGAGTGCACGTTGTCGCGGTTGACGAACTTGATCACGCCGGCGGTGCCGTAGCGGCCGAGGTTCTGCGTGCGCGGGTCGTCGAGCACGACCTTCGAGAAGCGAAGCATCGCCTGGCGGAACGCTTCCTTGTCCGCGGCGTCGACGTTCTTCGCGTTGCCATCGTCGACGACGATCGCCTTCAGCCCTTTCGCGCCCATCAGCGCGCCGAGGCCGCCGCGCGCCGCATGCCGCGTCGGGCGCCCCTCCGGATCGTTCACGGCGATCGACGCGGCGCCCATCTTCATCTCGCCCGCCGGCCCGATGCTCACCACCGCGCGCGACTTGGAAGCCGCGCCGTCGAGCAGCCGCTCGGCCGTCTCGTAGTTGCCGAGGCCAGCGAAGGCTTCCGCGCGCTCGAAGCGCCACGCGCCGTCTGCATCGATGTGCAGCACACGCAGGGCCGAATCCTGCGGCGCGTTCTCGACGATGACCGCCTTGATGCCGAGCTTCGCCAGCTTGTGCCCCAGCACGCCGCCGACGTTCGATTCCTTGAGCCCGTTCATCAGCGGGCTCTTCCCGCCGAAGGACGTCCGCCCCGACGTCGTGATCGCGGTCCCACCGAGCAGCCCCGGCGCGAACACCAGCTTCGCGTCCGGCGACAGCGGATGCGTCCGCGCGGCCACCTCTTCGGACACGATGCGCGACGTCAGCGCCCGTCCGCCGAGCATCCGCCAGCCGTCCGGGACCGGCTCCTCGGACACGCGTAGCCGGGACATGTCGATACGCAGAATCTTCACATAAACCTCGCGGGGCGGGTGGGCTCCGGCCAGTTTACAGGATTATCGTCGAGCGTTCAGCGTTCAGCTATCGGCGTTCAGGATTCCGGCGAGAGGAAGTCGACCATCGCCCGGCGGAAGGCAGGATTGCCCACAGCCGAGAAGTGGTTTCCGGGCACCCGAACGATCTTCGCACCTCGCAGCGCCGCGGTGAGCCGACGATGACTGCCGGCGACGCGGTCGGCGCTTCCAACGAGGATAAGCACGGGACAACTGGCTTCGGAGAGTTTCCGCACCTCGATCGGCGCGCGCTCCGCGTTGCGCATGGCCGCCAGTGCGGCGAAGGCCTGGCCTGAGAGCCGTGCCCTGCCGCGCGGGATCACGCGCGGGATCCCTCCGTCCGCTCCGAAGACGGCATCGCCAATGCCGGCGAGGATGACTCGGCGGAATCGGTCCGGGCAGCGCGTGAGCAGCGATGCCGCGATCGCCCCGCCCATCGAGTAGCCCGCGAGGTTCGCTCCATCGAGCCTCAAGTGATCCATCAGCCGGATCACATCGTCGCCCATAGCAGTCCCGCCGTACGCTTCGCATTCAAACGGCTTGTCGCTCCGACCGTGGCCGCGGCCGTCGAGCCCGACTGTGCTGAATCCTGCTCGCACGAGTGCATCGATGACGCCCGGCCGCCGCCAGTTCTGCTGAGCGCTGCTCGTGAGGCCGTGGAGGAGTATGACCGGAGGACCGCTCCCATCAACCTCGTAGTGAAGCCGGACTCCCGCCGACTCGAAGAACGGCACCGCACCTCCCGTAGCAACGATGCGTTCGAGCGTACCACTCACCTCGCGCCCGGCAGCGGATAGCTGTCTCCCGCACGCAACTCGTTGACGATAACCCTTCCCCCTCTCCACTTGTTGGAGAGGGGGAAGGGGGTGAGGCTATCCGCTCCCCGATCTAAACTTCCAACGTAGGAACAACGCGAAGCTCAGGCATCATCGGATAAGAAGTGCGCCTCCACCTCCACCGACTGTTCACCTCCCCCACCGCGCGCGTCGCATCCGCGGGCACCGACCACACCGTCGTGCACATCGACGGCCTCGTCTGCGACGACGTCTGCGCCGTCCGCAGCGAGCGCGCGTTGTCGCAGCTCGACGGCGTCTGCCATGTCACCGTCGACTTCGATGCGAGCACCGCCACAATCGAAGGCGCACCACACAGCGAAGCGGAGTACCAGCGCGCGCTCGACTCTGTCGTCGCGATGAAGCCGTTACGCCGGGCCCTCGCGAAGCTGCGCAGCAATGGCGGCGCACCACGCCGCGACGCTGTCGCCCGATGAAGATCGGCGCGCACGTTTCGACCACCGGCGGCGTGACGACGGGCTTCGACCGCGCACTCGAAATCGGCGCGGAGTGCTTACAGATCTTCGAATCGGCGCCGCAGCAGTGGGGCACGGCGCGCTTCGACGATGAGACCATCGAGGCGTTCCGCGCGCGTCACGCGGAGAGCGGCCTTGACCCGCTGTTCATCCACGGCAAGTACCTGATGAACCTCGCGTCGGCGGACGACAAGATCTTCCGCACGTCCGCGAGCACGCTCCGCAGCAGCCTGCGCATCGCGAACCGCATCGGCGCCGTCGGCGTGATTTTCCACACCGGCAGCCACAAGGGCCTCGGCCTCGACGCCGTCTTCGAGCAGATCTGCAACGCCTGCACGAACGTGCTCGAGGAGGTCCCGGGCGACGAGCTGCTGATCTTCGAGAACTCCGCGGGCGCCGGCGACACCATCGGCTCGAAATTCCATGACCTGGGCGAGATCATTCGGCGGGTGGACAGCCCGCGCGTGAAGGTGTGCATCGACACGTGCCACGCGTTCGCCGCGGGCTACGACCTGAGCAACGCCGCCGGGGTCGAAGCGACGATCAAAGGGCTGGACAAGGAAATCGGCGTGAAGAACGTCGCCGCGATGCACTGCAACGACTCGAAGGCCGCGCTGGGCGCCGGCCGCGACCTGCACGAGAACATCGGCGAGGGCAACATCGGCGAGGCCGGCTTCGAGGCGCTGCTCGCGCGCAAGGAGTTGCAGCACGTCCCGCTCATCCTCGAAGTTCCGGGCTACAAGATCGGCGGCACCGGCAAGGGGCCAGACAAGCCGAACATCGACCGCCTGAAGGAGATCCGCGCCCGCGCCGGCGCGCCGGTGGGCTAGCTGTGTACTGTCCGGACGGTGTTGGCACGAGTTCCCGCCGCGGCGCGGGCGTGCCGTCGTTGTGGTGCGCGTGGTATGACGAAGCCGGCTGCGACACCCTCTGCAGGTTGCGACCACGCGGCGGTTCGGACCGGCCCGCCTGATACGTCCCAGCACAACGTCCATCTCAAGGAGCGCGCATGAGCGAAGCCCTTGTCCACGGAACAATCGAGCATGGGTTCGAGCCGGTGTACGAGTCCTTCCAGCGCGGCTTGGACAAGGGCGAGCTTGGCGCGGCCGTGTCCGCGTACGTCGACGGCTCCAAGGTCGTCGATCTGTGGGGCGGCTGGACGGACGCCGCGAGGACGCGCGAGTGGCAGCGCAACACGATCGCGTGCGCGTTCTCCGCGACGAAGGGAATGACCGCTTCGTGTGCTCACCGACTCGTCGATCGCGGTCTGCTGGACGTGGACGCACCGGTCGCCACCTACTGGCCTGAGTTCGCCCAGGCGGGCAAGGACAAGATCACCGTGCAGATGGTCCTCAGCCACCAGGCCGGGCGCCCGTCGCCCACCGAACCCGTCCCGGCCGACAAGCGCCTGGACTGGGAGACGGTCACGGCGGCATTGGCCCGAGGAGCGCCGAGGTGGGAGCCCGGCACGCGCAGCGAGTACCACGGCGGTGAGTTCGGCTATCTCGTGGGCGAGGTCGTACGCCGGATCGACGGGCGATCGCTAGACACGTTCTTCCGCGAGGAGATCGCCGAACCGTTGGTTGCTGATTTCATGATGAGTGTTGGGCCGGACCACGATCATCGGTGCGCCGACATCGTCGGGCCTGACGACATGGTCGGCCCCAGCAACACCCGCGTGTTTCGTGCCGCAGGGGACGGCTCCGCAACGGGCCACGGCACAGCCGACGGCCTCGCCCGGGTGTACGCCGCGTTGGCGCGTGGAGGCGATTTGGACGGCGTTCGGCTGCTTGGGGCCGGGACCATTGACGCCGCCAAACACGAACAGCCGCTGGCCCACGCCGACGGGACCGCGGGAGACTTCGCTCTGGGCTACCAGCTGCTGTGGAAGATCTACCCCGGACTAGGCACGCAGGCCTTCGGCCACACCGGCATGGGCGGTTGCATCGGACTCGCCGACCCGACGAAGCGTCTCGGCTTCGGGTTCGTAATGAACCAGATGGGCAGCCAGGGAGCAGCTCATCTGCTGACCGCGATCTACAGATCGCTCGCAGCGTAGACGCCGGCGCATCGGCCGCCGCTTCTCACTGTCGTGTTGCCGAATGCTTCCGGAACTGCAGTCACGGTGGAGCCGATTTTATCCCCAAGCGCCTAGGAACGGCCTAGCCCCTAGTGCGCCACGTACGTCTGCCAAGGCGTGTGCGCCTCAGGAGAGTTCCTCGGCGAGCGAGACGATGATGCCCGCAGGCCCGCGCACGTAGCAGAGTCGGTACTGATCCTCGAACGCGGCCACCTCGCCGACGAGTTCGGCGCCGTGGGCACCCAGGGCAGCGATAGTGTTGTCGAGGTCTTCGACTGCAAACATGACGCTCCGCAGGCCCAGCGCGTTCGGAGGTTGGATCGCCGGCTCGACGTCGACCAGTTTTGGGTTGCGAAACTTCGTCAGCTCGAGTTGCCCGTGCCCATCCGGCGTCCGCATCATGACGATGTCCACCTGGACACCGTCGAGCGCATTGACGCGGTCGACCCACGGGCCTTCGACCGCCGCCTCGCCTTCAAGCGTCATGCCAAGCGTGGTGAAGAAGGCCACCGCAGCTGCAAGGTCGTCGACGACGACGCTGATGTGGTCCAATCGCTTGATCGTCATGTTTGGCGTCGGCCACGGCTGAAGCATTCACTCATGTCCCGCACCATCCGGCGGCAGCGCCTGAATGATCGCCGCAACATGCTTCGTGCCCAGCACGAAATCCGGTAGCCGCACGTTCTCGTTGGGAGCGTGCGCGCGCGAACCGTAGTAGCCGAGCCCGGCGGAGGCGATCGGCACGCCGAGCGTGTGCATGATCGGGTGGAGCGGCTGCGTTCCGGCGCCGTTAGGGAGCACCACCGGCTCGAGCCCGTATACCTCCCGCGCCGTCTCTCGTACGATGCCGACAAACGGGTGACCGGCGTCAGAACGCGCGGGAAGCTCGCCCTCCTCGGCCTTCATCTCGATGTCACCGAACCCCTTGGCGTCGAGGTGCCTGCGCAGCTTCTCGGTGATGTCGTCGGGATGTTGGTCGGGCACGAGCCGGAAGTCGATCTTCGCGATCGCTTCCTTCGGGATCACCGTCTTGCTTCCCGGCCCCTGGTAGCCGCCGCCCATACCGTCGATCGTGCAGGCGGGCTCGAATGCAAGCCGCCGCTGGTATTCATACCCGCGCGCACCACCGAGGTACTCCTTGAGTCCGAGACCACGAAGCTGTACTTCCTCCTCCGAAGGGACAGCATGGAGCAGCTCATCTTCGAGCGCGTTGGGCGGCCGTACCGCGTCGTAGAACCCGGGGATCAGCACGCGCTCGTCCGCGTCTTTGATCGTCCCGAGCGCCCACACCAGCCGCCAGGCCGCGTTCGGCACGACATTCCCCATCGACGAATGGACGTCGGACGTCGCGGTCGTCGCTCGCAGCTCGACATGAAGCACACCGCGCACTCCCAGCGAGATCACCGGGCGCCCGGCCGGATCGACGCCCCCGCCTTCGCCGAGCGCGACGTCGGCCGCGAGACGCTCGCGGTGCCGCTCGACGAACTCCAGCAGCTTGGCGCTGCCGATCTCCTCGTCGCCTTCGACGAGGAACTTGACGGTGATCGGCAGTGTGCCGCCGTTCGCGTCACGCACGGCCGCGATCGCCAGCAGCCTGGAGATGAGGTGCGCCTTGTTGTCGCTGATCCCGCGCCCGAAGTACTGCTCACCGTGCTGCGTCATCTCGAACGGATCGGACTTCCACAGTTCGAGCGGCTCCGGGGGCTGAACGTCGTAGTGGTTGTAGAGAAGGAGTGTGTACGGCGATGCGCCAGGAATCTCGCCGAGTACGACTGGATGGCCCGGTGCTTCCTTCTCCAGCACCTCTGCGGTGGCGCCGGCCGACTCCAGCAGCGACTTCACGAACGCCGCCGTCTCCGCGATCTCCTGCTTCTGCGCGCTCACGGACCGAAGGCGCACGTAGTCTGCGAGCACCGTCATGCTGTCCGCGATGTGGGCTTCGATATATGCGTCAATCGGGGTCATCTGCACGTCTCCCCGGCCGAACTAGCGGCCGGTGTACCGCGGCTTCCGCTTCTCGGCGAATGCGTCGCGCGCCTCCTTGCTGTCAGCCCGGGCGCGCCCCGCGAGCGAGCCGAGTTGCGACTCATACCGCGTCGCATCGACGAAGGACGTCTCGAGGGCGCGGCGGATCGCGCGCTTCGTGACGCGCACCGCGCTCGGCGGCAACGAGCATATCTGCTCCGCGATCGCCCGTGCTTCCTCGAGAAGGCGATCCGCCGGCACGACGCGATCGAGCAGGCCGATGCGCATTGCCTCCTCCGCATCGACTCGCCGGCTCGTCAACGAAAGATCGAGCGCGCGGCTCATCCCAATGATGCGCGGCAGCAGCCACGACATGCCGCCCTCCGGCGGAAGGTTCCGCTCCTGGAAGACGGTGACGAATCGAGCGCCTTCACTCCCGACACGGAGATCGCAGGCAAGCGCCAGCGCGAACCCGGCCCCCGCTGCGACGCCGTTTACCGCGGCGATCATCGGCTTGTCGATGTTATAGAGCGCATTCCCCTGCCGCGAGATCCAGGAGCCCTCGTCTAAGAGGCGATTGAGGTCCGCGCCCTCGAGCGTCGGGCGCGGTCCGCCCGTGACGTCCGCGCCCGAACAGAAGGCGCGGCCGGCGCCGGTCCAAATCGCCACCCAGATCTCATCGTCGTCCTGGATTCGCCTGCAGATATCGAGGATGTCCGCCGCGTCGCGCTGATCGATCGCGTTCAGCTTTTCGGGCTTGTTCAGCGTGATCGTCGCGACGTGCGCATCGCTGTTGACGTCGAAGAGCGTGTGGGCGTAGGCCATGTCACGTTCCTCAGATCGAGAAGCTCGACGTTTCCCCGCGAGCTTCGGTAGCACTCGCCTTCGCCCGCTCCTCCGCCCGGCGCTTCAGCCCTGCTGACTCCAGCGCCATGTTGCGCCGCGACATCCATGCGATCAGCCCCGAGCTCGGCCTCGCCATCACGCCAGTAGATGTGATCGATAGCGTGACGTGCGACCCGCCGTTTCGCGGCTCGACGATATGGCGCGCCGTGACGCGCAATCCAGGCATCACGGTCGTGTCCCACCTGAACGAGCGCCCTGCATCGAATTCCGTCACGGTCCAGACCGACGGCCCCATGCCCCGCAGCCGCACCCTCGCGCGCGCCGTGTTCCGCAGCTCGGCGATGTCGTCGAGCAGCTTGATTCGGCGGGCGGACGGCGTCCACTCGGGCCACCGCTCGACGTCTGACACGATCGGCCATACGACGTCCGGCGGCGCTGCGATGTCCACGACCTGCTCGATGTACGCCATCGCCTAGCCTCCGTGCTCCAGCAGTTCGGCGTTCTCTTCTTCTTTGCGCGCCGCTTCGAGCAACGCCTCGCGCGCGGCGGCGTCCTGCTCCGACTGCGCCAGCGCGCGATAGAGCGCCGCACCGCCACGCTCGAGCTGCGCGATCAGCGCCTTCTGTTCTTCGGCGCTCTTGCCCTGGAACAGCGACGCCATCGTCTGTTGCGCGGTCTTCTTCGGCTCGAGCACGATCTGCGTCTGCGTCACGACGGCCAGCGTCCGCCCGTCCGGCGACAGCACGCGCGTCTGCCAGACCATCGTCCGCTTGCCTCGATGCACGGCCACGCATTCGCCGCGGATCGTCTCGCCGCTTCGCGCCGCGGCGAGGAAGTTCGTCTTCGACTCGATGGTCGTCGTGCCCGCGCCGGCCGGCAGGTTGAGGCTCGTCGCGGCGCCGCCGAGCGTGTCGGCGAGTGCCATGATCACGCCGCCGTGCACGATGCCGGGCGTCGTGCAGTGCCGATCCTCGGTGTGGAGCTCCGCGACGACGCGCTCCGGCGCCGCCTCGACGAACCGGATGCCGAGCTCGCCAGCGAAGAGCGCCTGCCCATAGGATCGCAACCGCTCGAGCAAGGGATCAGCCATCGATCACCTCATCCCGGAGGACAACGTGACGATAGCGCGACGGGCTGACTGACAGAAGAGGCGTACACGGGAGGCCGAGGTGGACGGCTGACTTGAGTGAACTGCTAGTTGCAGTTGGCGCCGACCTGCTGCAACCCGACGATCGCATCGCCGATGCTGACCGCGCCATCGGGCGGCCCCGAGCGCCATGGATGCGCCTGGTCCGGGATGGTCCGGTCGTACTCCTGACCGTCGA
Organism: uncultured Dehalococcoidia bacterium; assembly: GCA_964487335.1. Classification (GTDB taxonomy): domain Bacteria; phylum Chloroflexota; class Dehalococcoidia; order DSTF01; family JACRBR01; genus CAZAPT01. The sequence continues at coordinate 66,257 of CAZAPT010000010.1, forward strand.
GCACGCCGTTTGCGTTGAGGTCGGTGCCGTACTTCGCGCCGCTCGCGTTCGCCTGGTTCGGCGAGGCGGCAGTCGTACCGACGTAGAACAGCACGCCGATCACGTCGCCGAGTGTCACGGCATGGCTCAGCGTGCCGGTGGTGTCCGCGGGCCGCACCACAGGCTCGGGCGTGTCGAAGAAGTCCCACGGGTTGTCCGGGCTGCGGTTCCCACCCTGCAGCGTGTTCGCGCCGAGCTCTTTCGCGTCCGGGCAGCCGTCGCCGTCGGTGTCTTGGCCGGTGATCTTCCGCACTACACTATTGCCGGAATCGGCGACGTACACCGTCCGCTGCGCGTCGACCCTAAGTCCCGCCGGCGATGATAGCGTCGCCGAAGTGGCCGGTCCGCCGTCACCCGTATCCCCACACACATTCCCGCCGGCGATCGTCGAGATGATCCCCGCATGCACTTCCCGCACACGGCAGTTGTTGTAGTCCGAGATGTAGATGTTGCCTCCGGCGTCAACCGCAACGCCCTCCGGCGAGTCGAGGAGCGCCGCCGTCGCCGTAGCGCCATCGCCCCCGTACCCGCAGGTGCCAGTGCCTGCCACGGTCGTGATGGTCCCGCTGGCGACCTTGCGAATGCGACAATTGGCGCTGTCGGCGATGTACATCGCGCCGTCTACATCGAACGCCACTGCGGTCGGCGATGACAGGTCGGCGTTCGTCGCCGGGCCGTTATCTCCCGCGAAGTCGCAGGTGCCGGTGCCGGCGACGGTCGTGATGATGCCGGCGCTCACTCTGCGGATGCGGCAATTGTTGAAGTCGGCAATGTATAGCTTCCCCGAGGCGTCGAACGCGATGCCCGTAGGGAAGTCGAGCATCGCACTGGTCGCGGATGTCGTGTCACCTCCGAACCCGCACGTGCCGTTACCGGCTATCGTGGTGATTACGCCTCCCGCGATCTCTCGGATCCGGCAGTTCCCGCTGTCTGAGATGTACATATGCCCCGCGCCGTCGAACGCGATCCCCTGCGCATTCCCGGATATCGACGCCGCACTCGGCGCAAGTCCGTCCCCGCCGTAGCCACACACCCCGTTCCCGGCCACCGTGGCGATCGTTCCACCGCTGACCTCCCGGACGCGGCAGTTACCGCTGTCCTCGATGAACACATTGCCGCTCAAATCCAGCGCCAGGTCGTAAGGCGAGTTCAGTTCGGCATTCGTTGCCGGTCCGCCGTCGCCCGCGTAGAGACAGAATCCTGTCCCGGCGGACGTCGTGATCGTGCCGGCCGCGACCTCGCGCACCCGGCAGTTCTGGTCGTCGGCGATGTACAGATTGCCCGAGCCATCGAACGCGAGCCCGCTCGGCAGGTTCACGGAAGCGCTGGTCGCGGCGCCGCCATCGCCGCCGTACGAGCAGGTGCCGTTCCCGGCGATGGTCGAGATCGTCGTACCAACAACCTTGCGCAAGCGGCAGTTGGTTTCGTCAGAGATGACGAGATTATTGCTGCCATCGACGGCCACGCCCGACGGACGATTCAACGATGCCGATGTCGCGAGACCATTATCGCCGCCGTAGGCGCAGGTACCGTTGCCGGCCGCCGTCGTAATCGTCCCGCCGTTCACCTTGCGGATGCGGCAGTTCAGGGCGTCCGCGATGTACAGGTTGCCGAGAGAATCGAACGTCAGGCCTTTCGGACGAAGGAGGTTCGCGGCGGTCGCCGGCCCGTTGTCTCCTCCGAAGCTACACGTGCCGTTTCCCGCGACCGTCGTGATGTTGCCACTGGTCACTTCGCGGATTCGGCAGTTCTGCGCGTCCGCGATGTACACCGAGCCGGCGCCGTCCGTCGTTAGGCCAAACGGACTGTTGAGCGTCGCCGATGTCGCTGGCCCGGTGTCCCCGCTATAGCTGCAAGTACCCGTCATGCCAGCGAACAAGGTGATGATCCCGCTGGAGACTTTTCGTACGACACACTCGAGGAAGTCGCTGATGTACAGGTTTCCGGTGCCGTCCACCGCTACGCCCCACGGCGCGTATAGGGCAGCTGCCGTCGCCGGACCGCCGTCACCGTCACTTGTCCCCGTGCATCCGCGACCGGCCACGGTGCTGATCGTGCCGCCGGTGACCTTCCGCACCCGGCAGTTGTTCTGGTCGATGATGTAGGTGTCCGGTCCCCTGGTCGCGAGCCCGACCGGGTAGGCGATGCTCGCCGCTGTCGCCGGGCCGCCGTCGCCGACGCCGCCGCCCGCGATCGTGCTGATCGTTCCCGGCACTATCGCTGCCCTAGCCACGCGACCATCGCGCCCGACGGATGCGATCACACAAACGGCCGCGAGCGCAAACAGCACGCCGGCACGGGACAGGCTTTGGCGTCGCATGCGGACGCTCATCTCGGAAAACTCCAGGCGCGGGGAGGGTGTCCGAAGCTTACGCCACTACGAACGATGCTTCATGATGATTTACCAATTGAACGCCCTCGGACGTGCGACGACCGCCTCCCAAACGAACTTTTGTCTTCCCGAACCGCCCCCGATCGAGTACGCATCGCGCAATGCAGCAAAGTACTTCGCGCGCGGATCTCGGGAGTAACGTCGTCGACCTGGCCCCTCGTAGGTCGCCACGGCGGTCGTGGTGTACGCTGCACTCCTAACAGCTAATGCCTGACAGTTCGACAGACTGAGAGAAGCTCATGTACCGCGACCTGATCTACGACGTTTCGGACAACATCGCGACGGTGACGCTGAACCGGCCGGAACGGCTCAACGCCATCAGCGGCGGCATGCTGGCGTCGTTCTCGGACGCCTTACGCGAGGCGGACCGGGACCACAACGTGCGGGTGATCATCCTCACCGGCGCCGGGAAGGGCTTCTGCTCCGGGCTCGACCTGAAGGAGCAGGGTGAGCGCGCGTCGTCGGACAGCGTGAACGGGCAGAGCGCGGGTGCATCGGCGGCGCGGTTCGACCTGGCGAACAGCCCGCCCATAGTGCTGCACGAGACGGACAAGCCAGTGATCTGCGCTCTCAACGGCGCGGCGGCCGGCTACGGCATGGACCTGGCGCTCGGATGCGACATCCGGATCGCCGCGGACACGGCGAAGATCGCGGCGGTGTTCACGAAGCGCGGCGTGCTGCCGGAGAGTGGCGGATCGTGGCTGCTGCCGCGGCTGGTCGGATGGTCGAAGGCGGCGGAGATCGCCTTCATGGGGAAGGTGCTCTCGGCGCAGGAGTCGCTCGAGCTGGGGCTGGTGAGCAAGGTGGTGCCGGCGTCGGAGCTGATGGACGAGGCGCGGGCGTGGGCGCGGGAGATGGCGAAGAACGCGCCGCTCGCGGTGCAGGCAACGAAGCGCATGATGCGCATGGCGATGGACGAGACGTTCGAGGCGAACGTGCACCACGTCTATCTCCAACTGCTGCCGCTGTTCGGGTCGCACGACTTCCGCGAGGGCGTGCAGGCGTTCATCGAGAAGCGCGAGCCGGCGTTCGAAGGGCGCTGATTGATCGGCGCCTGCAAACGCGGCCGGAAGGCGTAATTGCGTCGCCGTGACGGCGATCATCCGCCATAATCCCCGGATGCCGATGCGACGTCTGGCCGAAGAACGTGCGAGGCTGTTCGACCAGCAAGCCGAGCACTATGACCAGTGCCGGCCGACCTACCCGAGCGTGGTGATCGATGAGGTGCTCGGTCCGGAACCCGCACGCCTGGACGTCCTCGACGTCGGTTGCGGCACCGGGATCGCTTCGCGGCAGATCGCCGAGCGGGGCGCCAACGTTCTTGGCGTCGAAGTCGCGCCACGGATGGCGGAGATCGCCCGCAACCATGGCATCGACGTGGAGGTCGCTCCCTTCGAGGACTGGGACGCCGGCGGCCGCACCTTCGACCGCGTGATCTCGGCGCAGGCCTGGCACTGGCTTGACCTGCCGGTCAGCACCGCGAAGGCCGCTTCTTTGCTGCGACCTGGCGGCAGGCTTTGCCTGTTCTGGAGCGCCGGCTGTCCCCCGGACGATCTCGCCGATGCTCTCGACGAGATATACGCACGTTTGTTCCCGACAGTGGGTAGCCCTGGCTTCGGGTATGCGGCGAGCCGGCCATCGGATCGAAGGAGCGGACTGACCGACGTCTTCGAGGCGATCGCGGCGGCGCCCGAGTTCGGCACGGCGACGGAGACCTGGTTTCCCTGGGTCCGGGAGTACGACAGGAACCAATGGCTGGACGTGCTTCTTTCGCGCAGCGACCACGGCGCCCTCGACACTGCTGTCAGAGAGCGCCTGTTCGAAGCGATCGGGGCGGCCATCGATGACCATGGTGGCTCGTTCGCCATGAGTTTCGAGACCGGGCTGATCACCGCGACGCGGCTGGGGTAGTCATCGGTCATAGCAATATGCCAAGCGCCAAGATCGCAATACATCGATGACTTGGAATTCATCGATGTCTACTCTGATGAATGTGGTGTTTTCCGTCACGCAGCTGAATCTGTGAGCATGCCGTGAAACCGCAAGATTCCCGTCGTGCGGTGGCTGTGGCGATGTCGACGACCGCAGCACTCGACCTGCGCGTCGACGACGCGATCGTTCTCAACGACTCGAACCGGCTCGTCGTCCGCATGCTGCCATGCGACGTCGTCGCGCGCGTCGCGCCCGTGGCGCACCAGGGCGCACAGCTCGAAGTCGAGGTTGCTCGGCGGCTAGCGGAACTCGGCGGCCCGGTGGCTGCGCTCGAGCCGCGAGTCGAGCCACGGGTCTACGAGCGTGACGGCTTCGTCATCGACCTGTGGACCTACTACCGCCCTGTACCGTCTCGAGTACTAACGTCAGCCGACTATGTGCATGCACTCGAACGCCTGCACGCTGGCATGCGGCAGATCGATATCAGTGCTCCCCACTTTCTGGATCGAATCGCCGACACGCTGCACATGGTTGAGGGCCAGACCGAAACTCCAGAGCTCGGCGACGAGGATCGGGAGCTTGTCGCCAGCACGCTGCGGAATGTGCCGAGCTCAATCGTCAAGCGCGGTGCCGCCGAGCAACTGCTGCACGGCGAGCCGCACCCGTGGAACGTGCTCATTACAAAGAGCGGCCCGCTCTTCATAGACTTCGAGAACGCTGCCTGCGGTCCCGTCGAGTACGACCTGGCCTGGGTCCCGGAAGAGGTCAGCACGCGCTATCCGGGCGCCGATCAGGAACTCATCGCGCAATACCGCGGCCTGATGCTGGCGATTATCGTGGCGCATCGCTGGCATCGAGACGACCAACATCCGAGCGGCCGGCGATCGGGGATGGAATACCTGAGCGCCCTGCGGGCGGGTCCGCCATGGCCGGTAGTCGACGACGTGGGGCGGTGACGGCTGACGGCGTGCACGAAAGCAGGGCCGATCGGCCTCTGCCAATCGCCGCGCCGATCGGCGAACCTGTAGCCGTCATGGCGAAGAAGACGGGAGCGACGGCGCGGCGGAAGCGCGAGCGCCGGAATCGGTGGCTGATCTGGGTCGGCGTCGCGGTGCTGGCCGTGGCGGCAGTGGTCGTCGCGTTCACGATGTTCGGAGGGGGCGGCGGGAGCAGCGCGGATTCGGCGACGGTGCGGCGCCCGACACCGGTCGTGTTCGACGGACCGGCGACGGTCGACATCGACAACATCGCGTATCAGCCATCGGTCGTCCGCATACCGGTCGGAGCGAGCGTCACATGGCAGTTCAAGGACAGCGTGCCGCACGACGTGGTCGAGGAACACGGCCTGTTCAAGAGTGAGATTCAGAGTGACGGCGAGTTCTCGCACACGTTCGACCAGGCGGGGACGTACTTCTATAACTGCTCGCTGCATCACAAGATGACAGGAACCGTGATTGTCGCCGGGAGTGTGACGCCGACGGCGGGTGCGCCCGCAGCCACGGCGACGCCGCTGCCGCAGGCACGGTGAATCTTCGCCGCAACACCCACTGAACGAATCCGGGCTATCTCTTCACCGCCCGGATCATCAGGAAGAGTGGGATGCGGCGCCATCGCCCGAGGCTCGGGCGTTCGGCGACCTGCGTTTCGGTCGGGCGCGGCTCGCGCAGCGCTTCGATGGCGAAGCCGGCGTCCTCGAGCGCGTGCGCGTAGTCCTGGAGTGTGTACGTCCAGCCCGTGAGGTTCACCGTCAGGCCATCGGACGTGACAGTGTCGTCGACGCGCTGCTGGTCGAAATAGGAACCGGCGAGCGTAAGGTCGTCAGCTCCAGACTTGTTCACCAGCGCGACGTCGGTCATGGGGTGGGCAACGCACAGGCATAGCGTGCCCGAGGGCCTGAGCACGCGCGCGGCTTCGCGGACGGCACGGGCCATGTCGCCGGCTGCGGTGAACGTCTGTAGCGAGTTGTAGGCGACGACGAGCTCGAACGATGCACCGGCGAAGGGGAGCGCAGTGGCATCGGCAGCGATGTAGGACGAGCGGCGGTGGTCAGCGGCCCGCGCGGCGCGGGCGAGCGTGGGCGAGATGTCGAGCGCGATGACGCTGTGGCCGCGGGATGCGAGCGCGCGGGAGACGCGGCCTTCGCCGCAGCCGATCTCGAGCGTTCGGGCGGCATGGCGCGGGACAATATCCTCGAAAAACGCCGGAGAGAAATACTCGAAGACATCGTGGCCGCTGGTGCGCGCCCACGCGATCCAGTTTTCGGCCTGAGCGTCCCAGCGGCTTCGTCCGGGCATGCGCGTACGATACACGCGTCGGGCGAACGGGACACAACGCTAACGCATCTCTCCGGCGAGCCAGCGTTGTCGCACGGGACGGATCTCAGGCGTTCCGAAGTGCTCCCATCGCGTGCTGTCTGCGCGGGCGATGTCCAGGCGGAAGAGCAGTTCGTCACCGGTATATCTGATGCCCTGAGCGTCTGCAGCCGCGCGTATCGATGCCTGTTCGTCCGGCTCTACGAGTTCCAATGCCGTTCCGCGAACACTGAACTCCGCGTCCTCCTCGCCGCACATGAAGTGCAGCATGTAGCGACCATCGCGGCGCAGATCGCGGAGCTTCGGCGACTCGGGGCCGATCGAGAGGTAGATTCCGCCAGCGACTATCGCCGGACACACGTGGTGGACACGGGGACCGCCGTCAGCGCGGACCGTCGCGAGGTACGCGACCTGGTGGCGCGCGAGGAGGGCGCGCCCCATCGCGGCCATCCCGGGTTCGGCACGTTCGAGATCGGACCAGCCCGACATGGCATCGAGCATACGGCAACCGCACGGCTGCGGCGACGATCGATGCGCTCGACGCGGGCGTGGTGCGTGCGCGGCGTCTGACGACTACTACTCGCGGGACGGGCCCGCCACGTTAGCGTTTCATCGGTGCGGCTTCTGTCGATCCGACGAGCTGACGCAGCGCCTTGACGGGCATGTGCGCCTCGGCCGCAGCGCGCTCGAGCGCAAAGGAGCAGGCGTTGCACGTCTCGCCGACGAATTTCGGCGGACGTTTGCCGCAGATCGAACAGTACAAATGCCTGGCTGTGCGCGAGCGCGCATGAATGAAGGCCTGCTGGTTCGTCACCACCCCAACCCCCTTGAATGACTCCCCCGCGGTCCCCCGTATTAAGGTCGGACGCGACGGCGGAAGGTGAAGGCGGTGCCCATGTGAGCGATCGAGTTTTGCGTTGTTGCGTACGCGCGATGTACGGCGCGGTCGTTTTGCGGCGCATTGTCTCTCGACGGCGCGCCTCGGAATCGCGAATCACAGGCAGACGAGGGCAGTCAAGCACTCAGCGAGCTCGGGCGGCCTGCGACGCGTTACCGGCAGTTGTCGCCGACGGAGTTCAGGTCGACCAGCGCATCGGCGATGCGGACGGCGCCGTCGGGCGGTCCGGACTGCCACGGCATCGACGAATTCGCGCTGGGCGAGCGGTCGTACTCCTGGCCGTCAGGGGTGCCGTTGCCGTTGAGGTCGCTGCCGTAGACCAGGCCCTGGCCGTTCGGCGTGTTGGGGTTCGCCGTGTTGGTGCCGATGTAGGCGATCACCGCGATCACGTCGGCAATGCTGATGACGTGGTCACGCGTTCCTGTTGTGTCCTGCGGCCGCAGCACGGGCACCGGCACGTCGTAGAAGTCCCACGGGTCGGTAGGGCTTCGCTGTCCGCCGGTGCGGTGGTCAAGCCCAGTCTCGCGCATATCCGGGCAGCCATCCCCGTCCGTGTCGATCGGACCGGTAGGGGTGAACGTGGCCGTCGGCGTGTTCGTGGCGGTGTTTGTCGGCGTGTTCGTGAACGTCGGCGTATTGGTAAAGGTTGGCGAGGGCGTAGGCGTAGGCGTGCAGAGCGGCGGCAGGCATGGGAGGCCTACCGTCGGCGTCGGCGTGATCGTTGGCGTGTTGGTCACCGTCGGCGTGTTCGTCACGGTCGCGGTGTTAGTCGCGGTGTTCGTCGGCGTCGGGGTCGATGATGCGCCGGGGGTCGGCGTATTCGTCACGGTCGGCGTGAACGTCGCGGTACGCGTGGGTGTGCGCGTCGGCGTGAACGTGCTTGTGGCGGTCGCGGTCTTCGTTGGCGTCGGCGTGACCGATGGCACGGTGCCGCAGAAGGAGTCGAAGGCCGCGTCGGCCGGGAAGGCCGTGGACTGGTGGGGCTGGAGCGTCGTCGGGATGAAGGACGTGTCGCGGGCGACCAGGGTCGTGCCGTAGAGCGGGTCGCGATCCGGGCCGACGAGCACGACGGACACTGGGCCGTTGGCGTTGCATTGCAGCGTCACCTGCACGAAGTGCCCCAACTGCATGTGGCCGGCGAAGCTGCCGCTCAGGCTCGCGCAATTCGCGCCGCCGCCGAGCATCGTGTAGTTCGGGACGGGATTTCCCGGATCAGGCGCCGCTTCGGCGGGCTGGGTCTCCGACTCGCTCGGGAAGTTGATGTTCGGCGGGTTCGGGCCGGTGCACGTGTAGGTGGCGGAGACGAAGGTGATGTTCGGGGAGTACGCGATCTCCCACTGGATGCCGTTGTAGTTCCGGGACGACGCCGTGATGGCGAAGTCGATCGAGAACTGCGCGCCGGACGGCACGCTCGATCCGGCGGCCGCGCTGCTCATGGTGATCTCGTCGGAGGCGGCCTGACCACTCGAGAACTGCCAGTACATGCCCGCGCCCGCGACGATCACCCCAACAACGAACGCCGCCACGAGCCTCGTCCGCCCCAACTGCGCGCGCATACCGGACTCCTTCAATGCGAAACAAGCAAGCGCAAAACACGCCGCCAGCGGCGAGGTCGTTGTGAACTGACGCTATCAAACGATGTTCATGCATCGGATCGCGCGTGCGAGAAAATGCGTTGCATTTTCGTGACAACGTGACAAGCGTTTACGGCGGAGTGACTGCAAAGGCGCATAACGATATGCAGTGCAAGATGTCTGATGCCGGAAATGTGATTCCCGCACGTAACGTCCGGCTTCGCTTCGCGCACGGCCGCGGGCTACCGGATGTCAAAACCGTAACCGCGCGTACGCCTTCTTGCGCTGCTCGGGAGTCTAAGGAAGGGCAAGCCATGCGGAGTGCCACTGGATTGTCGGGGCGACATCGCATCATTAGAGAGCGCTTACATGAGAGAGAACTCACGTGGCGGATTTGACGTCGGAGATCGGTACGCGAGATCGATCTCGTCTCGCTACGATCGCTAACGAAAGGAGCGTGAGGCGCATGAAGAGGTTCATCGTTCTGTACAAGTCGGACCAGCCGGTCCACGCGATGATGAACGTCCCGCCGGAGCAGGCGAAGGCCGGCATGGACGCGTGGATGGCCTGGGCGGGGAAAGCCGGCGGGGCAATCGTTGATATGGGTGCGCCGCTCGGGCACGAGCAGACGATCTCGAAGTCCGGAGGCGCGGCGAACGGCGGGCTCGAAGTCACCGGCTACTCGATCATGCAGTCGGAGACGATGGACTCGCTGAAGGCCCTACTGAAGGACCATCCGCACTTCATGTCGCCGGGGAAGTCGGCGATCGAAGTGTTGGAGTGTCTGCCGATGCCCGGGATGTAGGAACCAGACACCAACTTCCCGCCCTTACCATCAGGGTTCTTCCTGCTTGACAGGCTGATCGGGCACTGCCTAGACTCCGCGGGTCGCGCGGTGGGCGCGATTCTGCACTCGCGCTGCTCCCGGCGCAGCGCAGCGGTGGGCGGTGATTCACGCTACACGGCCTCGAGAACTCGCTCCTCGATTTCATCACCGGTGTCTACAACGCGATCGGGTGGCCCGGCGTCATCTTCATGATGGCGATCGAGTCCGCTGCCGTGCCGCTGCCGTCCGAGCTGATCATGCCGCTCGCGGGGTGGAAGCTCATCGAGGCGAAGGGGCGTGGCTTCGAGTGGGTGCTGCTGGCCGGCGTGTTTGGCGCGATCGGCAATGTGATCGGATCGCTGATAGCGTATTACGCGGGTCTGCTCGGCGGACGGCCCGCGGTCGAGAAGTACGGCAAGTACATTCTGGTATCGAAGCACGACCTCGACATCGCGGACCGGTTCTTCGCGCGGTGGGGGAACTGGGCTACGTTCTTCTCGCGGCTGCTGCCGGTCGTGCGGACGTTCATCAGCGTGCCCGCGGGGATCGCGCGGATGCCGATCGCGCAGTTCATCATCTACAGCTTCGCGGGCGCGTTCATCTGGTCTACAGCGCTCGCGTACGGCGGGTACACGCTCGGGTCGAACTGGGAGGATATCCGGACGGCGATGCGGCCGTTCGACTATCCGATCGCGATCATCATCGTCGTGGCGGTCGCGTTCTACGTGTACCGTCACGTCAAACACGCATGGTTCGAGCCTGCGGAGGAGAAGGCGGGCTCGGCGGAACAGAGGCCATAGTGCCGGTCCGAGGCGGGAGCCGGCGCGAACGAATATAGGCTTGCGAATCGCACTTCGCGGCGCGCCGCGGCGGTAACACCGGCGCCGTCGTGGAGAAGCCTCCAGGGAGGGAGACGACAGCCTATGCGAATCGTCCGCGTACTGACGCCAGTCACCAGGGCCGCCGTGGCCGGCGGCGTGTTCATCATCGCAGCGATGGCGGGCGGCGCGTATCTCGCGTTCGACCAGCTCTCCGGCGCGCACGAAGCCTCGGCGTTCGAGCGGCTGCAGGGCCAGGGCCAGCGGCTGGTCATCACCGAGTTCAGCGACGACGCGGACACGATCGTCGCCGTCGATCCGAACGACGTCACGCAGCACACGACGATCGCGACGATTGACCACGCGCCGGGATATGGCGTGTTCCCGGTGTTGTCGCCGGACGGGAAAGCCATCGCATATACCGGCCTACCGTCGTCGGAGAAGCGGCCGTCGTCCTCGGGATCGGCGCACGCCGCTGTGGTCGATATCGACGCGAACGAGACGGTGCTGAGTGACGACGTCGATCTGCTGATCCCGCCGGTGTGGTCGCCGGACAGCAAGTCGATCGTCGTGCGGAAGAACACACCGGGCGACGACAACACGCCCGGGGCGTTCGACCTCATCCTGCTCGGGCTCGACGGATCGCGATCGACGATCACCACGTGGCACACCGCTTCGACGTTCCCGATCGCGTTCTCGCCGGACGGATCGGTGCTGTACTTCGCGACGCTGAAGAGCGAAGGCACCGATCTCTACAGCGTCGCGCCCGACGGGTCGAACGAGACGAAGGTGGCGCACCTGAGCGACCAGATCGCACGCGACTGGAAGCTGTCGCCGGACGGCTCGAAGCTGGCGTTTACCGTCGCACAGGACAGCGGCGCGCCGGCGACGAAGACGCTCGATATCGCGACGGGCGACATCGCGGATCTCGTGGCGGCTGACGCTTCGCTGGACGAGCAGATCCACGGGCAACTGAGCCCGGCGTGGAAGGGCGGCGACCTGACGGTTGCGTCTCTGAAGCCATACGGCGGCGGGGATGCGGTCGACGTCCAGGCGTCGGGCGCGCCTTCGACGCTGACGGACAACAGCGACACCGTGGATCTGCCGCTGTCATGGTCGCCGGACGGTTCAGCGCTCGCGGTGCGCGCGATGAAGGGCACACCGGGCGACGTGCAGGAGAGCCACCTCGAGCTGGTGGACGCGGCCGGCGGGCGCGCGCGCGTGTCGGACATCGCGGATGTGCTGATCGTGGGGTGGGTGCAGTGATGAGGTTTGCAGGGATGCTTCGCGGGTTCCGGTCGAGAGTGTCGCAGCAGAGCATGGGGGAGCGGCGACGCGCCGAAGACCTAACCCCCGCCCCATTCCCTAAAGGGAAGGGGAGCCTGACGGGAGCAGAACGGAACTCGATGCCACGTCGGAATTCGCGGGCCAGGGCGATCATGCGGAGCCGGACGCTTCGGATCGGAGCGGTGTGCGCGATGCTGGCGGCGATGGTATCGGCGTGCCAGCGGGCGCCGCAGGCGAAGGCGTGCGCGTTCAACCAGGCGCCGACGACGTACGAGACGACGCAGGATCGCCGGCTGTACATGGCGGCGATGGACCTGGCCGGGTACGACCAGCTCTTCCACGGCGACAACTTCTTCTCGCAGCCTTCGATCGAGACAGGGACGCGAGCGAACCGCAGCAGTTCGTCGCAGGTGTACGTGCCGCCGACGCTGTTGAAGGCGATCAGCTGGATCGAAAGCTCGATGACGCAGGGCGCGCCCGGACTTCCGTATGGCGCCATCGGGCCAGCGCTCGTGGCGTTCGACTGCGGCTTCGGGATCACGCAGGTCACGAGCGGGATGACGGTGCCGCTCGGAGAAGGCAACCAGCCGACGCAGCAGCAGGCGCTCGTCGCGACGCACTTCGCCTACAACATTGGGCGGGGGGCGGCGATCCTGATCGACAAGTGGAACGCGGCGCCTTCGGACCGGCCGATCGTCGGCGTGGACACGAACAGCGACCCGCACGTGATCGAGAACTGGTACTACGCGATATGGAGCTACAACGGCTTCACCGGACCGGGCGCGAACCGAAGCAACCATCCGCTCGACCCGGTGTACGGCTCGTGGCCGCGCACGCCATACAGCTGCGGGCCGGCGAGCGACGGGCTCGGACACAACCGCAGCCTGTATCCGTACCAGGAGATGGTGTACGGGTGCGCCGCGCATCCTCCGATGGTCCTGGGCTCGCAGTTGTGGACGCCGGCGCCGGCGACGCTGCCGGACCTCAACAATCCGTACTGGCGGAAGCCGCTGGATCTGAAGAACTTCCAGTACCCCTACAGCAGCATGGATATCCCGACGCCGAAGCCGCAGCACAACGATCCGACGCCGCCGCCTCCCGGGCTGTTCCGGATCGGGGTGTTCGCGTATCCGAACATCGCGGTGGACCGTGGGATCGTGCTGGTGAACGTTCGGCCTGGACAGTCGGCGACGCCGGCGACGGTGACGATCTCGAACAGCGGATCAGGCGTGGCGGCGTGGAGCGCGACGGCTAACAAGCCGTGGGTGACGCTGTCGCAGCAGGCGGGCGTTGCCGTCGGCGATGACGTGCCCTGCAATCCCGGATCGCCGTGCGATCGCGACGCGACGCTGACGATATCGGTCGATCCGCGCGCGGTTACCGGTAGCGACGCGGCAATCGTGCACTTCAACGCGCTGGGCGGGAGCGGCGTGAGCCAGGACATCGCGGTGTTCGTGCGGGTGAACGTGGCGCTGGGCGTGCCGGGGACATCGAAGAATTAGCGGCCACCGCTCGATCAGCGGTTAGTCACGGTCGGCGGTTCGCCCTGATCGATCGAGACGACGCCGAGCGATACCAGCGAGCTCGTAGAGTAAGCCACCAGGAGACGCCACGCCGAGTCCGAGGAGAATTGAGCGCATCCGCTCCAGATCAAGCAACGTGAACGTGTTCGGGTGATCAGCCTTATCTCGAAGTTCCATGAATCTGCGCAATTGATCGCCACCGTGCAGAGTGGGTCGATCCAGACGACTTCTTTCTCGTTCCACGGCTCGGCCGAACGAAACAGCGGATTGTGGAGCTGTCCCTGGTTCATCCTCACCCGCAACGATGGAGCGATATCGGAGTTCGCCTTGCAACACATCGTGCCTGGTCGCTTCCTCGAGAATGTCCCAAGCTGGAACAGCGGCTAATAGTAGCCTCCTCGCAGACTCGACTCGTCGCTCGCCGGGCTCGGTTAGAAGCTGTGCTGTCATCTCCTGATGGGATCGAATATCCAGTTCCAGATCGACGACGTTGTCGAGGCGATCGTGCAAGGCGAGCACGGAATCCGCGAGTGATGGCCATTGTTGCTCGACCTTCCGGATTGCGGACTCCAATGCACGCGACTGCTCGACGAGCCGGTCACTCGGCTCCCCACCGGACAGCAGATACGTCATTGCCGGGTACTTCCGCCGGGCGACCGCGGTGCGAAGGTTCCCGGCCGCTGCCTCGTCTTCAAGAAAGAGGGTAAGGGTGACGTGTGTTCGCTCGGGTTGCCCTAGCGCCTTGACGACTTCGTCCGACGGGGGTGCCGTGTTCGAGACCGAGTCGCAGAGAGTCGCAATCACGTAGTCGGGCGCATGATCCGCGAATAAGAAGGACAGGTCGATACAGAGATGCTGATCGTCGCTTCGGGCGAACTCGATCTCCGACAACGCCGACGCGAGCAGGAAGCATGCACCTTCTAAGTCGTTAGGGTCCGGCAGAGCTTCTAGCTGCTCGGCGGTACTCATCATGGTGCCACGAACCGAGTCGTCCTCCTCCTCCGCAGCGAGGCGCCTGAGGGTTTCTACGCCGTCGCGGCGCGACTGCAATTCGTCAAGTTGCTCTTCCGAGCCATTGGGGTAAACGAGGACGCCAGTGTGTTCGCCCGTGATCCGTAGATCCCATTTACGCGAGAACGAGTACGCATCGGATGGTGTAACGCAGGCACCGACCCTCAGCCTATGGCCATACGTGTGGTTTAGCGCGAACTCGAACGGCTCGAACGGCAATGGCATGGGTTATTGCTGAATACTAGGATATCTGGCTGGCGGCTAATCCTACTCCAAGACCACCCGCACAATCGCCGCCTGCCCGGGCGCCTCCTCCACCCCCACTTCGACCGACGTGATGTTGGTGGCGCCGCGCGCCCGCAGCGCCTCCACAACGCGAGCGGCGAACCATTCGGCGAGGCGCTCGGCGGTCGTGTTGTCGATGGGGAGGGCGATGACATCGGCCTTCGGGAAGACGAAGCCGCGCTCGAGGAAGCGGACCTTCCAGTTGCTCATGCCTTCATCGATCTCGAGGGCGCGGCTGTCGCGCTGCAACAGGAACTTGTGGTCCAGCTCGTCGCAGATCTCGCGGCCGATGCGCTTCAGCGCGGAGAAATCCACCACCCACGAATCGTCGGTCAGCGTGCCGGCGACCTCGATGCTGACGGCGTAGTTGTGGCCGTGCAGCGGTTCGCACTTGCCCTCGAACGTGGCGAAGTGGGCGGCAGCGAACTTCAGGCGGTTGCGCTCGACGCGGACTTTGTAGTTCACGGTTCACAGTTTACGGTTCGCGGTTCTTCGGCCCATCTACGCTGAACCGCCGACTGTGAACGCGAACTCGCGGCCTAATCCTCGTATCGGTAGTCCCACTGGCCGCCCTGGCCGACGGGCGCGGGCACGGTGGCGCCGCAGATGCACGGGAAGTTGCCGATGCGCACCCACATCGGGAAGTTGCCCTCGTAGTGGCGGCCACACGCGGGGCAGTCGGCCTCGTACAGCTTCACATGCGGCTCGTTGATCTTCTTCTTCGGAGGCATCGTGAGGATCAGGGCGGCGTCACGTAGACGTAGTAACGGTTGTCGCGCTCGATGACGATGGGCTTCTTGCCCTCGGCGCGGAATTGGCGGATGGCCTGGGGCATGACGGCGCCGTGGCCGAAGATGTTGAAGCTCTGCTTGAAGGCGTACTCGTCGTTCACCATCTTCACCTCGGAAGGGATGAAGTCGGCGTCGTGCATGTCGAGGTAGGGCACCCACATGTCGTCAAGGTCCAGCGTCCCGAGCTGCGCCGGGTCGATCTCCACGTGCGCTCCTTTATCGATGTCGCGATGGGCCGGCGAGGCCTATTGCATCGAAGCGGGGCGGCTGTGTCAACGACACGTTGTTGGCCACCCGCACCCGCCGGATATGATTCGAGCGTATTGGAGGAGCGCCGAACCATGGCGAGTCGCGGCTACATCACGCTTACGCTCGAGGCCTATCCCGAGGACAAGGCGTTTGTGTCGCGATGCCGTGAGCTGGGCGTAACGAGCTGCGGCGATACGGCGCTGTCCGCCATCGATGCGCTGAAGGATGCGGTGGCCACGTATCTCGACGCCATCGAGCGCCTCGGGGAACGCGAGCGCATCTTCGCGGAGAAGGGCATCGAGATTCTCAGGACGAAGCCGCGGCTCGTACGAGTCGAGTCGGATCCGCTACCTCCCAATTCCTTCGCCGCTACGGTGGTGATGCCGCTGCCAATGGTTGCGTGACGCCGAAGAGGTCGCGAGGGAGTGGCAAACCGCAACGACTCCATCTCGTATCGAGCAACCAAGCGTTGTCCGCGCTGCGACGTCTCGGCTTTGAAGACGGGCCGTCGAGAGGCGGCAGCCATCTCTCGATGCACCGACCGCGCGCTGATGGCACGAACGATGTCATTGTCGTGGTGCTAGGACAGAATCCCGTTCCGCGCGGTACGCTCGACGGCATTCTGAAGACCGGCAACGTCACAAGAGAAGAGTTCATGCGCGCTCTCGGCCACAAGCGCTGACGCGACCGGTCACCTTCTAGTCGCCCACGCGTCAGCCTCTCGATGCCACCGGCCCACCACCTCTACTCCCGCCCGATCGCACGCCGCCGCCAACTCTCGCACCGTCCGCCCCACCCCGGGCACCACCACCCCGCCCGCGATCTCCGACAGCGGCAGCAGCACGAAGGCCCGCTCCGTCATCAACGGATGCGGCACACGCAGATCCTCCATCTCGACGATCTGATCGCCGTACAGCAGGATGTCGATGTCGATCGGCCGTGCGGACCATCGAGGCGCAGGCTGGCGCCCGAGCGCGCGCTCGATCGACTTCACGTGCGCGAGGAGGTCGTGGGGGGAGAACTGCGTCTCGATCTCGCACGCGGCGTTGAGGTAGTCGGGGCCGGGCGGCTGACCTTCGAGGACGACGGCATCGGAGCGGTAGAGCGACGAGACGGCAACGACGTGGCACTGCGGCTCGAGCATGCGGAGCGCCTCGCGGAGGTTGTGCTCGCGGTCGCCGAGGTTTGCGCCGAGGGCGAGGAAGATGGATCGCATCGAGTTTGTCAGTGTCTCAGTTTTTCAGTTTGTCAGATTTGACGCACTGAATAACTGAACAACTGACTAACTCCAACCCCGGACCACCGCATCGGCGATTGCGGCGGCTTGCCGCATCGCCGCGACATCATGCACCCGCACGATGTCCGCGCCGTTCGCGATCGCCAGCGCGACGCTCGCGGCGGTGCCGATGAGCCGCTCCTCGACCGGCGCGCCGCCCAGCACCGCGCCGATCGTGGACTTACGCGAGGTGCCGATCATCACCGGCATGCGCAGGACCTCGAGCTCGCGCAGCCGGCGCAGCATCTCGATGTTGTGCGGCGGGCTCCATCCGAAGCCGAACCCCGGATCGACGATGACCCGCCCCTCCGGCACCCCCGCCTCCGCCGCGATCCGCAGCGACTCCCGCAGCCCTTCGATGATCGCCGCCATGACGTGGTCCGCGTGGCGGCCGCGCTGGTTATGCATGACGATGGCCGCCGCGCCCGCATCCGCCGCGATCCGCGCCAGCGACGGGTCTCGCCGGAAGCCCCAGATGTCGTTGACCGCGTGAGCGCCCGCCGCGAGCGCCCGCTCCGCCACCTCGCGCTTGTAGGTGTCGACGCTCACCGGCACGTCCGGCAGCTCGGCGCGCAGGCGCTCGATCACCGGCACGACCCGGCGGACCTCCTCGTCCGGCGGGATCTCGTCGAAGCCCTCGTCGGTGCCGCGCGGGCCCGGGCGGGTGGACTGCCCGCCGACGTCGAGCATATCGGCGCCCTCCGCGACGAGCTGGTGCGCGCGCTCGACGGCCGCCCCGGCGTCGGCGAGCCCGTCGCCGGAGAACGACTCCGGCGACACGTTGATCACGCCGAGCAGGTACGTCCGCTCGCCCCAGGCGAACGTCTTCGGGCCAAGGCGCGTCGTGAGGCAGTGGTAGTGGTGCATCTTCGCACGTCGCCTGAACGGAGCGACGTCTCGATTATCACACGCAACCGAGGGCGGGAGTACGAGCTACTACGGCGAGGCTACGCCGGTCCCGACCGGGAGCGGCGTACCCCCTGCCGCGGCTCCTGGCGCTGCCGTCGCACCCGTGGCTGGCTTCAACTCGCGGGTCAGCAGGTCAAACGTGAATAGGTCACCGTTCGATCTCGCAAGAGTGAGAACCGTACCGTCGACGCTCCGGATGCGAAGCCCACCGTTATTATCCGCCGCAAGATATGTGCCGCCATGAGCAGTGGTCCGGCCGAACTCGTCGTACGTGACCATGATGACGACCCCTTCACCAGTGCCCTTCCCGTTGATCAAGTGCGTCCCCACGTTCACGAGGACGCGTTCCCCGTTGACCATGCCCTGCCAGGCATTTGCGATGCTGTATGTGCCGAACGAATTCACCTTGTTCAAGATGCCGGGCGTAACCGGCGGCTGCGTGTTGAGGGGACGTGGAGTTAGTGCATCCTTCGGTACCGCGGCGTGAGGAGATTGCCAAGCGGAGGTCTGTTCAGCGTCGAGCGTCGCGAGCACGGACTGCTTAGCAGGCGCTAGCCCGGTCCGATCCTCAGGAGGGATTGGAGAGTTCACCCGCGGCTTCCGCGGTCCTTCCTGGGCGAGCGCTGCTCCAACGATCGCGGCTGCCACGATCGCCCCCACGGCAGTCATCGAGATGATGAGCAGCCTGCGACTGTGTCGACTGCAGGTCATGCAGTGATCTTCGCTCAGGCTATTAGGTTGCGCCCGACGCGAGCCCTACGCCATCCCGACGGGTTGCGTCCATCTTCGATCCTCCACCATCCATCCCCTCACACCCACACCGCCACCACCACCGCATCGGTGTGATTCGCCGGATCGAACAGCAGCACCGCCACCTTCCGCCCCGCCGTCATCTCCGCCGCGGCGATGTTCCGCGCGACCGGCAGCTTCGTCACCCACTGCTGCAGCGAGCCGGTGAGCTGCACCGTCGCCAGCCAGTTCACGTTGTCGAACGACTTGAGGATGCCGGGGCGCGTTTCCGCGCGTTGTACGGCGGCGGGGTCGGTCGTGGTCATGGGGTCCTCCAGGAACGGGCGACAGCAAACAGCAAACGGCAAACAGCATAGTTCGATCACATTGCGCTCAGCCCAATCCGCTGCTCGTACATCCCGCGGCGCGCGTCATACCGCCACGCGATCGACGCCACCCGGCGCTTCGCCGCCGACGGCGCGATCAGCGGGTCGCTGATATCGACGACGTCGAGCGGCTCGAGGCCGCATGACGGCGGTGCGACGAGCGTGCGGCGTCGACATCGAGCTGGCGCTGGCGCAGGTGCGCCGCCGCCGTTGCCGCGGCCTGCGCGCCGGTGGTCGATGTCACGTCGCGCTGCTGCTCGCGGCTGCCGGCGTACACCTGCGCGCTGGCGTAGTCGATCGCCTCGCCGAACGCGCCGGCGCCGAACGCGTGCGCCTCGCTCGCCGGCGGCGCTTCCGTCGCGATGCGCGCGTCGCGCAGCGGGTGGGCCGTGCCGAAGGTGTAGTTCGTCGTCGCCGATGCAAGCGGCTCCGTGATCGTCGCGCCCGCCGACTGCGTCATGCGGATGCGGTCCGCGACGAACGCCAGCGCCTGCCGCGCCGCCTCCAGCCCGGACGTCTGCGGGTGCACGGTGAACGCCGGCTTCACCGACGACAGCCGCGAGCTGGCCGCGCTGCTCGAAAGCGCCAGCCCCGCCCGCGCGAAGATGCGGAACAGGATCGTGAAGTAGCTGTCCGCCGCGGCCGCGTGCACGATCGAGGTCCGCTGCCGGCTGCGCGCGAGCAGCGCCCATCCGCCCTCGACGCGCAGGCGCAGCACGCTCGCGCCGCCGGTGCGGTGATACTCGTAGCCGGCGATCCACAGGTCCGCCATCCGCGACGCCAGCCGCCCGCTCGCCGTGTTGTAGCCCCAGCTCACCGCGACCAGGTTGCCGATGCGCAGCGGCGCCGGCGGCCCGTCCTCGGCGATGCCCGCGCTCGCGAACGCGCCGCCCGTGTTGTCGAGGTCGATGTGCCCGCGCAGCTCGCCCGCGCTCTCGAAGATCTCAACCGCCAGCACGCTCGCGGCCAGGCTCTGCGTGACGGCGCTCTTCGGCGCGCGCTGCACCAGGTCGGGCGCGTGCTCGTAGACGTAGCCGCCCGCGCCGGCGTCGGCCGCGATCGCGAGGCCCTGCGCCTGCCCGTAGTTCACCGGCGAAGGCGTGCGCCATGTGTACGCGCCGGCGGTCCATCCGAGCGACGGGTGCAGGTTGAAGCGATACGTACGCGTCGCGCCGCCGGTGAACGCATCGACCTCGACGAAGGTCGCGCGCCAGCAATCGGTGAAGACGAGCGATGGCGCCTGGTACGTGACCGATGCGTCGGACTCCGCCTGCTGCTGCACGAAGAGCGCGCCCCAGGTGTTCGCCGCGACGTCGCCGCCGTCGCCGTACGTCGTCGTCCAGAGCGAAGGCTTCAGCGTCGTCGCCTCGACGCCGGTCGCCACGATGCTGTAGTCCACGCCGTACGCCGCGGCGACGCCGTTGACGCTGCTGAACGTTGTGCCGTGCGTCGAGACGGAGCCGTACGCGCCGGACGTCCGCTTGATGATGTTCAGCGCGGCTGCGGTGCCGAAGACGATCGCGTGGTCGCCGGTGCTGCTCTTGTACGCGACGGCCAGGTCCGTCACCGTCGCCGCGGCGACCACCACCGCGATCTCGGCGGCGTAGGTCGCGCCGTTGTCTGTGCTCTCGCGCATCTTGATGCCGGTGCCAGCGGCGTCGGTGTAGACGACGATCACGCGCGAGCCCTTCGCCGCGCACGCGACGTTCGCGCCCATGCCCGTCGCGAGGTTGTTCCAGGTGTTCCACGGCCCGGTCGCACCGGGATCGGTCGCGCGGTCCTGCTTCACCGCGCCGGCATCGATGCGCACGCGCGTGACGGAGCCATCGCCCGCCACGGCGACGTCGTGCTTGGCGATCGGGTTCGACGTCGCGTTGAGCTGCACGAAGTCCAGCCGCCGCACGCCGGCGACTTCGTTCGACGCGACGACGTCGACGAACGGCTCCGCGGACGCGGACTTCTGTGCGGCGAGGAGGTCAGCGGGGATGGCGCGCATTGTTAGGTCTCACTCAAATTCGCGGCAGTTCGGTCCGATACTTCTGAGTGACGAATCTTCTTCGGGCGCGTCCCGGCGAGTGGCAGACCCGGCGAGGCCGGATATTGCAGGGCGCGATGCTGGGCGTCCTTTTCAGTGTGTTCGCAATTCCACTTCAGTTCGCATTCGGTTCGGCTTTAACGCGCCGGGATCGCCTGATCGGGACGTTTGTCGCGGTGACTGTGCCTTGGATCATCGTCGCGATCGTGCTGGCTGTTAGGAGCGGCTGACCGCGGGCCGCTCAGCTCAATACTTCACCCGCGACTGCTCGAACACGGACGGCGCGTCCTGCGGCGAATACAGCCGGCGCTGGCGCACGGCGTTCGCGCGGCCGAGGCGCGCGAGATCCGCGTGGAACTGGCGCAGCCGCTCGTCCGCGAAGGCCTTGTAGCGGCCCCAAACGTCGTCGCCGCCGGTGTTCAGGCGGTTCGTCGCGAACGACGTCCAGTCGAGCGCCGCGTACCCCGCCGCGCCTTCGATGATCAGCTCTTCGTGCGCGACCGGCAGCGTGCTCGACGATCCGTCGAGCGTGTGCATCTTCAGCCAGTAGACGTAGACGTTCTCCGCGGCCGACGGCGCATTCACGGTGTCGAGCGTGACCGTCGTCTGCCACTGCGACCACGCCACGCGCGCCGGCGGAAACTCGCCCACCGGCCACTCCACCGCCTCGATGTCGATGAGGTTCGCCAGCGACGCGATCGACAGGTCGCGCGAGCCGGCGGTCGTCGTCAGCGTGCTCTTCTGCTCGAGCGGCGCGGCGACGCTGTACTCGTTCACCGCCCGCCCGATGTGCCGGTCGAGCACCGCATCGGTCCAGCGATAGTTGCTGGAGTCCTCGTCGTGCAGGTCTTTCCGGACGAGCCCGCGGACGGTTGTGATTGTGGTCATGTCCTCTTCTCCGGAGTGGCGCTGTCCGTACTGGGCCGGATTCGTAATTGCGTTGCCGAGCCGACTATCTCAGCCGCGCCGCCGGAACTCGAAGCGCGCGATGGCACAGTCCCTATCGCCTAGCGCGGATTGTGCGAAGAGGCCAGTCGACGGCCACTAGCTACGTCGCGCCATTTCCCAGGTCGATAACTCTCTCAGGGCACGACTGAGCCGAACATCGGCTGTGGGGGTCACATGAGCGGAAACTTGACACTGGCGTTGATCCTTCTCTTTTGTGGCGCCAGCACGTGGCTTGTCAGCCGGCGCCAGGCGGCCTCCATGGCGAAAGACTTGGCAACGCACGCCCTTCGCCCGAATAGGAATCCTCGGCTCGACCCGATCTGGAATGAACGCCAAATCGTGATCGCTCTGCGCGTCTTCGCGAGCGTTGCACTGGTGCTCGGGCTCTACGAGTTGTGCGCTGCTTTAGCCGGCTAACTTCGGAACGCGCTGCGAAGGCGCCGGCGTCGCCGCACCCGTCGCCCTCTCCCCCGCCGCGGCACTCGCCGCGCGCGCCGGCGCCCGCATCTGCGGATGCGGATCATCCACGGCGATCAGCGCGGACGACCGATAGTCCACGCGCAGGCGCGGCCGGCCGGATGCGCTCGTCGCGCAGGTGTGGAACTGCGTGATGCCGCTGTTCTCCGTCGCGTGGTTCGTCCGCAGCAGCACCAGCCCGCCGCGGTTCGCGATCGCGTCCGAGACGTACGGCCCGAGCCCCGCGATCGCGAAGTCGCCGTAGCCGCCCGGCGACGCGTAGCTCAGCTCGCCCGGCGTCACGGCATCGACGTCGCCGCCGATCGACGTCCAGTTCGAGCCGGCCTTGTACTGGTTCCACGTCGCGGTCAGATAGTCCCAGTCCGCGCGCGTCACCCGGTCGAGCTTCTCCGTGAACGACGGCAGCATCAGCGTCTCGATGTTCTGCAGCAGCTCGGCGGAGTTGACCTGCGTGCCGGCGTCGAAGGCCACGCCCTCGAGCGACGGCGCGAAGACGTTGAAGCCGAGCAGCAGGCGCCGCTGCTGGTCCTTCTGCGCGCCGAGATAGCTGATGCCGCAGGTGTACAGCCCGGGGAACGTGCCGTTCGGCGTCTTCCCGTCGATGCAGCCGCCGCCGAACAGCGGGAACGTCGCGATCGCCATCACGCCGTCTCCGGCGGCGCGCCGTCGTTGCCGTCGGCGTCGCTGATCGCGAGGACGTTGGTGCGCACGTCCGCGAGGTGCCGACGGAAGACGATGGCGTCGCCCCGGCCGGCGGTCACGTCGTCGCCGTCGATGCCGAACATGCGCGCGGCGAACGGCTGGAGGCGGCGCGGCGCTTCGGTGAAGGCGTGCTGGAGTCCGAGCGCCTGCTGCGCGTGCCGGAGCGCCTCGCGCACCAGCAGCACCATCGCCCGCCGCCGCTGCCTCGGCGCGCCCGACGGATCGTCGATGACCATCACACCGAAGCATCCGGTCGAGATCTCGGCGCTGTACGCGACGCGCACGTGCGCGCACAGCGTCCCGTCGCCGGCGAGCACCGCCACGCCGTACATTTGGTCATCGAAGTCGCGGATGACCGCCGTCAGCGGCTCAGCCCACATCTATCGTCGCTGCTCCTGGCTGCCGATTCGCGGACGACGATGTCGGATGCGGCGACGGAAGTCCGAGCGGCGGATGTCACTTGTGGACGGAAACGAGCGCGTGCGACATTGCCGGCGCGACTGGGACCGGCGCGCTGCGCTCACTCTGAGCCGCTAATAGTTTCTACTACCGCACTCCCCGGAGTGATTCTGAGAACGCGGCTGGTGGCGTGATTTCGTCGACGGGCAATGCCTTGCAGGTTAGAATCGTCTCGACGGGGGCCGAGCACGAACCAAGTTGGCCGCCAAGATGTCGTGATGAATTTTCAGAAACTGCACGAAGCGTGGCGTGACAAGACGCGAGACCTCATCTGCGACCAGCTGGCGGCGATGGGCGTCGATGCGCGCCTTGCCGAGCGCGGCCGCCCTGAAGAACGGTTGGGGAGCCCAGTCACGATAGGGCGCGGACATTCATTGGGGCTCATCGACATCGAGGGGAGCCCAATCAAATGGATAAATGTTCGCGCCTTTATTATGCACAGGTCCGACTACCACCTGGTTTACGGAACCAACGGTCCTCAAAACTCGTCACGTGTCCGTATTCGGGCTAAGGCAATTCGAGATTGGGGACCAATCGAGTACGTAAAGTGGGCGGGAGACGATGGCGGTACCGGCCTCATTAGTCGACTCTCCACCGATCCGGCTATCCAGAGCGCGGTGCTCGCGGCGGACGTTTTGCCGCTGCAAGTCGAATACCGCCCCCCCGGCGAGTTGTGGCTCCTGAGTACTCTGCCCGATCGTCCTGTTCCGTCAGTAGAGGCTTGGAGATGCTGTGAGTTGATCGCTGCCCGCCTGTCGGCGATGAGATAGCAGCTACACCGAGAAGGACAGCAACGCCGTCCCCCGGCGGCTGTGCTTACTCTTAGCCGCGAATAGTTTCTACCACCGCACTCTCCGGAGTGATTCTGAGAACGCGGATAACCGCGCGATTTCGTCGACGCGGAATGCCTTGCAGGTGTAACATCGTCTCGACGGGGGCGGCGCACGACCAAGTTGCCGCCAAGCTGTCGTGATGAATTTTCAGAAACTGCACGAAGCGTGGCGCGACAACACGCGAGACCTCATCTGCGACCAGCTGGCGGCGATGGGCGTCGATGCGCGCCTTGCCGAGCGCGGCCGCCCTGAAGAAGGGTCGGGAGCGGGACCCTTTCGTTCATTGTTGGGGCTTATTGACATAGCGGGGAGCCCGATCAAATGGATAAATGTTTCTCGCACGGGTTCACATGAGGGCAGTTCCTACCACCGCCTGGATTACGGCATCAACGGCCCTCAGAACTCGTCACGTGTCCGCATTCGGGCTAAGCCAATTCGACGGTTCTTCTTCGGATCAATCAAGTACGCAAAGTGGTCGGGAGACGATGGCGGCGTCGGCATCATGAGTCAACTTGCCAACGACCCCACTATCCGAGAGGCGGTTCTTGCGCCGCACGTTTTGCCGCTGCAGCTCGAATACCGGCCCCCCGGCGAGTTGTGGCTCCTGAAGACTGAGCTCGAGGAGGCACCTCTACTCTCCTCACACCCGACGAGTCGCCTCCTCTACCGCTACAGGGCGCGCCTCCCGTCACAAGAAGAGTGGCATTGTTACGAGTTGATCGCTGCTCGCCTGTCGGCGATGAGATAGCAGCTACACCGCGACGCACAGCAACACCATCGACCCCGCGACGACGGATCGGCATCACCTACCGCGCTCGCCCGATGACCAGAACCGCGACGAGCGGCGTCACGATGTCCGCGCGTCCTCGCGCAGCGAGGCGGCGACTCACCCGCTCCAACCTCCATCCTCCACCTCCGCTTCGTCACAGCTACACTTCTCGACACACGCCAGCATCAGCGGAGCACACGACCATGCCCGGACCACTCGACGGCGTCCGCGTCCTCGACTTCACGATCTTCCAGCAGGGGCCGCAGGCCACGCTCGTCATGGCCGACATGGGCGCCGATGTCATCAAGGTCGAGCCGCCCGGCTTCGGCGACCTCGGCCGCGTGCTCCATCGCCTCGGGCCGCACCAGGTCAGCGCGTACCACCTCGCGCACAGCCGCGGGAAGCGCAGCGTCACCGTCAACCTCAAGACGGACGCCGGCCGCGAGATCGTGCGCAAGCTCATCCCGCAGTTCGACGTGATGATGCACAACTTCCGCCCCGGCGTGATGGAGAAGCTCGGCCTGGGCTACGACGACGTGCGCCCGCTCAACGAGCGCATCATCTACGGCCACGCGTCCGGCTGGGGCACGAAGGGGCCGAAGGCCACGCATCCGGCGTTCGACATCGCGGCGCAGGCGCGCTCCGGGCTGATGTCGATGACCGGCGAGCTGGACGGCGGCCCGCTGCCGGCCGGGGTCGCGCTCGCCGACTACATGGCGGCGACGAACTTCGCGATGGCGGTCATCGCGGCGCTGTACGCGCGCGAGAAGACCGGCGTGGGGCAGAGGGTCGAGACGTCGTTGTACGGCACCGCGATCGCGTCGCAGGCGTGGGAGCTGCAGACGTACATCATGGGGCGCGTGCGGCGCCGCTCCGGCCGCGGCCATGCCTACCTGCCGACGATCTGGCGCACCTTCCAGACGGCGGACGGATGGGCGGTGGTGGGCGGCGTCGGCGACGACCGCTGGCCGGCGTTCTGCGCCGCGCTCGGCATGCCGGAGATGGAGCGCGACGAGCGCTTCGCGAATGGCCTTGCGCGCGTGCAGAACCTCGACGCGCTGTACGCACTGCTCGACGACAAGTTCCTCGGGAAGACGACGGCGGAATGGATGGAGCTGCTCGAAGCGAGCGACATGATCTGCGCGCCCGTCTTCGACTACGAATCCGTGCTATCGGACGAGCAGGCGCAGGCCAACGAATACGTGATGTCGGTCGACCACCCCACGAACGGCGAGACGCAGGTCGTCGGCTTCCCGTGGAAGTTCAGCGAGACGCCGGCATCGGCCGCTCCCGCCGCCCCGGAGCTCGGCGCGCACACAGAGGAAGTGCTGCTCTCGGCGGGGTATACGTGGGAGGAGATCACGGCGCTACGGGAGAGTGGTGCGATCTGACGTGAGCCGCGAAACTCGTCGCGTAGGGGCGGCCCCAGGTGGCCGCCCTTGTCGTATGAAGCACGATCGACGTCCATCTGCGCTACATTCCGCCCCATGAACGACGCCACTCGGCGACGCAAATCGCTGCGCCTGCCCGTTTACGACTACTCCTCGCCTGGCGCGTACTTCGTCACCATCTGCACCGAACGCCGTTTGACGCTGTTTGGCGAGATCACCGACGACGACATGCAGCTGAATCACGCGGGTGCCGCGATCGCCGATTGCTGGCGGCGACTCCCGACCAAATTCGGCAACGCCGGCCTCGGCGACTTCGTCGTCATGCCGAATCATCTCCACGGCATCATCTGGATCCGCGACGACGACGGCGAGACTCATACTTCTCTGCCGGGGATCATCGACTGGTTCAAAACGATGACGACGAACCAATACATCCGCGGCGTGGGCGCGCACGGGTGGCCGCGGTTCGGCGGCCGGTTGTGGCAGCGTGGTTATCACCTAGCGCGTGATACGCAACGAACGCGAGCTAGCGGCGATCACGAAGTACATCATCGAGAACCCGCTGAAGTGGGCGCTAGACGCGGAGAATCCCGATCGGGTTCGCGCGCGTTAGAGCCAGCACGAGGAGGGCGGCCACATGGGGCCGCCCCTACACGGGCCTAAGTTCGCCGCGCGCGAGATCTCACGGTTCCAGCGGGCCGTCGCCGGACGCGGCGCCCGGTGCGCTCGATCTGATCGCCGAAGGACGACGGCGCGCTGATGCCGATCATGCGGATCTCCTCGGTGTGGATCTTGTAGGTGTGCCGCGTGCCGCGCGGGATGTAGACGAAGGCGTGGTCGTCGACCCTGAACGATCGGCGGCCGCAACGGACGGTCATCGAACCGGAGATGACGTAGAAGATCTCGTCCTCCAGGTCATGGACATGCGGGTGGGGCTCCTCGCCGGGGCGCGTCACGACGTCCCACAACGCGAACGCCCCTCCAGTCTCGGCCGCCGCGGCCTTCATGGTGAAGAGCACGTCGTGCCATACGTAGGCGCGGCCTTCGCCGTCAGCGAGGACGTAGGGTTCGCGTTTCGGCGGTCGCTTCGTTCGCATCAGTCCCGTCGCGTTGGTTCGAAAAAGTGTACGGGCCGCGCTCTCAAGGCACCGGTGTCTCGCTGATCAGCAGTGGCGGCGTTGGACAGGCGGTCGCGTAGTCAAGGGTATGGATGCTATGGCAACTTAGCTCCCGCGCAAGGGCCGCAACGTCCGAGCTCGGGACATCGACGGCAACGCCGGCAGGCGAGAGATCATATGGTTTCGACACCGGGATAACTCTGCCGGGCAGGGCCTCCGACTCCTGCTGAACCACAACGAATGCAGTGTGGTACGTGCGCGGGATCCGGCCGTGGGGCAGGTCGCTCTCAACGAACGTGCCGGAAAAAACGAAGAGCCAGGCTTGCTGGTCAGGCCCCACCGTCGCCGGGCGTTGTACCGGTTGAACTATCGCGTAGGCGATCTCGGTGCTGGTACGCACGTAGCGTGCGGACGTCACCTGTTCGGCACGATACGGAGGATTCGATGCGTGCAATATCAGCCACGCGGCGCGTAATGCGCCCTCGTCGCTACTAACCGGAGTGGGAAGTGCGATTGTTGGACTTGCACTCGGCGTAGGCCTCGCCGTCCCGCTAAGCGACGACGCCGTAGTGACGGAGCGTGTCATCGGAGCGCGGCTGTGTCCGCCGCCACCCCGGCAGGAGACCGACAGCACAAGGAACGCCAATGCGAGGACGAGGCGAAAAGACACCTTCACGTCTTGAGTAGACCACGAGCGCAGAGCCTGCCGGCGGGCTCCTAGCGTACGATAGCCCCACAATTCACCGCCGCAAGCCTCACCGAAGGTACCCGATGATGCCGATCAGCCCGACCGTCACCGTACCCTCCACAGCGAACCGCGCGATGCGGCCCTTCGGGACGACGCGGACGACGCCCTCGAGGCGCTGCGGGCCGAAGCGGCCGGCGTAGTTGCCGGCGCCGTCGCGGATGACGAGGCGGCCAGTGGTGCCGGGCTTGAGGAAGACCTCCAGGTCGGCGGCCGAGGCGTCGGACGGCAGCTGCGGGAAGTCGATGTCGAGGCGGATCACGCCGTCGGCGGTCTGCGTCAGCACGCGTTCGCGCCAGAAGGGCGCCTGTCCGTTGAGCCTCACCCACATTACTTGTCCGACCCTTTCGCTGCGCCGCATGATCTCGGCCCACGGGATGCGCCCGCTCGGGCATGCTGTGGGCGCCGCGCCGAAGCGCGTCATCTCGCGATGCTCCCAAAGCGTGACGGCGAGATCGCGATCATCGTGCGGGCGTGCGGGACGCCAGCCGGCGAGCGCTGAGACGTCGCGAACGATGCGCACCCACGCTTCGAGCTGCGCATCGGTCAGCGGCTCCCGCTCGTTGCCCGGACCGCCGCCTTCCGCTTCGACGGCGACGAACCGCGTGTTGGCATCGCGGCTGCCGGACGCCCAGCACGATGCGTCGAGCGGGTAGTGCTGGAGCACGATGCCGGATTGGAGCACCGAGAAGTGCCAAGAAGCCGCGGCGTCTTCCGTGTACGTGCGGTCCGCGTCGCGTTCCGTCGAGAACAGACGCGATGCAGCGCCGGCGTAGGCGCCGACCATCGAGTGCGCGACGATGCCGGCGATCGCGTTTCGCTCCGGATAGCGCTTGTCATCGGGCCCAGGAACGCGCTGCGTCCAGTCGAGCCATCCGTCGTTGATCATCGATCCGCCGTCGGCGCGCGGTGCACATCGAGGCGCGCGAGCATGGCGCCGGCAGCAGCGCGCACCGCGGCGGCGGCGAGCGCGATCGTCCACGCGCGCCAGTCTGTGACGGCGGCGGGATCGCTGGAGACGACGACCTGGAGCGACGCTACGACGGCCGCTACGAGCGCCGCCCACCACAGCTCTTCGAGCGGCTTGAAGTCGTAGCGTCGCATGCGGCCACCGTCGCATGGTGCGGCGGAAGCTCAAAGCGTCGGATGGCGCGGGGCGGCCGTTACGCGGTCGGACGATCGTTCGGTGTGGGCGCTCGGATGCGGGCGTTCGGCTCAGACGGAGTCGGAGGCGGGGCCATCGGCCGGCCCTGGAGCCGGAGACGAGCGTGTGGAGCGCGACGCGGGGTGCGCGGCGCCAGCCGACGGACTTGATCGCTGCGGCGAAGCTGGATCCGGCGAGGGCGATGCCGAGGATGCCGAGGAGGATCTCGATGGTCAGCGTGACGGTCAGCCAGATGCCGGATAGCCCGAGGATGATGCCGAACGGCACCCACGATGCGAACCAGCAGAGGACGCCGATGCGAAGTCTCATCGCACGCCGCCGCCGAGGGAACGCGCTGCGCGGTGCGCTGTTCGGGAGCGGTGCGAATCAGTGAGGGATGTCACGTGTCGCGAACCGCGGCGGCAGGCCGCTCCGGCACAATACATACAGCGTTGTCGGCTTCGCGTGTACGGCGGCGTGCGGGATCAATCTAGCGGCGGGGTGGTGCGGCGGACATGGCGGGAGTTAGCCGCAGCCGTGCGTAGATCTGGCGTAATCGGCTCGCGGCGTCGCAACGCGACTCAATGCCGCGCGAATGACATCACCGAGGATCGTGCACCGCCTGCAGGCCACGCGACCGGTGTACCTCGATGCTTCGGCACCGCGATCGTCGCTGAATGGCGCGACGACCGCTTCAACTCAGATTCCTTGACTAGGTTGAATCTGCGCTCATATACTTCCTGCGCGTAACCCGCCAAGTGGCGGGGCCTATTTTTGTTAGGCCGTGTTACCAAATGGCCCACCATGTCGCTCAAGGGACGGGCGGTGCGCTTCTTGGACGCGGAGGGGGCGGCGTTCGGGCCCGAGTGGCGCAACGGCAGCGCAACCGATTTGTAATCGGTAGGTTAGCGGGTTCGAATCCCCTCTCGGGCTCCAGACCTGCTCCCTGGGCGGGTGACGGTGCGCCCACATAGCTCAGTTGGCAGAGCACACCCTTGGTAAGGGTGAGGTCATCGGTTCGAATCCGATTGTGGGCTCCAGCAGGAGACGCGCCCCGAGACATCGGGGACTTCCCAATAACGACCAGCGCGCGCCGTCCGCCAGCATGAGGCGCACGCGTGCAGGGCGGGCAACCCATCCGCAGGGTGCGGATACAGCAGCAGGCCCTTCAGCCAGAAGGGTGCAGAAGGAGTAAGCCGGAATGGCCAAGCAGAAGTTCGAGCGCAACAAGCCGCACGTCAACATCGGCACCATCGGTCACGTGGACCATGGGAAGACGACACTGACCGCGGCCATCACAAAGGTGCTGGCGATGAAGAAGCTCGCGGAGTACCGCGACTTCGGCAGCATCGACAACGCGCCGGAAGAGCGGGCGCGCGGCATCACCATCGCCATCACGCACGTCGAGTACGAGACCGAGAAGCGGCACTACGCGCACGTCGACTGCCCGGGCCACGCCGACTACATCAAGAACATGATCACCGGCGCGGCGCAGATGGACGGCGCGATCCTCGTCGTGGCGGCTCCGGACGGGCCGATGCCGCAGACGCGGGAGCACATCCTGCTGGCGAAGCAGGTGCAGGTGCCGAGCATCGTCGTCTACCTCAATAAGGTGGACATGATGGACGACCCGGAGTTGCTCGACCTGGTCGAGCTGGAGCTGCGCGAGCTGCTGAGCAAGCAGGGCTTCCCCGGCGACGACATCCCGATCATCCGCGGCAGCGCGCTGGCGGCGATGAACTCCACCAGCACGGACCCGAACGCCGACGAGTACAAGAGCATTCTCGAGCTGATGCAGGCGGTGGACGACTACGTGCCGACGCCGGAGCGCCCGAAGGACCAGCCCTTCCTCATGCCGATCGAGGACGTCTTCGGCATCAAGGGCCGCGGGACGGTCGTGACGGGGCGCATCGAGCGCGGCGTCGTGAAGGTTGGCGAGGAAATCGAGATCGTCGGTTTCGGCGAGTCGCGGAAGACCACGGTCACCGGCGTCGAGATGTTCAAGAAGCTGCTCGACCAGGGCGAGGCGGGCGACAACGTCGGCTGCCTCCTTCGTGGTATTGAGCGCGAAGACATCGAGCGCGGGCAGGTGCTCTCGAAGCCGGGGGCGATCACCCCGCACAAGAAGTTCGAGTCGGAGGTCTACGTCCTCTCCAAGGACGAGGGCGGACGTCACACGCCGTTCTTCAGCGGGTACCGCCCGCAGTTCTACATCCGCACGACGGACGTCACGGGCTCGATCGAGCTGCCCGAAGGGGTAGAGATGATCATGCCCGGCGACAACGTGAAGATGAAGGTAGAGCTGATCACGCCGGTCGCCGTCGAGGACGGGCTTCGCTTCGCTATCCGCGAGGGCGGGCGCACCGTCGGAGCCGGCGCGGTGACGAAGATCGTGGAGTAGGGCTCTCGGCCGAGGGCGAGGGCCCGCGGATATACTGGGAGGGCCGCCGGAGCCCCATCGAGGCGCCGGCGACTGGGGTTCAGGAGCGATGGCGAAGAAGGAAGACCGTGGCGTGATCACACTCGCCTGCAACGAATGCAAGGAACGAACATACACGACCACGAAAAACCGGCGGAACGATCCGGACCGCCTGGAATTGAACAAGTTCTGCCCGCGCTGCCGGCAGCACCGGCCTCACCGCGAGGTGCGGTAGGAGGTTGAGATGAGCCGAGCGCTGCGGCGACAGCCGCTGGTCCAGAAACCGCCGTCGAGGTCGCCGGGCTTCCGGACGACCCCACGGCCGATGCGGAAGCAGACGAGCGCGGCTGCCGTCGAGGCGGCGAAGAAGCGCTCGCTGTATGACCGCTTCGTCCCACGCGCTGTCAGGGACATCTTCTCCGAGCTGCGGAAGGTCTCGTGGCCGACGCGCGAAGAGACCATGCGGCTCACGCTGGTCGTCGTGGTGGTATCGGTCGCCATCGGGCTGATGCTGGGCGGCGTTGACATCGTCTTCAACTGGGTCGTCGACCAGACGCTCTTAAAGTAGTCATGGCTCGAAAAGGCAAAGCAGCGACCGCGCCCGTCGACGAAGAAGTCGAGGACGGCGCCGTAGCCACCATCGCGCCCGAAGAAGAGGCGATCCAGGAAGGGCGCGAGTGGTACGTCATCCACACGTACTCCGGGTACGAAAACAAGGTGAAGACCAACCTGGAGCACCGCATCCAGACGATGGATGCGAAGGACCTCATCTTCCAGGTCGTGATTCCGACCGAGGACGAGATCGAGATCCGGGACGGCCAGCGGCGGACGGTCGCGCGGAAGATCTTCCCCGGCTACGTGCTGGTACAGATGATCCCGCTGCAGGATGACGACATGAAGTCGAGCCAGGCGTGGTTCGTCGTGCGCAACACGCCGGGCGTGACAGGCTTCGTGGGGTCCGGCACGCGGCCGGTGCCGCTCGAGGCGCCGGAGGTGAAGCGGATCCTGCGCCAGATGCGCGTCGAGGCGCCGAAGGTCAAGGTCGGGTTCGAGATCGGACAGGCGGTGCGCATCGTGGACGGGCCGTTCATGGACTTCAGCGGCACGGTGGACGACATCAACCTGGAGAAGGGCAAGGTGAAGGTGCTCGTGTCCTTCTTCGGGCGGGAGACGCCGGTGGAGCTGGACTTCCTGCAGGTCGAGCGGCTGTGAGATAGCCGCCGTTCCGTTTCGACGGACGCAACGGTACGATGCCTCGCCGCCGGCGAGGCGTCTGTTTGTCCCGCCAGGGCGGGGCCACGAAGGTAGACGAAGATGGCGAAGAAGATACGCGCGGTCATCACGCTCCAGATCGAAGCCGGGAAGGCGAACCCCGCGCCGCCCGTCGGTCCGGCGTTGGGCCAGCACGGCATCAACATCATGGGCTTCTGCAAGGAGTACAACGAGAAGACGGCGCGCGACGCCGGCAACGTCATCCCGGCGGAGATCACGGTCTACGAGGACCGCTCCTTCAGCTTCGTGCTGAAGACGCCGCCCGCCTCAGACCTGCTGCGGAAGGCGGCGGGCATCGAGAAGGGAAGCGCGCAGCAGAAGCGCGACAAAGTGGCGACGTTGAAGCGCGACGACCTGCGCAAGATCGCAGAGATGAAGATGAAGGACCTGAACGCAAACGACATCGACGCCGCGATCGAGATGATCGCGGGCACGGCACGCAGCATGGGGATCGACGTCGCGTCGTAGCGGCGAGTGATCTGGCGTGTAGGGGCGGCCCCATGTGGCCGCCCGATAGCGAGACGAACATGAAGCACGGCAAGAACTACACGGAGAAGTCGAAGCTGGTCGAGCCGGAGAAGCTGTACGCGCCCGCGGAAGCGATCAAGCTCGCGAAGGAAGCGGCGTACGCGAAGTTCGACGAGACCGTCGAATTGCACTTGCGAACCGGCCTCGACCCGCGGCACGCCGACCAGCAGATCCGCGGCACGGCGCTACTGCCGCACGGCCTCGGCAAGACCGTGCGCGTCCTGGTATTCGCCGAGGGTGAGGGCGCGCGGCTTGCGACTGAAGCTGGCGCCGAGGAAGTCGGCGGCGACGAGCTGATCAAGAAAGTCGAGGGCGGCTACACAGACTTCGACGTCGCGCTGGCGACGCGCGACCTGATGGGCAAGGTGGGGCGCCTCGGCCGCGTGCTCGGGCCGAAGGGACTAATGCCGAACCCGCGCTCCGGCACCGTCGTCGACGGCGCGGACATGGCGAAGGCCGTGCGTGACGCCCGCCAGGGCCGCGTGGAGTTCCGGCTCGACCGCACGGCGATCGTGCACTGCCCGATCGGCAAGGTGAGCTTCGACGAATCGCAGCTCGAAGAGAACATGGCGACTCTGATGTCGGAGATCGTGAAGGCGAAGCCGTCCGGCGCCAAGGGCGTGTTCATCAAGTCGATCACGCTGGCGACGACGATGGGCCCCGGCATCCACCTCGACCCCACGCCGGCGATGGCGATGAAGGCGGGGTAGAACCGCCAGAACAAGGACAAAGAACAGCGAACAAGTCGCTCCGATAGCGGTTGTTCTCTGTTCTTCCCTGTAAACTCAGCCCATGCCCAAGACCGAATCGTTCGACGTGACCTCCGGCGTTGACCTGCAGGAAGTGGACAACGCCGTCAACCAGGCCAAGAAGGAAGTCGGCCAGCGCTACGACTTCAAGGGCCAGAACGCCGAGATCGAGTACGACCGAAAGGCCGCGAAGCTCACGATCTCCGCATCCGACGAGTACTACCTGAACGCGCTCTGGCAGGTGCTCCGCGAGCGCATGGTCAACCGGAAGGTCTCCGTGAAGAACCTGCATCGCGGCAAGGTCGAGCCGGCGAGCCACGGCACCGTGCGGCAGGAGGTCGAGCTGAGGCAGGGCATCTCGCCGGACACCTGCCGCGCGATCGTGAAACTGATCAAGGACAAGAAGATGAAGAAGGTGCAGTCGCAGATCCAGGGCGACGCGGTGCGCTTCTCATCGCCGTCGCGCGACGACCTGCAGGACGTGATCTCGCTGCTGCGGCAGCAGGACTACGACGTCGAGCTGAAGTTCGGGAACTATCGGTAGCGACAAGCTGTCAGCGGTCAGCCGTCAGCTCTTACCTGTATCCCGGCGCTCTCTCGGTCATGACGACGCCATCACCGCCTCGACCGGTTCGATGCGAGTGCCACCGCGCGACCGCAACGTCCGCACCTCCGGCACCAGCAGCACTAGCGCCGTCGGGACGACGATGAGCGCGACGCCGAGCCATAGCGTCTGGTCCACGCCGATTGCGTCGGCGATTGGGCCGGTCGCGAGGAGGCCGAGCGGGGTGGCGCACATCGAGCCGAGGGCGTCGTAGGCACTGACGCGGGCGAGCGCTTCCGGCGCGACGTGCTCGTGCAGCGCCGTGTACCAGAACACCCCGAACAGCTCCATGCCGAGGCCGTTGATGATCGCCATCGCGACGATGACCGCGAGCGGCGCGCCGAGCGCCAACGCGGCGATCGGCAGCGCGTTGCCGAAGACAGCGATCGTGGCGACGAAGATCGGGTGCTCCGGCCGCCACCGCAGCGCGATCGCGCCTCCGGCCATCAGCCCGGCGGACTGCCCGGCGAGGATCGCCGCCCAGGAGCTCGCGCCCGCGAGGTCACGCTCGGCGACGACGGGCCCCAGCACCATGAACGCCCCGAAGTAGCCGACCAGCATCACCGTGAACTGCGCGACGATAGTCCAGAGCCAGCGATGCGCGGTGAACTCGCCCCAACCGTGGCGCAGGTCGGCGAGAACGCTGGCGCCTGCTTCGGCGGCGGCGCGGATGCCGGTCATCGCTCCGGAGAGCCCTGCGGCGATGAAGAACGTCGCGGCGTCGGCGGCGATGGCCCACCCGGGGTTGAACGCGGCGACGAGCACGCCGGCGACGGCGGCGCCAAGGATCATCGTGGCGTTCGTGCCGAGGCGGACGAGCGCGTTCGCCTCTTGGAGCTGCGACTCCGGGACGGTGAGCGGCACGAGCGACGTATCGGCGGGGTAGAACAGCGCGAACGCCGAGCCGCTGATCGCTTCGAGGACGACAAGGTGCCAGACCTCGGCGTGGCCGGAGAGCAGCAGCGCTGCTACGACCGCCTGCGACGCGCCGCCCAGCAGGTTTGTCCCGACGATCACGGTGCTGCGCGGCAGGCGGTCCGCGATCACGCCGCCGATCAGCAGAAAGATGAGGTTTGGCGCGAGCCGCGCCGCCAGCACGATGCCCAGCGCCGACGCGGAGTCGCTGATCTGCAGCACGGCGAAAGCGAGCGCGACGGGCGCCATCGCGTTCCCGAGGAAGGAGATGCACCTTCCGGAGAAGTACAGCCCGAAGTTTCGCTGCCGTAGCAGGTCGATGATGCTTCGCACGCGGGAGTATAGGCGGAGGCCGTCGAACGGGATGACGCAGCGCAGCGGTGGCGTGGGTTGCGCTCCGCGGCGCCTGTTAGAATTCACCGAGCCATCCCGAATTCGATCTGCTTCCAGCATGCGTACTGCGATCTGCACCCGTCTCCGCGCAATGACCGCCGATGACATCGAGCAGGTGATGGACATCGAGCGCGAGTCGTTCCCTTCGATGTGGCCGCAGACGGCGTACCGGCGCGAGCTGCAGAACAAGCTGGCGCGCTACATCGTGCTCTCGGAGCTTCCGCCGCCGACGGCGCCGCACGCGCCGTCACCTCGCGTGTGGGGAACGATCCGCCGCCTCGTGGGCAGCGAGCACCCCGAGGAGGAGCGGCTGCTAGGGTTCATCGGCGCGTGGCTGATGGGCGGTGAGGCGCACATCGTGACCGTAGCGGTACGCGAGAGCTATCGGCGGATGGGCATCGGCGAGCGGTTGCTCATCGCCTGCACCGAGCTGGCGATGGAAGCGGAGCAGGACGCATTGACGCTCGAGGTGCGAAAGTCGAACGACGCGGCGCAGCGGCTTTACGAGAAGTACGGCTTCGACCGCGTCGGTCTGCGGGTGCGCTACTACACCGACAACAACGAAGACGCGGTGGTCATGTCCACGCCGGACCTGTTCTCGCCGTCGTACCGGTCGCGTTTCCATGAGCTGCGCGAGCAGCACCGCCACCGTAATCCGGACCTCTGGAATTGATCCTACCCCGCCCGAGAGCCTGCACATTTCTGTTCGCGGCGCTGATAGCGTCGATGCTGTCGTTCGCTGCGTGCGGCGGCGGAAGCGGCTCGAAGGGCAGCGCCGCCGCGCCGACATCTGCGCCGACGGGGCCGGTCATCGGCACGCCGCAGGTGTCGTGGGGATGG
Source organism: uncultured Dehalococcoidia bacterium (assembly GCA_964487335.1). Classification (GTDB taxonomy): domain Bacteria; phylum Chloroflexota; class Dehalococcoidia; order DSTF01; family JACRBR01; genus CAZAPT01. The sequence goes on from CAZAPT010000010.1 coordinate 103,835, forward strand.
GGCAAGAAGTTGCGCGCGT
>CAZAPT010000011.1:0-97416 GCA_964487335.1 uncultured Dehalococcoidia bacterium
GGTTCTGGCCGTAGGACGTGCGGTACTTCAGGCGCCCGAGCGTGCGCAGGATCTCGGGGTGCAAGCCCGGGCATCCGGCCTCGATCGCCGCCTGCTCGCCGGCCGTCTTGATGCTGGCATCGACCTCCTGCCGCGCCTTGTCCACCACCTCCTCGATGCGGGTCGGGTGGATGCGGCCGTCCAGCACGAGCTTCGACAGGGCGACGCGCGCGATCTCGCGGCGGACGGGGTCGAACGCCGACAGCGTCACGGCATCCGGCGTGTCGTCGATTATGAGGTCGACGCCGGTGGCCGACTCGAGGGCGCGGATGTTGCGTCCCTCGCGGCCAATGATGCGGCCCTTCATGTCATCGCTGGGGATCGGGACGACGGACACCGTCGTCTCGGTGACGACGTCATTCATGAGCCGCTGCATGACGGTGGCGAGGATGGCGCGCGACCGGCGGTCGGCTTCTTCTTTCGCCTCCGCCTCGATCGTTCGGACGAGGCGGTTGCCCTCCTCGCGGACCTCCGTCTCGATCTCGCGGAGGAGCAGCTCTCGCGCCTCCTGGCTGGTCATGCCGGAGACGCGCTCGACTTCCGCGATCTTCGCCTTGCGCAGCTCTTCGATCTGCGCGCGGGCCTCGTCCTGCTGCTGTTCCTTCTCGGCGAACGCGCTTTCGCGCCGCTCGAGTGCGTCTAGCTTGCGATCGAGGGTCTCTTCTCTGTTGGCGACACGCTGCTCGAGCCGCAGGACTTCGTCGCGGCGGACTTTGGTTTCCTGTTCAGCCTGAGCTCGGAGTTGAATCGCCTCCTCTTTACCGGCGAGGAGGAGTTCCTTTTCCTTTGCCTGTGCGTCGGCCAGGATCCGGGCGGCGTTCTGCTCCGCCTCGAGCTCCTGGTTCCTGGTGCGGCTGCGCCGGACGGCGTAGCCGATAAGACCCCCGATCGCCAATCCTGCAATGACGCCGAGCACGGCGCCGAGGATGGCGACCATCTCTGAGCCTCTCTTTCCGAGTGCTACTCCCTCTGCATAGCTCGCTTACGCACGAAGCGCTGGCGAGACGCTGCACGAATCATACGCAGCCGTCGGTTTTGCGGTCAAACCCTCACGTTCACGGAAGCTAGGGCGCGGGCGCTAAGGAGCGAAGGCGATCTGCCCGTGAAACGCGCCTTCGGCGATGCGCGTGACGGCGCCGGTCGCAACGTTGATGTCCGAGAGCCCGTTCGCGCCGAGGGCGTAGAGGTGCGATCCGTCGCCATTGAAGGCGATCGTGGGAAGGTCTTCCTTCAGATTGGCGATGCGCCGCGCCGTGCCGCCGCCAGCACCGACGATCCAGATGTCCTCCGGCAGTCCGTCGGTCGAGGCGGATGCGAGCCGAGCCGCCGTACTGCCGTCGTCGACGAGGCGAAGGCTCACGTACTGGCGGTCGGCTGAGGCGCCGGTCTGGTCTGCCGAGGCGAACGCTACCGACGCGCCGTCGGGCGAGTAGCGTGGGGAGTTGAAGGGCGCGAGGTTCTGGTCAGCGCCGACGAGCGTGACGGCGGCGGATCCATCGAGGTTGCTGGCGACGAGCGCCTCGCCGGACTGCTTCGGGAGCATGGCGTAGGCGACGCGGAGGCGGTCCGGCGACACGCCGAAGCCCAGGGCGCCCGAGAGGAGCCGCGTGCGCGCGCTGCCGTCGGCGGGGATGCGTTCAAGCACATATTCCACACCGGTCGGCGGTCCCGACGTCGCGGGCTCCTGGACGATCGCGAGGACGTTTGCGTCGTCCTGCCACCCCGGGAAGCGCAGGAGTTGGTTCGGCCGCTCGTGCGTGAACAGGACGTGCGCATCGCTGCCATCGCGGTTCGCGACCCACACGTCGGCGCCGCTGTCGTAGGTCCCGTTCACCTGCGTCGGAGGTGGCTGCGAGACATAGGCGAGGCGCTGTCCGTCGGGCGAGACCGCGGGATCGAGGAGGAACGTCCCTTCGACCTGCGGCGTGATCAACGGCTTCTCGCTGCCGGACGCGATGTCGAACTCGACGAGGGCGCCGTTACGCGTGATGATTAGCGCGCCCTTCTGTCCGGGCGAGCCATGCCCTCCCGAGGCGGTCGGTGCGCCGGCGACCCGCGACGTCTTCGTGTCAGACGCACCGCTGCTGCCGCATGCCGCGGCTACGAGGGCAAGCGCCAAGACGGCGATCGCGCGCGCGACGGAGAGACGACGGGGAGCCACCGATCCAGCCTACTCGATGGCATATTCGAGATCATCGAACGCATGCTCGGCGCTCGCGGCGTCCGCGTCGAGCGCAGCGTCGTCGCGTTCGCGCCAGCATCGGTCGATCGTGCTGCGGATCACGCCCCACGCGAATCCGCGGCGCTGCAGATGCGATACGAGCCGGTCGCGGAACCGCGCGTACTCCGCGTCGCGAAGCGTCCGCAGGGGCCTGGACGCAGCGCGGTAGGCGGCGTCTTCCTCTTCGATCTGCGCCGTGGCAACGACGGCGGTCGGCGCATCGACGCCGCGCGCCCGGAGCTCGGCCGCGACCATGCGGCGTCCGCGCGGGCTGCGATGGTCGCGCGCCTCGACCCACGACTGCGCGAACTCGCGGTCGTCGATCAGTCCCGCGGCCTTCAGCTTGTCGAGCGTCTCGCGGACCAACGCAGGATCGAAGCGCCGCATCGAGAGCCGCTGCCCCACCTCGCGCTCGCTCCGCGGCCGTCGTGCGATCAGCGAGGCCGCGAGCCGCAGCGCCTCCCGCCGCGCGTCCAGCGCCACGATCTCGTCGATCTCCGCGCCATCGATTTCGTGGCCGATCCGCAGACCGCGCTCCCGCACGAGCTTCCGTGAGACGTCGAAGCGGCATTGACCGTCGGTCCACACCTCAACCCGTCCGCGCCGGCGCGGCTGCCGTTCGATCGCCGTGATGATCATGACGAGTGCAAACGGCAGCGCTGGCGACGCCTCGTCATCGGAACGCAGGAATCACTTCTTCGGAGAAGCGCTCGATGCTCTGTGGATGCACGCGCGGGAGCTGGAAGACGACGATGTCGTCGTAGCCCTCGTCAATCTGCCTCTGCACGCCGGCTCTCACGTCAGCTGCCGATCCGAACAGACCGCGACGCATCTCTTCTTCCGGGGTGCCGTACTGCTTCTCAGCGTAGTCGATGGCGCGCTGCTGCACCGCCGGGTCATCGTGCAGGAACAGCGGGCCACCTCCGCTCCAGCGGATCTCCGACGGATCGCGCCCGATCTCGCGGCAATACGCCTCGACCTTCGCGCGCGCTTCGGCGAGCGGGATCATCGGGGTCGCGACGTCCGCGTACTTCGCGATCACGCGCAACGTCGGGTCGCTGCCGCCACCGATCACGATCGGCGGATGCAGTTGTTGCACGTTGGGCGGCTGATACGGCGGCTCGTCGAGCGAGTAGTATCTGCCGTCGAACCTGGGGCGAGGCTCGGTCCACAACAGCTTGATCACGTGCAGCGCCTCGTCGAAGCGATCCATCCGCTCCTTCCGTCGCCAGAAGTCGATGCCGAGGCGGCGGTGCTCGCCCGGCCACCCCGCGCCGATGCCCAGCTCGACGCGTCCGTTCGAGATGTGATCGACGGTCGTGACGATCTTCGCGAGCAGCGAGGGATGCCGGTACGCGTTGCCGCTGACTCGGAGCCCGAGCCGGAGACGCGACGTCGCCTGCGCGATTGCCGCTAGCGCCGTCCACGCCTCGAGTTTTGGCTCATCCGGCGGGCCGTTGGGCAGGAGCGAATCGGCGATCCAGAACGAATCGAACCGCGAGTTGTCGTCGAGCTCCTGCGCGAGCGCCAGCATCTCGCGCCATGCGCACGGCGCTTCGACGCAGTAGCCGAACGTTACGTTCATCGGCGCGCGCTCCGCCCCGAAGTGCTACCTACTCGCCCGCGTCCACCGCGTCGTCGCCCGCACCCACGCCCGCGGCGACGGCGCCGTTCTGGCTCATCGCTACGCGCGCTGACGGTGACGCCGAGATGATGAGATCCTCGATCTCGCGCGCGACCTCGGGGTTCTCGCGGAGGAACTCCTTCGCGGCTTCGCGTCCCTGTCCCAGCCGCAACTCACCGAAGCTGAAGAACGCGCCCATCTTCTTGAGCACGTTGTTGTCGACGCCCAGGTCGACGATGTCGCCCTCGCGGCTGATGCCGCGGTGCTTACCGCTGAAGAGGATGTCGAATTCGGCGGTGCGGAACGGCGCCGCAACCTTGTTCTTCACGATCTTCGCGCGCACGCGGTTGCCGATGACGTCGGTGCCCTGCTTCAGCGACTCGGCGCGCCGCAGCTCGATGCGCACCGAGCTGTAGAACTTCAATGCGCGGCCGCCCGGCGTGACTTCCGGGTTCCCGAAGACGACGCCGATCTTCTCGCGGAGCTGGTTGATGAAGATGACGCTCGCGCGCGACTTCGAGATCACCGCGGTGAGCTTGCGCAGCGCCTGCGACATGAGCCGCGCCTGCAGGCCGGGCAGCGAATCGCCCATCTCGCCTTCGATCTCCGCGCGCGGCACGAGCGCCGCCACGCTGTCCACGACGATGATGTCCACGGCGTTACTGCGCACGAGCGCGTCGCAGATCTCCAGCGCCTGCTCGCCGGTGTCCGGCTGCGAGATCAGCAATTCGCCGACATCGATCCCGCAGGACTCGGCGTGGTCCTTGTCCAGCGCGTGCTCGACATCGATGTACGCGGCGATGCCGCCTGACTTCTGCGCCTGCGCCACGACGTGGTACGCGAGCGTGGACTTCCCGGCGCCCTCGGGCCCGTAGATCTCGGTGATGCGCCCGCGCGGCAACCCGCCGACGCCGAGCGCCAGGTCGAGGGAGAGCGAGCCGGTAGAGATGACGTCGACGCGGAACTCCGCCTGGGCCTCGCCGAGCTTCATGATGGCGCCGCGCCCGTACCGCTTCTCGATATCCGCGAGGGCGTCCTGGAGCGCCTGGTCCTTGTCGTCGGGCACCGGCGCCCGGGTTGGCTTCTCCTTCGCCATGCTCATGCCTCCTGCCTCGAAATCAGAACAAATGCTCTATTCGCGGCGCCATCGTACGCCCGCCGGAAGCATGTGTCAAGCGTTTGTTCGAAGCATGTGAAGCCTCGTAGTCGCGCTCCATTCTATCGCCGCAGCCGTGGCGATGCGGCCAACTGTCGGGCCGGGCGTTCATCGGCAACGCCTCGCGAACGCGTTGCTGCCGCGAAAACCGCCCGATAGGCTGCGCCCACCATGCGACCTGAGCTCATCCCACCCGAATCGCAGATCTACGCCTGGATCGAGCAGGTCTTCGGCCATGGCGTGCGGCGGCCGGGTTACGACGCCGACCGCTGGTGCGAGCGGTGGGCGCAGGAGCAGTTCCGGCGGTTCGGCATGATCAACGTCCGCGCGGAGCCGGTGCAGATGCCGTACTGGGAGGCACGCGACGCGTCGCTGACCGTCACGCCCGACGGCGATTCCGCACGTGCGATCGACCTCCAGTGCTTCCCGCTGCCGTTCTCGTCGCCGACGGACGGCGTCGAAGCGCCGATCATCTCGTTCGATGACTCGCAGCCCGGAGCGGTCCGCGGTGGGGCGTCGCTGTACGACGTGCGGCTCGGGCACCTGCCGCATCGCAACATGGCGCAGATGGCGACGTGGGGCTACGACCCGGCCGGCACCTTCGAGGGGAAGGCGCAACTGCTGCCCTTCGGGCGCGGCGCGCAGGCCGTGATGGAGCCATCGATTGACGCGGGAGCCGCAGCGTTCATCGGTGTGCTCTCGAACTATCCCGGCGACTCGCGCGAATACTACGTGCCGTACGACGGCAAGCTGCGCCCGATGACAGGTGTCTGGATCAGCGCATCGGACGGCGGGCGCATCCGATCGATGCTCGAGACGTCTTCGGTGCGTGCTCGGCTGCGGGTCGACGCGAAGACTGAGCCTATTACGTGCTTCAACATCGTCGGTGAATTGCCGGGCGCGGACGACGAGACGGTGATCATCGGTTCGCACCACGACGGGCCGTGGGCTTCGGCGGTCGAAGACGCGTCGGGCATCTCGTTGGTGCTGGCGCAGGCCGCGTACTGGTCACACGTGCCGGAGGCGGAGCGCCCGCATCGGCTGGTGTTCCTGCTGAACTCCGGTCACATGGCGGGCGGCGCTGGGCAGGCGGCGTTCGTGCGAGAGCATCGCGACGAACTGGATCGGTGCGTGCTCGAAATGCACCTGGAGCACACCGCGAACGAATTCGTCGAGACGGACGGCAGGCTGCGGGCGACGGGCGAGCCGGAAGTCCGATGGTGGTTCACCTCGCGCATCGGCCGGCTCGAGGACACGGTACGAGCGGCGATTGAGGCGGAGGACCTGCGGCGGTCGTACATCGTGCCGCCGACGATCTTCGGCGAGAAGCCGACGACGGACGGCGCGGACTTCCACCTGGCGGGCGTGCCGCTGGTGCACTTTCTGACGGCGCCGTTCTACCTCTTCGACGCGATGGACACGCTCGACAAGATCCATCGTCCAAGCCTCGAGCCGGTGACGCGCGCCGCGATCCGGATCATCGAGTCGACGGCGAACGTCTCGGCGGCAGCGATGCGTGAGGGAGCGCCGCAAGCGCAACTGAGGACATCTGCATGACATCTCGCGCGCTCGTACTTGGAGGAGGCGGCCCCGTTGGTGTGGCGTGGGAGTCGGGCCTGCTCGCCGGGATGGAGGATGCCGGCATGGACGTCGCAGCGGCGGATCTCATCGTCGGCACGTCCGCGGGGTCGGTCGTGGGGTCGCAGCTTACGCTCGGCCGCGCGCCGAAGGAGCTGTACGAGCGACAGCTCGAGCCGGCGGAGCCGGGGCGCCGGAACATCGGTCCGGTGGACATGTCGGGAGTGATGGCGCAGTTCTTGAAGCTTTACACGTCGGACCGGCCGCAGCAGGAGTTGCTGGCGGAGCTTGGGAAGTTCGCGCTCGCCGCCAACACGATGGGCGAGGAAGAGTGGGTCGCGGGCTTCGCGCTGGACGAAGCAACCGGCGGCGATCGGTGGCCGGAGCGCGCGTTCAAGTGCACGGCGATCGACACTGCGGACGGCAGCTTCGTCGCGTGGGACCGCGACAGCGGCGTGCCGCTGCGGCTGGCGGTGGCATCGAGCTGCACGGTGCCGGGCATCTTCCCGCCCGTGACGATCAACGGCCACCGTTACATGGACGGCGGAGTGCGGTCGACGACGAACGGAGATCTCGCTGCGGGCTACTCGAAAGTCCTCATTGTGAACGTGACCGCCGGCGTCGGCGCCGCGCGCCCGGAGTTGGTGGAGCGGCGGCGACAGCGCTTCGACCGCGAGCTCGAAGGTTTGCGATCGAGCGGCAGCGAGGTGAAAGTCATCACGCCGGACGAAGGATTCGGCCGCGCGATCGGGATGAACCTGATGGACTTCACGAAGCGGCGCGAGGCGGCAGAGATCGGTTACCGGCAGGGCGCCGTCGAAGGGGCGCGGCTGCGGGAGTTCTGGTCGGGGAGCTAGCTGGCGCTGGTCCCTTGTACTGCCTGCGTTGACCAGTAGGACGTTCCTGCGCAGCCGCTACTCGAAGATCCAACGGTCGGTATCGCGCGTCCACGGCGTCGGCGCGGCGTCACCGAAGAAGAGCGAGATCTCGCGCTTGGCGCTCGCAGGCGAGTCGGATGCGTGCGTGAGGTTGCGACCGCGGTCGAGGCCGAAGTCCGCGCGGACGCTGCCGGGCGCCGCTTCCGTGGGGGACGTGGCGCCCATGGTCTGGCGGGTGGCGACGATCGCGTTGGCGCCCTCGAAGACGGCGGCGATGATCGGCGACGACGTGATGTAGTCGACGAGGCCGGCGAAGAACGGCTTGCCCTCGTGCTCAGCGTAATGCTTCTTCGCAAGCGGCTTCGCGACCCTCAGCATGCGGATCGCGACGATCTTCAGGCCGCGGTGCTCGAGACGCGCGATGATCTCGCCGGCGAGGCCGCGCTGCATGGCGTCGGGCTTGATGAGTACGAGCGTGCGCTCCATGCATCCTCCATCGTCATGCGGCGACGCCTCGCTACGCGCGACGCCGTCGTTGGTTGCCAGTTGTGTCTGTCCGAATCGCGAGATGGGTCAGCGCTGCGGTCCTATCGCGGGCGCACGCAAGTATAGGGGCACGACATCGACTGGATCACCGATGCGGTTTTCGGCGAGGCGTTGCACGCCGAGTGCCGCAAGCGCGACGACTCGATGTTCGGTCGCGCGGACCGTCGACGCGTCTGCGCCGAGCAGGCTTCGCGCGAGATCGTCGGAGATGTCGCCGGTCAGGACGTCGTCTTCGCGGAGTTCGCCCGCGAAGGCCTCGGCCTTCACGATCTTCGGGCGTGACTCTTCGTTCCACGCGCCGTCGTTGCGATAGGCAGCCCAGGCGATCTCGCCGCGACCGGACTGGTGGGCGGCGACGATGCGGCGTCCGCCCGCGTCCGCACGGACGAGGTATGCGTCGAGCTCGAGGCGGCCGATGGCGACGAGCGGGATCTTCAGCGCGTGCGCAATGGACTTCGCGATGCTCACACCGACGCGGAGGGACGCGTAGCCGCCCGGGCCCATGTCCACGAAGACGGCGGTGAGGCCCGACTTGGTGTGGTTAGTGTCGGCGAGGATTCGGTCGATGGCGGGGAGGAGTTCGACGGAGTGGTTGCGTTCGGTGCGCCAGATCTTCGTCTGGATGAGCTCGCGCTCGGACGAGAGCGCGATGCCCGGAGTGTCATCGGCGGCGTCGATGGAGAGGTGCACGGACTAACCCCTCACCAGCCCGCAATGGCGCCGAGCAACCCCGACGGAGTGGTCGCTACTCCTGCTCCATCTGGTAGGTCTTGCCCTCGGTCTTGATCGACGGGGCGATGACCATTTCGGTCTTCTGGAAGTCGCGGATCGTTCGCGCGCCACACGTGCCCATCGCGGTGCGCAGCGCGCCGACGAGGTTCTCGCGGCCGTCGGTGCGGGACGTCGGACCGAAGAGCGTCTGCTCGAGCGTCGAGTCGATCGCGACCTTCACGCGGGTGCCGCGGGGAAGCTCGCCATGTGGCGTCGCCATGCCCCAGTGGTGACCGTAGCCGGGCGCCTCTTCGGTGGCGGCCAGGATCGAGCCGAGCATCACGGCGTCGGCGCCCGCGGCGAACGCCTTGCACATCGCGCCACCGTTGGTGATGCCGCCGTCGGTGATGATCGGCACGTAGCGGCCGGTCTCGCGGTAGTACATGTCGCGCGCGGCCGCCGCGTCGATCGTTGCGGTGACCTGCGGCACGCCGATGCCGAGCACTTCTCGGCTGGTGCACGCAGCGCCTGGTCCGACGCCGATTAGCACCGCCGCGACGCCGGTCTCCATCAGCGCCTTGGTGGCGGCGAACGTTACGGTGTTGCCCACGACGACCGGAATGTCGCGCATGTTCGCGACCAGCTCGTCGAAGATCAGACCCTTCTCGCTCTTGGAGATGTGGCGCGCGCTCGTGACGGTGGACTGCACGACGAAGACGTCCACGCCGGCCTCGGCCGCGACCGGGGCGAACTTCTTGGTGTTCATCGGCGTGCTGGAGACCGCCGCGATGCCACCGGCCGCCTTGATCTGGCGGATCCGTTCGCCTATGAGGTTCGGCTTGATCGGCGCCGAATAGGCCTTCTGCATCAGCGCGGTGACTTCGTGCTTTCCGGCGGCCGCGATCTCGCGGAGGATCGGCGCCGGGTCGTCGTAGCGGGTCTGCACGCCTTCGAGGTTCAGCACGGCGAGGCCGCCGAGCTTTGAGAAGTGCACTGCCATCCCGACGTCAACGACACCGTCCATCGCTGCGGCGACGAAGGGAAGCGCGAAGTCCAGTTGTCCGAGTGAGAAGGAGAGCTCTACGAGCTCGGGGTTGATGGTGTGGTGGCCGCCGGGGACGATCGCGACGTCATCGAAGCCGAACGCGCGCCGCATCTGCTTGGTCTGGGGCTGTGACATGGTTCGGGTACCTCCAGTTGCTGCCGCCGGGCCTGCCCGCCTTGAGGCTTCGCTGCTTGGTCCCCGTCATGCCGTCCACCGGGAGGCGGATAGCGCGATCGAGGCCGGCGGAGGTTCCTACCGGTTACATAGGCGTCTGCTTCATCCGCAAACCCTGTTCCTGCCGGGACGAAAAGGTTTCACGAAGTGTATCGCTGGTTTACGAACGGCGTCAATCGCGCGCAACAACTACCGCGAGCCGATCCGCGGGCGTGGTGTCGCACGTGTCCGCGGATCACCGTCTCCACGTGCTTGACGTAAGCTTTGGCTCACTCGGCTTGACAGATTCCGATCCATCGGGTACCAAATCTGTAGGCAGATTTGCCCGCCCACTCCCGGCGCCTCTCTCCCAGCGCCAAATAGACCGCGAACCCCTTCGACCCGGCATCAATCGGCTTGCCGAAAGAAGTCTGACGCCTGCGCGGGTCGTGGGAAGCGTCCAATGGGTGCAACCACGCTGATCAAACCCACCGACAATCGAGGACGGACTATGGCTGTAAGAGAACGACGACGCATGCCCGCGGGAATCCCCCGGGACCTGCCCGCGGACGAGGGACCGCAGCAACCGCTGACCCCGCAAGAGCGCGAGACGGCGGTGTTCACCGGCGGGATCCTGGAGATCGTCGACGACGGGTACGGGTTCCTCCGCGGCGAGTCGCTGCTCCCCGGCAACAACGACGTGTACGTCAGCCAGTCGCAGATCCGTCGCTTCGGGCTGCGGACGGGGGACTACGTCACGGGCCAGGTGCGGCCGCCGAAGGACAGCGAGAAGTACTACGGGCTGCTGCGCGTCGAGAACGTAGACGGCCTCGACCCGGAGGCGGCGAAGAACCGGCCGTACTTCGAGAACCTTACGGCGATCTTCCCGAACCAGATCATCGACCTGGAGACGGCCGGGACGGCGGACATGTCGGGGCGGCTGATCAACCTTATCTCGCCGATCGGCCGCGGGCAGCGCGGGCTCATCGTCTCGCCGCCGAAGGCGGGCAAGACGTTCCTGCTGAAGGCGATCGCCGCGGGCGTCGCGGCGAACTATCCGGACATCCACCTGATGGTCGCGCTAATCGGCGAGCGGCCGGAAGAAGTCACGGACATGAAGCGCTCGGTGAAGGGCGAAGTCGTGGCTTCGACGTTCGACGAGCCGGTCGAGGATCACACGCGCGTCGCGGAGATGGCGCTCGAGCGCGCGAAACGGCTGGTGGAGGCGGGGCGCGACGTGGTGATCCTGCTCGACAGCATCACGCGGCTCACGCGCGCGTACAACCTGGCGATGCCTCCGAGCGGACGCACGCTGACCGGCGGTATGGATCCGGTCGCGCTGTACCCGCCGAAGCGCTTCTTCGGCGCGGCACGTAACTGCGAAGAAGGCGGCAGCCTGACGGTGATCGCGACGTGTCTCGTCGACACGGGAAGCCGTCAGGACGAGGTGATCTTCGAGGAGTTCAAGGGCACCGGCAACCAGGAGCTGCGGCTCGACCGGCGGCTCTCGGAGCGGCGCGTATTCCCGGCGATCGACATCGCGGCGAGCAGCACGCGGCGCGAAGAGCTGCTGATGGACGAGGCGACGCTGCGGCAGGTCTGGCTGATGCGCCGCATGATGTCGATGATCGCCTCGAACTCGCAGAACCCGTCGGAGGCGACGGAGCGGCTGCTGGACCGGCTGTCGCGGACGAACAACAACGCAGAGTTCCTGGCGACGCTGAGCAAGACGGAAGTGTAGGGGAGCTGTTAGCGGTCAGCTGATAGCTCGTCCCCGCGGCCAGTAACGCGGGCCGCCGCGCGTTCTTGATCGTTCCGTTGCGTGCCTCTTGATTCGATCGTGATCACAGAAATCATTCGGTCTACCACGAGGTGCTCAGGCCCGAGCGCCTGATCTACACGTTCGAGTGGGAGGGCCTGCCCGGCCACGTCCTGCTCGAAACCATCACGTTCGAGGATGTCGGCGGGAAGACGAAAATGATCGACACGTCCGTCTTCCAGACCGTCGAGGACCGCGACGGGATGGTTGCCGCCGGCAGAGGCCGTGTCAAACGGGGTGTTCGCGGACTACATCTGCCGCAGCCGCTAGATGAAGCATCGCCGGGAATCACGACTGGCTGTTTCAGGAAGACCGCACGCGCGCCGAGTCGCTCCTGCCGGGTGCGAAGTATCTCGAAGACAGCGGTATCGAGGTGGCGGGAGTCAAGATCTGGGGATCGCCGTGGACGCCGACGTTCATGGACTGGGCGTTCATGGACGCCGACGGCAACCTCGTGCGCTGGTGGGCGAACATTCCGGACGACATCGACGTGCTCATCACTCACGGCCCGCCGTATGGGATCCGCGACCTGACGGATCGACGCGAACGAGCGGGAAGCATGACGCTGCGCCGCGCGGTCGAGCGGCGAGCGCCGGCGATCCACTGCTTCGGCCACATCCATGAGGGGTACGGGGAGGAGTGGTCCGGAGGTACGCATTACACCAACGCATCGCTCTGCAACTCCGCGTACGAACAGGTTAATCCGCCGTTCGAAATCGAGCTGATCCCTGACGACGACTAACCCCCCGCCGCCCTCGCCCGCATTACCATCCTGAGAGCCGGCGACTTAGCCTCACGCTGAGTTCTGGCCGGCCAGGAATTCGGCGAGGCGGGCGAGCGTTTGCTGCGCGCCTTCGACGGCACCGAACTCCTCGACGACGCGGTTGCGCTCGGCCGCCGTGCCGAAGACGGCGCGCATGGTGAGGACGGTCTGGCCGTCTCGCTCTTCGAACGTCACGGTCGTGTGGAACTCTCCGCGCTTGCCTTCGCTGTCGTCACCATGCGTGTAGACGAGGCGCTCGGGTACGACGATCTCCTCGTAGTCGATGCGGTTCGGATAATCGACGCCGTCTGGGCCGTGCATGATGAAACGCCACAGGCCCCCGGGGCGGACGTCCATCTCGAGCGTGGTGGTGGTGAAGCCGTTTGGCCCCCACCATCGTTCGATCTGTTGCTGATCGGTCCACGCGCGGAACACGACGTCGCGCGGCGCATCGAACGTGTTGTCGACGACGGTGCTGACGCTCCGAGGCCCCCACCACTTCGGGATGAGGTCCGGGTCGGTGAACGCCCTGAACACGAGGGCGCGCGGCGCGTCGAAGGTGCGCGTCATGATGACTTCCTGCTTGCCGGGCGGGACGACGACGTCGAGCTTGCCCATGATCGAGTTCTCCTCCGTTACCGCAGGCTCGCCGCGAGCTTGTCGAAGGACTCGTTCCAGCCCTGCGCGGTCGAATCGCCGAACTCGCCGGGCAGGCCGGCGTGCCTCAGTGTCATCAGTGTCCTGCCGTTGACGTCCTGGAACGTGACGGCGACGCGCAGCTCGGAGGGGAGATCTTCGGTAATGCCATAGTCGCTCGGCGGCACGGTGTTGCCGTCGGCGTCGGCGAATCGCGTTGTGTAGACGAGGCGTTCCGGCTCGACAATCTCGAGGTACTCGCCGGTGGTGTAATTCTCGCGGCCGTCCGGCCAGCGCATGCACCAGAGGTAGCGGCCGCCCACGCGGAGGTCGATCTCGCATCGCGGTGAGGTGAAGATATTCGGGCCCCACCAGCGCATGAATCGCTCAGGCTCCGTCCCGGCCTTCCAAACCAGCTCGCGCGGCGCGTCGAACTCGCGGGTGATGACGAGATCGCTTCCGGTCGCATGGCTTGCTGTCGTCGTTCGTTCGGCCATGGGTCTCGCTCCTTCGCCCTAAGATTTTCGTGCCGGCTCGTGCAGCGGATGACCACCCAAGCGGGTGACTATGCGTCCCGAAACCAGCCGCGGCGTCCGTAGACGACGAACGCAGCGACCACCCCGATGGCGAACGGGAACAGCGCTGCCGCGACGCCCATGGTCGCCGCCGTGATGACGGTGGCGCCGATCATGATGATGACGAGGCCGCAGGCGGCGAGCGGCGTGAGGAAGCGCTGGATGCGAAGGACGCCGGGAAGGATCAGCCCGATCGCGCCGAGCGCCTCGCAGGCGCCGATGAAGCGCAGGAAGGCGACCGGCAGATCGATGTCCTTGGTGAGGTCGTCGCCGGACATGAGGAACTTCGAGACGCCGGCGACGAGAAACGTGACGGCCAGAAGGGCCTGGGCCGTCCAGAGCGCGTAGGGCAGGATGCGTGCGTTTCGACTTCGGCTCGGGGACTGGATGGTGAGGCTTGTCATCGCGGTTTCCTTTCTTCTCGAGGAGATTCCGGTTTCTGGGCCCGCCGGACGGTCCGGCGAACGTTGCTCCTGTTAACGCGTCGAACTGGCGAGGGCGGGATCGACACGAGTCGCGAGACTTTTTTCGAGGCTGATTCGCGGCCTCATCGGTCCTCGGCCTCCGGCGGCGTGCCTTCGGCCTGGACCTCGCGCAGGTATTCGTCGAGGCGGTCGAAGCTCTCCTCCCAGAAGCGGCGATAATCTCCGACCCAGTCGGCGACCTCCTTCAGGCGCTGCGCCCTGAGCCGGCACGGCCGCCACTGCGCCTCGCGCCCCCGGCTGATGAGCCCCGCGCGCTCGAGCACCTTGAGGTGCTTCGACACGGCCGGGAGCGTCATCTCGAACGGCTCGGCCAGCTCGGTGACCGAGGCCTCGCCCTGGGACAGCCGGCCCAGGATGGCGCGCCGGGTCGGGTCGGCGAGGGCGGAGAACGTCTTGTCCAGGGTTGTCGCGCGCATCTATCAAACCAATCGGTTAATTAACTAATCAGTAAATTAAGGCATGGCGATAGGGCTGTCAAGCCCCTTCAGGGACCAATTCTCGGAGACTGCTCGTCCTAGTCGTGCCGGTTCAGCCGACGTGACCTCGCCGAACGGATCGGGCACCAGAGCTACGGGCCGGCCACTCCCGCCGGGTCCGACGAATGGAATGCCATCGACGGGTCGAGGGCGATCGCGCGGGCGATCTCGGCATCGCCCTCAGCGTTCTGGTTGGTGGCCTTGAGGATGAAGCCGAGGTTGAGGTGTGCGTCGGCGTTCGACGGGTCGAACTCGATGACGCGGCGGTCGAGGGCGATCGCTTCCGCCGTGTCGCCGGCTTCGTTGCGCAGCAGGGCGAGGTTGAACATCGCCGGGACGAACGACGGATCGCTGTCGATCGCGGCGCGATAACGCTGTTCGGCCGATGCGTTGTCGCCGCGGTGGTGCGCGATCAGGCCGAGGTTGTAGAGCGCGTACTTGTTGCCGGGCTCGATTTGCAGCGAATCTTCGTAGGCGCCCGATGCGTCGTCGGTGCGGCCGGCCGCCTGTGCGAGGACGCCGCGCTCTACGGCGGACTGGGCGCGCTGCTGCGGCGATTGGCCGCTGCCGCATGCGGCGGCGGGCAGAACAAACAGCAAACAGCAGAGAGCAATGCTCAGGCGCATCACGCTTGATCTTGCTGTTTGCTCTATGTTCCCGCTAGTTGCAGTTGTCGCCGACCTGGTTCAGCGCCACGAGCGCGTCCTGGATCGAGACGAAGTTGTTCGGCGCCGACGACCGCCACGGCTTCGACGGGTCCGACGACGGCGTGCGGTCGTACTCGCGGCCGTCCGGGACGCCGTTCCCGTTGAGGTCGCTGTTGTACGAGACTCCGCTGGCGTTCGGCCCGCCCCCGTCCATCGTGCCGATGTACGTGAGGATGGCGATCACGTCCGCGATGCTGACGGCTTTGTTGCGGGCGCCGCTGGCGTTCGCTGGCGTGAGCGCCGGGACGGGGACGTCGAAGAAGTCGTAGGGGTTGGCGGGATCGCGGTCGCCGCCCTGCTGGTGCGTGTACGTGAGGGTGCGAACCTCGCGGCCGTCGAGGCAGCCGTCGCCGTCCGTGTCGGGGTTGTTGGGGTCGGTGTTGTAGGCGGACGGCGTCTCGCAGGCGTCGCCGAGCCCATCGGCGTCAGTGTCGGTTTGGTCGGCATTCGGAACAGACGGACAGTTATCAATCGCATCGGGAACCTCATCGCCGTCCACAACGGCATAGATCACGCGAACGCGCCTCCCCTGGTCGGCGAAGTAAAGGTTGCCGGCATCATCGAGCGCCATGCCCGATGGAGCGCCGACGCCTGCGCTCGTAGCCGCGCCGCCGTCGCCTGACTCGGTGCAGACGCCAGTGCCGGCGATTGTGGTGATCGTCGCGCCGCTAACTTCCCGTACGCGGCAGTTCACACCGTCCGCGACGTAAATGTTCCCGACGCCGTCCAGCGCAATTCCGTATGGGTAGCCAAGGAACGTAGCAGCACCGCCCGAGCACTCGTCGGTGCCGGCGACGGTGTTGATGATGCCACCGCTGACCTTCCGGACGCGACAGTTGAGGGTGTCCGCGACGTAGACGTTGCCTGAGGCGTCTAACGAGACATCGTACGGCCATTGGAGCGCTGCGTTGGTCGGCTGCCCGCTGTCTCCGGAGAAATCGCACATCGGGTAGCCTCCCGAAGTAAGCCCGGCCACGGTCGCGAGAGTCGCACCGGTTAGCTTCATCACGCGGCAGTTTTGTGTGTCGGCGATGAGAACGCTGCCGGTGCCGTCGACGGCCAGCCCGTGCGGCTCACGAAGTGCGACGCTCATTGCCGGTCCGGTGTCTCCGTTGTAGGCGCAGTCGCCAGTGCCTGCGACCGTCGTAATCATTCCGCCGCTGACCTTCCGTACGCGGCAGCCACTCATCTCGGATATGTAGAGGTTGCCTGAGGTATCAACCGCAACACCTGCAGGGTAGTCCAATGCGGCGCTCGTGGCCGGCCCGCCATCTCCGGCCGATGTGCACACGCCCGTGCCGGCGACGGTCGTGATGACGCCGCCGCTCACCTTCCGCACGCGGCAGTTGTAGGTGTCTGCGATGTAAACGTTGCCGCTCGCGTCAAGCGCGACGTCCCAGGGCTGTCGTACCTGCGCGCTCGTCGCCGGTCCGCCATCGCCCGAGTACCCATACGTACCGTTGCCCGCGATTGTGTCGATCGTGCCGGGCGGTCCGGCGGCATGGACGGTCGCGCCGCCTCGAGTCGCGGCGCTGAACGCCACGAGCGTCACGAAGATGGAGATCAGCGTTAGCCGTGGTGAGATTCTCATGGGAGGCGCCTATCATCCGCGCGATGGCGGATTCTGTCAACCCATCCCGGGGAGCCGTTAAGGAGTCTGGCGGCCTCGCTGGGGTGCGCGAGTCGACCAGTGGGGCAAGAGTACGGCAACGTCTATTCAGCGGCGGATAAGCAGTTGAAAAACTATGAAGGGCAAGAGCATTCGTCCGGCACGGCGGCGCGGGCGCCGGCTACACGGAGGCTCTTACCGGAGCCTCCGACACAAGAAATTAGAACATGACGACTCGCCGCAGGGATTAGCGTTGTCGCTGTGATGGCGCGTCTAGACCCTCCATATCGGGATGGCTAGAATCCGATGCTGATGTTGGCGCTGCTATAGAGGAGAGCGATGCTCCCGAGCCACGAGTTCCCCGGCAACTACGTCTTCTATATCGCCTTCCTCTCGGCGGTCGCGTTCTTCACCTACTCCGTCTCCGTGAAGGTCGCGGTGTTCGCGCGGGGGAAGGGGGACTGGCGGCTCGACCACATGTTCGAGCGGCTCTGGTCGCTGGGGCCGTATCTCGTCGGCAACTCGCGGGTGGTGCGGCCGCGCTACTGGTACAGCGGCCTGCTCCACACGATGATCTACTGGGGGTTCATCGTCCTCCAGATCCGGACGCTCAACTTCCTGCTCAAGGGCGTCAACAGCGACCTCGCGATCGAGAGCTGGGGCGGCATGGCGTACGACGTCCTCGTCCGCGCGCCGATGGACCTCTTCAACATCCTGGTCATCGTCGGCTGCGCGATGGCGGCGTACCAGCGGGCGTTCTGGAAGCCGGCGCGGCTCACGCTGAACCGTGACGCCTGGCTGATCCTCTTCCTGATCAGCTTCCTGATGGTCACGGACGTCTTCGTCAACAGCTTCGAGATCGCGACCGACCCGCAGAGCGGGCAGGCGTGGTCGTTCCTGGCGTACGGGCTCGCGCAGGTGTGGAACAACATCGGCATGTCGCAGGAGACGAAAGAAGGCTTCCTCACCTTCTGGTGGTACGCCCACCTGTTCGACTTCCTCTTCTTCCTCAACTACCTGCCGTACAGCAAGCACTCGCACCTGCTCAGCGTGCCGTTCAACATCCTCTTCCGCCGGGTCGAGCCGACCGGCAAGCTCCAGCCCATCCGCGACTTCGAGACTGCGGAGCGCTTCGGCGCCGGCGTGGTGACGGACCTCTCGTGGAAGCAGATGCTCGACCCGTACACCTGCACCGAGTGCGGGCGATGCGAGATCAACTGCCCGGCGTTCCTCACCGGCAAGGAGCTGTCGCCGAAGAAGATCATGCACGACATGCGTACCGCCATCGAACAAGAGGTGCGGAAGATCCAGTCGCCGCTCTTCGTGTGGGACGCGCTGCGCGAGGCATCGCACGAGACGCCCGTCACCAACGGCAACGGCCACGGCGGCGTGAAGGAGCTGACGCTCATCGACGCGGTCGGCTTCAACCCGGTGTGGGACTGCGTCACCTGCGGCGCGTGCCAGTACCAGTGTCCGGTGTTCATCGAGCACGTGCCGGCGCTCCAGGACATGCGCCGCTTCCTGACGATGAACGAAGCGAACATGCCGGAGACCGCGGCGGCGACGCTGATGCAGATCGAGCAGCGCGGGCACCCGTGGCGCGGCACGCCGTACACGCGCACATCGTGGATGGAAGGGCTCGACGTCCCGGAGTTCGACGGATCGCAGGAGTACCTGTACTGGGTCGGATGCTCCGGCGCGCTCGTCGACCGCAACATCCCGACGACGCGGGCCGTCGCACGGCTGCTGTCGGAGGCGGGGGTGAGCTACGGATGCCTCGGCGAGCAGGAGCAGTGCAACGGCGACCCGGCGCGGCGTCTCGGCAACGAGTACCTGTACCAGACGCAGGCGCAGTCGCTCATCGAAGTGCTGAACGCGAAGGGCGTGAAGAAGATCATCACCAACTGCCCGCACTGCTTCAACACGATGACGAACGAGTACCCGGACTTCGAAGGACGCTTCGAGGTGATCCACCACAGCACCTTCCTCGCGACGCTGCTGCAGCAGGGCGCGCTGAAGCCGCAGCACGAGCTGCCGCTCGCGGTGACGTACCACGACTCGTGCTACCTCGGGCGGCACAACGGCAACTACGACGGCCCGCGCGACATCGTCGATGCGCTGCCCGGCGCGGGGCGCGTGGAGATGCCGCGCAGCCGGGAGAACAGCTTTTGCTGCGGGGCGGGCGGATCGCACATGTGGGTGGAGGAAACGAAGGGCAAGCGCATCAACGTCGCACGCACGGAGGAGGCGTACAGCACCGGCGCGCAGGTCATCGCGACGGCGTGCCCGTTCTGCATCCAGATGTTCGAAGACGGCATCCCGACGGTGCAGCCGGACGAAGAGAAGCGGATGAAGACGTTCGACGTGGCGGAGCTGCTGGAGCTGACGGTGATCGGGCGGCCCGCGATGAACGGGAATTCGCCGGCGGTGGCAACGGAGGAGAAGGTGGCGGAGGCGCTGGATGCGGCATCGCAGCCGGAGGCGGCGACGGGTGTGGTCGAGGGATCGGGCGAGACCGCGTAGCCGTTCTGCCAGGCGATGATCGACGCAGCGGCGCGACAGGACAATCAGATCGTACTAGGCTTCGCAACCTGTAATGACCGCGCTCGAATGCGTGGCGCTCCCGGGTTTTATCGCTCTGACGTGTCATACGGACTTTTGGGACTCGAGATCGATAGGAGCCTGGGAACTCATTCTCGGCGGAATCTGCCTGCTCTTTCAGTTCCTTGTTCCCGCTCTCATCATTCCGGCATGGATCGCGTACGCAGTGCGACGTCGACTCCTTCGCACCGATTGAGCGTCAGCCTTCGCCCTCGCAGAGAACGGGAAACATACACGATGCCCCACCACACCACGAAACGCTGATGCGCGACCTCTACGCGCTTCGCGCAGGGCGAGATTGCCCGGCGTCCTCGCGATGTGCAGCGATGACATCGTCTTCCACGTCCCCGGCATCACCCCCGGGATCCACTCAGAGCAGAACGATGGCGTTTCTGGCGGCTGACGCGAAGTGGCGGGGTCGCCCGCCGTCGAGCTTCCCCGCCACCTTTACCGCGTCCCCGCGAATCGCTACTGGGGAACGCCGTTCACGGAAAACTGGATCGTGCCTGCCGCAAGACCCGACGAGTCGACTTTTTCGTCGCTGTCTGCCGGGTTGATGTTCAGGCCGTCCCGGGCCTCTGCGGCCTGCAAAGAGATCTCCGGACCGTCGCCACGGACAAGCACGTTGTGCGCCGCGCCGGTCACGATGAACTTCTCCCTATTCGCAGGCCCGCTGACGGTCACCCTGTCTGCGAGGCCGTCGCCTGTGCCTGCGCCCTGTCCGGAGTCAAGGTTCAGTTCGACCTCCCTGACATCGGTGCCGGTCAGGTCGTTCACGGTCACCGCGTCGCTGCCGCCAAGCGCGTTGAACACCGAGACCTCGACGCCGTCCGTGTCCATCGTGATGTTGCCGGGCTGCCGGAAGAACCGGAACCGTCCATTGTTGCCGGAGAGGTCGACCGTCTCGCCGCCGTTCGAGCCGTTGAACAGCAGCGTGTCCCGGCCGGACCCGCCTTCGATCCTGTCGCTCCCATCTCCCGGGTCCCACCGGAAGGTGTCGTCGCCTGAGCCCATGTACGCGACGTCGCTTCCGCCGTTGCCGTCGATGAAGTCGTTGCCGGGACCGCCATAGATCGTCTCGGCGGCGGAACCGCCCAGGATCGTGTCGTTCCCGGAGCCGCCGAAGATGGTCGCCGGCTCGTTGACCGGCCCGTTCAAGTCGTCGATGCGGACGAAGTCGTCGCCGCCGCGCGCCTGGATCGAGATGCTGGACACGCCGGCACGATCGAAGCTGAACTCTGCGGTGCCATCGTCGCCGGCATCGACCTCGAGGAACTTCGGGTCGCCCGCGCGCACACGGATCGCGATCCGGTCCGCCTGATTCGTGCCCCGCACATCGAGGACGTTGTTTTCGACACTTGCAGTCACCGTCGAGGACGCTTCGGCGCGGGCGGCGACGCCGCTGACGGACACGAGTGCGGCAAACCCGGCGAACGCAATGATCGTCGGTACGGTGATCGTCCTTCGTCGAAGCGCTCGTACTGTTGCTGTTGCCGTCGGTCTGTGGATGAGGTTGTTCATTTTGTTTCCTTCTTCCTGAATCTGAGTCACATCTTGCATGCTGCGTTGTCCGGACGTCGCGTACGCCACTACCTCGTCGCAAGCGACCTGGTGGATCACCAATCGATCGGTGGTGTTCGATGTCGACGCGAGGAGGGCGAGCGATATGCGCTCGCGATGTTTCACTCAACTGGAGGCAACGTGCACGAGGAGAACGAGAATGCGCCGGCGCTGGACCGCAGCCCGGCGCGCGATTACGTCTGTGACATCAGGATGGCCTGAGACGTCGGTTGATCGCTTCCACCGGGGGGCTCGATCGTCACCGCGATCTGCTCACCCGGGCGGATCTCGAATGGAAATTCGCCTTCCCACCGTCCAGCTTCGTCCGGATTGCACACGCCGATGCGCACCCATGTGCCATCGCGAATGGCCCACATCTGGTACACGCGATCCTGCAGCCGTTCGAATCCCGACATCGTGAGCGAGACGCGATGCTCTGATGTACTGCCGTTGAGCGCAATCGATTGACCGCCAGAGCCCTGGAGCGCCAGCGATACGTCATGCTCGCCATCGCCGCCCGCAAGAGCGGATGCATACCATCCCGCCGCGAAGAGGGTGAGAGCGACGACCGCGGCCATGGCCATGGGCCACGCCGGCACCGCTGTGAGGACGCCGAAGCGCGCGCGCCCGCCGAAGATCCGCTCGCTCAGAGTCCTGTGTTCCCGCGGCGGCGGCGCGGGCGCCGGCTGCACGCTGCGCTCGTCGGCGTAGCGGTCGAGCGCAAAGACGGTCGCGCGCAGCTCGACGAGCTCCTCGTCGTGCTCGTGACCCGCCCGTACATGTGCCTCGACTTCGCGAAGTTCGTCGTCATCGAGCACGCCGAGTACATACGCCGGCAAAAGTTCTCGCGCCTGGTTGCAGTTCATGTCTGTTCGCCTACCCGGATCGAAGCCGTCAGTTTTGCCATTGCCAGTCGAAGCCTGCTTTTCACGGTGCCGATCGGCAGCCCCTCGCGGTCCGCGACCTGACGCAACGTCAGCTCACCGAAATACGCGAGCCGGACGATCGTCCGCTGATCAGGGGGCAGCGAGGACAGCGCTTCGTTCAACCGCCTGCGCAGGCCCTCCGAACTGATCTTGTCCTCCGCCCGTTCGAGCATGGCTGTCGCTTGCTCGTCGATTGGCTGCATCAGATCGAAGTCGGGAAGAGTGCTCTCCCGCCTGCTCCGGCGGCGCGCCAGGTCGACCGCCCGGCGGTGCACCATGGTCATGAACAGTGACTCGATCCGGCCTCCCTCAGGCGTGATGCGCTCCGCGTGCTCCCAGAGCTGCGTGAAGGCATCCTGCACGGCGTCCTCCGCCAGCGCCTCATCGCCGACCACACGCCGAGCGAGCGAGAACGCCCGTGGCTGCACCCGCTGATACAGCTCGTCGAGCGCAGCGTGGTCGCCCTCGCGTAGCCGCGTCACGAGCAGTTGCGATTCCACGTCTGTGTCTCGCGCTCGAGCTGGTTCCGGATCACCGTCGCGCATAGTTGCTCATGCTAACACCGCCGAGAATCTGCGCGGAGTGCGCGCGCACTGCACCGCATGCGGCGCCAGTGATCCGGATCAGGGCGTGGCGCGAGCTAGCGATGTAGGGACCTGCACACAGTCGTCGGGAGAGCATACGAGTCCGAAGGAGGGACAGCCTATGGAACTCCGCAGCGAGCTTGCTCGTGGGCCCGCATCCGTCGGCAGCTGATCACTGAGCCGGGATGGAGCCGGTCAGCGCTGACACCGCGACGGCGAGGCGACGAAGCGAAATTGAACCGCACATATCTCACAGATTGAAGGAGATCAGACCATGTCATTCATACAGACTCTTCTTTCGAAGCGCTCGTCGCTGGTGTTAGCGCTCCTGGCGCTCACCGCGATCGGATCGGCGGCCGCCGTCGCGTGCGGCGGCGGCAGCGGAAACGGTTACGCGGCCCCTCCGCCTGCGACGATGGACCCATACACGAGCTCGGCACCGCAGCCGACCCAGGCATCACAGCCGAGCCCAACGATGGGCGCGGCGAGCATCAAGGTGGCCAGTGGCGCTCTCGGTGACTTCCTCACCGGCCCCAATGGCAAGACCCTCTACGTGTTCTTGCGCGACATACCCGACACAAGCAACTGCACCGGCGGGTGCCTGGACGTCTGGACGCCGCTGATCGTCACGGACCGCGCGGCGATCGACACGGGCGCCGGCGCCTCTGGCCAGTTCGGCTTGATCAACACGCCGTCTGGCAAGCAAGTGACCTACAACCGCGCGCCGCTGTACTACTACGCCGGCGATGCGAAGCCCGGCGACACGAACGGACACCTGGTGCAGGGCATCTGGTTCGTTGCACGGCCGGACACGGCGTCCACGGCAGTGGTCGGCGTCCGGGGCTCCGGCGCGGGAGCGCAGGTCGTCGGCCCGAACGGCATGACGCTCTACGTCTTCGCGAAGGACATGGCGGGCGTGAGCAACTGCAACGGACAGTGCCTGCAGACCTGGCCGGCGCTAACCCTGCCGATGGGCATTGGGCCTACGGCAGTGGACGCGGCTCATGGCTCGCTCGCTCTCATCTCACGTGCTGGTGACGGCGCGCGGCAGGTCACTTACAACGGGATGCCGCTGTACTTCTTCGCCGGCGACAAGCTTCTCGGCGATACGAAGGGCGACGGCGTGGGCGGCGTATGGTCCATCGCAAGGCCTTAGTGCTCGGCCACCCGGTGCGCGTGAATCGCACCATCACCAAAGACGAAGAAGGGGACGAATCGCTTGCGCTTCGTCCCCTTCGTATTGCCCCTGAAAAACGCTCCTAACAGGACGTCCCGAGCTGCTTGAGCACGATCAGCACGTCGGCCAGGTCGACGCGCCCGTCGCGGTTCACGTCGTACTTCACGTCGTACGGCACGGGGTGGAACGATACGTTCACGTGCACCAGCACCAGCCACAGGTCCGCCGGCGTCACCTTGCCGTCGGCGTTGACGTCGCCGCACGGCTTCGGCGATGGCGCGCTCGAGCACGAGCCGAGCGGGATCTCGAACGCCGTGAGGGTGCGGCTAAACGCGTTCTGCGCCCAGATCGCCGTCTTACCGGCGAACGTCGTGTTGTCGCACTCCAGGTCGTCCACCCCGCTCGATGATGTCGCCATAAGCGTGCATGACGACAGGTCCTTCGCGCACTGGTAGACCTGGTTCCCGCCGTCGTTCCCCAGGTACAGCTTCGTCGTCCCCGCCGCGATCCCCGTGCTGCCCGAAGCGCCGAGCTTGCCGGTGATGTCATATCCGCCGGCGGGTCCGATGACCGCGCCGGCCGTCGAGTAGTGGGTGATCACGTTGCACACGTTGCAGCCCGTCCACAGCGTGTTGTCCGTGGGGTCGTAGGCCATGCCGGCCGCGCATCCGTTCGCCGTGGTGAACTGGAACGTCGCCGTCAGCGCTGTCGTGTCGATGAGGAGCACGTCGAACCCGCCACTGCAGGCGTAGATCTTGTTGTGCACGCGGTCGAACGACAGCGAGCCCAGGTCGGCGGTGCCGCTGATCGTGATGGGCCCGAGCGACGAGCCGTCAGCCGGGCTGACACGCTCGAGGACGTTGCTGCTCCAGCAACTCAGGTAGATCTTCGAGCCGTCGAACGCGATACCCGTGCCGGTGCCGCTCCCGCATGCCGGCACCGCCGCGATGAACGAGCGAAGCACGTCTCCTGTCGCGGCGTTCGCATCGTGGGCGGACCCCGCTACCAGAGCGCCCGCCAGCGCGAGTACCGCGAGCGCTACGCCGATGACCGGACGAATGATCCGACGCATGATCCCTCCTGCTCCGGACGCGATGAAACAGCGCCCGAGCGAATATGCGGGGATCCGATGCGCGTCCCGGCGGGGACGCTACGCTCCTATAAGCACTCTGAACCGCTTCCTGGGACCGCGCTGCGGCAGGAGATCCTTGCGGATCGTCTCGCGACGACGAGTGACCGAATAGTATGGGCGCGCTCCCGCGACGGTCAATCGCGATCGTCAAGTAAGCGGGACTTGCGTGTTTCGCGACCCCCAACGCCGGCACACGAGCGCTGCCCGTGATGCGCGCCGTGCCTAACCGCGCGGATCGGCGCGTCGGCCACGCTGCACGCGCCGTGGCGCTGCTCCCTCGGCCGATGACGCACTGCAAAGCAAAAGGCCCGGATCGCTCCGGGCCTTTGAGCTTGCTTCGGCTGGTCTTAGCTCGCCAACCGCACGTTGATCGCGCGGCTCCGGCGCGGGTCGCGCTCGTCGGCTGCCTTCTCGAACTCCACCATCTGCCCTTCCTGCAGGTCGTCGAAGACGCCGCCGGTCACGGCAGTCGTGTGGAAGAAGATGTCCTCACTCGCGCCGTCCGGGCGGATGAAGCCGAAGCCCCGGTCGCGCGCCAGCCGCTTGATCTGTCCTGTTGCCATGTGTCTGCGTACCTCCTGTCGCCGTGCCGCTACTTCGTTGCCCCGGCCTGCTTCTCGTCCGGCGAAAGCACGACGTTCTGCCCGTGTGAATATCCGCGCGCCCGAAGGAGCACGGCCTCGTCCCGTAGAGTCGTCGTGTCGTCGGAGCGTAGCCGGGCGAACAGGAGACTGCGGTGAGGATTACGCAAGCACTCTAGCGAAGGCGTCCGGCCCCCGCAACTCAGCATAAGCGGCGATCACGCGAGCAATCAGAACCATCGCCGCCACTTGAACCACCCGACGAGGCCCAACACGATCGCCGCCATCACGATCAGCATCCCGAAGTATCCGAGGTGGATCCCGTACTCCGGTACGTTGTCGAAGTTCGTGCCGTAGATCCCTGCGATCAACGTCAGTGGCAGGAAGATCACGGTCACGATCGCCAGCGTCTTCATCACCTCGTTCGTGCGATTGTTGACGGACGAAAGGTAGGTGTTCAGCGCACCGTCCGCGAGGTCGCGCAGGCTCTCGATCATCTCTTCGACGCGCACGGTATGGTCGTACACGTCGCGGAAGTACATGATGCTCTCCGGACGGATCAGCCGGCTGTACTCGCCGCGCGCGAACCGGTTCACGACGTCGCGCTGCGGAAGGATCGATCGCTTCAGCCGCTGCGCATTGCGCTTGAGGCGCAGCACCTCCTGCAGCGTCTCGCGGCGCGGATCGTCGATCACCAGCTCTTCGATCGCGGCCACCTGCTCATCGAGCGTCTCCACCACCGGATGGAAGTCGTCCACGACCACGTCGATGAGCGCGTGCGCCAGGAAGTCCGGCCCTTGCTCCAGCACCAGGTTGCGATGCTCCGCCCGCCGCCGCACCTCCGCCACGGCGCGCAGTGCCTCCTGGTGAAACGACACGACGTAGTTGCGCCCGACGTACAGGTTCAGCTCCGCCGTCCACACCCGCTCCGGGCCCGCGTCGTACTCCACGTCGTGGACGATGACGTACAGGTACGATCCGTAATCGTCGACCTTCGGCGGATCGATCAGATGGTTGTAGCAGTCGTCGATCGTCAGCTCGTGAAACCCGAAGAGGTCGCGCAGCAGCGGCTCGCCCTCCGCGCGCGGCACCGCCTCCAGATCCACCCATAGCAGGGCTGACTCGTCGCGGAGAGCGGCGGCGATCTCGTCTTTCGAGAGGTCGAGTTTGAGGTCGCTATCCGGTCGCCGCAAACACGACGTAATCATCGTTGCGCTCCTCCGATCGCAGCGCCCGCGAACGATCGTGTTATCATGCGGCGTCGGTCAGCACTGTGCAACGCGCGTCCCAAGCGCGCTTCGCCCCCGGACCCGAGAGGTGCCCTGTGCCATCGGAGGCGAGCCTGTACCAGGATCTGCGCGTCTTCACCGGGAACGCGCACCCGCAGCTGGCGACCGACATCTGCCGCTCGCTCGAGATGCCCCTCGGCGAGTGCGAGGTCTTCGAGTTCTCGAACGAGAACATCTTCGTCCGCATCCTCGAGAACGTACGATCGCGCGACGTCTTCATCGTCCAGCCGATCTCGTCGCCCGTGAACCGCAGCGTCATGGAGCTGCTGATCATGATCGATGCGTTCAAGCGCGCGTCGGCCGGCCGCATCACCGCCGTCATGCCGTACTACGGCTACGGCCGCAGCGACAAGAAGGACCAGCCGCGCGTCCCGATCACCGCGCGCCTGCTCGCGAACCTCATCGAGACGGCGGGCGCCGACCGCGTGCTCACGGCTGACCTGCACGCCGGCCAGATCCAGGGCTTCTTCAACGTGCCGGTGGATGAGCTGACCGCTCTCTACACGCTCAGCCGCTACTTCAAGGAGCGCGACCTCTCCGAAGTCACCGTGCTTGCGACGGATGTTGGCGGCGCGAAGCGCGCGCGCAACCTGGCTCGACAGCTCAACACGCCGCTGGCCATCGTAGACAAGGAGCGCATCGGCAACGCCGAGCGCGTGTCGGCACTCGCCCTGATCGGTGAGGTCGCAGACCGCCACGTCCTCATCGCGGACGACGAGATCGACACGGGCGGCACGCTGCTGTCCGCGGCGTCCGTCGCGCTCGACCGCGGCGCGAAGAGCGTGACGGCGGCCTGCGTGCACCCGATCCTCTCCGGCGGCGCCGCGCAGAAGATCTGCGGCAGCGAGATCGAAGAGCTGGTGGTCACCGACACCATCCCGATCCCTGAGTCGAAGCGCGACCCGAAGATGACGGTGCTCCCCATCGCCCCGCTCATCGGCGAAGCGATCACGCGCATCCACACCGGCTCGAGCGTCGGCGAGCTGTTCCAGTAGTCGAACCGCCGTCTCCAGAATGACACGCACCTCCATCGCACTCGTCTGGCGCGGCGATCCCACGCAACCTGTGCCTGCACCCGCGGATACGCGCCTCCGCCGGATCTTCGAGGAACTCGCGGCGATTGGCGCGAACGCTGTTCCGGTGATCTTCGCGGAAGAGATCGCCGACGACGTGCGCGCCACGCTGCTGCAGATGGACGGCGTACTCGTGTGGGTAGATCCCATCGTGGGCGGACGCGAACGCACGGTGCTCGACGCCATCCTGCGCGATGTCGCGTCCGCCGGCGTCTTCGTGAGCACGCATCCCGACGTGATCGAGAAGATGGGTACGAAGGAAGTGCTCCACCGCACTCGGGACATGCCGTGGGGCACGGACACCGATGTGTATCGCACGCCCGACGAGCTTCGACATCGCTTCCCGGCTGCCTTGCGGTCGTCCGGCGCGCGCGTCCTGAAGCAGGACCGGGGGAGCAGCGGCAACGGCGTGTGGAAGGTGGAGTTCGTCGACGGTTCGGACGGTGATTCCGTCGTCCGTGTCCAGCCGGCGCAGCGCGGAGCGGTCGTCGAAGAGATGCCGTTCGCCGCGTTTCTCGACGCGCGCAGGCCGTACTTCGAGGCGTTCGGCGGCACTGGATGCTTCGTCGACCAGCGGTACGCAGAACGCCTCGGCGACGGCATGATCCGCTGCTACATGGTGCGCGAGCGCGTTGCCGGCTTCGGCCACCAGTTCGTGACCGCGCTCATGCCTCCCGCGCCGGGCGACAATGCACCGCCGGATCCACCCCCTCGCCTGTACTACGGACCGGACAAGCCGGAGTTCCAGCGCATCAAGTCGCTGCTCGAATCCCGTTGGTTGGCGCAGATGTGCGACGTGCTCGACATCGCTCCCGGTTCGCTGCCGGTGATCTGGGACGCTGACTTCCTGCTCGGCCCGAAGACTGCGGACGGCGAAGACACCTACGAGCTGTGCGAGATCAACGTGATGGGCGTGTTTCCTATCCCCGACGAGTCAGTCCGCCCGCTCGCCGAGGCTGCGGTGCAGCACGCGGTCACTGCGAAACGCCGCAGGCGCGCCTGATCAGGCTTCGACTTCGGCGAGCAGCTCCGCCACCCGCCGGTACACCTGCGGGTTGAACGCGAGACCCACGTGCGTGCCCCGTACTTCGATGTTCGCCGCTTCGTCGTCCGCGAGGCAGCAGCGCCAGTCCATAACCCCCCGCAGCGTTTACCTTTTCGTCGGTTGGCGCGTTCTAGGATCGCAAACGTGTGAGGTGCAGCGTGCGCCGCGTAGCCCTTCTCGCCGTGGCGATCGCATCAATTTGCGGCTTCAGTTCCGCCGTCGCCCACGCCCAAAACGCGGTCTGGCAGCGCCAACTCGCGCTGCCGAGCGGCGACATTCAGGCAGCCACGTTTGCTTCGCGCGACGTTGTCTGGGCCGCAGCCGCGGGCGGCATCTTCCGCTCGGCGGATCGCGGACACTCCTGGGCCGTTGTCTACAACTCTGGTCAGGGGTTCTCGTCCATCGCCGCGGCTCCCGATGGGCTGCACGGCTGGGCGGTGGGCGGACTGGGGATTGCTACCACCGACGACGGCGGCATGACGTGGCAGAGTCGCGCCTCAGGCACGCAAATCAACCTAGCGACCGTCGCCGCAATCGACAACGACAGCGCGATGGCGGCTGGCTGGGGTACTGGCTTCAGCGATGTCGTCGTGGAGCCGCAACCCCACGTTCTCCTCCGTACTGATGACGGAGGCGCCTCGTGGTCAGAGGTGCGCGTCTCAGGCGACTACCGCACGATCGCGATCGATTTCCTCCCCGAGGGCCGCCGTGGCTGGATGGCCGTACACCGTTGCGTGCCTGCCACCAATGCCGGGTGCGGGGCGCAGGAAGACGCGCTCTTGATGACTGACGATGGCGGCGCGTCCTGGACACCGGTCTCGAAGGGAGCCGCCATCTACCGGTTCAGTTTCGTGACCTCCTCGGTCGCCTGGTCCATCGGCGTGGCCTCGTGCTCGGCGCAATACTGTCCGGACGCCCTCCTCCGCACGACCGACGGCGGACTCACGTGGAAGGTTGTGCGCCAGACAGCGCCAAACGCGTTCTACGCGCTCGATGAGCGCACGGCGATTGTGGCGGAAGGCCATTGCGAAAACAGCTGCAGTACGTCGCTGCTCGAGACCGAGGACGCCGGCATGACTTGGCACGAGATCGCCGCGCTTGGCGGCGGCTACCTGAGCGCAATCCAGTTCTCCGGGCGCAACGACGCAGTCGCCTTGGGCTTCACCGCATCTGCCCGTTGGAGCGACGACCGGGGGCACAGTTGGCACGACGCCACGTTCCCTGTCGTCGTCGGCTCCGGCGCGTTCGACTTTGTCGATACAACGCACGGCTGGTTCGCCGCGTCCAAACTGCTGCGCACCACCGATGGTGGATCGACGTGGACCGTCGTGAGCGACCACGCGTATCAGGACATAGACTTCGTGTCGATCACCGAGGGCTGGGCCGTGCTGGCCACCTGCGGCAGTGTGTGCCGAACGACCGTCGCACGCACGGTGGACGGCGGCGCGACCTGGCAGCGCCAATTCGATATCGACGACCCGAACACCGCTCGCCTGGTGTTCAACACGCCGGCCGACGGCTGGCTCGTGTTCGACAGCGACGGCCGGGCGCTACACACCCGTGACGGCGGGACCACCTGGTCCGAGCAAGCGCTCCCCACACGGCCCCCTGGCTACGGCGAAAATGGCAGATCAGTTTTTGTCGATGCACGCACCGGATGGGCGGCAGCGATTCAGTGCGCACCGGTCTTCGTTGACTGCCGTAGTCATGCGTACGTCACAAAGGATGGTGGCGACACGTGGTCACCCACGGCTGACTTCGCAACAGACGCATGTAGCGTCCACGAGATCGCGGCCATTGATGCAAGCCATCTCTGGATCAACGCGACGCGCTGCTCAGGCGATCACGTCGTCTACCGATCGTCCGATGGAGGAGCATCGTGGGATGCTGAACCTAGCGGCTGGCTTCGGGATCTCAAGTTTTTCAGTCTGGGCGTCGGCAGGGCGATGATTCAAATCTGTGATCCGACGTCATGCTCGTCCTCATTGGTCCGGACGTCAGACGGCGGTGTGACCTGGTCACAGGATGACCGGCCGCTGCCGAGACCGGCGTCCCGAACCGAGTTCGTCTCACCCGAACACGTGTGGGCGCTGGCACAGGGCGGCGGCGGCTTAGCCGGCATCTCCTCGCAGACACTCTACGAGTTTGCCGGCAGCGAACCGGCTATCGCCGCGCGAACGATCACATCACCGGATACCGGCTCCAGCACAGGCGGGAACTCGGCCAATCCATGGTCAATCGTGCTTGTCTGCTTCGCCGCGGGTTGCGCAGGACTGCTCTTGCTCAGGCATGGCGCCTCACGCCGTCGGCGGTGGTTGTGACAGTGGGAAGCCTACGCCTCCACTTCCGCCAACAGCTCCGCGATCCGCCGGTACACCTGCGGGTTGAACGCGAGCCCCACGTGCGTCCCCCGCACCTCGATGTTCGACGCCTCGTCGTCCTCGAGGCAGCAGCGCCAGTCCACGACGCCGTCGGCGCGGGTGTAGATGGCGGCTTTCGCGACGGCGGCGGGCATGTGTGCGCCGGCTGACTCGGCGAACTCGCACTCGCACTCCTGCGTGTAGCAGCCCTCGGGCCGCGTCCGGCTCTCGCGGATCCGGTGACGGATGATCCCCGCCGCCGCCAGCACCGCCGGGTGCACGCGCGCGAACGCGACCGGCGATCCCATCGCGATCACCTGCGCGACGACGTCGGGGTTACGCGCCGCGACCGTCCGCGCGATCGTCCCGCCCAGGCTGTGCCCGACGAGCCGCACCCGCCGCCCCGTCTCCGCCTGCGCCTGCCGTGCCGACACCGTCAGCCGCTGCATCACCAGCTCCGGACAGTCGACGTTGCGTCCGATGCCGCTGTAGTACGGCTTGTAGCCGATGCGCATCAGCCACATGTACAGCTCCATGAGGTAGCGGTCGGAGCCCATGAATCCGGGCACGACGACCACCGGCGCGCCATCGCCGCGCGGCACGCGCCATCCGTAGTACACAGACGAAGAGTGGAGTGAGAGCCAGTCGCCGACGACCAGCGCCTCGCGCCAGAGACGAAGGCTCGACGCGGGCTGAAGGCGGTTTGCGGGGACCGCGGCCTGCTGCAGTGCCATGTGTCCTCCCCCCGCCACCCTTGGCGCTATTGTATGCAGTGCAAAGTCACGGTCCGCAAGCCAATAACGCGGATGGTCAACTTCCGTTTTCGACGGAAGGCCTCCTTACCCTGTCGTCTCCTTGTCTCTGGTCTGTCCACGAGCCGAGCGGCACGCCTATCGATCGCAGCTGCCGACGACATAATGGCGCGCCGTCACTTCTGCTATACTCCCGCGGGCCAGCGGCACACGCGGGCCGAAGTTCGCATGAAAGGAGCCGCCGCCCGCTTCGGGGAGCGGCCTTAATTATGCCGGCGGTAGTCGTCATCGGCGGCCAGTGGGGCGATGAGGGGAAGGGCCGCATCGTCGACCTGATCGCACAGGGTGCGACGGTCGTCGCCCGGTACTCAGCCGGAAACAACGCCGGCCACACCGTCATCAACGACCTCGGCGAGTTCAAGCTCAACGTCGTCCCGGCCGGCATCTTCTATCCCGAGAAGACGTGCCTCATCGGCAACGGCGTCGCGGTGGATCCGGCAATCCTGCTCGCCGAGATCGAGCAGCTCTCGTCGCGCGGGATCAGCGTCGCGCACCTCTTCGTCAGCGACCGATGCCACGTGATCATGCCCTGGCACCCGATGATCGACATTGCCGACGAGGAAATGCGCGGCGCATCCGCGATCGGCACGACCGGCCGAGGCGTCGGTCCGTGTTTCACCGACAAAGTCGCGCGCCTCGGCATCCGCGTCGGCGATCTCGTTGATCCGGCGGCCTTCCGCGCGCGGCTGGAGTTCGTGCTGCCCTACAAGAACGCCGTCCTCGAGCGCCTGTACAAGCTTCCGCCGCTGAACTTCGACGACGTCTTCGCGCAGTACTCGGAGTACGGCGCGAAACTGGCGCCGTTCGTGCGCGACACCGCGCAGATCGTGCACGAAGCGCTCGACCGCGACGAGACCGTGCTCCTCGAAGGCGCGCAGGGATGCCTGCTCGACCTCGACGCCGGCACGTACGAATACGTCACCGCGTCCGTGCCGTCGTCGTCGGCCGGCGGCGCCGGCATCGGCATCGGGATCGGACCGACGGTGATCCGGCAGGTCGTCGGCATCTACAAGGCATACATGACGCGCGTCGGCAACGGGCCGATGCCATCGGAACTGCTCGACGAGACCGGCCTGATCCTTCGGCGCGAAGGACCGCGCCCGGAGATCGGCACCACCACCGGCCGCCCCCGGCGCACCGGTTGGTTCGACGCCGTCGCCTCTCGCTACAGCGCGATGGTGAACGGCGTGACCAGCGGCGTCCTCACACGCCTCGACGTGCTCGACAACTTCCCCTCGATCAGCGTGTGCGTCGCGTACGAGACCGAGGACGGCCGCCGGCTCACGACGCTGCCGTCCAGCTCTGTCGTGATGTCGAAGGTGAAGCCGATCTACGAAGAGGTCGAAGGCTGGCGCAACCCGACGAGTGGCTGCCGCACGTTCGATGATCTGCCAGCGCAGGCGCGCGACTACATCCGCTACATCGAAGAGCTGCTGCAGATCCCGATCGACATCGTCTCCATAGGCCCGGAGCGCGACCAGGCGATCATCGTCCACGACGTCCTCAAGGTGCACCCGCGGACGTAGGTCGTAGTCCCAAGACGGCCGCGCATCGATGACATCAGACGCGAGCCTGCGAATCGAACTCTTCGTCGAAGACGTCGAGCGGTCGGCCGCGTTCTACGAGCTGGTGCTCGGCTTCACGCGCGAGCGCGCGACCCACGGCTACGTCGCGATCCGCCGGGGCGAGGTGCGCATCGGCATCGGCGCCGCGGTGAACCTTCCGCCGCAGCACTACTTCGATGTTGTGTCGCTTCGTGGCCGGAAGGGCATCGGCGTGGAGATCGTGCTCGAAGTCGATGACGTCGATGCGGCGCTGCGGTCCGTGATCGACGCCGGCACTCCTGTGCTGACGCCGCTCGGGGAACGGCCGTGGGGACTGCGCGACTTCCGCATTGCGGACCCGGACGGCTACTACCTGCGCATCACTTCGAGGTGATACGCCGCCGCTGATCGTCGGGATCACGTCGATGCGCTTCGATTTCCCAGATCCGCGATCAGTCCCCGGACGCGACGTTCGATCTCATCCCGTACACTGCGCACCCCTTCGATCGCCATCCCCGAAGGATCGTCGATCTTCCAGTCCTCATACCGCTTCCCGGGATGGATCGGGCACGCGTCGCCGCAGCCCATCGTGATCACCGCGTCCGACGCCTGCACGTCCGCATCATCGAGCAGTTTGGGCGATTCGCTGCGCAGTTCGATTCCGACCTCGAGCATCGCCTCCAACACCAGCGGATGAATCGCCGACGCCGGCTCCGATCCCGCCGACCGTACGTCCACGCGATCGCCGCCCAGCCGCCGCGCGAAGGCAGCCGCCATCTGCGACCGCCCCGCGTTGTGCACACACACGAACAGGATCCGTGGCTTCTCCGCCACGATGCTCAGCCGCCGCTGATCGGCGGGATCACGTCGACCAGGTCACCGTCGTGCAGCACGTACTCCGGCGGCTGCTCGTCGCTGTTCACCGCGGTGACGAGCGTCGAGACCATGCCCTCGAGCGCGGGGTACTCCTCGGCGAGCTGATCCCGCAATAGTGCGATCGTCGCGCCGTCCGGCAGCGATATCAGGAGATCCCGATCGCCCACAATTGCGCGCAATCCCGCGAACACTCGGACCGTCACGTTCATCAGTCAATCCTAGTGATGCTTGTCGCTCAGCAGCAGCTCGACGCCGCCGGCTTGAATGCTGAGAGCGTCGCGCTGTACCACGGCTTCTCGCCGATCTTCGCCCGGCTGTCGACCCGCGCGCCGACGAACCCCGCGCGCTCCAGCCGCCGCAGGTAGTCCGTCTCCAGCAGCGCGCCGGATGCGCAGCCCGCCCACAGCGCCAGGTCGTCCTTCTCAGCGTCCGTGATCTCGCGCGAAAGCACCACGTCCGAAACGTGCAGGCGCCCGTTCGGTCGCAGCACCCGCACCGACTCGCGGAACACCGCGTCCTTGTCCGGCGAGAGGTTGATCACACAGTTCGAGATGATCACGTCGACGGTGTCCGCGTCAACCGGCATCTTCTCCATCTCGCCTTTGCGGAACTCGACGTTCGTCGCGCCGAGCTTGTCGCGGTTCGCGTTCGCCAGGTCGAGCATGTCCTGCGTCATGTCGAGCCCGATCACCCGGCCCGACAGCCCCACGGCCTTCGCGGCGATGAAGCAGTCCAGCCCCGGGCCTGATCCGAGGTCCAGTACCACCTCGCCGGCTCGCAGCCCGGCGATTGCCGTCGGATTGCCGCACCCGTACGACGCGACCGTCTCCGGCAGGTCCGCGATCTCTTCGCCGACGTAGAGCTTCTCGCGGTATGGCGAAGCATCGCCGCAACACGAAGACGCCTGCCGCGCCCGCTCGCCGTAGTGCTCCTGTACCGCCGCCTTTATCTCGTCCGCTGTCCTTGCCATGTGACCTCCTCTGGTCTATCTGAATCGGAAATTACCGATAGCTACCTGAAAAGAAAACCCGCGTCAGCAGCACGCCGAACTCAACTCGCCGAACTCCCGCTTTAGCCAGTCCACCGCCGACGGCTCGAGGCAGTAGCACACGTTCGGTCCCTCGATAGTCCCGCGGATGATTCCGGCGTCCTTCAGCACCTTCAGGTGCTCCGACACCGTCGACTGCGCCAGCGGCAGCTCGTCCACCAGGTCCCCGCACACGCACGCCTGCCGCGCCGCGAGCAGCTTCACGATGCGGAACCGTGCCGGATGTGCGATCGCCCGCAGCAGCGCCACGGTCCGCGCCTCAGCGCGTGTCTGTTCGATCACCTTCATATCGGAAATTTACGATAGGATAGCGACGCTGTCAAGCGCAGCTTGCGGGCGCTCACTCGTAAACCTTTCCCATAAGAATCGCCGTGGCTATCGCCTGCCAACTCTCTGGATGTTCCATCCAGGTCCGCCCCGCCGAGCGGACCGCGCTGTTATCAACCGCGGCCGTCATGGCTTCGAGAAAGTCGCGGAGCGAGAGGTTGTACCAACCTTGGATGCTCTTGAAGAACGCTTCGGACGGGTTGTAGTTCGGACCTATTTCCTCGAGTTCCTTGAGCAGCTGACGAAGGTACGCGACCAAGTCTTCCCGAGAGCGAACATCTTCTGGCTCCACGCGCGGATCGTAACGTATGAGGCCGCAGCCGCCGGCCATTGTCGCGGTATTAGTCACCGGATGGCAGCGTGCCGGAGAGGTCGATGAGAAACGAAAAACGCCCGCAGCTGTCGCGGACGCTTCCCAATGCGTCAGGTGGCTCGGAACACTTGTGGATTCTTTAGCAATGAACCCACCCCCGGTTTCCCGAAGGCCGCCCTGCTGTTCCCTGACGCAGAGACAAGCTACCGGCTCCGGTGGCAGGAGTCAATCGTTGAGCCCCGAGTCCGCTCATCCATAGCAGGTCGCCAATTCCGTTAGGGCTGCGAAAACCGAGGTCTCGGCAGGCGGGTGTGACGTGGGGATCGGCGTTACCGTTGCCGTTCGTCGCTCGAGTGCACAACGTGTCCCGCGTTCGTGAATGATCGAGTCGACTACCTGCTGCGCAAGTTCTTGAGTGAGAGAATCACTTGGAGTGAGAAGAGACCGCCGCGGAGACGGTGTTTCGGTGGCTGCTGAAGGCCCAGCGCCACCACCGCTGCATCCGCAAGCCATGGCCGATGTGATCAGAGCCGCAACGGTGAGCCGGACCATTTGATGAGTATAGGGCGGGGCGTTCGTAGCGGCTGACGCACCGACCGGGCAAAGGCCGCGACGATCCCCGCCTTCGCTGCTGGCGGATCCGTATTGTCGATGAACAGGCCTCGCGCCGCGGAACGAGTCTTGGACGTATCGTGGGCGTCCCCCACTGCGATTTCTTATTTCACAGAAGTGCCACCGGGCCTTAGCGATCCCCGCGTAGTCTCTGTGTCAGGCGCAGCGGAGGAGACCCGCATGGCAACGGGTGGGGATCACGAGTGGGTGCAGATCCGGTTGGGGCGAGTCTGCGCGAAGTGCTTCGTCGTACAGGAGAACGGCCGCTTCGACGACAACGTTCCTTGCGTTCCGCCGCTCGATCGCGAGACGCCGCACAAGGCCGCGTAGCACGCAGCGCAGTCGGGTTTACACTAACCCCAACCCCCGGGCGATGATCCGCGCCACCTCCGCCGCCGGTACACCCGTATTGTCGATGCACAACCCTGCCTGCCCGGGGATCGCCTGTCCCAGGTCCCGCCCTGCGTTGAACGCGCGTAGTCCGTCCAATGAATCGAGCTTTCGCCCGCTGCGCTCCGCGGAGACGATGCGTTCGTGCTGCGCGGCCTCATCGCACTTCAGGCGCACGAAGTCCACGCGCCCGCCCTCTCGCTCGACCAGCTCGACCACCCGGTCGACGTACGCGATGTCCTTCGGATGCCCGTACACGAACGTGAAGATCAAACTCACACCCTGCCGCGCCGCCTCCTCGAACACCAGGTGCCGGATCTTCTCGACCAGCGGGCCCATCGTCGGCGAGTCGAACCCGAACACCGGTCGCACGCAGTCGACGCTCAGGTGGTTGTCGAACACGGGAAGCCCGGTGAGCGCGCCCAGTTCCCGCGCGACGGTCAGCTTCCCGACTGCGGGCGGGCCGTAGATGAAGATCAAGCGCACGAGTCACATGCCGCGACACTGTCGCCAAAGTTGGTCGGTGCCTGGAGAGCAGGACGGGAGAAACAACGATGCCGCCTCATTAAGGCGGCATCTTAGCGTATAGCTTCCGGTTGTCGACGCGGGTTTACCCCACAGCCTCCACCAGCTCCCGCTCCTCCTCGGTCCGCTCCACGACGGTCAGCCGCGACTCCGGCGCGTCCTGCGCGAGTGATGCCGCGTTCGCGCTGTACAGCCAGGCGATCGGCCCGGCTGCCACGAGCGTCAGAAAGCCCGCGATGCGGGCGCCAGTACCTTCGGCGATCTCGCTGAGCGGCGCGGACGTCCCCAGCGGATCAAGCCACCGGCCCCACTCGTCGGCGAAGTACCGTGACCAGAGATCCGCGTTCCTGATGGTCGTTTCCTGCTGGTCCACTGTCTGTCCTCCGAAAGTGCGTCCGGCTTCACGCCGAGAATAGCAGGCCGGATCGGTGCCTGTGTTATCGCCCGGTTACGGGGCTGTTAAGGGTCGGAGTCGGGATTTGCGACGGATGTCACGCACATAGAATCGGCACGAGGCGCGCCATCCGCAGTCCGCCGCGTCTCCCCCGCCAGGATCATCGCCCGGCCGCCGGCCAGCTGCCTATCAGGGAAAACCCGAACCTCCGGCCGACGATACGGTATGTTCACTCCGCCCAGCGGTCGTCGTGATGATGGCCGTCGTGCTCCGCCATCAGCCGGAAGTAGTCCTCGAGCGTCCGGCCAGCCTCGTCCGCGAACCGCGTCTCCTCGATGCAAAGCTCTCGCATCCGGTCCAGGCGGAAGCTCCGGAAGTCCTCCCGAAGCTCGCACCAGGCGGTCAGCGACCAGACCGACCCCCAGAAGAACAGCCCCAGCGGCCGCACCGTCCGCTCCGTCTCCCCGCCGATGCCGCTCGTGTACGCGAAGTGCGCCTTCCGGTGCGCCTCGATGGCCCCGCGCATCATCGCCAAATCCGCCAGCACGGAAGGTGAGACGTGGAAACCCGGCGCGTACAGCGGCGTCCCGGTGAGCCGCTCCCGGAGCCGGTCGGGTAGCACCGCCTCTACCCGCGCCAGCGCTTCCGATGCCGCCTTCGCCAGCCCGGCGTCTGCCCAGCTCGTGACGACGCGCGCGCCCAGCACCATCGCTTCGATCTCCGGCTCCGTGAACATCAACGGCGGCAGGTCGAAGCCCCGCCGCAGCACGTACCCGACGCCCGCCTCGCCCTCGATGGGCACGCCCGAAAGCGTGAGGTCGCGCACGTCCCGGTACACCGTCCGCTCCGAGACCTCCAGCTCGCCGGCGAGCCACGCGGCGGTCACGACGCCGCGCCGCCGCAGGAGCTGGATGATCTGGAAGAGGCGGTCGGCGCGTCGCATCGTCAGTCGATCTCGAGACTCGCGATCTTCGCGTCCCGCAGCCCGAAGGCGTACGTCACATCGACGGGACTGCCTGGGAACGATCCCGTGAGCCGGCACGAGACATCTGCCCCGCTCGCAGTCTCGCGCACCCCGGTGATGTCGGCGGAGTAGCGGTACTTCGCGTTCGTCTCGTCGATCCATTTCCGGATTGCCGCTGGTCCGCGTTTCGTCTCGCCTTCGTCCTTCACGACGGCGTCCTCGGCGAACTGCGCCACCATTCCGTCGACGTCGTCAGATCGCTTCGCGGCGAAGTACGCCTCGATGGGCTTCGCCAGTTGCATCGTCATCGCGGGAACTCCTCGGCGCTCGGCGGCGGAGGGGAAGGACGCCGAGCGCGTCCCTCGGCCCCCGCCGTGTCGCGCTACTGCTGGGGCTTGAACTCGATGAACTGGCAGTAGTTGCCGTCCGGGTCCTGGAACGTCGAGATCACGCCGCCCCAGTACTCCTTACCGGCCGTGCGAATGAACTTCACGCCCTGCCCCTCGAGCCGCGACTGCTCTGCCTTGAGGTCATCGACGAAGAAGTTGAGCAGCATCCGCGCCGGCTCCTTCGCCTTCCCGTGGATGTCGCTGTGCCCGTCAATGAGGAAGGGTGTCGGCCCGGCCATGAACGCCGTCTCGCCCATCTCCGGGTTCGGCTGCAGGCCGACGACATCCCGGTAGAACCGCTTCAACTCCTCCGGCTGCTCGCTGGTGACATTGATGATGAAGTTGCTGACGTTCACGACTGTCCTCCTGTACGTATGAATCGCTGGCTGGATGATCCTGTCGGACTCGAAGCAGGCTCCTTCGCTCCGTCCGGCACCCAACGATCCTACGACACTCGTACTGACACCATTCTGTCAGGAGCACAGCGGCCAGCACTACCTCTCCTGCCACGCGAATGTCAGGAGACGCGAGCCTCCAGTCAGACGAGCGGGCGCAGCGCCGCGCCGATGCGGCCGAGGTCCTCCCGCCCCGGCATCTCGCCGTACTGTGGACCGAACTTCAGGCCGAAGCCATCGCCGGTGAAGCGAGGGATCACGTGCAAGTGGACGTGAAAGACCTCCTGCATCGCCGCTTCACCGTCCGCGAGGAACAGGTTGACGCCCTCGCACCGGACGCCGGACTGCCGGAGCGCGGCGGCCACGCGCTGCCCAACCGTGAACATCTGGCCGCCCAGCGCCGTATCGAGGTCGGCGAGGAAGGCGGCGTGCGCGTTCGGAATCACCAGCGTGTGCCCCGGGTTCACAGGCTGGATGTCGAGAAATGCGCTGCAACCCTCATCGCTGTAGATGAACGTCGCCGGAGAGCGCCCCGCCACGATCTCACAGAAGATGCACTGGTCACTCATGCTCGGCTCGCCATGCTCGTGGGCTGTCGCACTACTGGCTCACCCGCGCATGCCGGCTGCCCGCGGGAACGAGGTTACCCCGCCACCGCCCGCACCGGCTCGCGGCGGTGCATGAACCGCAACCGCACCAGGTCGCGCGCTACCTCGAACGCCTGCGTCGGGCGCACCCGCAGCCGCGAGCCGTCGACGTGCCGCCAAACCACCGGCCGGGTCACGATGCGATAGCCGAGCGCCCGCGCGATGTACAGCACCTCCGCGTCGAAAATCCACCCGCGCAGCCGCTGCCGCGGGAACACGTCTTGCGCCACGTCGCGACGGAAGCCCTTCATCGGGCACTGCGTGTCGTCGAGGTCCGGCAACACCCGCAGCATCTTCCGCATCGTCGTGAACATCCGCCCGACGAGCCGGCGCTGCAGCGGCTGCGATGCGCGCATGTCGCTGCCGTCCGGCTGGATCCGGCTGCCGATGGCGATCGGCGCCCCCTCGTCGAGGGCGATGAGCAGCTTGGAGATCTCCGCCGGTGGAGTCGCCAGGTCGGCGTCGATGCAGAACACGTAGTGCCCGCGCGCCGCGAGGCATCCGGTGCGGATGGCTCCGCCCTTCCCCTGCTGCCGCTCGTGCTGCACCAGCCGCACAGCGACGTTCGCCGGCAGTTCGGCCGCCGCAGCCCGTCGCACGATGTCGGGCGTGCGATCGCGGCTGCCGTCGTCCACGACCAGCACCTCGACCTGGTGCGGAAGCGTGCCCGCGAACGCGATGACGTCCGCGAGCCCCGATGGCAGGCGGGCCTCCTCGTTGAACGCCGGCATGACGATGCTGATCCCTGGACACGCGGCGCTCTCGCGCGGTTGGCTGGCGGTCGTCTCGCTGGTGGTCAAGGCGCGTCCGCTCGCTTGGGCGCTGCGGCGTCGGTCGGCGCTTCAGCCGATGGCGGTTCAGGTTCTGTTCGCTCGTCGCCAGTAGCGGGCGCGTCCTCGACATCAGCCTCGACGCGGCGCCGGCGCACGATTTCCGGCGCAAAGAGCGGCTTCTGCGTCATATCGGCGATCGCCTCCGCCACTTCACGGGCGTCCTGCAGGCCCTGCCTGATCATCGACCGCGCGACCACCATGTCGCCGACCTTAAGGTGCTTCCCGGACGTCTTGACCAGCACGATCTCGAACTGTGCCAGGTCCTGGACGTCCCCCCGCTGACGCTCCCGCGTGGTCTCATCGATGCGGATCTGGTCGATCTTCCAGAACGGCACCAGCTCCGTCGTGCCCACGCCCATCCCCAGGAACCCCTGCTGCCACACGCCCGACTGCTTCTTGCGGTCGAACACGACGTCCGCGCCCGCCACAGCATAGACGAACCCGATCCCGGCCAACGGTATCGAGAGCACAGCCACGAGCAGGAGCAGCACGACCACCGGGAAGGGCAGCGATCCGAGGAAGAAGATGATCGAAGCGAACGCGCCGATCCCGATCAGCAGCCCGAACAGTGGCAGCAGCGCCGCCGCAAGTGCCGGCCGCACGTTGATGCGGTCCGGCTCGATGAAGGCGACGCGGCGATCGAGGTAGATGATGCGCTTTGCGGGCGGGGAGCCGGTGAGTCTCTCAGTCATTCAGTCGTTCAGCAGGAGTCTAGCAACGTCGACTTCGATGCTTCGCGTCAAACCGTTCCGAAGCGCCGTGGATCACGTGATCACGGAACGACTGAGGCCCTGACAGACTGAAAGACTAATAGACTTCGCCGTCAATACCGCCATCTCGGCGCAGTCGATAGAATCCCGTCGTTATGGCAGACGCCGAAAACATCCGTGTCCTCATCGCCAAGCCGGGGCTCGACGGCCACGACCGCGGCGCGAAGGTCGTCGCCCGGGCGCTTCGCGACGCCGGCATGGAGGTCATCTACACCGGTATCCGCCAGACGCCGGACATGATCGCCGAGGCGGCGCTCCAGGAGGACGTGGACGTCATCGGCCTCAGCATCCTCTCCGGGGCGCACATGGAGCTGTTCCCGCGCGTGCTTGCCGCGCTCGAGCAGCGCGAGATCAAGCCGGGCGAGGTGCTGCTCTTCGCCGGCGGCATCATCCCGGACGCCGACATCGAGCCGCTGAAGAAGATGGGCTTCACCGGCATCTTCGGGCCCGGCACATCCACCGAGGACATCATCAAGTTCGTGCGCGAGTGGGCCGCTTCGCGCTCCAAAGTCGCAGGCTGAGGCGTGGCCGAGGTCGATGAGCTCGTCGAGCGATTGCTCGCCGGCAACCGCCGCGCACTCTCGCGCGTCCTCACCCTGATCGAGAATGACACCGCCGCCGGCCGAAGCGCGCTCTCGAAGCTTTACCCACGCTCCGGCCGCGCCCACACCATCGGCATCACCGGATCCGCAGGCTCCGGCAAGAGCACGCTCGTCGGCGCGCTAACCCGCGAGATTCGCCGCCGCGGCAAAACCCTCGGTATCGTCGCCATCGACCCGACATCGCCGTTCAGCCAGGGCGCGCTGCTCGGCGACCGCATCCGCATGCAGGACCTCACGTCCGACCCCGACGTCTTCCTCCGCAGCATGGCGACGCGTGGCAGCCTCGGCGGGCTCGCGCCGTCGACCGCCGGTGTCGTCACCGCGCTCGACGCCTTCGGTAAGGACGCGGTCGTCGTCGAGACCGTCGGCGCCGGCCAGGACGAAGTGGAAGTCGCGGCGATGGCCGATACGACGGTCGTCGTCCTCACGCCGGGCGCCGGCGACGACGTCCAGGCGATGAAGGCGGGCATCATGGAGATCGCCGACGTGCTCGTCGTGAACAAGAGCGACCTCCCG
Organism: uncultured Dehalococcoidia bacterium; assembly: GCA_964487335.1. Classification (GTDB taxonomy): domain Bacteria; phylum Chloroflexota; class Dehalococcoidia; order DSTF01; family JACRBR01; genus CAZAPT01. Next base: position 43,307 of record CAZAPT010000011.1, read on the forward strand.
AACACCGACCTGCTCGTCCGCCAGCTCTCCTCGATGGTCGAAGCTTCCCGAAGCGGCCGCACCACGCCGATCGTCCGCACGTCGTCTGCGCGCGAAGAAGGCATCACCGACCTCGCCGACGCACTGGAAGAGCACCGGGCGTTCATCAGCGAGCCGTCTATCCGGGAGGAGCAGCGCCGTACACAGGCGCGGCACCAGCTCCTCGCGCTCGCGCGCCAGCGGCTGATCGATCGGGTCGTCGCGGCGCACTCGGACGACGGGCGGCTTGATGCGCTGGTCGCGAAGGTTGCCGGCCGAGACGTTGATCCGCACACCGCCGCCGACATGCTCATCGGGGAGTGAGTGCGGCTCGATGCGTCTTTCTGCGATTTCCGCACAGATCGGACGGCATGTCGAAGCCGCCCCCCCGCCGTTCGTCCAACGGGCGTCAATCCCTGAATAGCCAAAGGAGACCGGTTCAATGCTGCACATGCTCTTGATCTGCTACGACCCCACCATCGCACCGATCCCCTCTGAACAGGCGCTCCAGCCTGAGCACGCGCAGCTCGAGCAGGAACTGCGCGCGAGTGGCACCTACGTCTCCGGCGCCGGCCTCTGGCCCGTGGAGCGGGCGAAGACCATCCGCAAGCGCAACGGCACGCCCGTCACCACCGACGGCCCGTTCGCCGAGACGAAGGAAGCGCTCGGCGGCTACTACATCGTCGAATGCGATGAGGCCGAGGCACTCGCGATCGCGGCGCGCATCCCGGTAGAGTCACGCTCGTGGATCGAAGTCCGGCCGATCGCGCTGTTCCACCCGAACGTCGATCTGATCTCGAAGATGAGCGACTTCGTGCGATCGCAGTAAGCTGTGCTCACCAGCAGTGCGGCGAGGCCAGCCAGGAGCCAGATTGACCGAGCACGTGGGAAGCCCCGCGGCGTCCAAGCCTAGTAGCGAAGCCGACAGCGCGGAGGCGCCGCGCGAACGCGTACGCCGTTCGATTCGCGCCGACGCGTCGCTCCCGCGCGACGAGCTGAAGTCCCTCGTAGAGCGCGCGCAGCTCGAGCTGCAGGCAACGCTCTCGAAGTGCGATGCCGCCAACGCAAAGGGCGACGCGGCATCGGATGAGTGGACGGCGCGAGAGCTTCTCCGTCACGTGATCGCGGTCGCGGAGCGCGTCACGGCTCAGACGCGGGCGCTGGCTGCGGGTCAAGACCCGCCGGAGTACGACGTATCGGACGGTGAGATGATGCGGATCGCGGACGGCGGTGAGCGGTACAGCCGCCTGCTCGAGCGGCTCGACTCCGCGCATGCGGGTCTGCTCGCCGCGATCGATATCGCGTTGGAGGGCGATCGGGTTCGCACCTCGAACCACGGGTACTTCGGTCCCTTCACGGCGCTCGAGTGGGCAGGCTTCCAGCGGTTTCACATCGGCATCACACTCCCGCATGCGCGACAACGTGCCGGAGCGAGATAGCGTCGTCCGCGCGGTCCTCTTCGACGTCGGCGGCCCCATCGACCGCGAGGAGATGCTCGAACGCCTGATCGACGCGCACATCCGCGAAGCGCTCGCCTCGCTCGGCATCGCCGTCACCGACGAGCAGTACGCCGATGCCAACCGATGGGCCGTCGAGTCCTTCGCGCCGAACGCCTACGCCGCGATCATCTGGAGACTCGCCGGCGCGGATCCAGCGCTTAGCGCGCAGGCCTACGACGAAGGCGCAGGCCGAGACGTCGAGCGCCAGACCGCGCGCGGCGGCATCGAGCTCCGCGGCGGTATCCCCGAATTGCTCGCGAAACTGCAGGATCGCGGCCTGAAGCTCGGCCTCGCCGCGAACCAGCATGCCAACGTGGTCGCCCGCCTCGAGGCGTGCGGCATCGTCCGATACTTCGACTATCTCGGCGTGTCCGGCAGCCATGGCCTGCGCAAGCCCGACACCCGTCTCTTCGTCCACGCCTGCGAAGGCCTCGCCGTTGCGCCAGAAGAGTGCGTGATGGTCGGCGACCGCATCGACAACGACATGGCGCCGGCGCGGATGCTCGGCATGCGCACGGTGCTGTTCCGGACGGGACGGCACATCGAGCAGCAGCCGCGGTCGTGGGAGGAGCAGCCGGACGTTGAAGTGCGGACGGTCGGCGAGCTGACGCAGGCGGTAGCGCAGCTCCTTCCGTAGACGAGCTGTCGCGCGGAGACGCCGGAGGCATCTGGTCAAGATCGTCGGCATTGCCTGCATCCGGCGCTGTTATAGTGGGCTCGTGGACTCCACCGGCAAGATGGCAGAGCTGCACCGCCTCATCGGCGAGATGGGGTCGGCGATGGTCGCGTTCTCGGCGGGGGTGGACAGCACCTTCGTTGCGGCGGCGGCGGCGGATGTGCTGGGCGAGCGGGCGGTCGCGGTGACGGGCGTTTCGCCTTCGATCCCGGCATCCGAGGTGGAAGAGGCGAAGGCGCTGGCAGCGCAGATCGGCATCCGGCATGTGCTGCTGCCGACTTCGGAGATGGACCGGCCGGGATATGTGGAGAACTCGCCGCAGCGCTGCTACCACTGCAAGACCGAGCTGTACTCGCTGCTCGAGGAGATGGCGGAGCGTGACGGCATCGCGTACGTGCTCGACGGGTGCAACATGGACGACCTGGGCGACCACCGCCCCGGGCGGGTGGCCGCGGCGGAACATCGCGTGCGCAGCCCGCTCATCGAAGCGGAGATGACCAAGGCGGAGATCCGCGAGCTGTCGAAGGAGCGCGGGCTTCCAACGTGGGACAAGCCGGCGATGGCGTGCCTGTCGTCGCGGATCCCGTACGGCACGCCGGTGACGATCGAATCGCTGGACCAGATCGGCGCGGCGGAAGCGTTCCTGCGCGGACTCGGCATCCGACAATTGCGGGTGCGGCACCACAACGACGTGGCGCGCATCGAAGTGGAACCGGAGAACCTCGAGGCGGTCGTGCAGCACCGCGAGCGGATCGTGCGGCGGCTGAAGAACCTGGGCTACAAGTACGTCGCGCTGGACCTTGCGGGGTTCCGGAGCGGGAGCCTCAACCAGTAGGCGAGCTACTCGCCGAGAGCCGCCATATCCATCAAGCGGCCGGGGTCCATGAGCGTGACATCGTTCGCGTGGACGGTGATCACGCCAGGCTCGCGGAGACGGGCGAGATGCTTGTTCACGCTCTCCCGGGTAACGCCGAGGTCCGCTGCGAGGGCCGTCTGGTTCACGCGTATCGTCATGCCGGACTGCGGCGACCGATCGGGTGAACACTCGACGAAGCGGTGCCAGATGCGGCGAGCGATCCGCGTCTCCAGGTTCACCAGCGCGACCTCTGCCATCTGGTGGTCCGCGCCGCGCACACGGCGGGCTAGCTCGGCGAGCATGAGCACGGCGGCGGCGGGCCGTTGCATTAGCCAGCTCTGAAAATGGTCCGCGGCAACATACAACGCTTCCACCGGCGTGTGGGCGATCGCGCTGGCGCTTCGCGGTGAGCCGTCGAGGATTGACAATTCGCCCAGCACGTCGCCCTCGCCGAGGACTGCGACGGTTACTTCGCGTCCCTGTGCGCTCTCGATAACGATGCGCACGTCACCGGAGGCGAGGATGTACATGCCGTCCCCGGCGTCACCCCGCTGGAACACGACCTGGCCTGTCGCGAACGATCGTTGAACGGCACATGTGAGCAAATTCCGCAGATCATCGTGTGCTAGGCGTCCGAGAAGTTGCGAACGTGCGAGCTTTCGATGATCCAGTGCGCCGCGATCCATTTATCCTCCACGCTTCACGCTGCATCACGTTGGCGTACCCGAACCGGCCGGAGCCGTACAATAGCCGCGCTCTCGATCGCATCGCGATCGCAGCGTGTTTTTTCAATACATCGAGGCTCCAATGATGATGCGGGGAGCGGAGCCCGAGCAAGCTACCTCACAACTCGAGGGCGAGCGACGCCTCGTCACCGTGCTGTTCGGTGACCTCGTCGGCTATACGACGATGTCCGAATCGCGCGACCCCGAGCTGATCCAGGACTCCCTCAATCTGTGCTTCCAGTCGCTCGCCGAGGAGATCACGCGCTTCGGCGGCTACGTCGACAAGATCGTCGGCGACGAGATCATGGCGCTGTTTGGGGCGCCGCGGGCGCAGGAAGACGACGCAGGGAAGGCGGTCGCCGCGGGCCTCGCGATGCAGCGGCGTCTCGTCCAGCTCAACCCACAACTCGAGGAGCAGCTCGGCGCCGGCCTGAAGATCCGGATCGGGATCAACACCGGAGTGGTCGCGACCGGGGCGGTCGGTCCTGGCGGGTACACCGTCACCGGCGATGCCGTCAACGTCGCGGCGCGGCTCGAGAAGGCCGCGGAACCTGGCGACGTGCTCGTCGGCGAGTCGACGCAGAGGTTAGCGCGCCGCCAGTACCGCTGGGGTGAGCGCCAGCAGCTTACGGTGAAGGGTCGCACCGAGCCGGTCGTCTGTTTCACGGCGGAAGAGAGCGGGACGGAGACGGTGCGCCTGGTGCCGGCGCCGAGCGACACGCCATACGTCGGACGGCAGGCGCTGCTCGAGACGCTGAGCGCTGAGTGGCGCGCCGCTGCAGCGCAGGGCGGGCGCGTGGTCGAGCTGGTCGGCGAAGCGGGCGTAGGGAAGACGCGCGTGCTCGCGCACTTCTTCGCAACGGCGAACGCGTTACCGGAGCAGGTGCTGTACACGCGCGCGGACACGCCGCCGCGAACGTTCGGTCCGCTGCTCCAGCTTCTGCCGTATGTCGTGGACACGCTGACGCCGGCGTTGCGGCAGCGTGTCACAACTCTGCTGCACGAAGGTGAGACGGTCCCGGACGTCGATCCGGACTGGCTCGTCGAGTTGCTCATCGAACTGGTCGGGGCGCTAGCAGGCGATGAGCCTCTGGCCCTCGTGCTCGACGACATGCACCGCGCGGATTCCGCAACCGTGCACGTGGTCGAGAAGCTACTGCCTCGTCTCACTTCGATGAGGGTGATGACAGTGCTTCTCCGCCAGCCCGCCGGGCGCCGTCTTCGGCGCCCTGACGAGGCGCAGATCATCCAGCTCGATCCTCTTTCATCGGACGAGGCCAGTGCGCTGGTGGCGCGCTCGGCGCCAGCCATTGATGCCGCTGTGAGGGACACGATCGTCCGGAGGGCGGGCGGCAACCCGCTCTACCTCGAGATGCTGAGCAGCGCCGCAGCGGCCGCACCTGGCGCACCATCGGTGCCAGAGTCACTGCAGACGGCGATCACGGCCCGGGTCGATGAACTCGACCCCACACCGCGGACGGTCCTCCGCGAGGCGAGCGTCTTCGGACAGTCCTTCGCCGAGGAAACGCTAAAGATGACGACCACGGTGAGCGAAGGATACTTCGACTCGCTCGCGCGCCTGCGCGAAGCGGGATTGCTCGACGACGAGTCGCGGGGAGGCGTTCGCGGATACGCGTTTCGGCACTCACTGGTGCAACAGGTGCTCTACGAAGGGCTGCTGCGCAGACGCCGCGGCGAGTTGCACCTGCGCGCGGCGGAGGCGATGGAACTGGTGCAACAGGAAGGCATCGACGTCGAGCCGGAGCAGATCGCGTTCCATTTCGAGCAGGCGGGCGATGCGGGTCGGGCGGCGGAATATCACCTGGCGGCCGCTGATCGCGCGGACCAGCTGCGGGCGCCCGGCGAAGCGCGAAGCCACCGCCGCACCGCGAACCGGCTGATCGCGCTTGCGTCGCTGGCGGAGCTCTACACGCAGGGCCGGCCGAGGCTCGGTGCGCGCGCGATCTCCGCCGGCCTTCATGTCGCCGGCGCGGCGGCCCTGCTGTCGCCGTTGTTCCTGCTGTTTGCGACGCGGAAGCCTGCGCCCCAGAACCTGACACTCGGACTGCCGAACGACATCGTCGGGCTCAACCTGTCGTCGCTGCTGATCGCGGTGGCCATTGGCGGCATCCCGCTGTTCTTAGCGGGGATCGCCTTCTCACACATCGCTGCGCCGTACCTGATGCGGCGACGGGCAGCGAAGCGCGCGATCGCCGCATGCATCGCGATCGGCTGGGCGTTGGGGCTTGCGGCTGTCCTACTGGCGTTCGGGATCCTCATCGGGCTCCTTCGGATGAACTGGCTGGATCACCTTTCGTCGTTGTACGTCGGCGGAGCCACGCTGCAGCTACTCGTCGGGAACTACTCGATGGTGGTCGTCGTCGCGGCGGGCACGCTCATCGCGGCCGTCGTATGGACCGTGCTGCTGCGCTTCCACGCGCACCAATGGACAGCTTCCCAGCGGGCGGTACTGCGTCCTCGGCTGACGGAAGAGGCGCGGCGGTGGTCGTTGTTTCGGCAGGTCGGGCTGCTCGCAGCCGTGGTTGGAGGCGCGGCGGCGGCCATCCTCTGCGTATATCAGCTCAGGCTTCTGCCAAACAGCGAACTGCAGACGCGGCTGCCCATCGCGACGTTCTCGGCGGTGCTGGCGATGTGCGTGATCTTCGCTGGCGCGGGCGCAGGTGCAGCTCTGTCCGGAGAACGGAAGCTGCGCATCCAAGGCATCGCGCGGCGCTCCGGGCTCATTGGGTTCGAGGTGCCGCTGCTGACGGCGGTCGTCTTCGGGCTCGTGGCGTGGTACGGCATGCGCGGGGCCGTCATCGTCGCGGCAAACAACGTGGACACGCCGGGCAGCGTGTCGTCGTATGACCGCGCCGTGAGCCTCTTTCCGAATCTCGGCGTGGCGTACTACCTACGGGGCGAACGGCACTACTCGATCGGCGAACTTGACGCCGCCATGGCCGACTTCGACAAGGCGATCGAACTGGATCCGAACTTCCCGGCCAGCTACCTGCCGCGCGCGCGCATTAACCTCGTCCACAAGAACTACGATGCGGTCCAAAGCGACGCGAACCGGGTCATCGAACTCCGGCCCGAGCATCCTGCCGGATACGCATTACGCGCGGCCGCGGAAGCCGGGAACAACGATCTCGGAGCGGCGGCGGCGGACCTCGACCAGGCGACGAAGCCGCTGCCCGCGGACGCGCAGTCGTGGGACGCGTTCTTCGTGCAGTGCTTCGCGCTGACGTACGTGAAGCAATACGACCGTGCAAAGCCGCTGTGCGAGAAGGTGCTCGAACTGAACCCCGGACACATCGTCTCGCTCGACGCACTGGGTGAGATCACCTTCAACGGGGGGGATTACGCGGCAGCGGCGGACTACTACGACCAAATTCTGAAGATCGACCCGCACAACGAGATCGCGTTCGTGAATCGCGGCAACTCGGAGCGCCAGCTTGGCCAGCTCGCCGAGGCGGAAGCCGACTACACGTCGGCGATCGCACTGAATCCTCACGACGCCGAGGCGTTCTACCGCCGCGCCTATGCGCGGCTGTACCAGGACCACCCGCAGGACGCGCTCGACGACGCGAACGAGGCCGTGCGGCTCGACAATGGAAGCGACGATTCGATCGGCGCGCGCTTGTTCGTCGCTCACTACGCCGGGGATAACCAGACAGCGATGAACGACGCGTCAACGCTGTTGCACCGTGATTCCGAGAAGGACTACAAGGCGGCATTTCTGAGCAGCCGCGGCCTGTCGCGCATCGAGCTAGGCGATCCCGGCGGGATCGACGACCTGAACGAGGCGATCGCTACGGACCCGGAGTACGCTCCGGCGTACGACCGGCGCGGGTACGCATTGTTGAAGCAGGGTGACAACGCGCGCGCCTCGGCGGACTTCGACCAGGCATTGCAGCGGCTCTCGCAGCTGAATCCGGAGTCTCGGGCGGAGCTGGGATATCACCGCGCTCTGCTCTTGTCGGCACAGGGCCTAAAAACGCGCGCCACGAACGAACTCAACGACGCGCTAAAGATGGTGGAGATCCCCGGCGTCCGGAAGCAAATCCTCGAACTGCAGGCGACGCTGCCAGCGACTACGTCCTAAACAGAATCGTTCGGGCGATTGACGCGGGCCGCTGCGGACGGCAGCGTGAGCGCAGGCAGCGCTACACGCGCTCCCGAGTACACATATGCCAACGGGAACCATCGACACGCCGTATCCGAAACAGCGCAGCGGCGACTTCGAGGTAGACCGCCAGGTATACGACTCGCTGGTCGTGGGCGGCGGACCGGCCGGACTGTCGGCGGCCATCTACCTGGCGCGATTCAACCGCAGCGTCCTGGTGATCGATGCCGGCGAAGGACGGTCCACCTCGCATGAGACAAACGAGAACTACCTGGGCTTCCCGGACGGCATTGCATCGCGAGAGCTGCGGGAGCGGGGCCGGCGGCAGGCACAGCGGTTCGGCGCGGACTTCGCAGAGGGCTGCGTGACATCGCTCGAGCGCGCCGGCGATCACCTTCGCGCGATCGCCGATGTGTGTGAGGTAGAAGCGCGAACGGTGATCATGGCGACGGGGGCGGTGGACGTGCTTCCGGAGATCGACGGCGTCGAGGAGTACATCGGCCGGTCGCTGTACTGGTGCATCACGTGCGACGGCTACAAGACGATCGGCAAGCACGTTCTGGTCGTCGGACAGACGGACGACGCCGCGGCGACGGCATTGCAGTTCAAGAACTTCACCCAGACGGTGTCGTTCGTGACGAACCGCCCGCCGGGGGAGTCGGCCCTGAGCCAGCGTGCGCATCGGAACCTGTCTGAGGGATGCGTGCCGCTCTATGAAGGACGGATCCGTTCAGTCGTCGGGGAGAGCGGGCAGATGCGCGAAGTCAGGGTGGAGGATGGGAGACGCGTCGATCTGGACTTCATGTTCAGCCAGCAGGGCTCGCGCCCGAATGGCGAGCTGGCGAAGCACCTCGGCGTGCGGGCGAACGCCGAGGGCTGGATCGAAGTCGACGAAGAGCAGCGCACAAACGTCGAGCGGGTGTACGCCGCGGGCGACGTGACGCGGCCATTCGCGCACCAGGTGGTGTCAGCGGCGCACGAGGGCGCCGCAGCAGCGTGCGCGGCGAACTACGACCTGTACTTGCCGGAGCAGAGGGAGTAGCAGGCGCTACTTCTTCGGCGGCGGCGGAAGATTCGAGCGGTATTCCTCGATCGCCGGCAGGTGCTCGCGGTAGTGGCCGTACCCGCTGGCTTCCAGGATGCGGGCACCGGCCTTCCCCTCGGCGAACCGGTCGTCGGGGAGCGCCTGCGCGGCCTTCAGATAATTCGCGAAGGACTGGCGCAGATCGGCGACGACGGTCGTGGCGTTCTGTGGCGCCATCGCGGCGGCGAACTTCGCGTTCCACTTGTCGGCGTCGCTGTAGTCCACGCCTTCGGGAGTGGGGCGCTCACCGCGGGCCATGCGCTCCATCGCGCCGGTCATCGTGTGCTGCCACCCGGAGATGTGGGCGAGGATGTCCTTGACGCTCCACGAGCCGCAGAACACCTTCGACATCGCACGCTCGTCGAGACCATCGACTGCCGCGAGCAGCTTCCCGAAGTCGGTCTGTACAGCGCTGAGGGTTTCGTTCTTGTCCATGGTTACGCGGGCGCCTTCTCTTCCTTACGCGGCCACATGTTCTTCAGATCGCCGACCACCTGCGGCATCTTCTCGTCGAGCTCCTCGAGGCTCCAGACGTGGCCGGGCTCGGCTGAGATCTTCGCCGTGATCTCGGGCAGCGAGTAGAGGCCGATCAGCGGTCCGCTGACCATGAAGTCACGGCCGTTGACGTTCGAGGCGGCGTCGGTGCACAGCCAGACGACGAACGGCGCCACTGCGTCTGGTGGATTCGCTTTGCCGAAGGCCTCGAGCGCCTGGAAGCCCTGCATGCCGGCGGCGCCGCCGCGCTGGGCGGCTTCGCGCATCTCGTCGCTGATAACGAGCCGGGTGCCGGCGCGGGGACGGATCGCGTTGGCACGGACGCCGTACCCGCCCATGTCGCGAGCGAGCGTGCGTGTGAGGCCGACGATGCCTTCCTTCGCCGCGGCGTAGTTGGCCTGGCCGCGGTTACCGAGGCCCGACTCCGACGCCGTGTTCACGAAGACGCCGCTGCGATTCTGCCGGAAGATGACCGCGGCGTGCTTGCTGAGATTGAAGTGGCCCTTGAGGTGGACGTCGAGGACGAAGTCCCACTCCTCTTCGGACATGTTGAAGACCATCTTGTCGCGGAGGATGCCGGCATTGTTGATGACGATGTCGAGCCGGCCGAAGGTGTCGAGCGCCTGCTGCACCATGCGGTTGCCGGACTCGAAGTCGGCGACGTTGTCGTAGTTGGCAGCGGCGTCGCTGCCGAGCTTCTTGATCTCGTCGACGACCTGGTCAGCCGGACCCTTCTCGCCACCGGTGCCCGCGGCGCTGCCGCCGAAGTCGTTGACGATGACCTTCGCGCCTTCGGCCGCGAGGGCGAGCGCTTCGCCGCGGCCGATGCCGCGGCCGCCGCCAGTGACAATCGCGACCTTGCCGTCCAACCTGTTCGCCACTGATGCCTCCTGTTATGCGGCGCGAGCGCCGAAATTCGTTTTGCGGAGATGCCGCGGGTTGTCACAGCTCGCGCGGCGAACGCAGCCTACGGCGGGCTTATGTTACGGGCAAGATCGTCCGGGAATTACGCCCCCAACGCAATCGCCGGCCAGCGGTCGGACCATGGGGCCGCCGATTCGAGCTGCGCAGCGACGCGGAAGAGGATCTCCTCGCGACCGTAGGCGGCGACGAGCTGAACACCGACGGGAAGACCTTTCGGTGTCCAGTGCAGCGGCAGAGACATCGCCGGCTGGCCGGTGAGGCTCCAGACGAACGGGAATGTTCCCGCGTCCGCTGCACCACCGTTCTGTCCGAGCGGCCATGCCGGTTGACGCAGCGTCGGCGTGATGAGCAAATCGTGACCTTCGCTCCACCACGAACGGACGGCGCGCGCTTCGGTCAGCAGAACGCCCAGCGCATCGGAGAACTGCACGCTTGTCGCGCGTTCGGCCTCATCGCGCGACACAAGCGGCATATCGAGATCATCAGCTCCCAGGTCACGCCCGATGACCTGTGCGAGCGCGCGTTGTGTCCCGTAGCGGGCGTTCGTGAGCAGCGGCGTCCACTGCGGCCAGGTGCGGATGGCGAGATCACCAAGCGCGGGCGGGTGCGCGTCTTCGACGTGATGCCCGAGTGATTCGAGCAGCTTGCCGGTACGCTCGACGGCCTCGACGCACTGCGCGTCGACGGTCATGCGACTGGACACGTCGTTGACCATGAGACCGATGTGAAGGGCCACAACAGGCGCACCGAGCTCCTCGACGTACGGGCGTTGAGGCGGTGGCGCAACAATGGCGTCGTCAGGGCGAGCACCAGCGACCGCGTCGAGCAGGGAGGCGAGGTCGCGGACGGAGCGCGCGAGGACGAAGTCGGACCACATGCCGAGTACGTCCGACTCCCCGAGCGGTGTGTCGTTTGGCGTGCGGCCTCGCGACGGCTTGAGGGTGACGACACCGCAGCAGGCAGCGGGATACCGCAGCGATCCGCCCGCGTCGCTGCCGCTCGCGATGGCGACCATGCGGGACGCGACGGCGGCGGCGGATCCGCCGCTGGAGCCGCCGGGGCTTCGCGTGAGGTCCCACGGGTTGTGCGTCGCACCGAACGCCGCCGGCTCGGTCGTGATCCCGCTCGACATCTCAGGGCAATTGGTCTTGCCGGCGATCGCGAAGCCGGCGCGCTCGAAGCGCTGCGTCAGCTCAGTGGTGTGACTGGAGCGATGTCCGGCATCGCGAAGCACACGCGTACCAAGGTAATACGGGGTGCCTTTGAGCTGCTGGCAGGCGTCCTTGAGGAGCATCGGCACACCGGCGAAGGGTGCAGCGGGATCGACGCTATCCGCGCGTTGGTGCGCGCGGTCGTAGAGCGGCGTGATGACGGCGTTGATCTGCGGGTTCAGCGTTTCGATGCGCGCGATCGCCGACTCGAGGAGTTCTGCTGGCGTGACTTCGCGCGAGCGGACAAGGGCGGCCTGCGCGACGGCGTCGAGTTTCCAGAGTTCATTCGTCATGCTTCGGGCGATGATATCGCGCGTTGGCGCGACCAAAAGGTGCGGGGCGCGCAAGGTCGCGATGTTAGAGGTTGGACGTCAGTTGGAGTTAGCGGTTTCGTCAGTCCCGCCAGCGGCGGAGGATCAGGGTGGCGTTCTGGCCACCCATGCCGAAGGAGTTGCTGAGGACGACGTTCACCTGCGTCTCGACCGCTTTGTTCGGCGTGTAGTCGAGGTCGCACTCCGGGTCGGGGAACTCGTAGTTGATCGTCGGCGGGATGACGTTGTCGCGGATCGCGAGGACGGAAGCCACAGCTTCGAGGCCGCCGGCGGCTGCGGCACTGTGCCCGGTCATCGACTTGATTGAGCTGATCTTCGCCTTGTAGGCCGCCTCTTCGCCGAAGGCGAGCTTGATCGCGGCGGTCTCCGTCTTGTCGTTATAGGGCGTGCCGGTGCCGTGCGCGTTGAGCCACGAGACGTCCGCACCGGTGATCCCGGCGGACTTAAGCGCGCGCGACATCGCGAGCGACTGGCCGACGGCGTCCGGCGCGGCATCGTCGGTGGCGTCGAAGGACCAGCCGTGCCCGGCGTATTCGGCGAGGATCGCGGCATTGCGGGCGCGCGCGTGCTCCTCTGACTCGAGTATCAACACGCCGCTGCCTTCGCCCAGGACGAAGCCGTCGCGCTTCAGGTCGAACGGGCGTGACGCCTTCTCCGCCGTGGCGTTGTAGTCCTTCGATAGGGCGCCCATAAGCGCCATGGTGGCGACGGCGACGGGGTTGATGATCGCCTCGGTACCGCCGGCGATGAGGACGTCGGCAACGCCAGTGCGGATCATATTGAAGGCATGACCGAGCGCATCGGTCGCGGAGGCGCAGGCGCTGTTGATCGATGAGTTCGGGCCGCGCAGGCCGAGCTGGCGGGCGACGCGGCCGGCGGACATGTGCGGGCCGAGCTTTGGGATGAGGAGCGGATCGACGCGGCCGGGTCCGCGCTCTTCGATGATAGTCTGCTGGCGGCCCATCTCGAATACGCCGCCAGTGCTGGCCATGATGACGCCCGTGTCGCGCGCCACGTCCTCGCCGAGTTCGATCTTCGCGGAGACGAGGGCCTCCTTCGAGGCCTTGAGAGCGAGCTGTGAGAATCGGGCAGAGCGGCGGGCGGTGCGGTGATCCATGATCTCAGCCGGATCGAAGCCCTTGACCTCGCCGGCGACCTGGACGGAGTGCTTCGAGGGGTCGAAGTGGGTAATGCGGGTGATGCCGCTCTTGCCGGCGATGAGGTTGCGCCAGAAGGTCTCGGCGTCGTTGCCGACGGGCGTGACGGCACCCACACCGGTGACCACTACGCGACGAAGTTCCACGATCGCTCCAGACGGACGTCTCGTCCGCGTCAGTCTAACAGCACATGGATTCGCGCCCGGGTTGAGTGGAGTCGCCGGTTTGACGTCAAGCCGGATCGAGCCGAAAGCAGCCGTAAAATACGTCACAAACGCGGTACAGGTGCGGACGTTTGACCGTGAACTCTGATCGAGACAGGCCCGGCGGCCGAATTGACTACGGAGCGGCCGAGGATTCCCAACTGCTCATGGCCGTCCAGCGAGGCGACCAGGATGCGGTGGCAGCGCTGTACGACCGATACAGCGGCGTGGCGTTCGGCCTCGCGTTCCGGATCATCAACGACCGCACGAGTGCGGAGGACGCGGTGCAGGAAGCGTTCGTCTCGATGTGGAAACAGGCGCCTCGGTTCGACCCGGAGCGCGGGCAGGTGCGGTCGTGGCTGCTCACGATCGTGCACCATCGCGCGATCGATGCGGTGCGGCGGCGGGCAGCGCGTGCGGAGCGGGGGTTGCCGGAAGGCCCGGAGGAGTTCATCGCGACGCGAGGGCGGCCGGAAGAGCTGGCGGAGTGGACGCTCGAGGCGGAGGCGGTGCGGGAGGCGATGCGCGTCGTTCCCGAGGACCAGCGGCGGACGATCGAGATGGCGTACTTCGGGGGGCTTACCCACGTGGAGATCGCCGAGCGAACGGGCGTGCCGCTGGGGACGGTGAAGAGCCGGCTGCGAATCGGCCTGGAGAAGATGCGCGAGCACTTGCGGCCGAAGGTGATGGAATGACCTGCGAAGAAGTCGCAGAACTGCTCGGCGCCTACGCGCTCGACGCGCTTTCCGAGGACGAGGCGCACGCGGTGCGCGAGCACCTCGACGCGTGTCCGGAGCAGGCGGCGGAGGCGCGCGAACTGCGGGGCACGGGGTCGCGGCTGGCGGCCGTGCCGGAGGCGATCTCGCCGTCGTCCGAGCTGCGAGCGCGCGTGCTGTCGGCCGTCGCATCGACGCGGCAGGACGCCTCGGTAAGCGGACGGTCAGCGGACGGGGGTCGCGTGTCGGATGCGCGCGAACGCGGAGACGCGGGGCAGGTGCTTCGCTTCCCGCGACGCACGCCCTTCGTCTGGGGCGCGCTTGCGGCGGCCGTCGTAGCGGCGTTTGTCGGGCTGCTGGCGTGGAACATCGTGCTACAGCGCGGCGGCGGGACTAATGTACAGCAGCTGGCATCGCGCGCATCGAGCATCGCACCGCTGCAGGCGCAGGGCGCGCAGGGCAGTGGCGTCGTGATCTTCTACAACGACCAGAAGAAGGCGTTGTTCGTCGGGGACGGCCTGCAGGTGTTGGATGCGACGAAGACGTACCAGCTCTGGGCGATCGGCGCTTCCGGTACCCCGGAGAGCATCGGTCTGATGCGGGCGGGAGCCAACGGGCAGGCGATCGCCGTCGTGCCGTTCGATCCGGCCGGAGCGAGCACGCTGGCGGTGACCATAGAGCCGGCGGGAGGCAGCGAGCAGCCGACGTCGTCGCCGATCTATACGGCTTCGGCCGCTACTTGACCATCGATTGCTCGCTTATCCGCTTGAATAGGCGTGGCGAGCAAACGTAGGATTGCCTTGCCCTACAGCTCCGTTCCCGCCGCCCGGAGTTATCTATCTTGCGCGCGCTAGTCGCAGTCACCGCCATCGCCCTTGCGGCGCTGGTTCTCTCTGCACCGCCGCACCGGCCGGTGGCGGGCGCGGGCGCCGCGGTCATCTCGGTCGACGCGAACCGCGTGGATCCCGGGCCGCAGGCGACAGGGTTCGCCGCCGTCACGGAGGCCGAGATCGCCGTTGACATCGACATCCAGAACGCCGATGCGATCGGCGCGTGGGAGTCCGAGGTCCTGTACGACCCGTCGTACCTCGTGTTCCTGCGCTGGTCGCCCGGCGCGTTTTTGGGGAGCACCGGCCGTTCGACCTCGTGCCAGCAGGTCATCCAGGCGACCACGATCCATGTCGGTTGCGGGACGCCCGGTACCCCTTCGCCTCCCGGGCCGAGCGGTGACGGGTTGCTCGCGACCGTGTACTTCCGTCCGAAGGCGGTCGGGCAGACCTGCCTGCTCATGACGGACGCGGCGACGAGCGACGTACTGGGGAATTCGCTCCTGACCACAGGCGCCGACGCGTGCCTGACGATCGTGTCGGGGACGCAGGACACGGACGGTGACGGCTGCACCGACGCGCAAGAGCTCGGGACGTCGCACATCTACGGCGGGGACCGCGATCCGACGAATCCCTGGGATTTCTTCGACGTTCCGGTACCGGCGCTCAACCCGGCGGACACGAGCGGACACCGTGACCACAGCGTCGCGATCAACGACGTGATCGCGATCCTCGCGTACATCGGCGCGGCGATCGGGCGAGGCGCAAACGGGACCGGCGTCCTGTACACGAGCGATCTCGACGCCGACGGCGTGGCGGACGGGCGAGAGTACGACCGGACGCCGTCGGCCGACCCGTCGAAGCCGTGGCGATCGGGCCCACCGGACGGCGCTGTCACCATCAAGGACGCGATGGTCGAGTTGAACCAGGTCGGGGACCGCTGCCTGCCCTAGACCCCCGAAAACTTCTTCCCTGAACGACCAATTTGGGATTGACCACGGCTCGAACCGGTGATACGGTAACGCGGGGTGAACGCCTAGTGAGTGTTCACTAACTTGCATGGTCCAGCGGGCGACGCGGTTACCAGCGGACAAGCGCAAGCGCCAAATCATCGAGCGGGCGCGAGACGTCTTCGCATCCCAGAGCTACTCGAAAGTGGGCACGGCAGACCTGGCGAAGGCTGCCGGCATCTCCGAGCCGGCGCTGTACCGGCACTTCGCGGGCAAGAAGGAACTCTTCGTCGCGACGCTCCGGCAGACCGGCCCGCGGCTGCTGCGCATCTGGGAAGAGATCTCCGTCGAGTATGAGGACCCGGTCGAGACGCTGTGGGCAATCGGCGTGTACTACTACGACCACCTCGAGAGCCACTCCGCGAACATGAAGCTGCAGTTCCGGGCACTGTCCGAGGCCGACGACCCGGACATCTGCGAGGCGCTACACGACAACTTCGACGCGTTCGTGCAGTTTGTGGCGGACACGCTGGAGGAAGGGAAGGCGCGGGGCATCGTGCGCCGCGAGGTGGACTCGCGGATGATCGCCTGGCAGTTCCTCGGGATCGGGCTGACGCTCGACCTCATGCACCTGCTCGGGTTCAAGGGCGAGATGGACCGGGCGCGGGCGGACCTGTGGGGGCGCGTCTACGTCGAGATGGTGAAGCGGAAGGACGGCGGGGCGCCGTCGTACATCAGCGAAGGGCTGCCGCTGCGGGCGCCGGTCGCGTGAGCAGTCGCGCGGCCGTCGAGAGAGCGAGCTGACGATGGACTTCCAGGACACGACGCAAGAGGCGAAATTCCGCGGCGAGGTGCGCGAGTTCATCGGCAGCGAATGCCCGCCCGGCATCCGGCGCCGCGGCTTTGGCGCGATGTTCGGCGGCGGCGGTTGGGATGACATCCGCATGGGCACCGACGAGTACCGGAAGCTCAACGGCGACTGGGCGAAGAAGCTTGCAGCGCGCGGCTGGATCGCGCCGGCCTGGCCGAAAGAGTATGGCGGGGCGGGCATGACGGTCATGGAGCAGTTCATCTTCAACCAGGAGATGGCCGTGGCCGGCGCGCCGAAGGGGGGCAACTACGGCATCGGCACAGGATGGGCGGGGCCGACGATCATCCTCTACGGCACCGAGGAGCAGAAGAAGAAGTACCTGCCGCCGATCGTGAAGGGCGATGCGATCTGGTGCCAGGGCTTCAGCGAGCCCGGCGCGGGCTCTGATCTTGCTTCACTGCAGACGCGGGCGGTGCGCGACGGCGACGACTACGTGATCAACGGCCAGAAGATCTGGACGTCGGGCGCGCACGTCGCGCAGTACATGATCCTGCTCGCACGCACGGATCCAGACGCACCGAAGCACAAGGGGA
This sequence comes from uncultured Dehalococcoidia bacterium, assembly GCA_964487335.1. Classification (GTDB taxonomy): domain Bacteria; phylum Chloroflexota; class Dehalococcoidia; order DSTF01; family JACRBR01; genus CAZAPT01. The sequence continues at coordinate 60,510 of CAZAPT010000011.1, forward strand.
TCAGCTACTTCATCGTCGAGATGAAGTCGCCTGGCATCGAAGTGCGGCCTCTCGTCAACATGGCGAACAACCACGACTTCAACGAGGTGTTTTTCGACAACGTGCGGGTGCCGAAGGACAACCTGCTCGGCGAGGAGAACCGCGGCTGGTACGTGGGCACGACGACGCTCGACTTCGAGCGGTCCGGCATCGCGACGAGCGTGTCGCACAACCTGATGGTGCGCGACCTCGCTGACTTTGTGCGCGAACACAAGACCGAAGGCTGCGTTTCGAAGAGCGAGCAACTCAAGTACGAGATCGCCGACCGGGCGGTGGAGGCGGGCGTCGAGCAGATGCTCTGCACGCAGGTGATCTCGATGCAGAACCGCGGCCTGGTGCCGAACAAGGAAGGCTCGATCGCCAAGCTGTTCTCTTCGGAGTTGGACGTGCGGATCGCGAGCACCGCGATGAATGCGCTGGGGATGTACGGCCAACTCGCCCGTGGGAGCGAGGGGGCGCAGCTTAACGGCCGCGCCGCCAGCGCGTACCTGTATGCCACGACGAGCACCGTCGGCGGCGGGACGTCTGAGATTCAGCGGAACATCATTGCCCAGCGCGGGCTCAGCATGCCGAGGGACTAGGAGGATCAGATGAATTTCCAGGACAACACAGAAGAAGCGGCGTTTCGCAGCGAAGTACGCGACTTCATCAAGACGGAGGTGAAGTCCGACGAGCAGATGGAGGACATGGAGCGCGGGATGTACCGCGGCGCGTTCGAGCGGCTACGGGGGCTGCGGGGCAAGCTCTCGAACAAGGGCTGGATCGCGCCGGCTTGGCCGAAGGAGTACGGCGGCGCCGGCCTCTCGGTCATGCAGCAGTTCATCATGAACGAGGAGTTCGCGGAGAACCGCGTGCCGCCGGTCGGCGGCATGGGCGTGTCAATGGTGGGTCCGACGCTCATCGTGCACGGCAACGAGGAGCAGAAGAAGGAGCACCTCGGCCGCATCCTCTCCGGAGAAGTGCAGTGGTGCCAGGGCTTCAGTGAGCCGGGCTCAGGCTCGGATTTGGCGTCGCTGCAGACCCGCGCAGTGCGCGACGGCGACGACTTCGTGATCAACGGGCAGAAGATCTGGACGTCCGGGGCGCAGTACGCGCACTGGATGTTCATGATGGCGCGCACTGATCCGGACGCGCCGAAGCACAAGGGCATCAGCTACTTCCTGCTGGACATGAAGTCGCCGGGCGTCGAAGTGCGGCCGCTGACGAACCTCGCGAACCAGAACATGTTCAACGAGGTGTTCTTCGAGGACGTGCGCGTACCGGCGCGCAACCTCGTCGGCGAGCTGAACCGCGGCTGGTACATCGGGACGACGACGCTCGACTTCGAGCGCTCGAGTATCGGCAGCGCGGTCGGCGTGCGGCTGCAACTCGACCAGCTCGTGAAGCACGCGAAGAAGCACAAGGACGACGGCACGAGTCGTGTGGCGGAGATGCCGTCGATCAAGGCGGAGCTCGCGGACCGCTACGTCGAGGCGAATGTCGCGCGACTGATGTCGTACCGGGTGATCACGATGCAGGCGAAGGGGATGATCCCTAACCACGAGGCGTCGATGACGAAGCTGTTCTCATCGGAGTTGAACCAGCGCATCGCGCGCACGGGCATGAAGGTGCTCGGGCTCTACGGCCAGCTGTACGGTGACGACGCGCCGCTGCGCGGGCGGTACGAGAGCTCGTACATGACGTCGCTGGCGTCGACGATTGCAGGCGGGACGTCCGAGATCCAGAGGAACATCATTGCGACGCGCGGATTAGGGCTTCCTCGCGACTAGCCGCAAACCAGAGAAAGGGAACGACACCGGCATGAACTTCGACGACACGGTAGAAGAGGCAGCATTCCGCGGCGAGGTCCGCACCTTCATCCAGGCGGAGGCGCCGAAGCCCAAGGCGGGCGAGTCCGGGCAGGAGGCGCTCGTCAGCGGGTGGGCGCAGAACCAGGAGTGGTTCAAGAAGCTCGGCAAGAAGGGCTGGATCGCTCCGGCCTGGCCAAAGGAGTACGGCGGCGCCGGCATGACGACGGTGCAGCAGTTCATCTTCAACGAGGAGATGGCGATCAACAAGGCGCCGCGGCCACTGCACATGATCATCGGGCTGGGGATGGCGGGCCCGACGCTGATCGTGCACGGCACGGAGGACCAGAAGAAGACGTACCTGCCGGGGATGCTGCGCGGCGAGGACATCTGGTGCCAGGGGTACAGCGAACCGGGCGCGGGCTCGGACCTGGCGTCGCTGCAGACGCGCGCGGTGCGCGACGGCGACGACTACGTCGTCAACGGACAGAAGATCTGGACGACGCTGGCGCACATGGCGAAGTACATGATCCTGCTCACGCGCACGGACCCGGACGCGCCGAAACACCGCGGCATCACGTACTTCATCCTCGACATGAAGTCGCCAGGCGTCGAGGTGCGACCGCTGTACAACCTGGGCAACAGTCACGAGTTCAACGAGGTCTTCTTCGACAACGTCCGCATCCCGAAGGACAACGTCATCGGCGAGGAGAACCGCGGCTGGTACGCGGCTGTGACAACGCTCGACTTCGAACGCTCGAGCATCGGCTCGGCGACGGGCATGAAGCAGCACGTCGAAGAACTGGTCGAGTACGCGAAGAAGCACGCGGACGAGCCGACGAGCACGCTGAAGACAAACCCGATGCTCAAGTACGAGCTGGCCGATCGCATGGTCGAGACCGAGGTCGCTCGGATGCTCTCGTATCGCGTCGCGAGCATGCAGGCGCGCGGGCTCATCCCGAACTATGAGGCGTCGTCACTGAAGCTGTTCTCGACGGAGTTGAACCAACGCATCGCGCGGACGGCGGTGAACATTCTCGGGCCGTATGGGCAACTCATCGGCGACACGGCGCCGAACCGGGGTCGCTGGGCGGCGACGTTCCTGCGATCGCAGGCGTACACGATCGAGGGCGGGACGTCGGAGATCCAGCGGAACATCATTGCCCAGCGCGGCCTCGGGTTGCCTCGCGACTAGCCGGAGCCGACGAACATGCGCTTCACGTTCACGCCGGAACAAGAGCAGTTCCGCGGGGAAGTCAACGACTTCCTGAAGTCGAACCTTCCTGCCGACTGGGAAGGCGCCGACAACGCGATCGACGACGAAAGCTATGACTTCGGGCGGCAGTTCCTGAAGAAGCTCGCGCCAAAGCGATGGATCGCGCCGGCCTGGCCGAAGGAATACGGCGGGCTCGAGATGTCGCTGTGGGACCAAGTGGTCTTCAACGAGGCGATGGGCTACGCGCGGGCGCCGATCATCAACACCGCGGCCGTCGGATATCTCGGGCCGACGATCATCCTGTACGGAACGGAGGAGCAGAAGAAGGAGCACCTGCCGGGCATCACATCCGGCGACGTGGTGTGGTGCCAGGGGTACAGCGAGCCGAACTCCGGATCCGACCTGGCGTCGCTGCAGACACGGGCGGTGCAGGACGGCGACGACTTTGTGATCAACGGCCAGAAGATCTGGACCTCGCAGGCGCACTACGCCGACTGGATGTTCGTGCTCGCGCGCACGGATCCGGATGCGCCGAAGCATCGCGGGATCAGCTACTTCCTGCTGGACATGAAGACGCCGGGGATCACCGTACGGCCGCTCATCAACATGGCGAATGGCGAGGGATTCAACGAGGTCTTCTTCGAAAACGTGCGCGTGCCGCGCGACGGACTGCTCGGCGAGCTCAATCGCGGGTGGTACATCGCCACGACAACGCTGGACTTCGAGCGTTCGTCGATCGGCAGCTCATCGCAGGCAAAGCGATCGCTCGAGGACCTCACGCGCTTCGCGAAGAGCGAGAAGCAGGGCGGGACGTCGAGGCCGATTTGGGACAAGCCCGTGGTGCGGCACGCGATCGCGGACCTGTGGATCGACCTGGAGATGGCGCGGCTGCTGTCGTATCGGGTCGTAAGCATGCAGGCGCGCGGACTCGTGCCGAACTATGAAGCATCCATCATCAAGGTCTTCAACTCGGAGTACGTGCAGCGGCAGGCGCGCGTCGGGCTGAGCATCATGGGGCTGTACGGCGAGCTGTGGGGCGACAGCCCCTGGTCGAAGCTGCGCGGCCGGTTCTCGAAGTCGTACGTCGCGACGGTCGGAACGGCGATTGCGGGCGGGACATCGGAGATCCAGCGGAACATCATTGCGCAGCGCGGCCTCGGACTTCCGCGTCAGTGATGGCGAGCATGACCAGCGCAGAGGGCATCGCGCGGGACTACTTCGAGGCGTTCAATCGCCGGGACTGGGACGCCAGCCTATCGTTGCTACATGCGGAGTACAGCTACACCGGTCGCAATGGCGAGCGTCGAGATTCGCCGAATGCAGGGCTGGCTAACTCGCAGTTCTACGCTGACCGGTTTCCCGGTCTGAAGCTCGACATCCAGCGCATACACGCGACCCGGGAAGCCGCCGTCGTCGAGTACGTCGCTGTACTGGAGAACGAGTCAGCGCAAGCCGCGGGCGTGCCGTGGATATGCGCGGTGCTGGAGATGAAGGACGGGAAGATACATACCGAGCGAGAGTACTGGCAGCGTTCTCTGCCGGCGGCGAGTAGCGACAGATAACGTGGACTTTCGAGATTCCCCCGAAGACGCAGCATTTCGCACAGAGGTGCGCGAGTTCCTCAAGAAGGAGCTGCCCGACGATCTGCGCGCGGCGGACGATGCGGTGCTTGGCGTGGGGATCGGCGAGGACGAGCGGGAGCGGGACTGGCTGCGCACGCTGGCGAAGCGCGGATGGGTAGCGCCCTCATGGCCGAAGGCGTACGGCGGAGCGGGGCTGGGCGTAATGCAGCAGTTCGTCTTCAACGAGGAGATGGCGCGGGCGCAGGCGCCACGGCCGAACTTCCTCGCGATCGGCCTCGCGGGGCCGACGATCATCCTCCATGGCACCGACAAGCAGAAGCGCGAGCATCTGTCGGGCATCCTCTCGGGCGATGTGTTCTGGTGTCAGGGATTCAGCGAGCCGAGATCCGGCTCGGACCTCGCGTCGCTGCAGACGCGTGCCGTCGCAGACGGCGACGATTTCATCGTCAACGGGCAGAAGATCTGGACGTCGGGCGCACACCGCGCGCAGCGGATGATGCTGCTCGCGCGCACAGATCCGGAGGCGCCGAAGCACAAGGGGATCAGCTACTTCCTACTCGACATGAAGTCGCCGGGCGTCACGGTACGGCCGCTCACGAACCTCGCTGATACGCCGAGCTTCAACGAGGTGTTCTTCGACAACGTGCGCGTTCCGAAGCGCGATCTGCTCGGCGAATTGAACCGCGGGTGGTACGTCGCGACGACGACTCTGGACTTCGAGCGGTCAGGCATCATCAACGGCGTCAGCCTGCAGCAACTCGTGCGCCGGATCGGCGACGTCGCGCGCAAAGGCCGCCGCCGAGACGCCGGGTGGCCTTCGGTGCGATGCGAGATCATCGACCGGGCCATCGAGGCCGAAGTGGCGATCATGCTGTCCTACCGGGTCGTGACGATCCAAGCGAAGGGCGAGATCCCGAACCAGGAAGCCTCGATCACGAAGCTGTTCTCATCCGAATTGGCGCAGCGGATCGCCCGGACGGCGGTGAAGACGATCGGGCTGTTCGGCCAGCTCGTCGAAGGATCACCGCGAGCGATGCTCGGCGGGAAGTTCGACGCGTGGTACCGGATCGCGGTCGGTTCGACGATCGCGGGCGGGACGAGCGAGATCCAGCGCAGCGTCATTGCGCAGCGCGGGCTGGGACTGCCGAGAGGATGACAAAAATGACGCGTCTCGTCATCGGAGCGATCATCGCAGCCGGCGTGTACGCCACGGCGCTGGTCGCCGGATCGACGCTGTACGGCAGCGGCGCGATCGGCACCGGCGCCACGCACAATGACTGCGCGGACTTCCGCCACGAGATCGCGCGTGAGCGCGGCATCAGCGATGATGACGTCCCGCAGAGCGAGATCAAGGCTCGGACGCAGGCATGCCTCGGGCAGCACCAGCTTACTGCGGGCACCGCGTTCCGCTCGGAGTACCTGTTCTGGTCGCTGTGGCCGGCGATCATCTGCGGAGCGGCATTCTTCATGTGGCCGCTCTGGGCGCGGGCGCTCGAGCGGCAGGAGATGGCGGAAGTAGCGCGCGAAGCGAGCCATCTGCAGCCGGGGACGTAGGACTGGAAGGAGGGGCGACACAGAGCCACAGACGCATCGGGAATCCGGAGATCAGACGTGATACGTCGCAGTCTCCGACGTACGACGTCCGGACTTCGGACGAAGAATCAACGGCACAGATCCGGGCGGCGGGACCCGGAAGCAAGAGAAAGGTGAGAAGGCAATGGACCTGGGACTGTCTGAAGAGCAAGAGCTGTTGAAGAACAGCGCGCGGGACTTCCTCGAGAAGGAGTGCCCGGAGACGCTGGTGCGAGAGATGGAGGAGGACGAGAAGGGATACTCGCCGGACCTCTGGAAGAAGATGGCGGAACAGGGATGGCAGGGTTTGCTCATCCCCGACCAGTACGGGGGTGCCGGCTTCGGCTACCTGGACCTGATCATCCTGGTCGAAGAGTTCGGACGCGCACTTGTCCCGGGGCCGTTCCTCTCGACGGTCGTGGGCGGGACGCTGCCGCTGCTCGAGGCCGGCACGGAGGACCAGAAGAAGCAGTACCTGCCGCAGATCGCGAGCGGCAACGCGATCTGGACGCTGGCGTTCACGGAGCCGTCAGCGCGCTTCGATGCCGATGGCGTTTCGCTCGAAGTGAAGGACGACGGCAACGACGTCGTGCTCAACGGCACCAAGCTGTTCGTGCGCGACGCGAATGTCGCCGACTTCATGACCATGCTCGGGCGGCGGCCCGGCAAGAAGGGCGAAGACGGCATCGAGATGGTGATCGTCGACACGAAGGCAAACGGGATCAGCCAGACGCAACTGAAGACGATCGCGGCGGACAAGCAGGCGGAGGTGAAGTTCGAGAACGTCCGCGTGCCGAAGGCGAACGTCATCCCCGGCGGGTGGGCGGCGTTCAAGAAGATCCAGCGAAGGGCGACGGTCATCGAGTGCGCGTACCTCGTCGGGCTGGCGCAGATGGACTTCGAGATCAGCGTGCAGTACGCGAAGGACCGCATCCAGTTCGGGCGGCCGATCGGCTCGTTCCAGGCCATCCAGCACAAGGCGGCGGACATGGTGACCGACGTCGACGGCGCGCGCTTCATCATGTACCGGGCGGCGTGGTCGGTCGACCAAGACGAATCAGACGCCGACATGAACGTGCACATGGCGAAGGCCTGGTGCAGCGAGGCGACGCGCCGCGTGGTGGCGCACGGCCAGCAGATCCACGGCGGCATCGGCTTCACGAAGGACTACAAGATCCAGCTGTACTTCCGCCGGCAAAAGGCGGCGGAGCTGGCGTGGGGCGACGCGGACTACCACCGCGAGCTGGTGGCCGAGGAGCTGGCGGTCTAACCAGCCGGACTCAGCAACGTCATTGAAGGAGAGGCTGCCGAAGTCGGCAGCCTCTTCGGCTGTCTGGGCGGCCGCCGCAAGGATGAGCTTTGGCTATGATGGCGACACGATGATCGTCGAGAACAAGCCGCTCGTGCTGGATCTGCTGGAGTGGATCGCCGAACACCCTCGTGCGTATGCGGACGTCATGGACGCCTGGCGGACGTCCTGCCCGCGGCTTCCGGTGTGGGAGGACGCGTGCGATGCGGGGTTGGTAGCGCGCGTTCGGAACGGTGGCGCCGGCGCAATGGTCGAGATCACACCGAAGGGTGAGGCGTTCCTGCGTTCAGAGCGCGGGCGCTAGCGCACTGCGTCCGACGCGACTCCGTCAATCGCCAAACGTCGTAGGCTGTGAGCTGTGAGTCTGCTTACCGCCGCCCCCCGCTGGGCTGCTGGGCACGGAAGCAGTCGCGGCAGTAGACCGGGCGATCGCCTCGCGGCTGGAACGGCACCTCGGTGTCGCGGCCGCAGTTCGCGCAGACGGCCGGGTACATCTGCCGCGGGCCAGACGAGTAGCCGCCGCCACCGCCGTAGCCGCCACCACCGCCGTACCCGCCACCGCCGCCGTAGCCCCCGCCGACGTCGCCACGGGCAGCTTTGCGAGCGCGACGGCAATCCGGACACCGCTTCGGCTCGTTGGTGAAGCCGCGGCTTGCGTGGAATTCCTGATCGTCTGCACTGAAGATGAACTCTGCCCCGCAGTCAACGCAGGTCAGCGTTCTGTCGGTGTACGGCACCTGACGACCTCCTCGAACGTTTCCTTATCGTCAGGGCGGGCGACGTGTTTGGACGTGCGCGACGGACTGGCTGTGGGAAACTAACTAAGATACGGGGCCACAGTATCAGAGCTACCCATCGGCCTGCAACAGGTATTGCAGGGCTGATTTTGGGGCGCCAAGGACTCGACCGGCCGGGAACGAACGCTATGCGGTCGCCGCCACGCGCTCGTTCGGCATGACGCGGCCGCCCGGCGCCATCGATGCGCCGGCTTCGACTTCCGCGCCGTCGGCAAGCACTGCGTCCCGCACGGTCGCGCCGCCGCCGATTCGCGCGCGGGCGCCGATAATGCTGCCGCTCACGGAGGCGCCCTCGCCGATGCGGACGTCTTCCCAGATCAGGCTGTCGCGGATCGCCGCCCGTTCGCCAATCGCCGCACCCCTGCCGATAACGGTCGGGCCCGAAATCGCGGCGCCAGCAGCGATGGTGACGCCCGGAGCGATATAGGCCTGACCGCCGACTATTGCACCCTCGGTGATGTCCGCGGCACCGGCGGTGATAACATCTTGGCCGAGCCGCGCGCATTCACGCTCAAGCATGAGGCGGTTTGCGCGCATCAGGCGCTCCGGCGAGCCGACGTCCACCCAGAGGTCTTCGACGAACCCCTGCACGCGCAGGCCGTCCTCGATGATGCCGGGGAAGAGGACGCGCTCGCAGAAGCCGTCGCGGATAGCGGACTCGTCGTCGGGGATGCGATCAAGCACCTCCGGCTCGAAGAGCCACGTTCCGGCGTTGATCAGGTTGCTCGGCTCCTGCCCCTCCGGAGGCTTCTCGACGAACCGGCGGATGCGGAGGTCCTCATCGATCTCGACAACGCCGTAGTGCCACGGATCGTCGACGTGCGCGAGCGACAGGCTGAGGGTCGAACTCGCGCGCCAGTGACGCTCGATCATGGCGTTGAGGTTGATGTTGCTGAGGATGTCGCCGTTGCAGACGACGAGCGTGCCCTTCGCGCCCGCGGCCATGGCGGCTTCCTTAACCGCGCGCCCCGAGCCGAGCGGACGATCCTCGTAGACATACTGGAGCTTCACGCCGAGGGCTGAGCCGTCGCCAAAGTGCTGCTCGATCTCGCGCACGCCCTTGGCGCACGCCATCGCGATGTTGGTGACGCCGTGGTCGCGCAGGTTGGCGAAGCGGTACTCCAGCAGCGGCTTGTCGAGGACCGGCACAAGCTCCTTGCGGCGTGCATAGGTGAGCGGGCGTAGCCGCGTGCCGGCGCCCCCGGCGAGAATGATCGCGTGCATGGGCGCAATGTAGCGGTCTCGGACGGAACGTTGCGAGCGTTTGGTCAAGGTTTTGTGCGGGGTTTCCGTCAAGATCAGGAGGGCGGATGCGTCGCGGGCGTGGTGCTCGCGCCGGTGTTCCGCGGCGCCTGCGATTTCGGGTCTCGAGGTGTGGCGGCGCGGCCGTTGCGCGCCTGGCTGACGGACGCCGGCGGGAGCGCGACGATGAACTCGGTCCCGCGTTCCGCATCACTGACGGCGCGGATCGTCCCGCCATGCGCTTCCACGATTTCCGCGACGATCGCGAGGCCGAGGCCGCTGCTCCCGCCTTTTCGAGCGCGGGCGCGGTCCACCTGGAAGAACCGTTCAAATACGCGCGGGAGGTCTTCCTCGGGGATGACAGAACCGGTGTTATGGACATTGATGCTGACGTAGCCATTCCGCAGCACCTCGGCGCTGACATTGATCGTGCCGTCGGGTGGCGTGTGACGCACCGCATTGTCGATGAGGTTCGAGAACACCTGCTCAAGCCGCCGCTCGTCGCCGTGCACGAGCGGAATGTGTCCGGCGCTCAGCCCAGACTTGATGTGCGCGCCGCGGATCGCCCATTGGAAGCGGGCGAGCGTGCGCTCTAGCAGCGCGGCGAGGTCCACGTGCGTGTGCTCCATCTCCACCTGACCGGACTCGATCTGTGACAACAGCAGCAGATCATCGACGAGCGCGCGCATGCGGGTTGCCTCTTCGTTGATGATGCGGCCCGACTCCTCGAACTGCTCGTGATCGTGGATGGAGCCGTCGAGGATCGCCTGCGAGAAGCCCTGGATGGAGGTGAGAGGCGTCTTCAGCTCGTGCGAAACGTTGGCGAGGAGGTCCTTCATCATGCGCTGCGAGCGGCTGACTTCAGTCGCCATGGCGTTGAACGCCTCAGCCAGGCGGCCGATCTCATCTTCGCCGCGGATCGGGATGTGGACGTCGTAGTTGCCATGCGACATCTGGACCGACGCCTGGGTGATGCGGCGAAGCGGGCCGGAGATCGAGCGCGAGATAAAGAACGAGACGATGAAGGACACGACAAGAGCGATTGCGCCCGCCGCGGCGAGCCGCGGCGCCAGGTCGAGCCACGCCGTCGCGAGCTGGCTCTGAGGGATCGCGATCAGCGGAGTGTAGTGCGTCGCCGGAGAAAACCCGTTGGCGCCGGCCGTCTGGTCGTCTCGTGCCGGCGCGGCGAACAGGGTGAGGTGGCCGTCGCCGTCGTAGTTGGACCACTTGTACTGCGCGCCGTTCGATCCTTCGACCTTCAGCCTTGGGTTCTGGAAGGCAAGGATGTACTTACCCTCGAGCTTGCCGGAGCTGTCGTACACGACCTGGAGGTCGCCATCGAGGATCAGGGTGCGGCCGTTGATCTCGGTGGCCATGCCGGCCATGAATTTCTTGATCTCGGACAGGGGTTGGTTCTGCCCCTCCATATTGCCGACGGCGTAGTCCGCCGACTGCACCCATCGACCGTAGCGCTCGCGGGCGTTGGACTGCTGGGTGTCGCGCAGCAGAAACAGCGCGCCGGCGCCAGCAAGGAACACGGCCAGCGCCACGACGAGGCCGAAACTGACGATGAGGCGTGCCCTAAGACTCCCGAGCATCGCTTTCTACGACCAGTTTGTATCCGACGCCCCAGACGGTCTGGATCTTCACGGAGGACTGTCCGAGCTTGTCTCGCAACCAGGCGACGTGGACGTCGATGGTGCGCGAGTCGCCGTAATAGTCAGTGCCCCACACGAGCCGAAGCAGCCGCTCGCGGTCGAGCACGGTGCCCTTGTGCTGCGCGAAGGCGGTGAGCAGCTCGAACTCCTTCGCTCGAAGCTGGAGCTGCTGGCCGTTGAGCGTCACCTCACGGCTGGCGCCATCGATGCGCAGGCCATCGACCTCGATGATCTCGGGTACCTCCGGCTCGGCCTGGCTGCGGCGAAGGACCGCCTTCACGCGGGCGACGAGCTCGCGCGGGTTGAACGGCTTGGCCATGTAGTCGTCGGCGCCGATCTCCAGGCCGACGATGCGGTCGATGTCGTCGCCGCGGGCGGTGAGGATGATGATGGGGACGTTGCTGGTCTTCCGCAGCTCCTTGCAGACGGTGAGACCGTCCATCTCCGGCATCATGATGTCGAGGACGATGAGGTCCGGCCGGACGGACTTCGCGCGCTCGAGCGCCTGCTTCCCATCGGACGCCGTTTCGACGCGAAAGCCTTCGTTATTCAGGTACAACCGCGCGAGCTGGACGATGTTCTTCTCATCGTCGACGACCAGGATGGTGCCGGGCATGGATCTTCAGCGCTTTCGTTCAAATGTTCGTCATATCAAGTATAGACCGCTGCCTCGGGCGGCTTCCGCGGTGGTAGCACCCAGATCAAACAACCCGGCCTCCGACGCGTGCGCGTCGGGCCGGGTTGATGCTCGGCATCGGGAGCGCGCAGTGAGAGCGGACCGCCTGCTCACTCCCTGCCTCAAGATAGTCACACCCTACGCCTGGATTAGACGCACAGGCGGCCCGCCCTCGCGGAAAACTCTAACCGCTGTCCGTGAACGAAATTCAAGACGGAGGTTAAAGAGGTGTAAACCCGGAATCACAAACGGCGCGGCACGACGTTATGGATCACCAAGCGCAAGCCGCGCGCGGGGATCCTTGTCAAAGCAGCTCGAGCGGCGCGATAATCGCATCCCACGAACATCAGGAGGTGCGTCATGGCGCATACGATCGAAAACGCCGATTCGTCCCCGGCGACGTCACCCACGGTAGCGACACGCAAGATCCAACGCGACGACTTCGAGCTGGCAGCCCAGGCGCTCGCGCGCGCGTTCTACGACGATCCGATGGTGGTGTACATCTGGCCCGACGAGGCGAAGCGACGGGAGCTGCTGCCGATCTTCATGCGCGGGGCGGTGAAGCTGACGCACCCCTACGGCGAGAGCTTCACTACCAGCGGGCAGCCCGAAGGTGCCGCGCTGTTCCTGCCGCCCGGGAAGGCGAAGATCCCGACGCTGCCGATGCTGCGAATCCTCGCGCCGGACATCTGGCGCTGGCGACCCGGCGCTTTCATGCGCTTCCTGGGGATCGTCAACGAGTTCGAGCACAAGCATCCCGCGGAGACGCACTGGTACCTGATGGTGCTCGGCGTCGATCCGCCGCGGCAAGGACAGGGCGTAGGGGGCATGCTCATCTCGGACGTGCTCAGACGCGCGGACGCGGAAAAGCTGCCGGTGTATCTCGAGACGCTGAAGGCGCGCAACGTGCCGTTCTACGAGAAGCACGGATTCGCAGTCCGGGAGCACTTCAACTGCCACGCCGGCAAGGGCCCCGAAACCTGGACGATGCTCAGGACGCCCAAGTAGCCAGACCATCTGTTATGGCAACTACAGGGAGTCGGGCGGCGCTGCTCCCGTATGCCCCAAATTAGGGAAAATCCGCTGTAACGATCGAAGCTTACGAACGTTACAGATACGGCGGGATTGAACGGACACGTGCGAACACCCGCCGCGAACCTGAGGATCGGGCCAGTCCGGCCGATTCTGAGAGTGGTGAGAAGCATGAACGCCAAGACCCCCGTCCTCCCCAACGAGATCGAAGCGGCCACGACCGCCCGATGGCTGACCGTGGCCCTGGCTCGCGCCCGCGCCCGCACCATCGCCGCACCGACGCGGGAGGCGATCGACCGCATGCGCGCCCGAGTGCTGAGCGAAGAGACGCTGCGGCGCCGGAAGCAGCGGATCGCCGCCTAGTCGAACCCCATCCGCCCGACAGGAGGTCCGGAGGGCTGACGCGCTCCCGCGCAGACCTGGCCGTCGGCTACCCGCGAACCACGCCCAGGATGATCGCGTGTGGGGCGGGTCGGCTTGAGCTTCGATCCCCACCGTCACGAGACGCTAAGCCCGAGGCTTGCGGGCTGCGATACCATGTCTCGCGTTGCTCCGGCGTCCCTTCGTCGCGTTGGCCACGTTCTCGGTGCTGATCCTCTCGGCCCTCTGCTCCGTCGTGATCGACGAAACGGCGAGCGCGACGACGGCCACGCCAATCAGCACGGATCCGTACTCGAACAGCACCAGCCAGCACCACACGGAAGTGGAGCCCGACACGTTCGCCTTCGGAGCGACGGTGGTGTCGGCGTTCCAGGCGGGTCGGTTCACCGACGGCGGTTCGTCCAACATCGGTTGGGCAACGTCGCATGACGGCGGCGTAACTTGGACGAACGGCTTCCTGCCATCACTGACCGTGTTCTCGACGCCTCCGGGCTCGGCAGCGCGAGCCAGCGACCCCAGCGTTGCATACGACGACGTCCACGGGATGTGGATGATCGCATCGCTCACACTCGACAGCGCGGCGAATCCCATCGCGATTGTCGTCAGCCGCTCGCCCGATGGCATCGCCTGGACAGCGCCGGTGACGGTGTCGTCCGGCACTGCGTACGACAAGGACTGGATCGTCTGCGATAACGGCTTGGCGAGCCCGTTCCGCGGCCGCTGCTACGTCGCGTGGGACGACGCGGGAATCGGTGACCGGCTGCTGACGAGCTCCTCGCCGGACGGCGGGCAGACGTGGAACGCGCCGGTCGCATCGGCCGGGCTCGCGAGCGGTCTCGGCACGCAACCGCTCGTTCAGCCGAACGGGACGCTGATCATTCCGGCGCTCAGCGCGAACGGCGCCTCGATGATCTCCATCCGCTCCACCGACGGAGGCGCGAGCTTCGGCGGGACGATCATTCTGGCCAGCGTGTCCGACCACGCGCCCACGGCTATGCGCGCCGAGCCGTTGCCATCGGCGCAGATCGATGCATCCGGGCGTATCTACGTAGCCTGGCACGATTGCCGATTCCGCACGGGGTGTCCTGCGAACGACATCGTGTACAGCTCATCGGCTGACGGCATTGCGTGGTCGGCGGTCACTCGCGTTCCGATCGATGCGACGTCGAGCGGGATCGATCACTTCATCCCCGGCTTCGGCGTTGACAGCACCACCAGCGGCGCGTCGACGCATCTTGCGGTCGTTTACTACTACTTCACCAACGCCGCCTGCACGGTTGCGACGTGTCAGCTCAACACCGGCTTCGTCGCCTCGAACGACGCCGGCGCTACGTGGAGTGCTCCGAAGCAGCTGAACACCGCGGCGATGCTGGTCTCCTGGCTGCCCGATACGACGCTCGGCCGAATGGTCGGCGATTACATCGCGACAGTCTTCACCAACGGTGTGGCCGTGAGCGTCTTCGCGCTGGCATCCGCGCCGAGCGGTCCGACGTTCAACGAGGCGATGTACGCGGACCGCGAAGGCACGGCTCCGCCCCCACCGCCGGACAGTGACGGCGACGGCTGCCCCGACGCGCGCGAGTTGGGATCCGACCATCGTACCGGCGGCCAGCGCGATCCCTCCAACCCGTGGGACTTCTTCGACGTCCCTACGCCGGCGCTCCTGCCTTCGAACACCACAGGCACGCGCAGCAAGGCGATCACCATTGGTGATGCGATCGCGATACTGGCATACATCGGAACCAGCGCGTCGCAACCGAATTCAGTCAACGCGAACGGCGCGACCTACGGCAGCGATCTCGACAACAATGGCGTGCAGGACGGCCGCGAGTACGACCGCTCGATGGGCGC
Organism: uncultured Dehalococcoidia bacterium; assembly: GCA_964487335.1. Lineage (GTDB taxonomy): Bacteria > Chloroflexota > Dehalococcoidia > DSTF01 > JACRBR01 > CAZAPT01. The sequence continues at coordinate 75,653 of CAZAPT010000011.1, forward strand.
CGCGGCGTGGGCTCCCGGCGCGCCGAGCGGAGCAGTCAGCATCAGCGATGCGATCCTCGAGCTGAACGGCGTCGGCGACAACTGCAACTAAGCGTCACCGCGGATAGAGTGACGTCCATGGATCGCATTGACGCCGACGTCTGCGTGGTGGGCGCTGGGTATGCCGGACTAACTGCTGCGCTGCGCCTGCAGCAGCGGGGCATGACTGTCGCATTGCTCGAGGCGCGTGACCGCGTCGGAGGGCGCGTGTGGACGCGGCGCGATGTCGATGAAGCCGGAACACCGCTCGATCTTGGGGGCACCTGGTTCGGGCCTGGACAGGACGCGGCGTACGGCCTCGCAGCGGAGATGGGCGTCGAGACGTTTCCGACCCACGCGGACGGCGATACGGTGCTCGTGACGCGGGACGGCGAAGTGCACCGATATCGAGGCGTCGTCCCGAGGCTCAACCCGATCGCGCTCGCGAGTATCGGGCAGGGGATGATGCGGCTCGACGCGATGGCGCGGAGGGTGCCGCTCGAGGCGCCGTGGACGGCGCAGCACGCGAACGAGTGGGACGCGACGACGACCGCCGCGTGGCTGGCATCGCACGTACCGACGCGCAACGCGAAGCACCTGCTGCGCGCCGGGGTTCGCGGCCTGATGACGGCGGACCCATCCGAAGTCTCGCTGCTGCACTTCCTGTATCTCGTGCGATCGGCGGGTGGGCTCAACAAGCTGTTGTCCGTCGAGGGCGGGTACCAGCAGGACAAGATCGTCGGCGGGGCGCAGACGATCGCAGAGCGAGTGGCTGCGAAACTCGGGGATGCGGTGCATCCCGGGCAGCCCGTGAACTCAGTGAAGCAAGATGCGGATGGCGTCGAAGTCGCGTCGCGCTCCCTGACGGTGCGAGCGAAGCGCGCGGTCATCGCCACGCCGCCGGCGCTCGCGGCGCGCATCGACTTCGATCCGGCTCTGCCGGCCGACCACGCGCAACTCCTCGAACGCATGCCGGCCGGCGCGATCATGAAGATCCTCCTGGTGTATCCCGATGCGTTCTGGAGGAGGGCCGGGATGAGCGGCCAGACTGTCGTCATGAACTCGCCGGTCGAGACGACGCTGGACGCTTCGCCGCGGGAAGGCGCCGGCGTACTGGCGGCGTTCGCGTTCGGGCCGGCGGCGCGCGTGATGACACGATGGGCAGCGCGCGACCGCAAGGAGTTCGTCATCAAGCAGATGATCAAGACGTTCGGGGCGGATGCGACGGACCCGGTCGCGTACGTCGAGCAGGAGTGGGCCGGGGAGGAATGGACGCGCGGCTGCTCGATGGCGCATCTCGCGACCGGTGTGCTGACACAGTACGGCGCCTCGTTGCGCGAGACGGTCGGGCGCATCCACTGGGCGGGTACCGAGACAGCGATGCTGTCGCATGGGTCGATTGACGGTGCGATCCGGTCGGGCGAGCGCGCGGTCTCGGAGATCGTCGCCGCCGCTTAACTGCCGACGGCCGACTGACTCTCTCGGTTGTTATGCATCCGCAACTTCTCGGCGGCGGTTGACGGCGCAATTGCGGCGCACCACTATTCATAATCCGGAATAATCACTCGCCGTAACGACGCCTCAACTGCTTCCGGACAAGAGATGTCACTAAAGTACGCGCTGCTCGGGTTCCTGAACTATCAGCCCATGACCGGCTACGAGCTGAAGAAGTTCGTCGATACCTCCGTCGCGCACTTCTGGAGCGGCGAGCTGAGCCAGATCTACTCGACGCTGAAGCAGCTCGAAGCTGACGGCCTTGCGGAGGTCAACGTCGAGGTGCAGACGGACCGGCCGAACCGCAAGGTGTACTCGATCACGGAGGACGGCCGCAGTGAATTCCTCGACTGGCTCGCGCAGCCAGCGGAGCCGGAGGTCGTGCGTGAGCCGCTCCTGGTGAAGGTGTTCTTCGGCGCGTGGGCCGACCGCGACGACCTGTTGCGGGTGCTGCGCTCCAAGGTCGACGAGGTCGAGGAACTCATCGCATCGTGCGAAGCGGGGCGCAGCATGATCCGCGCTTTTGCCGACAAGTTCGGCGCACAGCAGGACGCCTTCTTCTGGGAGCTGGTGACAGACTCCGGCGTCTCACATTACGCCGCGGAACTGCGCTGGTTGAACGACACGATCGCGCGAGTTGAACACGCGGACCTCGGCGCGCTGCCCCGAGCGAACATGGAGTTGGTCGGCGCGCTCGACGTGCTCGAGAAGGCGGCGGTCACCGAGCCCGACGCGTTCTCGAGCGTGGTGCAGGAGAAGATCAAGCGGCAGCGATCGCCGTCGGCGTCGAACGGCGCCGCGCCCAACGGGAAGACTCGAGCGAAAGGACGTGCACGATGACGATGGCGCAACCGACACCGACGGAGGCGCTGGCCTTCAATCCGCTCGATCCGGGCTTCCGCAACGACCCGTACCCTACGTACCGGCGCCTGCAGACCGAGAGCCCCGTGCACCAGAGCGTCTTCGGGCTGGTGCTGAGCCGGTACGCCGACTGCTCATCGCTGCTGCGCGACCCGCGCGTGAGCAGCGACCAGCGCAACGCCGACATCGCAGCGGTGATGTTCGGCGGGGAGGACCAGCCCGTCGATCCGGCGATCGAAGATGCGCGGCCGTTCCTGTTCATGGACCCGCCGGACCACACGCGGCTGCGCGGGCTGGTGAACAAAGCGTTCACGCCACGGGTCGTCGAGCGGATGCGCGAGAACGTCCAGGCGATCGTCGACGAGCTGGTCGAGTCGGTCGCGGCGAAAGGCGAGATCGAGGTGATCGAGGACCTCGCGTATCCGCTGCCCGTGCGGGTGATCTGTGAGATGCTCGGCGTGCCGGCGGAGGACCATGCGCAGTTCAGGGAGTGGTCGCACGCCGTCGCGCGCGGCCTCGACCCGGACTTCGTGCTGCCCCCGGAGTTCCTCGCGAACCGGCAGCAAGTCTTCGAGCAGCTCCAGGAGTATTTCGGCGGCCTCATCGCGAAGCGGCGCGCCGATCCGCGAGACGATCTCATCAGCGCGCTGATCGCCGCGGAGAATGAGGGCCAGGTGCTGTCCGAGATGGAGCTGATGACGACGTGCGGGCTACTGCTCATCGCCGGGCACGAGACGACGGTGAACCTGATCGCCAACGGCGTCCTGGCGCTGGTGCGGAACCCCGAGCAGCTCGAGCGGCTGCGCGAGGATCCGTCGCTGACGCGCACTGCCGTCGAGGAAGTGCTGCGCTTCGACCCGCCGGTGCAGATGACGGCGCGGATCGCGACGGCGGACATCGACGTGTCCGGCGTGACGTTCAAGAAGGGTCAGCTCGCAATCCTGCTGCTCGCCGCGGCTAACCGCGATCCCGCGCAGTTCACGGATCCCGACCGCTTCGACATCGGCCGGGAGGACAACCGACACCTGGCGTTCGGGATGGGGATCCACTTCTGCGTCGGCGCGCCGCTGGCTCGCGTCGAAGGGCAGATCGCGCTCGACGCGTTCGCGCAGCGGTTCAACGACCCGCAGCTGATGCTCGAGACGCCAAAGTACAAGGAGAACCTCGTGCTGCGCGGGCTGGAGTCGCTGCCGATCCGATTCTCGTCCGTCGCGTAGCTGCCTTCAGCCTAAGGAGGCGCAGATGACCACAGCAGACATCAAGTTAAGCCGCAACGGGCACTCGCCGGACAGCGCGCCGCTCGCCGTGCGCCTCACGCCGGTCCCGTCGGAACTGCCGCACACAGGCCTCCGCATCCGGGCAGTGCGCGGCGCGCATGCCGGCGCCATCGGCGCGCGATACTTCGCGCCCGCGATCGGGCGGGCGATGCTGCGGCGGAAGAGCAACACACCGCGAGCCACGCGCCGGACCTTCGAGGCGATGGGTGCGACGTACATGAAGTTCGGGCAGTTCATCGCGTCTGCCCCGGGGATGGTGGGGGAGGAAGTGGCGGCGGAGTTCCGATCGTGCCTCGATACGGGCCCGGCGGTGCCGTTCGAGAACGTGCGGCGGACCGTCGAAGCGGGGCTCGGGCGGAAGATCGATGACGCGTACGCGCGGTTCGAAGAAGTGCCGGTCGCCGCCGCGTCGATCGCCGTTGTGCACCGCGCGTGGCTGCACGACGGGACGCCCGTCGCGGTGAAGGTGTTGCGGCCGAACATCGAGCGCATCGTGGCGACGGACATCGCGACGATGGAGGCAGGAGCGCGCTTCCTCGCGGCGCGCGGCGTGCTCGAGCAGGGGTTCAACGCGGTGAGCCTGATCGTCGGGCTGCGCGCGCAGATCGCCGAGGAGCTGAATCTCGAGAACGAAGCGCGAGCGATGGATGTGTTCCGCGGCCTCTTCGAGCAATTTGGGCTCACGCTGCTCGTCGTCCCGCGCGTGTACACCGATCTCAGCAGCCGGCGCGTCCTCACGATGGACTGGCTCGACGGCGCGCCGATCGACGACCTGCCGCACGCGCGATCGCTCGGCATCGACCTCGCGGAAGTGGTCCGCGAGCTGCTGCGGGCGTGGGTCCTCACGGGATTGCGCGCGGGGGCGTTCCACGCGGACATCCACGCCGGCAACCTGCTGCTGCTCCGCGACGGCAAGCTCGGGATGCTCGACTGGGGCGTGATCTCGCGGATGGACGGCGAGGACTACCGCATGTTCCGCGCGCTGTGCGAAGCGTCGATCGGCCGCGAAGAGGCATGGGAGGAGATGGGCGACGTCATGCTGCGGCTCAACGGGCCGAGCCTGCGCAACCTGGGCCTTACCGACGACCAGATCAGGCGCCTCATCCGCGCGATGTTCGAGCCGGCGCTGACGCGGCCACTGAGCGAAGTGAATATGTCGGAGCTGATGATGAGCGGCGACGACGTCATCCGGAAGGCGACCGGCCAGGAGCCGCCGAAGCACACGCTGCGCAACCGGCTGCGGATGATCCGGCTCGGCGCTAAGGCGTACCGTCGAGCCGCAGAAGAGCACGTGTTCGAGCACCCGACGATGCGGATGTCGTTCCTCTCGATGAAGCAGCTGGTGTACCTGGAGCGGTACGCGCGGATGTACATGCCGGACGAGACGTTGCTCGGCGATGGCGAGTTCGTGCGGTACGCCCTGTCGGACGCTATCGAAGATCCGACGCGAACAGCATCGTTGCGGGCACCGGCGCGGTAACGTCGCGCACTAGCGGCAACACCGCTTCGCCGAAGGTGTACGCCTCCTCGAGGTGGGGGTAGCCGCTGAGGATGAACGTATCGAGGCCGAGCGCGGCGTACTCACGGATGCGATCCGCCACCTGCTCGTAGCTACCCACGAGCGCAGTGCCAGCGCCGCCTCGCACGAGGCCGATGCCGGACCACAAGTTCGGCGCGACGGTCAGAGACTCCATGTCGAGCTTGCCGTTGTTCAGCGCGGTCATCCGCTGCTGGCCGACGGACTCCTGGCGCGCGAAACGCCGCTGCGCGATCTCGACCTGGTCCTGCGGCATCTGGCTCAACAGCCGCTCGGCCTCCGCCCAGGCGTCTGCCTCGCGCTCGCGGGCGATGACGTGCAGACGGATGCCGAAGCGTAGGCTCCGGTCGTGATGCGCGGCGAGCGCGCGCATCTTCTCGACGCGCTCGGCGACCCATGCAGGCGGCTCGCCCCACAGTAGATAGACGTCGGCGTGCTTCGCCGCGATCGCCTCGGCAGCCGGTGATGCGCCGCCGAAGTAGACCGGCGGGCGCGCCATGAGCGCGTCGCCGCCGTCCATGCCGAAAGGCTTTCGCAGGCCGGCGCGCTCGACCTGGTAGTGCTTGCCGGCGAAGTCGAACGGGCGCTCCGACCAGCACTGACGGTAAACCTCGAGGAACTCGTCCGCGCGGGCATAGCGCTCGTCGTGGTCAAGGAAGTCGCCGTAGGTCCGCTGCTCGATCGGGTCGCCACCGGTGACGATGTTGATCAGCGCACGGCCGCGGCTCACGCGCTGCAACGTCGCCGTCATCTGCGCGGCGAGCGTCGGGAGCACGAAGCCGGGTCGGAATGCGACGAGGAACTTCAGCCGCTCGGTCTCCATAGCCAGCGCGGCGCAGATGATCCACGCGTCTTCGCACTGCGAGCCCGTCGGCGTGAGCACGCCCTCGAAACCGAGGCGGTCAGCTGCCTGCGCGATCTGCCGCAGGTAACCGATGTCCGCAGGACGCGCGCCGGAAGACGCGCCGCCGCGCTTCCCGGGATCGGGGAAGAAGTCGAGCACCGACCGCCCGTCGCCGGTGGTGGGTAGGAACCAGTGGACTTCGATGGAGCGATCCGGAGAGTCGGGCATCGCTACACGTACAGCTCGTTGCCGTCGCGGTCGGCGATACGCGCGAACGGGACGCCCGGGGCATGCTCGCCGCGCTCGACGATGCGTCCGCCCGCCGACTCGACGTCGCGCACGGCATCGTCGAGCTGGATCGCGTGGTCCACGTGGAAGCCGATGGTCCGCGGGCCGCTGCCGGCGTTCTCGGGATCGAGCAGGACACCCAATGCGGTGTCGGTGCCGGGCAGGCCGACGAAGACGATCTCCGGCGTGCGGAAGACCTCCTCGAGCCCGAAGGCGTCGCGGTAGAACTTCACGCCGCGCTCCAAGTCCGCCACCGGCACGATATAGCTAAGTGCTGTGATGCGCGCCATGAGTCCTCCTCTGTCCGGCCAGCGGGATATTGTAGCGATGCCGACGAAATTGACGCTGCGTCAAGCGCCTCGGCCGTCAATCTTCGCCGGCTTGACGCGGAATACTCGACGGCCTCCACCGCCGCGCTTACGCTCGATCTGTGAAGGTCACCGTCGCTCTGACTCCGAAGCTCCTACCGGAGCCGAAGGGCCACACCATCGCCGTCGTCGACGTCCTGCGTGCTTCCACGGTCGTCGTCACGATGTTCGACCGGGGGCTGCTACGGGCGATCGTGGCCGGGACGCTGAAGGACGCCCGTCAGCTCGCGCTGCGAAACTTCTCGCTGCTGGTGGGCGAGATCAAGTCGCTCCAGCCCGCGGGGTTCGACTTCGGCAACTCGCCGGCGGCGCTGGCGGAGGCCGATCTGAAGGGCAAGTCCGCAGTCGTGTTCACAACAAACGGTACGCGCGCGCTTGGGGCTGTGCGCGGTGCGCCGGCCGTCGCCGTCGGCGCCCTGACGAACCGGCGAGCGTGCGCGCACATGCTCCTGTGCGAAGCTGGGAAGCGCAACACGGACATCGCGATCGTCTGCGCGGGCAACGAGCGCGGCACAGCCTTCAGCCTCGAGGACACGGTCGCGGCGGGCGCCATCGTCGAGGCGATCTGCGAGTCGGACGCCTCTGTGGCGATGACAGACTCGTCGTGGGCGGCACTCCACCTCTGGCGCTGGTACCAGGGGGACGCGATGCGAGCGTTCAAGCAGTCGGCGCACGGCCGCGCGCTCATCGGGCTGGGGTTAGAACAGGACCTCCGGTGCGCGGCGCAGGTCGACAGCAGCGAGTCGGTGCCGCTGCTCTCGGACGAGAATGACGTGAACGTGCTGCGGACGAAGGAGCGGCGCCGCGACGGGAAGTAGCGCTGCGACGGCGAGCCGTGCCAGCGTCCGACGGTGCTTCGGAGTAGCATGCGCCCGTGTTGATGGTGAATCGTGCCTGAGGTCAACGCTTCGAGGCTCGCGGGCCGCGCTGTCCTGATCACAGGCGCCGAGAGCGGGATCGGACGAGAAGTTGCCCTGCGCGCAGCGAGCGAGGGCGCCGACATCGCGGCGATCGGCCTCAATGCGTCCGCTCTCGAAGCGCTGACCAGCGAGGTGACATCGATCGGCGGGCGTGGCGAGGCGAGAACGGCGGACGTGTCGGACTCTGGTGCGGTCGCCGTCGCGATCGACGCGCTCGCGGGCGAGTTCGGGCGGCTCGATGTCGCGTACGCCAACGCCGGGATCCTGCCGTCGCCCGCTACGGTCCAGGATCTCGACCTCGACGACTGGCACAGCGTCCTGGCGGTCGATCTTCCGGCGTACTGTTCACGTTCCGCGCAGCGATCCCGCACTTCTCTGAAGACGGAGGCGTCCTGCTCGCAACAGGCTCGTCGTTGGCCGTGCGGCCCGGCGTCGGCCTCCTGCCGTACGTCGCCGCCAAGGCGGGCGTCCATGCCATCTGTCGCAGCCTCGCACTGGAGCTGGCGCCACGCCACATCCGCGTGAACGTCATTGCGCCGGGGCTCGCGGACACGCCCATGACGCGCAGCATCCCGGGTTACATCGACCGCGGGTTGCCCTCTGTGCCGCTGGGGGAGGTGGTGCAGCCCGCAGATGTCGCGGCGCTCGCGGTGCACCTCATGAGCGACGAAGCGCGGTCGATCACAGGGAGCGTGTTCGCGATCGATGGCGGGCGGACGGCTGGCTGACGCGGCGTCGCGCCCTAGCGACAAAAGCATCTTCGTCCGGCCGAAGGCCTAGCTGGGCTCCTGAGTTCGTGTAGCGGTGCGGGCTACGGCCGCGTCTGGCCGTCGCCGAAGACGATCCACTTGTAGGTGCAGATCTCCCGAAGGCCGACGGGGCCTCGGGGCGGGTACTTCTGGGTCGCGTCGATGATCTCCGCGCCCAGGCCGAACTGGGCGCCATCGGTGAACTGCGTGCTGGCGTTGACGTAGCAGACGGCGGTGTCCACTTCGCGGAGGAAGCGCTGAGCGGTTGTGTAGTTGTCGGTGACGATGGCGTCCGAGTGGCCGCTACTGTAGCGGTAGATAAAGTCCGTGGCGTCTTCGTATGAGTCGACGATCGCGACCGACGCGACGAGCGCCAGGAACTCCTTCCCGAAGTCGGCCTCAGTCGCCCGGACGATGCCGTGCCGCCCGCTGAGGATCTCGTGCGCGCGCTCGTCGCAGCGCAGTTCGACGCCCTTCTCGGCGAGCGCGTCCGCGATCTTCGGGAGGAACGTCGGCGCGATGTCCGCGTGCACGACGAGCGTGTCGAGCGCGTTGCAGATGCTGTATCGTCGCGTTTTGGCGTTCACGACGATGCGGCACGCCTTGTTCAGATCGGCGTCACGGTCCACGTACGTGTGGCAGACGCCGATGCCGCCGATGAGTACGGGCATGGTCGCGTTCTTCTCGACGAAGCGGATCAGCTCCTCGCCTCCGCGTGGCACGACGAGATCAATGTACTCCTTCATCTGGAGCATCTCGCCGACCAGCGCGCGGTCGCTGGACTCGATGACCTGGACGGCGCCGTCGGAGACGCCGGCCTCGGCGAGCGCGCTGGCGATGACTCGCCCGAGCACGATGTTCGAGTCGCGCGCCTCCTTTCCGCCGCGAAGGATCGTCGCGCTGCCAGCCTTCAGGCAGAGCGAGGCGATGTCCACAGTGACGTTCGGCCGATTCTCGTAGATCGCGCCGATGACGCCGAAGGGGACGCGCATCTTCCCGACCATCATGCCGTTCGGGAGCGTCCGCATCTCGATGGTCTCGCCGACCGGGTCTGGCAGCATCGCGACGGTGCGGACGTCCTTCGCGATGGCCTCGATGCGCTCGGGCGTGAGGGTCAGCCGGTCCAGCACCGCCGAGGACAGGCCGTCGGAGCGGCCGCGTTCGACGTCTGCAGCGTTGGCCTCGAGGATCTCTGACGTCCGGGCGATGAGGGCGGCCGCAAGGCGACCTAGCGCGTCGTTCTTGACTTCGGTGGAGAGCGTCGCGAGGCGTCGCGCTGCCGCCTTCGCTTCACGCGCACGCTGCTCGATCTCGGATGCCGTGGTGGTCATGGCCGATGCCTTCGTAGGTGAAGTGTGGGGAAGTTTATCGGATGTGGCGCCGGGCGGCGTCATCAGCGGCGGGCGGCTGGAGACCGGCCTCGCGAGGGATTACGGAAGCGCACCTTCGGCAGAAAAACAAACGGAGTGCGGCATTTCTGCCGCGCCCCGCTCGTTGTCGAAGGCCCCGCCTCCTTCGACATAGAGGAGAACAGGCCTAGCGGCCGTTCCGTTACGGGATGCGCGCGATCCTTGACGGCACCACGGCAAGCGTCGATCGGGCGGCGTCGGCGATACTGCGCGCGATATGCGGAGACCGACATTCGGCGGGCTGTGGCGGCACCGGGACTTCGTCAAGCTGTGGAGCGGGCAGACCGTGTCCGTCTTCGGGTCGCTGATCAGCCGGACGGCGCTGCCGTTCACGGCGATCCTGGCGCTCGACGCTTCGCCGCTGCAAGTGGCCGTGCTGGCGCTCGCGGACCTGATCCCGGGCGTGATGTTCGGGCTGGTGGCGGGGGTGTGGGCGGACCGGGTGCGGCGGCGGCCGATCATGATCGCCGCGGACATCGGCCGGGGACTGCTGCTGGCGACCGTGCCGCTGGCGTGGGCCTTCGACGCGCTGACGATCGGGCAGCTGTACGCGGTGGCATTCGCGGCCGGTGCGCTGACGGTGTGCTTCGACGTGGCCTACCTGTCGTACCTGCCGACGCTCATCGAGCGCGAGGACCTGGTCGAGGGGAACGCCAAGCTGTCAGCCAGCTCGTCGGCGGCCGAGATCGGCGCGTTCGGGATCGCGGGGTGGCTCGTGCAACTGCTGAACGGGCCGCTCGCGATCCTCGTCGATTCGGCGACGTTCGTCGTGTCGGCGCTGACGATAGGCGCGATCCGGAAGCCAGAGCCGCCGCCACCACCGGTCGACGAGCGGCGGCAGGCGCACGTCGAGGTGCGGGAGGGGCTGCGGCAGATCTTGCGGGATCCGGTGCTGCGCGCACTCGCGGCGGCCGACCTGCTGTTCCAGATGTCGTTCCGGATCGTCGGGGCGGTGTTCCTGGTGTTCGTGGTGCGGGAGCTGGAGTTCAAGCCCGGCGTGCTGGGCGTGATCTTCGCCGTGGGTGGGGCGTCGTCGCTGGTCGGGGCGGCGGTCACGCCGGCGTTCGTGCGGCGGATCGGCGTGGGGCCAACGATGATCTTCGGGCTGCTGTTCGCGGCGGCCGGGCAGGCGCTGATCCCGTTCGCGCGGGAGGCGAACGCGGTCGCGGTGGGGCTGCTGGTCGGCGGGCAGCTGGTCACGGATCCGGGCGCGGTGCTCTTCGAGATCAACGGCGTGAGCCTGCGGCAGGCCGTGACGCCGCCGGAGCTCCTGGGGAGGGTGAACGGGAGCATCCGATTCGGAGAGTTCACGCTGATGATCGCCGGCACGCTGATCGGCGGAGTGCTGGGCGAGTACGTCGGCCTGCGGGCGGCGCTGATCGCCGGTGCGGTGGTGTTCTTCGCGGCGGCGGTGCCGCTGGTGCTGTCGCCGGTGCGGACGCTGCGGGCGGCGCCGGAGCCGCTGGCCGAGCCGTCGCTGGTCGAGGCGATGGAGGTGGCGGGGGCGCCGCCTTTGAACGCTTCGCCGTAGCACACCGTTATGGTGGCTGTTTGATTGATCTTTGTTTTCCCGAGTACTGGCAGGGGTGGAGTCTGGGGACGGCGGGGTTTGGCGGTTCGCAGATTCGCTGAGTTGATTGTCTTTGATTGTTCGTCGAGAAAACGATCAAAGGTTATGTTCGGTCGTACAGACGTGAGCAACGGCTCGGGGGGTCGCGACGTTGAAACGGTGTCGGCGCCACGACGAGGGCGGCCACGTGGGGCCGCCCCTACGCGGGCAATCGCGCGCCGAATTGAGGGAGTCGCGATGTAACCGCGCGTACGCATGGATGCGAGGGTAGCCGGTTGCCGCGTCGATCTCGTAGCGATCGACGGCACCTGATCTCGGCGCCGGCGCTAGCGGAAGTGGCGGGCTAGTTCGGACTGGTATCTGGTGCCGAGCGTTGCGGCATGTGCGCGGAGCCAGTCGGTGAGTTTCGTGTTGCCGGCGGGCGGGCTGTTGGTGACGAGCAGATCGGCCAGGAGGCCGTCCACTTCTTCGCGGGTGAGGACGACGTCGCGGCGGGCGAAGCCGATCATTCGGCTCGCGGCGAGGGCTAACGACGGCGGCAGATGCACGATGCGCGGGCGGCGATTGAGTACGCGCGCGATGAGCGCGACGAGGTCGTTGAAGGTGAACGTCTCGGGGCCAATAGCGTCGATGGTGACGTTGTCCCGGCTGATGCCCTGGGCCACGGCGAGATCCGCCATGTCTTCGACGAAGATCGGCTGGAGGCGATAGTCGCCGTCGCCGGGGACGCCGAAGACGGGGAGCTTTCGCAGCATCCAGGCGATGTTGTTGATGAGGATGCCTTCGTCGCCGAAGAGGACGGCGGGGCGGAGGATCGCGTACGACAGGGACGACTCTCGGATCGCGCGCTCGACCTGCGCCTTGCCGCGGAAGTATCCGAACGGCGACGCCTCATCGGAGTTGGTGATGCTGACGTGGACGATGCGTTGGACGCCGGCCGCCTGCGCGGCGCGGACGAGGGTGCTCGAGTTGGCGACGGCGGACTCGTACGTTTCGCGACCGTGCGGGAAGCGGACCCAGTAGGTGTTGTAGAGGACGCGCGCGCCGCGCAGGTCTTCGGTGAGACGGGCGGGGTCGTCGAACTGGAGCGGGCGGACCGCGATGCTGTCGTGCAGATCGCTCGAGCGGTCGGGGTGGCCGGTGAGGGTGCGGACAGCAATGCCGGCATCGAGCAGGCCGCGCCCGATGTGCTTGCCGGTGAAGCCGAATGCGCCGGTGACGACGTGGAGTTCGGTCATGCGCTGTCCCATTCGCACGCTACGCCGGGTCCGAGCTACGCGCTATTTCGCGAGTGAATCGGCGCTTGCCATGCGTCGCGCGTGGCGCGGTGGGCAGTTGGGTAAAACGCAGGCCGCGGAACCTTGACGTAACTTCGCGGCATGGCGGACAATCCGGCGCGACCGCAGCTACGCGCGGGATTCGCGCGTTGTGCTTGCTCCAGCATCCGCGCCGGCGGCACAATGGCTGCCTAAGCGAGCGCTAAGTTAACCGTCACACGATCAGGAGGCCGCCGATGGCCGGAACCGCATCGATACCAGACAACCTTCGCGCGAAGGCGAAGGAGAAGAACTGGCCAGACGACCTGGTGCAGCAGGCGCTCGCCGCCGGCGCGACGCCGGAGCAACTCATCGGCTACCTCGACCAGGGCATCACTCCGGCGCAGGCGCGCGAGTTTCTCGCCGCGCGGGCCGGGGCGGGCGCCGGTGGGCCGGAGCCCTCGGACGAGATAAAGGCGAAGGCCGAGAAAGCCGGCTGGCCGCTCGAACTTGTGCAGCAGGCGCTGGCGATGGGCGCAGCAGAAGCTGACCTCGTGCGCTACATGGACATGGGCGTGACCGCCGATCAGGCGCGCCAGTTCATGGCGTCCGGCCCCACCGGGGCCGGCGGTCCGACGCTCGACCTGAGCTGGATGAAGGTACCGACGGAGTGGAACACGCGCGCGCGTCCGACGAAGCACGGCCTGACGCTCGAGGCGATCAACATCGGCAAGTACGGCGAAGTGCCGGACGTGTGGGAGCACCAGACCGAGATGCCGCGCGGCGCGGTGCCGATCCCGGGCGTCGAGGGCATGGGCTACTCGATTTACCAGAAGCAGGAAGTGTGGAGCGACGCCTGCGCGGGACTCTACGAGGAGGCGATCCAGCGGCGATGGCGGCCGGCGACCGACGTGCCGTGGACATCGATCGAGCCGCTGCCGGACGACCTGGAGAAGGCGATCTGCCAGATCTGCACGCACCTCAGCGAGAAGGCGCAGATGGAGGCCGACGTCCTCGGGCGGTGGGAGCCGGAGATCAGCTACGGCTACCACGAGGTGAAGCTGTACCTGGCTACGACGATCTTCGAAGACGCGCGGGCGGTCGAAGTGTTCCGGAAGCGCGCGCTCTCGAACGGCGGCGGGCTGGGGCTGCAGGCGCCGGGATGGGGCTTCCGGTCGATCGTGGACGCGCGGAACTTCACGGAGATGGTGGCGATCCAAATGGTGCTGCAGGACAGCCTGACGCTCGCGCAGTACCAGTACGGCGAGAAGTACGCTCGCAACCCGGCGGAGAAGTTCATCTTCGCGCGGTCGCTGCAGGACAAGGCGCGGCACATCGCGTACGGCATCACGCACCTGAAGTACACGCTGATGCACCGCGACGAGCGCCGGGAGGAGTTCCAGCGGTACCTCGACAAGGGCGAAGCGATGATGGCGACGGACGACAACAAGGACGCGGCCATCCGCGAGGCCTTCGCGATCTTCTTCGGCGGAAGCAAGGACAAGATCGGCGAAGGCCTGCAGGTGTACAACGATATGCGCCGACGCGCGCTCGAGCAGTACCTCGCGCGGCTGAGGTGGGCTACGATCGAGCGCGAAGACAGATTGCACCCGGGCCTGCGGGCCTTCATGCCGCCGAGCGAAGCGCAGGAGCAGTAAGGAGTCCGTCATGCCCACGTTTCCATCCACAGACTGGTTCGACGCGATCAAGAACATCGTCAACAACGACCCGGCCTTCCGACAGCTCGGCACGATCGACGCTACGGTCGGGGTGAAGGTCGAGCACAAGATCTATGAGCTGAAGTTCGAGGCGTTCGAGTGCACGGGCGTGCGCGAGGCGCGCGAGCAGGACCTGCGCGACATGGACTTCTGGCTGGAGATGCCGTACGACCAGTGGAAGGACATGCTGACGAACATCCGCACGCACGGCTCGGCGGATCTGTCGCACACGCTGAACACGATCGACCTGAACTCGGCCGAGGGCTTCGCGCGTTCGTACGACGGGTACCGGCGGGACGCGTTCTACCGGTTCAACCAGTCGTTGCAGGACTTCTTCAACGCGTCGTCGAAGATCGACACGCAGTTCGCGCCGATGGAGGCGGTCACGGCGTAGGGGCGCACACAGCAGACGTAGGGGCGGCCCGCGTGGCCGCCCTTTTCGTTTTTCACATGGCGCGGGGGATTGATCGCGCGAGCGAGAAGAGCGAAAGATCGGCCATGACCTCGGATGCCCTTCCGGGCGAACCTTCCCCAGCGGTCGAACGCCCGCGGCGGTATTACGTGCGGCCGAGCCCGCAGGTGCTCATCGCGTTCCTGCCGGCGCTCGCGTTCATCCTTACGAACAGGTACGCGCCTACGCAGGCGGCCATCGCGGTGTCGTTCGCGGTGTCGGTGGTGATCTTCGTGCGGAACCCCGGCGACGGTGTGATCCGGATGTTGGGGCTCATCGGCTTCGCAATCGTGTGCGGGGCGGCCGTCGTCGGGCTCGCCACCGGCAGCGGGAAGGCGTATGTCGCGCAGAACCTCTTCGCAGACTTCGCGTTCGCGGCGATCTTCGCGGGGAGCGTGGTAATCCACCGGCCGCTCATGGGCGCGATCATCCGCGAGGTCGTGCCGGCGCTGAAGCCGGTGATGGCGATCGACTATCCGCTGTTCACGCAGCTGACACTGATGAACGTCGCCATCAACCTGGCGCAAGGGACGGCGCGCATCTTCCTGATCAACGATCTATCGGCGAGTCAGTACGCGATCGCGAGCCGGGCGATCTCGTTTCCGATCAGCGTTGCGTTCTATGTGTTCTGCTACGTCGTAGTGCACCGGCGAGCCATCGAGATCTGGCCCGCTGACCTTCCGCCGCCGCAGCGTGACGGACGGCCCGGAGTCGCATAAGTTTCGCCTTGACTCTGTCTCTCGTACGTTTCACTTCGGAAGGAGCAACGAAGCATGGCGAAGATGCGGTTCGGGATCATGGCTGGCCAGGGCGGGGCGAGCTGGCGGGAGGTCGCCGACATGTGGCGCTTCCTCGACCGCGAGACGGCGTACCACAGCGCGTGGATGTTCGACCATTTCATCACCGGGGACGGCAGCCAGCCGGCACAGAGCACCGGCATCTGCTTCGAGGGTTGGAGCTCGCTGGCGGCGGTCGCCGCGATCACGGACCGCATCCGCATGGGCGTGCTGGTGACGGGCGTGACGTACCGGCATCCCGGCATCCTCGCGAAAACGGCGGTGACCATCGACCACGTCAGCGACGGGCGGTTGTACCTGGGCATCGGCGCGGCATGGCACGAGGTGGAGCACCGGATGTACGGCATCCCGTTCCCGCCGGTGCGCGAGCGGCAAGACAGGCTCGAGGAGGCGGTCGAACTGATCCGCAAGCTCTTCGAGAGCGAAGGGCCGGTGAGCTTCGCCGGGAAGCACTACACGCTACAGGACGCGATCTTCGAGCCGAAGCCGATGCAGCGGCCGCTGCCGATCCTCATCGGCGGTGGGGGCGAGAAGCGAACGCTGCGGACGGCGGCGCGCTTCGGGGACGCGATCAACGTATCGGGCACGCCGGACGTCGTGCGACACAAGATCGAGGTGCTGGAGCGGCACTGCCGGGACGCAGGTAGGGACCCATCGGAGATCGAGAAGACGTACTGGGGGCCGATCATCGTCAGCGAGAACGAGGCGCTGCTGTCGCGGGTGGCGGCGGGCTTCGCGGCGATGGGCATGTCGGCGGAGGACGCGCGGCGGGTGATGCCGATCGGGAGCGCGGAGCACGTGCGGTCGGTGGTCGAGCAGTTCGCCTCCGCCGGCGTGACGCAGATGATCATGATGAGCCAGGCGCCGTGGAAGCGAGAGATCTACGAGCGGATCAACCATGAGGTCGTCGAAGCGTTCGCTTGAGACCTAACCCCCGACCCCTTCCCTAAAGGGAAGGGGAGGCCCACTCACCACTCGGGCGTCAGACCCTTCCTTGCTGTGTCCCGTGCGTCGCACGTGTGGTCATGGCGGCGGCGTGGCTAGAATTTCATCGTGATACGCAGGGTCACCGCGGACGTGCGGCACCGCTTCCGGAGCAGGCGCGCCGGGGTGCTGGTGACCGTGGGCAGCACGCTCGTGCTGACGTCGGTCCTGGCGCCGTTCCAGGGCGACATCGGGCTGCTGAACGAGAGTCTGATCTTCCTGCTGCTGACGCTGCTGATCGCGTCGGCGTGGGGGTGGCAGGTCGGGGTCTTCGCCGCGGTCCTCACGAACGTCTCGCTGAACTTCTTCTTCGTGGAGCCACTGCACGAGCTCCGCGTCGAAAACGCGGCGAACGCCTTCGGGTTGGTGGTGTTCCTGCTGGTCTCGGTCGTGGCGGGGTCGCTGTTGTCCACCGCGCGTACGGCGGCTGCGGAAGCGCGACAGCGAGCGGCGGAGACGCAGGTGCTACTGGGACTGTCGCGCGCGATGATCGGGCAGACAGAGCCGAGCGCTGCACTCACTTCGCTGTGCGAACAGGTGGTCGAGGCGTTCAGCGCTCCAGGGGCGGCGGTACTCAGCGGATCGGGAGCGCAGTGGACGGTGCATGCGCATGCCGGCGCTGAGAGCGCGTCGCGGCCGCCGGACACGCAGGAGGGTGCCGTCGCGGAGCACGCGCTGGAGACGGGGACGCTCAGCCGGTTCGGCCACACAGGGCTCAGCACTGCGCGACGCGCGCGGGTAGTTCGCCCGGCCGGGACACGCCGCTTCGAGCAGCGAGAGGAGGGCGTGGCGTTCGCGCCCCTGCGCATCGGCGGGCGGACGCTTGGCGTGCTTCGGCTCGACGGGCCTATCGGCGACACGCCATTCCAGGAACACCCCGACCGGCTGCTCGCGGCGTTCGCGAGTGAAGCGGCGCTGGGCGTGCAGCGCGCTGAGCTGGCGCAGGCGGCGGCGCACGCGGAGGCGCTGATGCAGGCGGACGAGATGAAGACGGCGCTTCTGACGTCGATCTCGCATGACCTGAAGACGCCGCTCGCGGGCATCAAGACTTCGGTATCGAGTCTGCTCGACGGCACGGTGAGCTGGACGGACGAGGACCGTCGCGCGTTCCTGGAGACGATCGAATCGCAGGCGGACCGGCTGGACCGGGTAATCAGCGACATCCTGGACCTCAACCGCATCGAGTCGGGCGCCATCGCGCCGGTGCTCCGTCCGGTGGAGGCGCAGGCGCTGTTCGACGAAGTGCGGGAGCGCACAGCAATGGTGACGTCGGGGCGGCCGGTCGCGGTGGATGCGCCCGAACGGCTGGCCGTCGAAGCGGACGAATCGCTGATCGTGCAGGCGCTGGTGAACCTCGTCGAAAACGCGGCGAAGTATTCGACAGCGGGCGGCGTGATCCGGCTCTTCGCGCAGGCGCGAGGGCGGGGCGTCGAGCTGATCGTCGAGGACGAGGGGCCGGGGATTCCGCAGCAGGACCTGCCGCACGTATTCGAGCGGTTCTACCGGGCGGGTGAGCAGAGCCGGCGGGTGAAGGGGACCGGGCTGGGGCTCGCGATCGTCAAGGGCTTCGTGACGCTGTCGCAGGGGACGGTACGGGTCGAGAGCACGACGCAGCTCACGCGATTCATCGTCACGCTTCCGTCGGCAGTGCGCGAGGAGCGGACGCGGGCGATGGCGTGAGCGCTCGCATCCTCGTCATCGACGACGAGCCGCAATTGCGGCTGGCGGTGAAGCGGTCGCTCGAAGGGCACGGCTACAACGTTCGCGAGGCGAGCGACGGGCGGGGTGGGATCGCGGCGCACGAGGGGTTCAAGCCGGACGTGGTGCTGCTGGACCTGATGCTGCCGGACATGAGCGGGGTGGAGGTTTGCCGCGAGCTGCGGCGGCTGTACGAGACGCCGATCATCGTGCTCTCGGTCGTCGGCGACGAGAAGACGAAGGTCGCCGCGCTGGACGCCGGAGCTGACGACTATCTCACGAAGCCGTTCGGGAGCGACGAGCTGCTCGCGCGGATCCGCGTGGCGCTTCGGCATGTCGCGCGGCCGTCGAACGCGGCGACGCTGCGGTCCGGCGACCTGACGATCGACTTCGAGCGGCGGGAGGTGCGGGTGGCCGGGCGCGAGGTGCGGCTGACGCCGACGGAGTACTCGCTGCTGAAGTACCTGGCATCAAACGCCGGACGGGTAGTGACGCATCCGATGATCCTGCGGGGGGTGTGGGGGAACGAATACGCCGAAGACACGCACAACCTCCGGACGTACATCAACCAGCTGCGGGCGAAGCTTGGCGACGACGCGGCGTCTTCGAAGTACATCCGGACGGATGCGGGCGTAGGGTACCGGTTCATGACGGCGGAAGACGAAGCGTAGCGCCGGCGACGGGCGCGATCTTCTGACATTTCCCTGACGCAGACCTGTCGGGTTTCGGACGCGGCCATGACTCATCGCGCCATAGATTCGGGTCGTGAGGATTCCCGCGTCGGCGCGCCATGGGCAGACGCCTGCGGACAGCGAACACCTCGACCTGAGTGGCGAAGTCGTCATCGTCCACACGGAGCCGGGCGTGATGATGCGCCTCAGCGCGGCTCTCGCCGCCATGCGGTACCGCGTGACGGCGATCCACGCCGTGCGGGCGATCGACAGCGCGCGATCGCTCGCCCGCGACAGGCCACTGGCGATGATCGTGTCGCTCGACGGCACGGAGAGTGCCGCTGAGATCGACTCGCTGGTGGCCGCGGCGCCGGGTACGCGGTTCCTGCTCCTCGCGCCGGACATGCGGTCCCATGCGCCCGTCGCACGGATCCTGAACGCGCTTCACGTGGCCGGCGTGCAGCACGACGAGTCGCCGCTCGTCACGATCGCCACGCTGGTCGCGCTGCTGGCGCGCGCGGCGGAGCGGGTGGAATGAGGGCGCCCGGCTGCGTCCCGTCTGCGCGACAAGATAAACATCCAACTAGCGGCGGCCAGTGCGACCAGGTCGTCGAGCGGGCGGTTCAGTACGCGTCCGGCGACATCAACCGATGAAGGAAGCGAGTCGAGCGCCGATCGCGCCGGACACCAACATCAGGAGAGGACCGTGGCCGCGGTCTCGAACACAGGCGGGCGCTGCGGTCCGGCGCCGCCCGAGTAAGCACCTCGTCTTCACGTGCGGGGACGTGGAAGCCGACGTTGACGAGCGGATGATCCGGGTGCGCGGCAAGCACGTAGTGCCGACGTACGGGGAGTTCGAGTTGCTGCTGCGCCTCATCGAAGACCCGGGGCGCGTCGTCACCCGGTCAGAGCTTCAGCTCGATCCGGCGTCACCCAATCCGCGTGCCGTCGATGTCCAGGTCCGGCGTCTTCGGGTGCGGCTCTCCCGCGCGCGGCGCTTCGTGGTCGAGACGGTGCCACGAGTCGGATATCGCTGCCGCGCGCTGTAGGCGGCCCTGACGCGCATCGGCCCGGATCCCGTCGAAGCAGTCAACGAAGTTATCATCGACTGCCTATACGATGTGCACATGACGCGCGCGCGGGGCCGGCTGCTGCGCATCGCCGCAGGTGTGGCCGTGGTCGTGCTGGCGGCGTGCTCCGGGTCGAGGTCTGGCCCGCCGGGCGCGAGCGTTTCGCCCGGCGCGGATTCCACCGCCGCGCCAGCCGCCGACGGCATCCACAAGATCCAGCACGTCATCGTGATCATGCAGGAGAACCGGTCGTTCGACTCGTACTTCGGGACGTTCCCGGGCGCGGACGGGATTCCGATGGCGAACGGACAGCCTTCCGCGTGCGTGCCGGATCCGTCGTCGGCCGGGAAGTGCGCGGCGCCGTACGTCGACCATGCGGACAGCAACGGCGGCGGACCGCACAGCCAGAACAACGCGACGGCCGACGTCAACGGCGGGAAGATGGACGGCTTCGTCGCGCAGGCGGAAGCAGGGGGGCGCGGATGTCTCGATCCGAATGATCCGGCGTGCACGAACAGCTCCGCGCCGGACGTAATGGGATATCACACGCAGTCGGACATCCCGAACTACTGGGCATACGCGCAGCAGTTTGTGCTGCAGGATCGGATGTTCGAGCCTAACGCATCATGGAGCCTGCCGGAGCACCTGTTCGAGGTCTCGGAGTGGTCGGCGGCGTGCACGCAGCACGACAACCCATCGAGCTGCAAGAACGCGTTGCAGAATCCGGGGCGGCCAACCGACAACGGTCTGACCGGAACGGCCGGGGGGCCGGGCAGCCCGATCTACGCGTGGACGGACCTAACGTGGCTGCTGCACAAAAGCAACGTGAGCTGGGGCTATTACGTCGTCGCGGGGACAGAGCCGGACTGCGAGGACGACGCGACGATCTCGTGCGCGCCGGTTCGTCAGAATGCGAGCACACCGGGAATATGGAATCCGCTGCCGTACTTCGACACCGTGAAGGAAGACGGACAGCTCGGGAATATCCAGTCGGTCAGCAGTTTCTACGACGCGGCGAAGAACGGCACGCTGCCGGCGGTGTCGTGGATCGTGCCGTCCGGAGCCGTGAGCGAGCACCCGCCAGCGACGGTGAGCGCGGGGCAGGCCTACGTCACGAGCCTGGTGAACGCCGTGATGCGGAGCCCGGACTGGGACTCATCGGCGATCTTCTTGGCGTGGGACGACTGGGGCGGCTTCTATGACCACGTCGCGCCGCCGTCGGTGGATCAGAACGGCTACGGACTGCGCGTACCCGGAATCGTCATTAGCCCGTACGCGAAGAAGGGGTTCATCGACCACCAGACGCTGTCGTTCGACGCGTTCGACAAGTTCATCGAGGACGATTTCCTGGGCGGGCAGCGTCTCGATCCGCGTAGCGACGGCCGGCCGGACCCGCGTCCGGACGTGCGCGAGGCGCTGCCCGTGCTCGGCGACCTGACGCAGGACTTCGACTTCGCGCAGGCGCCTGCGCCGCCGCTCGGGCTGCCGGTGCATCCTTCGACAACGCTGACGACGGCGAGGCGCGGGCGCTAGCTAGACCGCCGCTTCGCCGACCTCACCGGTGCGCACGCGGATCAGCTCGGTCACGGGACTGATCCAGATCTTGCCGTCGCCGACGGCGCCCGTCTTCGCGTTGTCGCAGATCGTCTTGACGATGCTGTCGGTGTCCTTGTCGCTGACGATGAGCTCGATTTTGACCTTGGGGAGGAAGTCCACGCGGAACTCGTTCCCGCGCCACTGCTGCGTGACGCCGCGCTGGCGCCCGTGCCCTCGCACGTTGCTGA
>CAZAPT010000012.1:0-97350 GCA_964487335.1 uncultured Dehalococcoidia bacterium
TTGCGCCGCGATCCGAGGGCGCAGGCCCGGCGCCGCGCGGTGATGGACCGCCGCCACGGCGAGGCGGAGGCGGCCGCGGCCGCTTCGGGCAGCGCCGAAAGGTGTGCGCGTTCTGCGTCGACAAGGTCGAGCACATCGATTATAAGGACCCGTTGAAGCTTCGGCGCTACATCTCGGACCGCGGCAAGATCGAGCCGCGCCGGAAGACGGGGACATGCGCCCGGCATCAGCGCCGGCTGACGATTTCGATCAAGCGAGCGCGTCACCTCGCACTGCTTCCATACACGGCGGACCACATTCGGAGTACGAACGCGTTCCCGCCGCGCGCGCCGGCGGACCGCGAACCGGATCATCGACCGCGACGAGAAGCCGCACCAGCCGCGGCACCAGCCGAAGTCGAACGCAGCGAATAGCCCGCAGCGCGCCTCTTTCCCAGATGGTGAAGCATGGCAAGTGAGAGCAAGTCTGGACGCGGCAGCAGCCCGCGCGCGAAACAACCGCCGCCCAAGGCGCCCGCGAGGCGCAGGGGTTCGCTAAGCGACCTGTTCGCGCTCGACTCTGAGCGGTCGGCGCGCCTCATGCTTATCGGCGGCGTGGCAGCGGTGCTCGTGCTGGCGGTCGGCTTTCTCGCGTTCGGCTACTACAACTCCGTGATCAAGCCGCGGAACCGGACGGTCCTCGGGGCCGACGGCACCAACGTCTCGTACTCGGCGATCGAGCGCCGAATGCGGTATGAGCTCCATCTGCACCCCGAGTTCGCGCAGAGCCAGCAGGCGATCCAGGTGTTGCCTGACTCGGTGATGCAGACACTGCTCAACGAAATTACCCTCGTGAGCCGCGGCCCGAGCGACCAGGGCATCCAGGTCGATGACAGCGAGCTCGACGCGGCGGTGCGAACGAAGGTCGGGGTGAGCGCGCAGGAGGACCAGCGGCGGTTCGCGGATGCGCTGCGCACCGCGCTCAAGGAGTCCGGCCTGCACGAGAACGAGTACCGGCGGATCGTGCTCGCGGACACCATCAAGAACAAGCTGCAACAGAAGTTCCTCGCCGAAGTGCCGGCAACTGCGCAGCAGGCGAAGGTGGACGTCATCGCAACAAGCACGACGGACGCGGCGAACGCGGCAATCGCGCGCGTGAAGTTCGGCGAGGACTGGGCGGCTGTCGCGAAGGATGTCTCCACCGATTCCGACGCGAAGACCACAGGCGGGATCCACGACTATGGTCCACAGGGCTCGTTTAGCCCGGCGTATGACGGCTACGCTTTCACTGCGCCGGTCGGTCAGATCAGCCAGCCATTGCTGTACAACACGGGAAGCTCGACGACATACTACGTCGTCCGGGTCGAGGACCGCGCCGACAAACCGGTCACAGACGCGCAGAAGAGCACGGTCAGCACCAAGACGTACAACGACTGGCTCTCGAACATGCAGGGCCAGATGAACGTTGTGAAGGACTTCGACGATCAGTCGAAGCTCGACGCACTGGGTTGGGTCGCAGAGAACCACCTGCCCGCGCCGACAGCGACTGCGGCGGCAGCGGCTGTTCCAACGATCAACTCGCTGCCCACTGAAGCGCTCGGGCAGCCGACTCCGAACGACGGCGCCGAAGCAACGCCCCCGGAAGGCGCGGCCAGTCCCGAGGTTCCGAACCAGCCCGTGGCGCCTGGCAATGGGCAGTGATCGCAAGGCGATAGGCATCGGCCTGATGGGCGCGGGCAGCGTCGGCAGTGGCGTGGCGCGCATCCTGCACGAGAAGTCCGACGTCTACGCGCGGCAGATCGGCTATCCGCTCGAGATCCGACGGGTGCTGGTGCGCGATCCGGCGAAGGAGCGCGGATTCCCTATCGATCGCGCGCTCCTCGCGACCGATGCTTCGGCACTGCTGGCGGACCCGGAGATCGAGCTGATCATCGAGATGATCGGCGGCGAGGAGCCGGCGTACGGATATCTCCGCGAGGCGCTGTCGGCCGGGAAGTTCGTCGTGACCGCGAACAAGGAAGTGATGGCGAAGCACGGCGCCGAATTACTGGCGCTGGCCCGCGAGCACAACGTGGACCTGTTGTACGAAGCCAGCGTCGGCGGCGGCATCCCGATCATCGCGCCGCTGAAGCGCGACTTGCTGGCGAATGACATCGTCGGCGTGACGGCGATCATCAACGGCACGACGAACTACATCCTCACATCGATGAGCCGTGAGGGCACGAGCTTCGACGCCGCGCTCGCGTCTGCGCAGCGGCTCGGGTATGCCGAGCCCGACCCCACGAATGACATCGAGGGCATCGACGCCGCGTACAAGCTCTCGATCCTCGCCACGCTGTCGTTCCATATGGACGTGCGGCCCGATGACGTCCATCGCGAAGGCATCACGCGCCTGACGGCGCGCGACTTCGAGTACGCGCGCGACCTGGGTTACGCGATCAAACTGCTCGCGATCGCGCGAAAGAGCGACGGGCTGGTGCAGCTGCGCGTGCATCCTACGCTGGTCTCGGTGGACGAGCTGCTGGCAAACGTCGACGGCGTGCTGAACGCGGTGGAGATCGAAGGCGACCTGATGAGCCGCGTGCTGTTCCAGGGGCCCGGCGCTGGATCGCTCCCCTCGACGTCCGCCGTGGTGGCGGACGCGCTGGACGCGGCGGTGAGCATCAGCAACAACGTCTACTGGCCACACTCCTTCCGACGGGAGTCGGGGCTTCGCGTGATGCGCATGAGCGACGTGACATCGCGCTATTATCTGCGTATCGAGGTTGCGGACCGGCCCGGCGTGCTCGCGCACATCGCCGGCGCGCTGGCCGAAGGAGAGATCAGCATCGCGTCTGTGATCCAGAAGGAAGTCGATGCCGCTGGCGTAGCGGAGATCGTGATCATGACGCACGATGCTTGCGAGGATGCGATGCGGCGCGCGTTGGATGCGATCGCGGGACTCGACGGCGTTCAGGGCATCGCGCAGATGCTGCGGGTGAAGTCATGACCACCTCAGACCCACAGAGCGACCAGCGCGCCGGGCCAGATTTCGCGAACTGGCTATACGACCAGATCGGCCAGCTGAAGGCGCAGATGGGCCGCGTCCAGCAGCAGAGCGAGCAGGTGCAGGCGGCAATGCTCGACGTGAACGAGAAGCTCCGCGATGCGGAGGGACGCCTTCGCGAGATGACGGCCAGGACGATCGGCCTGCCGACGATGCAGGACCAGATGCGGCAAGTATCCGGCCTGCTCGAGCGGATCCAGGACGCAGAGGTCTTGATCGATACGAAGTTCGAGCTGCTCGAGCGGCAGAGCGGCGAGGAGCGCCAGCGCGACCAGGGGGAACGCAACGATATCCACAAGCGCATCCAGGATCTGGAGCGGCGCGTCGAAGGGCTGATGGAGCGGCAGTCGAGCGTCGACGACGCAACACGTCGGTTCCAGGAGGAGATCTCCCGCGCGCACATACAGAACCAGACGCTGACCCAACGCACCGAGGGCCTCGAAAGTCGCGCGAGTCGCGCGGTCGAAGCGACGACGCGGCTGGAGCAGGAGCACAGCGAGGTTGAGGCGGCGATCCGGAACCTCCGCCGCGACGACGAGGTGCTTGCCGAGCGCGCGCGCCTCGCGCAGGAGGTGGCGGCCCGCATCGAGACGGAGCTCCATGCACACCAGGAGGACTACCGCGCCGTGCCGCTCCTTGCGGAGCGCCTCGAACTGCTCCGCGCCGAGCGCCAGCGTCTGGAGGACCGCACCTCGCGCGTCGAGGAGTCGCTGGAGGAAGCGCGGACGCGGCTCGAGCGCCAGGAGGAGATCTCCACGCAATTCGACACCCGCGTCAAGTCGCACGATGCCCGGATCGACCACGTGCACACATCGACCCTGGAGTTCCGGCGGAACCTCAGCGAGCAACTGCTGAAGCTGAACCAGATGCTCGAGCGGATGAAGCGCCGGCGCGTCGACGAACTGGAGCGTGACGTCAAGGAGCTGCGCACGCAGGCGAATTACCTGAAGAACATCGAGGAATGAACGCGGGCATTGAGCAGCGCGTTCATGCGGATGCTCCCGCGCGCGGCGTGCTCCGTCGATATACCGAGCACCTTCCGGTAACCGAGCGTACGCCAATGATTTCGCTGGGCGAGGGCGATACGCCTCTCGTCCGGTCGTCGTCGATAGAGCAGGATGTGGGCTGCCGCGAGCTGTACTTCAAGCTGGAGAGCTGTAATCCCACCGGTTCGTTCAAGGACCGCGGGATGGTAGTGGCGGTCGCCAAGGCCATCGAAGAAGGCGCGACCGCGCTCATGTGCGCCTCGACTGGAAACACTAGCGCGTCCGCCGCGGCGTATGGCGCGCGATACGGCCTCGCGGTCTACGTCGTCGTGCCGGACGCGCGCTCGGGCGAGGGCTCGGGCATCGCGCGCGGGAAGCTGGCGCAGGCGGTGGTGCACGGGGCGGAGATCATCGCGGTCGATGGCAGCTTTGACGCGGCTCTGCGGATGGCGCGCGAGGTGACGGACCGCCACCCGATCGCGCTCGTCAACTCGGTGAACCCCCACCGGATCGACGGACAGAAGACGGCTGCGTTCGAGATCGTCGATGCGCTGGGCGACGCGCCTGACGTGCTGGCTATCCCGGTCGGGAATGCGGGCAACATCACGGCCTACTGGAAGGGCTTCGTGGAGTACCACCACCGGGAGCGGACGAGCCGGCGGCCGCGGATGCTCGGCTTCCAGGCAGCCGGAGCGGCGCCGATCGTCGAGGGGCGGCCGGTGGAGCGCCCGGAGACCGTGGCATCGGCCATTCGAATCGGCAATCCGGCGTCATGGAAGAGCGCGCTCGACGCGCGCGATACGTCGGGGGGCGACATCTCGGCGGTCACAGACGAGGAGATCATGTCGGCCTACGCCCGCCTGGCGGCGGAGGAGGGCATCTTCTGTGAACCGGCATCGGCGGCGTGCGTGGCGGGTGTGCTGAAGCAGGCCCGGGGCGGCCGCGGGTTCGACGGCGAGACGGTTGTGTGCATCATCACCGGCGCGGGGCTGAAGGATCCGGAGACGGCGCTGAGCGTCGAGCCGCAGATCCGGCGTGTGGCGCCGGAGACGTCGGCGCTCGAGTCCGTCATCGGCGAGCGCGCGTAGATCCGACAGCCGGCCGGCGACCCACCCGAATGTCTGCCACTCAAAGACGTTACGAAACAGATAATTCGGCCGACGGTCAAGATCCGATCGCGGGATCTCAGATGCGCGGGGTACGCGGCGGCCGCCCGTAGCTCTTCCGTCGGGTAGATACCTCGTCAGTGGTTGATATAATCGAGAACCTTCCCTCGCCCAAGCACGTACCAATTCGGGAAATGATCCGTCCCATCCTCTAGGCGGAGGACCCATGGAAGACCCAAAGATCATCGCCGAGCGCATCATCTCGAACGTCGAGAAGGCGATTATCGGCAAGCAACATGAAGTACGGCTCGCCCTGATCGCCCTCATGTGCCAGGGCCATATCCTCATCGAAGATGTGCCCGGCGTGGGGAAGACCATTCTCGCGCGGAGCCTGGCGACGTCTACCGGCTGCAGCTTCCGACGTATCCAGTTCACGCCCGACCTGCTTCCGAGCGACGTGAGCGGAGTCTCCATCTACAGCCAGAAGACCGGTGACTTCGAGTTCCGGCCGGGGCCCATCGTGGCCCAGGTCGTGCTGGCGGACGAGATCAACCGCGCGACCCCGAAGACACAGTCGTCCCTGCTCGAGGCGATGGAAGAGCGCCAGGTGACGGTCGATGGCGTGACCCACAAGATGCCGGAGCCGTTCCTCGTCATGGCGACGCAGAACCCGATCGAATACGAGGGGACATTCCCACTCCCCGAGGCGCAACTGGACCGGTTCCTCGTGCGGATCCACCTGGGCTATCCGACGATGACGGACGAAGTGCTGATCATGGAGGGCCAGCAGCGACAGCATCCGATCGAATCGCTGGACCGGGTCACCGGCCCGGATGAGCTCGTGAGCACGCAACGGGCGGTGAAGGACGTCTACGTCGACCCGCTCATCAAGCAGTACATCGTGACGATCGTGGACCAGACGCGGCGGCACGGGTCTGTGTACCTGGGCGCCTCGCCACGCGGTTCGCTCGCGCTCTACCGGACGTGCCAGGCGCGGGCGCTGCTCGACGGGCGGGACTTTGTGGTGCCGGACGACGTGAAAGAGCTGGCGTACGCGACGCTTGGCCACCGCATCATTGTCAGCCCATCCGCGCGGGTGAAGAACATCGCGCCGAAGGAAGTGGTCGAGCAATGCCTTGAGCGCGTGCCGGTGCCGGGCGCGCGCGCACGCCAGACGTCGGGCAGCACCGCACAGCAGGCCGCCCGATAACGCCATGCGGACGCTGCTCCGCCTCTACACTGCGCTCTTCGTGTCGAACCGGTCGCTGACCATCGTCGTACTCCTGTTCGTCGCGTGCATCATCGTCGCGCTATCGACGGGCTTCTGGCTGACGTGGCGCCTTGCCTACGTGGCGATGATCGGTGTGCCGGTCGCGTACATCTGGTCGCGGCTGAATCTGCGTGGCATCGAAGTCACGCCGGACCGGCAAGGGGACCGACTGCAGGAGGGCGGGCAGTTCGAGGAACGCATCACCGTCCGAAATACGACGTGGATCTCCAAGATCTGGCTCGAGGTCGATGATCCGAGCGACATGCCCGGTCACGTCGCGAAGCGCGTGGTGACGGTGCCGGCGCGCGGATCGCGGACGTGGCGGGTGCGCTCGACGATACGCCGCAGAGGCCTGTACTCGGTCGGGCCAGTGGAGATAACGACCGGCGATCCGTTCGGGCTCTTCCGTCATACGCGCACGTACGGCGGCAAGCACAACGTGCTGGTGTATCCGCGGGCCGTCGAGCTGCCGAACTTCTCGGTGCCTGCGGCGAACCTTCCGGGCGAAGGGCGCTTCCGGCGACGCACGCATTACGTGACACCTAACGCTTCGGGCGTACGGCCGTACGAGTTCGGCGACAGCTTCAACCGGATTCACTGGAAGAGCACGGCGCGAACGGGCGAGCTCATGGTCAAGATCTTCGAGCTCGACCCGGCGAGCGACATCTGGCTCATCCTCGACCTGGAGCGGGGTGCGCATGTCGGCGAAGGCGACGACTCTACGGAGGAGTACGCCGTGCGCATCGCGGCATCCGTCGCGCGTTACTTCCTGATGGCGAACCGCAGCGTTGGCTTCATGTCCTTCGGCCGGAAGTTCGACGTCGAAGAGGCCGAGCGCGGCGTGCAACAGTACACACGGATCCTGGAGTCGCTGGCGATGGCGCGAGCGTGGGGGGACGTGCCTCTCGGCGCGCTGCTCACGAACGAATCGCGCCGCTTCGGCCGGCATACGACTGTCGTGGTCGTCACACCATCGACTGACGAATCCTGGGTCGAAGGCCTCGGAGTGTTGCAGCAGCGGGGTGTGAAGCTGGCGGCGATCCTGCTGGAACCCAACACCTTCGGGTCGAGCGAAAGCTCGCTGGGCGTATTCGCTTCGCTGGCGGCGAGCGACGTCTTCACCTACATGGTGAAGCGCAGCGACGATCTGCTGGTCGCACTCGGCTCTGGTGCCGAGTCTGACGCGGCGACCGAGCGCGCGCCGGAGCGGTGAGCACATGATGCGCGACGCGAACTGGGACGAGATCTTCCAGCGGCGCGACGACGTCGCGCCTACGCCGTCGGGCGCGCCGCTAAGCTCGATCATCCCATGGGAAGACTGGCTGACCTTCATCATTGCGACGATCTGCTTCCTCAGCGTCGTCCACTCGATCGACAGCGCCCACTGGGTGAAGGAGATGCCGTCGCTCTACCCGATCGGCTCCTCAGCGCTGCTCACCGGATACCTCCTTTCGAAGGTCAAGTGGCGCGAAGTGCTGCTGCATCCGATCGCGCTGCTCGCCGGCGCGACACTTGTGTACCTGCAACTGATGGCCGTCATTCCCGGCGGGTCGCTGTACGTCCGTACGGATGCGCTCATCGACCGGATGCACGACTGGTGGTCGGCGGTCACGCAAGGCGGGATCAGCAACGACACGCTGCCGTTCATCGTGCTGGTGCTCGTGGTCGTCTGGCTGGGCACGTACGCATCGTCCTGGGCGATCTTCCGCTGGCGCAACGCGTGGCTAGCACTCATCCCGGGTGGGATCGCGCTGATGTGGAACATCAGCTTCATCCCGGGCCAGTTCGACTTCTCGTTCGTCGTGTTTCTCTTCGGCGCGGTGCTGCTAATCATGAGGCTGCATCTGTCGCACAAGGAGCACGAGTGGGATCGCACCGGCGTCGCGTATCCAGAGTTCCTCAGCCTGTCCGCCCTCAACGCCACGTTCTGGGTCACCGTCGTGTTGCTGCTGGCCGTCTGGGCTCTGCCACTGGCCGAGCGTTCGGACAGCGCGAGCGCGCGATGGCACAGCTTCACGGCGCCGTACACTCACCGGCTCGAGCCGTTGGCGCGCGTCTTTGTGTCGGTCAACGCGAAGAAGCCGGTGGACATCCACAACCTGAAGGACGCGCTGGCCTTCCAGGGGCAGATCAAGCTCTCGAGTAAGGACGCGGTCGAAGTCAATGTGACGCTCACCCCGCAGATGGCGGCGTTCCTTCGCGACCAGTCGTTCGACGAATACACCTCGAACGGATGGAAAGTGAATGTACAGGGCGACGTCCCGCTCGCCCCGGCGACCGCGGCAACTACGGCAAACAAGGACGCCCCGGAGAACTCGCGGGCGGAGGTTACGGTCAATGTGAAGGTCGAGGGAGGACACGGTGACTCGCTGTTCAGCCTCGGACAGCCCGTGGAGACCGACAAAGCGGCGACGGCGAAGACCGGCTCTGACTCAAGCGACGTAACGGCGCTCAAGCCCGCCGACAACTTGAACAACGGCGACGACTACACGGTCACCGGCAGCGTCAACGTCGCGTCGATCGAGCAGCTGAACGGCGCCGGCACCGACTATCCATCGTGGGTCACGGACCGGTACCTGGGGCTCCCGGACAGCCTGCCGCGACGCGTGCGCGCGAAGGCCCGCGACATCAGTTCGAGCGCGTCGACGCCATACGAGAAGGCGGCCGCGATCGAGAAGTACCTGCGGGACAACTACCCGACGGACTACAACATCGACAAGACGCCACCCGGGCGCGACACCGTCGACTACTTCCTGTTTGATGCGCAGCGCGGATACTTCGACTACCACGCCTCGGCGATGGCGGTCATGCTGCGCACGCTCGGCGTACCGGCGCGCGTCGCCACCGGCTATCGGCTCGATCCGCTCCGGAAGGATCCGGACAGCAACGGATACAAGCTGACCGAGAAAGAAGCTTACGCGTGGCCCGAAGTGTACTTCCCGGGCATTGGATGGGTTGAGTTCAGTCCCGCGAAGGACGCGCCGCTGATCGACCGGCCGGGCACGCCGCAGAACCAGAACCAGCCGGGCTCCAGCCCGCGCGGAGCGGATGATCTTGACCTCAGCGGACTAGGCGACCTTGCCGGAGCGGGCGCGTCGATCCCGCAAGATGCGACGGCCCCGGAAAGCCCGGGCGGATCGAGTTCGTGGCCGACTCTGATCGCCCTGATGGTGGTGGGAACGGTCGCGGTCGTCGGAGCGGCAGGCGCAAAGTTGGCATGGGAGTTCGGGATGGGCGGGCTGCAGCGGCCGGCTCAACTGTGGCGCAAGACGCAACGCCTGGCGAAGTGGACCCGGAATGGCGGCGAGCCAAGCGAAACGCCGCGGGAATTCGTCGCGCGCATGCGTTATCGAGCGCCGGCGAGCGACGTGAGGTTCCTGGCGGGCGCGTATGAGCGCACGACGTTCGGGGCGAAGGAGCTATCCGAAGCGGAGGGAGAGCGACTCGAGGCGGCGTGGCACTCGGTGCGGAACGCACTGCTGCGCCGGCTGTTCCGCCGCGAGCAATAGCAGCCCCGGTCTACGCTGCGTCGACGAGCTGCCGTAGCTTCTCGATGAGTGCGTCCGGGCTGAACGGCTTCTGTACTGCGGCTTCGGCACGAAGCTCGCGCTGCGCCTGGCGCGCCCCGTAGGCGGAAAGGATGCAGACCGGAGTATCCAGACCGCGCTTACGGAGTTCGCGATAGAACGTGCGACCGTCCATCACTGGCATCTCGAGGTCGAGGACGATCACGTCCGGAGTTCTGGCGCTGACCTGCTCCAGGCCCTCGACGCCATTCCATGCGGTACGCACGTCAAAACCCCCGTCCTTGAGGGTGAAACTCAACATACGCCGGAGCGCGGGCTCATCTTCCACTACTAGGACGGAGGCCATTGGGGCTAATCTAACCAGTGCGGGACAAACGGCGCTATCGCATCATCTCATCATCGGATAACGAGACGATTGCAAACCCTCGGTGGAGGAGATCCTCACCATCCTCCGGCGGTTAGTCTAGCGCGGGCTTAGCTACCCGCAACCCGCTCCGGCTCCACCGACGCGCCGGCGGCCTCGCGCAAGAGTGCGGCCTTGTCCGTCTGCTCCCAGGGCGCATCGATGTCGTCACGGCCGAAGTGCCCGTATGCCGCGGTGTTGCGATAGATCGGGCGGCGGAGCTTGAGGTCGCGGATGATTGCGGCCGGGCGGAGGTCGAAGTGCGAGCGTACAAGGTCAAGGATCTTTGCGTCGTCGATGCGACCGGTGCCAAACGTCTCGACGGACATCGACGTCGGGTGCGCTACGCCGATGGCGTACGAAAGCTGAAACTCCACGCGCTCAGCGAGACCGGCGGCGACGATATTCTTCGCGACGTATCGCGCGGCATACGCCCCTGAGCGATCGACCTTGGTCGGATCCTTACCCGAGAAGGCGCCGCCTCCATGTCGCGCGATGCCGCCATATGAGTCCACGATGATCTTACGGCCGGTGAGACCTGCATCGCCCATCGGGCCGCCGATGACGAACCGCCCGGTGGGATTGATGAGAGTGCGCGGGTCGCGCGGCGTGAGATCAGGCGGCAGGATCGGGCGAATCACCTGCTCGATGACATCGGCCTCCAGCGCCTCCGACGTCACATCGGGGTCGTGCTGGGCGGAGATGACGACGGTATTGATGCGCTTGGGCCGGCCGTACTCGTAGTCGATGGTGACTTGCGACTTCCCGTCGGGACGCAAGTACGCCAGGAGGCCGCTCTTGCGGACGTCGGCGAGCTGCCGGCAGAGCCGGTGGGCAAGCGCAATGGTGAGTGGCATGAACTCGGGCGTCTCGTTACAGGCGAAACCCATCATCATGCCCTGATCTCCGGCGCCCGTATCGAGGTCGTCCTTCGGACGCTCGCCCTGCTTCGACTCGAGGCCGTGGTCGACCCCCAAGGCGATATCGGTGGACTGCTCCTTCACCGAGACGATGACGCCGCACGTCTCATAATCGAACCCGTAGTGGGCGTTCGTGTAGCCGATGTCGCGGACGACCTCGCGGACGATGGCCGGAATGTCCGCGTACGTCTTGGTCGTAATCTCGCCCATGACTACGACAAGGCCGGTCGTGACGGCGCTCTCGCACGCGACGCGCCCGAGCGGGTCATCGCGCAGGATGGCGTCGAGGACCGCGTCACTGATCTGGTCGCACATCTTGTCCGGGTGGCCTTCGGTGACCGATTCGCTGGTCAGTTGAAGGCTCGGCGAGCCCATGAACGTCGTAGTCATCGAGGATCTGTCCTTCCGTTGTCGATGCGAACCTGTGTGCCGCCGCTGTTATGTGCCGCTCTCCCACGAGGTGAGATAGCGTTCCTGTTCTTCCGTGAGGGTGTCGATGATGATGCTCATCGATGCGAGCTTCAGCCGCGCGATCTCCGCGTCGATCTCCTTCGGCACCGAGTACACGCCGACGGCAAGGCGCTGTTCCTGGTGCACCAGATGCTCGGCCGAGAGCGCCTGGTCCGCGAAACTCATATCCATGACGCTCGCCGGATGGCCCTCGGCCGCGGCGAGGTTGATCAGTCGCCCTTCGCCGAGGAGGAAGAGCTTGCGGCCATCTTCCAGCCTGTACTCTTCGACGAACGGACGTACCTGGCGCGTGCCCTCGGACATGGACTCGAGCGCCTTCAGGTTGATCTCGTCGTTGAAGTGCCCCGAGTTGGCAATAATCGCGCCGTCCTTCATCGACTCGAGGTGCGCACGGTCGATGACGTTGATGTCGCCGGTCAGCGTGACGAAGATATCGCCGATGCTCGCAGCTTCGGCCATCGGCATCACGCGGAAGCCATCCATCACGGCTTCGAGCGCCGGAAGCGGATCGATTTCGGTTACCACGACGTGCGCGCCCATGCCGCGCGCGCGCGACGCGAGTCCGCGCCCACACCACCCATATCCGGCAACAACCACGGTCTTTCCCGCCCACAGGACGTTCGTCGCGCGCGTGATGCCGTCGAGCGTGCTCTGCCCAGTGCCGTAGCGGTTGTCGAACATGTGCTTCGTGTTCGCTTCATTCACCGCGATGATCGGGTAGCGAAGGCGGCCTTCCTCGGCGAGCGCGCGGAGCCGGATCACGCCAGTCGTCGTCTCTTCGGTGCCGCCGATCACGCCATCAAGCAGGTCGGAGCGGTCTTTGTGGAGCCGCGCCACAAGGTCGGCGCCATCGTCCATCGTCATCTGCGGCCGCTGATCGAGCGTCGCGTCGATGTGCCGGTAGTAGGTGTCGCCGTCTTCGCCCTTTATCGCGAAAGTGGAAACGCCGTACTCGGACACGAGTGCTGCCGCGACATCGTCCTGGGTGCTCAGCGGATTCGATGCGCACAGCGCGATCTGCGCCCCGCCGTCGCGCAGGGCGAGCATGAGATTTGCGGTCTCCGTCGTGACGTGCAAGCACGCGGAGACCCTGACGCCATTCAGCGGCCGCTCCTTGGCGAAGCGTTCCCGGATCTGCGTGATCACTGGCATCTCGCGGGCCGCCCATTCGATCCGGCGCACACCCTCTTCGGCCAGGCGCAGGTCCCGCACGTCGTGAGGAATGGTCTCGGTGGTCATTGCGTCCTTTCGCTCTGCGCCACAGGCGGCGCTCTTTCCGGTGTCGGTGATAGTGCTCAGTTACTCGCCCCGAACACGCACGATCTCCCGCCCGCCTCCTCCGCGCATTCGGGCGAGCGCGCGACGGAACGCCGTCACCACGCCTGATGCATCGCGCCGGCGGGCAGCGCCCTCGATGAGCCGCGCCACTTCGACGTACCCGAGCCGCTCGTAGGCGCGCACTGCCGATACATTCGTCGGGTCAACGCTAAGCACGACTTCGCGGCATGACCGAAGCAAGAGCTCCGTCACTGCGCTGGTCGTCGCCTGCGCGAGCCCTACGCCTCGGTGATCTGGGTGCGTGTAGACGTTTCCGACAACGGCAATCCCGCTACTCGAGGAGATCACGTGGGTGCCGGCGACGGAGACGAGGCGGCCATTGCGCTCAGCGCCGAAGTATACGGAGTCGTCGATCTGCCGCGAGGAGTAGAACGACGGCACGCCGTCCGTGCGATAGAGCCGGTTGATCGTACGGGCGTCGCGTCCCGACAGGCGGCGGACTGCGCCACTTGCCGGCTTCATCGTTTCGGCGGTGACCTGCATGCGAATCATGGTCTGTCGCTGGTCCAGGTCGAAGTGGCGCAGGACGGTATCGAGGTGGTGTGGCTCGCACGTGAGAAAGCTGTTCCTCGGGCCGGGGTGAAGACGCAGCACGGCATCTAGCGCGGACGCCTCGCCCATGAGGAACGTCGCGTTCCCGAGGCCGCCGCGCGAATGCAGCGCGAGTGCGCTGTTTCCATCGCCGCGGGATCGCCACCACTCCGTGAGCTTGAACAGGATCGGATCGAGCTGGCCCAGCGCGTACGCGGCGTACGGGCGCTTCGTCTCGAGCAGGCGGCGGATCTCGTCGCGGTCGTAGAGTCGGCTGACCGTGTACTCGGTCGCCCAGGCGCGCGCGCCTTGCTTGCGCTCGACTACCGTCATATGTGCAACACCTCCAACTGGCGAGCGAGGATCGGGGCGAGGTCTCGCTTCGTCTGATCCGGCACCATGCTCAGCGGCGTCACGATCGCGTTATCGAGGCTGTGCGCGCATGTGCAGGTACGGTCGGACGGGAGCGCCTGAGCGACTGCCGCGGCGATCGCACGAGCGCGCGAGACGTTGGCGCGGAGGTTGTCCAGGATCATCTCGACAGTGACGCTGGCGTGTTCGTCGTGCCAGGTGTCGTAATCCGTTACACAGGCGAGCGTCGCATAACAGATGCCGGCTTCGCGGGCGAGCTTGGCTTCAGGGAGCGCAGTCATGCCGATGACGTCGGCTCCCCAACTTCGGTAGAGACGCGACTCTGAGAGGGTGCTGAACGCCGGGCCGTCCATCACGACGAGGGTGCCACCACAATGGGTTGTCGCACCCGATCCGGTCGATCCGTCGAAGACGATGTTGCTGAATTGCGGACAGAATGGCGCCTCGAACGAGATGTGCGCGACGATGCCGCGACCAAAGAACGTCGAGGGGCGCGTGCCGTTCGTTCGGTCGATGAGCTGGTCCGGCACCACGAGGTGGAGCGGTGCGATCGGCTCGGACAGGCTGCCAACAGCACTGACCGAGAGGATGTACTGCACGTCGAGCGAAGATAACGCCCAGATGTTCGCGCGCGACGGCACCTCCGCTGGCAGCAGCCGATGACCGGCGCCGTGGCGCGGGAGGAATGCCATCCGCGTCGCGCCCAGCGATCCGAGTACGATCGTGTCCGATGGCGGACCAAATGGCGTCTCGATATCAACGCGCTCGATGTCCGTGAGACCATCGATCTCATAGAATCCCGAGCCCCCGATGACGGCCATCGTGGCACTGCTCATCGTGCGCCCGCCGGTTCCTTCGAGACGAGGTCTCGAATTGCTCGGTCAAACGGTGGCCGCACCACGCCCCGCTCTGTGATGATGGCAGTCACGAGCGACGCCGGCGTAACGTCGAACGCGGGGTTGATCGCGTCCGTGTCTGCAGGCGCCATGGGCGTGCCGGCGAAAGAACGCACCTCGTCCGGAGCGCGGTGCTCGATCGTGATGTCGCGCCCGGCGACGGTGGCCGGGTCGATCGTGCTAAGCGGGGCGGCGACATAGAACGGGACGTCGTTCGCGGGACCGGCCAGGGCCACCCCATACGTCCCGATCTTATTCGCGACGTCTCCGTTCGCCGCGATGCGGTCCGCACCCACGATTACCGCGCTCACGGCGCCCGATGCGATGAACGAGGCTGCGGCACCATCGACGATGAGCTGATGCGAGATGCCTTCCTGCGCCAGCTCCCATGCGGTGAGCCGCGCGCCCTGGAGCAACGGGCGCGTCTCGTCA
Organism: uncultured Dehalococcoidia bacterium; assembly: GCA_964487335.1. Taxonomy (GTDB): domain Bacteria; phylum Chloroflexota; class Dehalococcoidia; order DSTF01; family JACRBR01; genus CAZAPT01. The sequence continues at coordinate 15,277 of CAZAPT010000012.1, forward strand.
ACAAGCACGCGGACACGCTTGCCCTGCCGGTGTGCCATCTTGATGACGCCGAGCGCGGTGCCGATGCCGCCGGTTGCGAGCGAGCCGGTGTTGCAGTGGGTGAGTACAGTCGAGTCGTCTTCGAGCAGCGCGGCCCCGACCTCGCTGAGTCGCGCATCGGCTTTTACCTGGGCCTGATGAATGCGGATGGTTTCCCATTCGGCGGCGGCCGCCGGGTCAGGGGAGTCCTGGGCTGCGGCGGCGATGCGCTCGACGGCCCAACGGAGATTTACGGCAGTCGGACGGACGGATGCAAGCTGTTCCGCCGCCGAGCGCGCATCAACACCCGCACGAACGGCCAAGGCGGCCGCGTATGCGGCGGCAAGGCCGATGAGCGGTGCGCCGCGGATCTGCAGCCGTGCGATGGCGACTGCGACCTCGCGGTAATCTCCCGTTTCGACGTGGCGAAGCTCGCCGGGTAGCTGGGACTGATCGATGAAGCGCAGAACACCGTCGCGCCACTCGATCGGTTGGTAGGAGGACTCGGCAGCGTCGGGCAAGAAAAAACTTCTCCTGTGGGTTGTGGAGAAGTCTCGGATTCTCTCATCTTTCTCGCCGAAGCGAGTCGGATTTGGCACCCGTCTCGACGGGTTGCCGGGTTTCGTAGGGCCGATCCCTCCACCACTCTCGATAAGAGTTGTATTCAGTTGTGCGCCATTCTAGGGAGACCGCCGTCGTTCCGTCAAGATATACCGGCACTAACCGGGCAGCCGCGCGACCGTTGCCGCGAAGCTCCTCTCCCACTCCAACTCCCGATCGAGATCGCCGTACAGCCGCTGCAACTCCGGAGTGACCCGTTCTACGACTTGCGGCAGCGCTTCGTCCGGAATCACCCAGGAGCCGGAGTAGTCCTTTCGCGCCAGGCGTTCGAGCATCCTTCGCCCAGTCCCGCGCCCCTTCCAGCGCACGAGCGTTGCGTCGTCGATCTTCGCGCCAACCTCGCGGAGCACGCGCTCGAATTCGACGTGCGCCCGATCGTGAGCGTGATCGTTCGAAATGTCGGCTCCTGTGATCTCCTGGACGATCCGCTGGATGATGGCGTCCGCCTCGCGGCGCCGCCCCTCGCTCCGTCCATCGCCGCCATGGATGACAACACCACGACTCTTCACAAGAGGGAGCATGGCTTTGAGCGTGGCCTCGGCGTCCGGCACCAGATGGAGAATGTGCACGAATAGCAGCCCGTCGAAGGAACAATCGCGGAGCGGCGGATGCGCCGCCTCGGCGAGCATGACGTCGATGTCCCGGCGCTTCTCACGCAGCCGCCCAAGCATCTTCACCGAGATGTCAACGCCGGCGACGTGTACGCCCGCCGCTGCGAGGGGAACCGCGATCCGGCCCGTTCCAATCCCGCACTCGAACGCACGTGGCGCGTTGGTGACCTGGTGCATTATCTCTGCGAGTTTCGCGCCAATCTCGCGCGCGACATCTTCCGGAATGCCGCGCGTCTCGTCATAGCAGTGGGCGACGCGGTCGAAGGATTTGAGTGAAGTCATTTGTCTCTCAGTCGCTCAGTCGGGCGGGTGCTGACCCACTGCTACACATTGAACAAGATGTTCATGACATCCCCGTCCTGCACAATGTAGGTCTTCCCTTCCTGACGAAGGTGGCCACGCTTGCGGGCATCCGCGATCGATCCGTCGGCGAGTAGTTCGTCCCAGCGCACGACTTCGGCGCGGATGAAGCCCTTCTCGAGGTCGGTGTGTATCTTCCCGGCCGCGACCGGCGCGGTTGAGCCTTCGCGGACGGTCCAGGCGCGACATTCGTCCTCGCCCGCGGTGAGGAATGAGATGAGGCCCGTAAGCGCGTACGACATCCGGATCATGCGGTCGAGGCCCGACTCCGTGATGCCGAGGTCGCGCCGGAACTCTTCGGCGTCGTCCTCCGACATCTGCGCGAGCTCCTGCTCGATCTTGCCGCTGATGGCGGCGACGGCTGTGTGCGGTCCGCCGAACTTCTCGGCGAACTGCGATTCGATGTCAGCGGTCCGCTGCACATCCGATTCGTCGATGTTCACGACGAGCATGAGGGGCTTGTCGGTGAGGAACTGGTAATTCACGAGCGACTTCGCTTCCTCCTCGCTCATCTGCTGCCCCCGAAGCGGCGTCCCGGACTCGAGCCCGTTCTTGAGGCGCGCGAGGAGCGCCAGCTCACGCTCCGCTGCATCGCGCTCGCCGGCCTTCACGGAGCGCATCGCCGCCTCGATGCGCTCGACGCGCTTCTCGACGAATGCGGCGTCCGCAAACGCGAGCTCCAGCTCCATCGCTTCGGCGTCGCGGGCGGCGTCCACCGATCCCTGCGGATGCGGGACCGTCTCGTCAGCGAAGGAACGGACGACGTGCACGAGCGCGTCGCTCCGCGCGAGCTGCGCGAGAAACTGCGGCGACGGGCCACGGCCTTCGCTCCCGCTGAACGCGGCGCCGGGGAAATCCACGTACCGGATGTCGGCGTGCGTCGTCTTCTTCGGCTTGAAGAGCTGAGCGAGGCGGTCGACGCGCTCGTCCGGAACCTTCACGACGCCGATGTTGGGCTGGACTCCGGCGCCGTACGTGCCCGTCTGCGCGTGACCGCGCGTCACGGCGTTGAAAACCGTGGTCTTGCCGGAGCGTTCGAATCCGATGATGCCGAGGTCCATTCACGCAGCCTATCGAATGCCCCTCGCGAACGACGCCGCGTGGTGTGCTTGGCTCACCGTTCGGGCAGTGACTCGCCCGGGACCGGCGATCGGCTCGCTAGGCGACCGGCGCGACCTCTCGGCGCTCGGCGCGGTTGAGCGGAATGCTGGACTCGACGTCGTGTGGATACTCGAGCCCGCGCTCGAGCTTGTGAATGCGCGTCGAGCGCAGGCCGAACGTATCGACGATGCGGTCGATCGCCGGCGTTTCGTCGAAGCCCTTGCAGGAGAAGATGTCCACCCAGACCTGGCCGTGGTCCGGGAAGGTGTGGACGGCGATGTGGCTCTCGGCGATGAGCACGAAGCCGGAGACGCCCCAGTCCTCCGGCTTCTCGCCGTGGTACTCGAAGACATGCGGCTCGGAGATCTTCGTCATTCCGATTTCGCCCGGATAGCGGTCGAGCAGGTGGCGGACGAGGCCTTCGTTGGCCAGGTGAGCGGGGTTGCCGCCGAACCCATCGATCGTTATGTGCATTCTCTGTTCCCTTCTAACCCGTGCGGCCAGCACGAGGAGAATGCCCGGGCAACGCGCCCGGGAGGCTAGGTAAAGCCGGTGCGTTTACAGTCGTCCATCTCTTCCGTGACAACACGAAAGGCCCCCGGCAGACCCGCTCCTATCGCGGATGCTGCCAGCCAGGCCCCGGTTGCCTCTCCGTCTGAGTCCTTCCGTCCGTCTTCGTTTTCCGCGGTCCATCGGACACGCAGTCGAAATGGTATCAGCGTGAAGATCGCTTCGCAATCATCTACTGAGCACGCGATGCGACTGTAACACTTCTCGGGCTCGAGCTAACTTTCGCGCGGACGTGAACGCGCCGCCGGCTATGACGAGCGGGCGGCGCGTTTCCTGAAGTACGCAGGCTTCTACGCCTTGCGACCCCACTACCGCTTCTGGGCGACGTAGTAGTTGTTGAGGATGTCGCCCTCAACGCGCTGCACTTCAACGTCCTTGAAACCCGCTTCGGCGAGCAGCTGGCGAGCCAGTTGTTCGCCCCAGCATGTGCCGAGCCCTTCGCCGCCCAGCGCGAGCGACACCGTCATGCAGTGCATCGTCGAGATGGTGTACAGCATCGGGCCCATCGGGTGTTCGACGTTGCCGGCGTGCGTGCTGTCCGCCGCGATGTCGACGCAGAGGAACGTGCCGCCGGGACGAAGCGCGTCGTAGATGCCCTTCAGGACGCGTCGCGGCTGCGCCTGATCGTGAATGGAGTCGAACGCCGTGATCAGGTCGAACTGCGGTGGCCCTGAGAGCGTTGCCACGTCCTTCTGCTCGAAGCGGGCGTTGGACACGCCGACGGACTTCGCCTCGGCCTGGCCTTCTTCGATGCCCTCTTCTGAGAAGTCGTAGCCCACGAACCGGGACTTCGGGAACGCCTTCGCCATGAGGTTCACAGCGTGGCCGCTCCCGCAGCCCACGTCGGCAACGTCGATACCGTTGTTGAGCCGATCGACGAGGCCTGGGACGAGCGGCAGAGTCACTTCGATGAGAGTCGCGTCGAAGACCTGCGCGCTCTCCTCCTTCATATACCGCTGGAACGTAGGGAACTCCGAGTATGGAACGCCGCCGCCGTTACGGAAGCTCTCGACGATGCCGTCCTCGACCTGCGCCATGAGGGGCATGAATTGGCACATGGCCGCGAGGTTGCCGGGGCCAGCCGCTCGCGTGAGCGACGCGGCGTGCTCAGGCGGCAGTGCGTACGTGCCCTTCCCCCCGTCGTGCTCAACGATCCCGCCCGTGGTCATGGCGCCCAGCCACTCCCGGACGTAGCGCTCGTTGAGTCCGGCGGCGTTGGCGATCTCCGCGCTCGTCGAAGGGCGCATAGCGGACATCTTGTCGAATAGCCCGATCTGATGTCCGATGCTCATCATCTGCGCTAGCGACGCACTGTTCAGGATGCCGACCACTTTGCCAGCGAACTCCTCGGTCTTGGCCTGGTCGAACTCCTCGGTCTTGGCCTCGTCTATCTGTGCAGTGGTCATGCTTGCGATTGCTCCTTGCTGAGTGCGCGACGCCGGAAGGTGGAGTCTGCCGACAGACTCCATCGGACCACCATCATAGGAGTGAGGCGGGCCGGCGGCTATGAACGCGTTCACACCCCCAAACAGCCGCAGGCACGGCCGGCGATGCATACCGGACCGGGCATGCCTCCTGTCATGACGCGGCAAGAGCATGTCCTTCGATCGGCGGTCTCCAGCGCCCAATCGTTGCCGCCTCGCTCCGAGCGGGAATAGACTGAGTTCGAACCTTTGTTTCGCTCCCGTCCCCTGGTGCCGCCAATGACCCTCCCTGACAGCTTTCATCCTGCCATCCGCGCCTGGTTCGAGGGGCGCTTCGAGACTGCCACGGAGGCGCAGGTCGCCGGCTGGCGCGCCATCGGCGAGGGCCGAGATACGCTCGTCGCGGCGCCTACCGGCTCAGGGAAGACGCTCGCGGCGTTCCTCTCGAACATCGATGACCTGCTGAAGCGCGGGCTTGCCGGCGAGATGCCGGAGGGCATCGACGTGGTCTACGTGTCGCCGCTGAAGGCGTTGAGCAGCGACATCCAGAAGAACCTCGAGGCTCCGCTCGTCGAGATTCGCGAGGTGGCCGACGAGATGGGGTTGGCGGCGCCGGAGATACGGACGGCACTTCGGACCGGCGATACTCCGCAGGCTGCTCGCGCGGCGATCGTGCGGGAGTCGCCCCACATCCTCATCACGACTCCGGAATCGCTGTACCTGATGCTCACGGCTGAGCGGACGCGCGCGCTGCTGACGAAGGTGCGCACCATCATCGTGGACGAGCTGCACGCTCTGATGCGCGACAAGCGGGGCAGCCACCTGATGCTCACGCTCGCGCGCCTCGATGCGCTGTGCGAGCGGCGACCGCTGCGCGTCGGGCTGTCGGCGACGATCCATCCGATCGAAGACGCCGCGCGGTTCCTCGTCGGCACTGATGCGCCAACGCCAACGATCGTCGACGTGGGGCATCGGCGCGACCTCGACCTGCGCGTCGAAGTGCCGGCGACGGATCTCGGCGCAGTTGCGACCGGCGAACAGTGGAGCGAGATATATGACCGGCTCGCCGAGCTCATCGCCGAACATCGAACGACGCTGGTGTTCACGAACACGCGGCGGATGGCGGAGCGCATCGCGCACAACCTGGGCCAACGACTGGGTGAAGAGCACGTCGCGGCGCATCACGGCAGCCTGGCACGGGAGCGGCGGCTGCGGATCGAGCAGCGTCTCAAAGACGGTGAGATGCGGGCGATCGTCGCGACGGCGTCCCTCGAACTCGGGATCGACGTCGGGTCGGTGGACCTCGTGTGCCAGATCGGCTCGCCGCGCGCGGTGACGACGTTCCTGCAGCGCATCGGGCGATCGGGCCACGCACTAGGGCGAACGTCGCGCGGGCGGCTGTTCGCGACATCCCGCGACGAGCTGGTGGAGTGCGCCGCGCTCATCCGCGCGGTGCACGAAGGGCGCCTGGACCGCGTGTTCGCGCCGGTGGCGCCGCTCGACATCCTGGCGCAGCAGATCGTGGCGGAGTGCTCGTCGCGCGACTGGGGCGAGGACAAGCTGTTCGACATGGTGCGCGAGGCAACGCCGTTCGCGCCGCTCACGCGGCAGGACTTCGACGAAGTGGTGGAGATGCTCAGCGAAGGGCCCGCGCCGCGGCTGGGGCGGCAGCGCGCGCTGCTGCATCGCGACCGGCTGTCGCGGACGCTCAAGGCGCGGCGGGCGTCGCGGATCACGGCGCTCACGAACGGCGGCGCGATCCCGGAGCTCGGTGACTATCGCGTTGTGCTCGACCCGGACGAGACCTTCGTCGGCACTGTGAACGAAGATTGGGCGATCGAAAGCATGGCCGGCGACATCTTCCTGCTGGGCACACACTCGTGGCGCATCCGGCGCATCGAGTCGGGACGCGGCGTAGTGCGCGTCGAAGATGCGCAGGGCCGACCGCCGACGATCCCGTTCTGGCTGGGCGAAGCGCCGTCGCGGACGTGGGAGCTGTCGGAAGAGGTCGGCCGGCTGCGCCGGGACGTTGCCGAGCGCGCGGCGGACGAGCGTGACGTCGCCGGATGGCTGCACGATGAGTGCGCGCTCGAACGCGAGGCGGCGGCGCAGCTCGTCGAGTACGTCTTGGCGGAGCGGGCGGCGCTGGGCGTCGTGCCGACGCAGGACGACATCGTGTTCGAGCGGTTCTTCGACGATGCCGGCGGCATGCAGCTCGTCGTGCATGCGCCGTTCGGCGGGCGGGTGAACCGCGCCTTCGGGCTGGCGCTGCGGAAGCGCTTCTGCGTGAACTTCGACTTCGAGCTGCAGGCGGCGGCCACAGACGATGCGGTCGTGCTGTCGCTGGGGCCGCAGCACAGCTTCCCGCTCGAGGACGCGTTCTCGTTCGTGCGGTCGAACAACGTCCGGCAGGCGGTCGAGCAGGCGATCCTGTACACCCCGCTGTTCCCGACGCGCTGGCGCTGGAATGCCACCCGCGCGCTCGCGATCCTCCGCCAGAACGGCGGGCGGAAGGTGCCGCCGCCGATCCAGCGGATGCGGTCAGACGATCTGCTCGCGGCGGTGTTCCCGGAGCAGGTCGGCTGCCAGGAGAACATCAGCGGGCCGCTGGAGGTGCCGGACCATCCGCTGACGCGGCAGACGGTGTACGACTGCCTCCACGAGGCGATGGACATCGACAAGCTGGAGGAGCTGGTCGCGAAGATGGAGTCCGGCGCGATCCGGATGCACGCGCGCGACACCACCGAGCCGTCGCCGTTCTCGCACGAGATCCTGAACGCCAAGCCGTACGCGTACCTCGACGACGCGCCGCTGGAGGAGCGCAGGACTCGCGCCGTGTCGCTCCGGCGGACACTGCCGGACGACGCGAAGGACCTGGGCGCGCTGGACCCGGCGGCGATCGAGCGGGTGCGCGAGGAGGCGCGGCCGTCGCCGCGCGATCCGGAAGAGCTGCACGATGTGCTGCTGAACCTGGTCGTGCTGCGGCCGGACGTGCCGGCGGAGTGGCACGCGTGGTTCGACGAGCTGGTCAGCGCCGGACGCGCCGCAGTCGTGCGGACGGACGGTGGCGCGTTCTGGTTCGCGGTCGAGCACCTCCGTGAGGCCGAGGCGCTCTACCCGTCAGCGGAGGTCGTGCCGCGCGTGGCGATGCCGGCGCATCTCGACGGCGGGGCGGTGGAACGCGATGCGGCGGTGCTGGCGAGTGTGCGCGGGCACAGCGAGTATCTCGGGCCGGTGACGGCTGGGGCGCTCGCTTCGATGCTCGGCATCGGCGCAGGCGAAGTGGCTTCGGCGCTGGCGCGGCTCGAGGGCGACGGCATCGTGCTGCGGGGGCGGTTCACGCCGGGCTGCGACGACGAGGAGTTTTGCGACCGGCGGCTGCTGGCGCGGATCCATCGCTACACGCTCGACACGCTGCGCAAGGAGATCGAGCCGGTGACGGCGCAGGACTTCATGCGCTACCTGCTCGAGCGGCAGCACGTCGCGGGCGGGCGGCGGCTCGAGGGCAAGCGCGGGCTGCTCGACGCCATCGCGCAGCTGCAAGGGTTCGAGATCGCGGCTTCGGCGTGGGAGCGCGAGGTGCTGCCGCATCGCGTCGTCAACTACAACCCGCAATGGCTCGATGACCTCTGCCTCGCGGGCGACGTGGCGTGGGCGCGGCTGTCGCTTCGCAAGCCGAACGGCAACGGGCGGGCATCGACGCCTTCGCGGGCAACGCCGATCTCCATCGTGCTGCGGCGGGACTTCGCGTGGCTGCTGGAGGCGGTGCGCGGGTCGGATCTGGCGACGGCGCCATCGACGGGCGCGGCGGCCGCGGCGTACGACGCGCTTCGCGAGCACGGCGCGCTCTTCTTCGAGGACCTGCTGTCGGCGACGCGGGAGCTTCCGTCGCGGCTCGAGGACGCGCTGTGGGACCTCGTGGCGCGGGGCATCGCTTCCGGCGACGGATTCCAGGCGCTCCGGCAGATCATGTCGCCGAAGAACTCGGCGCGGGCGCGCTCGGCGCGGCGGCACGGGCGCGATGCTTCGAGCCGGGCGGCCCGAGGAAGCGCGCCCCAGGGCCGGTGGTCGCTGGTGCACCGCTTCCAGCGCGAGGCTTCGCCGGTAGACGAGCTGGCGGAGCAGCTGGCGATGCAGCTGCTGGCGCGGTACGGCGTGGTGTTCCGCGACCTGGTGGCGCGGGAGACCTTCTCGGTGCCGTGGCGCGAGGTGGTGCGGGCGCTGCGGCGGCAGGAGGCGCGCGGCGTGGTGCGAGGCGGGCGGTTCGTGTCGGGGTTCATCGGCGAGCAGTACGGGCTGCCGGAGGCGGTGGACGGGCTGCGGCGGGTGCGACGGACGGCGAAGACGGGCGAGCTGGTGCGGATCAGCGCGGCGGACCCGCTGAACCTGGCGGGGATCATCACGCCGGGGCCTCGGGTGGCGGCGCTGCCCCGGAACGCGCTGCTGCTGCGGGACGGGGTGCCGGTCGCCGATGGCGACGAGGCTGCGGAGTCGGGCAACACTGCGGCGAACGATTGGCGGCCGGCGGTGGCGGGGCGCGCGTAGCCGCGCGCTGACAGCAGACAACAGACAGCAGACAACAGAGCCGGAAGAGTGAAGGGTGAAGAGCGAAACTTCATCGGTCGCTGGTTGCTGGGGTTATGTCCGGTGCTTGATTGATCTTTGTTTTTTCGAGTACTGGCAGGGGTTGAGTCTGGGCGGGGCGTCGGGCGGGCGGTCGCAGATTCGGATTTCTGATTGTTTTGATTGACTGCAGCCGCAAACAATCAAGCGTTATGTCGCGGGCTGTTGGGGCCGGGCGGTGCGCAGATGTCGCAGATGCGCGCGGATTGTTGTGGGCGTGGTTCACCGCGGAGGCGCAGAGGGGCGCGGAGGTTGGAGTGTGTGCGGCGGTACGGCGGGTGTGCATGGGGGGATGGTAGGGGATGCCGGGGTGGATGTCGGAGGGGTGGGTGGCACGGGTTCGAAACACGGCCTGAAGCCGAGGTTCACGCTAGTTGCAGTTGTCGCCGACCTGATTCAGCGCCACGAGGGCATCGCCAATCGTGACGGCTCCATTGGGCGGACCCGAGCGCCAGGGTTGTGACATGTCAGTCGATGGTGTGCGGTCGTATTCACGACCGTCCGCTACCCCGTTGATGTTGAGGTCGCTGTTGTAAGAGACTCCGTTCGAATTCATGACACCACCGTCGGACGTCCCGATGTAGGTGAGGATAGCGATAACGTCGGCGATGCTCACTGCTCGATTGCGACCCCCGGCGCTGTTGGTGGCTGAGAGCGACGGGGTCGGCACGTCGAAGAAGTCCCACGGGGAGTTCGGATCGCGCTGCCCGCCCGTTCGGTAATCACCTCCGGTCTCGCGGTAGTCCGGGCACCCGTCCGAATCCGCGTCAACGATGCCGAAGACCTCACGAACGCTATGGTTCGAATCGTCCGCGAGATACAGATTGCCGCTTCCGTCCACCGCTAGTCCTGCTGGTCCATCAAGCAACGCATTCAGAGCGGGCCCACCATTACCACCATCGCCGCACGTGACCGATCCAGCGACAGTCCAGATCGAGCCGAGGCTGATTTCCCTAACGCGGCAATCGGCGGCGATGTAGATGTTGCCAGACTGGTCGATCGTGAACTCGCTGATAAAGAGCGCTGAACTCTTCGGCGCGACGCCATCGGTACCGTTACCGCAGATCCCATTGCCTGCAACGGTCGTGATCGTGCCGAAGGTTACCTTTCGGAGTCGGCAGTTTCCCGAATCGGAGATGTACAGATCGCCATTGCCGTCGAGAGTGACGGCCTGGGGCTGGTTGAGGCGCGCACTAGTTGCCGGACCGCCGTCCCCGCTGTATCCACAGAATCCATTACCCGCCACCGTCGAGATCGTGCCTCCGGTGACTCGGCGTATCCGACAGTTGAGAGTATCAGCGATGTATAGGTCGTTCGACGCACTGACCGCGACGCCAAACGGATTGTATAAACTGGCGTTCGTCGCGGCGCCACCATCGCCACCGCCTCCAGAATAGCCGCACGGACCACCACCGCCCGCGACCGTCGTAATAGTGCCGGCGCTTACCTTTCGTATGCGGCAGTTGAGAGCATCTGCGATGTATAGGTCCCCAGATGCACTGACAGCGATACCGTCCGGATAGTACAGTGACGCGCTAGTAGCAGGTCCGCCATCGCCGCTAAAACCGCATGTGCTGCCGGCGACTGTCGAAATCGTTCCGGCGGTAAGCCTGCGTACGAGGCAACTGGTGCTGTCCGAAAAGTACACATCGTTCGCAGTGGAAAGCGCAACGCCGAACGGGTTGGCTAGGGTCGCACTCGTGGCTGGGCCGCCGTCCCTATCGTACGCGCACCAGCCGTTCCCAGCGACGGTCGTGATGTTGCCACCACTAATCGCTCGGATCCGGCAGTTGTCTTCGTCCGCCACGAATACGGTTGAAGAGTTGTCGACGGCTAAAGCAAGAGGGTAATGTAGTGATGCGCTTACGGCAGGGCCGCCGTCGCCGCTATAGGTGCAAAGGCCCGTCCCGGCCAGCGTTGTGATAACGCCGCCGATCACCTTGCGAACGCGACAATTGCTGTAACCGTCCGAGATATAGATAGCGCCGTCGTTGCCGATCGCGACTCCCGCACTTTGCGAGATTTGGGCGGCAATCGCTGAAGCACCGTCACCGCTGTAGCCGCACGATCCGTTGCCTACGATCGTGTTTATTACTCCATCAACAACCTCGCGCACCACGCAATTGTTCGCGTCTGCGAAATACAGGTCTCCAGCCGCATCGAATGTGAGTCCTGTCGGCGCGTCCACGGAAGCGCTCGTAGCGGGTCCGCCGTCGCCGTCATATGCACACACACCGGTTCCGGCTATGGTTGATATCATGCCCGAGGTGATCTTATAGACACGGCAATATGCGCTCTCGCTCACATAAACGTTGCCGCCGCCGTCCACCGCGATCCAGGCCGGTCCATATAACGGTGTGCTCAGTGCCGGACCGCCGCTGCCTCCATCCGCACAGTCGCCACTTCCAGCGATCGTAGAAATAATACCGTTGGTCACCCTACGAATGCGGCAATTGTCACCGTCCGCGATGTAGAACGTGCCGCTTCCGTCCACAGCGACGCCGGTGGGGTGTTTGAGCGAGGCTTGCATCGCCGGGCCGCCGTCGCCACTGAACGCGCAGGTTCCGTTACCGGCCACGGTGACAATCGTCCCATTCGTGATCTTCCGGACACGGCAACTGTGTCCGTCAGCAATGTAAAGATCGCCGGTGGAGTCAACCGCGACTGAATCCGGGTAGTACATTGATACTGATGTGGCTGGAACGTTCTCTGCGACGCCGCCCGCGATGGTGTCGATCGTCCCGGGCGCTCCTGATGCGAATGTGCGTCCGCCGTCTCGCGCCGACACGCTGAGCGATATGAGGAACGCCACGGCCGAGGTAAGGAGTACACGCATACGAAGGTTCCCCGAGTCACCCATCATCTCCCAAGCGGCCAGTCGTGTCAACGCGACGGAAGCATGCATCCGCGCGGCCTGCACGTGCTCTAGCTCCGGCCTCGCGGCCCGAGAGACGTTCTGATCGCTAGGCAGTTGTTGAATGCGCCGACGTAACTCGGCCCTTCCTTATAGGCAAGGGGTCACGCATAGTCGGATCACGTTCGGTTACTAGCCGAGGTGAATATGACGGAGTTCAAGTACCTCACCACGAGACGCGAAGGCGCTGTGCTTGTCGGGACGATGATGAATCCGCCGCGGCAGCTGCTGAATGCGGCGATGGTGGCGGAGCTGACGGCGCTGACATCGGAGATCGAGCGGGATGAGGAGGTGCGGGCGCTGGTGCTGACGGGCGTCGACGACATCTTCATCACGCACTACGACATCGGGGAGCTGTCGGGGGCTTCGGACGTCGCGCGGGAGCGGGAGGGGTTCGGGGCGGACGGCGAGCTGCACGGGATGCACAAGCTGCTGCTCGCGCTGCAGGGGCTGCCGCAGCCGGTCATCGCGGCGGTCAACGGGACGGCGATGGGCGGCGGTTGCGAGCTGGCGCTTGCGTGCGACTTCCGGCTCATGGTGCGCGGGTATCAGATCGGGCTGCCGGAGGTGCGGGTGGGCATCCTGCCGGGCGCGGGCGGGACGCAGCGCATGACGCGGCTCATCGGCGTGGCGAAGGCGCTGGAGTTGATGCTGCTCGGCGATACGGTGGACGCGGACACGGCGGAGCGCATCGGGCTGGTGCATCGCGCAGTCGATGCGGGCGACCTGATGCGGGAGGCGCTCGCGCTGGCGAACGAGCTGGCGAGGCGGCCTCGGCTGAGCGTGGCGCTGATCAAGCAGTGCGTGCTGCAGGGGTCGGAGATGCCACTGGTCGACGCGTTGCGCTTCGAGCAGGATGCGTTCTGGCGGACGATGCGGTCGGACGACGCGTCGCGGTTGATGCGGGCGTATTTGTCGAGCGGCAGGCCGCTCAATGAAGTGTGAAGAGTGAGGCGTGAAAGGTGGGCGGCGAATCGCCGCGTCGCATTGGTCGTCCGTCGATCGACGCAAGTTGGGGCTAGATCCTTCGCTTCGCTCAGGATGACCTAACCCCTCTCCTTCGGCGAGTCTGCGACCGGCCCCTTCCCTAAAGGGACGGGGAGCTTGGTGCGGGATCTCGAAACGTAATCTCCGATGCGGCGCCCCGGTATGGTGGACCATCGCTCGTGGTGTTATGTCGCGCGTCACTGGGGCCTATGCCCGGACTCCACGTCGGTCAGGGGTGCGGAATCTGCAGCCGCGGCGGTTGACTACGGTTTGCAATGCCTGTGATATATTTCGCCTTGCCTGAACGCCAGGTTCGGGTGAGCGGCGCAGAGGAACGGCGCCGATATAGAGACGTAGCATGGATCAGCATGCCCCGCCGGCTGCCAAGTCACCCCTTCGACCAAGATCGCGTCGCATGACGTCGAGCCGCGCCCGTGGGGCGTCGGGTGGGTTGCCGTCCGCCGCGCGTGAGGCTCAGGGAGGCGCGGTGAGCGGGCGGAAGGTGGCGCTCATTTTTCCGGGGCAAGGGTCGCAGCATGCGGGGATGGGGCGTCGCGTGGCGGGGGTGTCGGCCGGAGCGCGAGAGGTGTTTTCGCGCGCGGACGACGTGCTGGGGATGCCGGTGTCGCGCATCGTGATGGAGGGGTCGGAGAAGGACCTCGCGAAGACGGTGAACACGCAGCCGGCGATCCTCGCCGTGAGCTGGGCATACCTGGTGTACCTGCGCGAGCGGGCGGCGGAGATGGGGCGGCAGGTGCGGCCGGCGCTGGTTTCGGGGCACAGCTTCGGGCAATTTTCGGCGGCGGCATCGGCGGAGGCGCTGAGCTTCGAGGACGCGCTGCGGCTGGTGCGGGAGCGCGGGCGCATCATGTCGAAGTGGTCGAAGCGGCGGCCGGGCGGGATGGCATCGGTCATCGGGCCGAACGACGACGACGTGCGCGACGTGTGCGCGAAGGTATCGCCGGACGGCGACGTCGGCGTTGCGGCGATCAACGGGCCGGGGCAGACGGTGATCTCGGGCACGCTGGCGGCGCTGGCGAGGGCGATCGAGTCGGTGCGGGAGCGGGGGGCGCGCGTGGTGCAGCTGCCGATCTCGGTGCCGGGTCACTTCCCGAAGATGGCGGAGGCGCGCGAAGAGCTGCGCAACTTCATCGACAAGATCGAGTTCCGGGATCCGAACGCGCCGGTGGTGTCGTCGCTGACCGGGCGGATGCTGACGACGGCGGGCGAGGTGCGTCACGAGCTGAGCGACCAGATGACGGGCGCGATCAACTGGATGCGTGCGTTCCTGGAGATGCGCCGGGCGGGGGCTTCGGCTTTCTTCGAGATGGGGCCCGGGCACGTGCTGGGCAATCTCGGGAAGCGGCTGGACCGCGAGGCGGAGATCATCGACATATTCGACGAGTCTCAGTGGCGGGAGCTGGTGTTGTCGGGCCCGGTGGCGGAAGCGGACATCGCATCGGCGCGGGGGTAACCTCACCCTTCTCCTTCGGCGAATCTTCGACCGGCCAATTCACGACAACGGCTAGCTTGTGATCGTAGGATCGACCTCACGATTGACTCTTCGCGCGTCCCGTTACGTCTGGTAGCCCATACGCCAGGGCGGACACATAGGTCCGCCCCTACATTCCTGCTCCACATGGCGGCGGCGCGCTAGTGATACGCTTGGCGCATGATCGAAGAATCCAATCGTCCGCAGCGGCCCGAGGTGTTGCCGAACCGGCGGGTGGTGGTGACCGGGATGGGCGCGGTGTGCCCGCTCGGCAACAACGTGCGCGACGCGTGGTGCGCGATGGCGGAGGGGCGGTCGGGGATCCGTCGGCTGACGCAGTTCGATGTGAGCCAGTTCGAGGTGCAGATCGGCGGGGAGGTGCGCGACTTCCATCCGGAAGAGGCGATCCCAACGAAAGAGCTGCGCCGGATGGACGTGTATGCGCAGTTCGCCGTGGTGTCGTCGCTGGAGGCGGTGGCGGACGCCGGGCTAGTCATCGACGACGCGAACCGTGACGACGTCGGCGTGATCATGGGGTCGGCGGGCGGGGGGTACGCCTTCCTGCTGGAGCAGAACGCGATCTTCGAGAAGAGCGGATACCGTCGGGTGAGCCCCTTCCTCATCAGCAACATGCTGCCGGACGCGGCATCCGGGCACGTGGCGATCGCACTGGGCGCGTGCGGCGTCAACATGGCGGTGGCATCGGCGTGCTCGACGGGGACGGCGGCGATCGGGGAGGCGTGGGAGACGATCCGTCGCGGCGACGCGGAGGCGATCATCGCGGGCGGGACGGACAATCCGCTGCTGCCTGTACTGCTCGCGGGGTTTCATGCGCTGCGGGCGCTGGCGAACGACGCGGAGCATCCGGAGAAGGCGAACAAGCCGTTCGACCTGCATCGCGACGGGTTCGTCGTGGGGCAGGGGGCGGCCGCGATGGTGCTTGAGAGCCTCGAGTCGGCGCAGGCGCGGGGGGCGGAGATCAAGGCGGAGGTCATCGGGTACGCATCGACGAACGATGCGTACGACATGGTGGCGTCGGCGGAGGAGGGGCGCGCTTCGGCGCTGGCGATGTCTCGGGCGCTGCGGAAGGCCGGGATTGCGCCGTCGGACGTGGACTACATCAACCCGCACGGGACGGGGACGCCGCTCAACGACCGCGCGGAGACGCGCGCGATCAAGGCGGCGTTCGGGGAGCACGCGTACAAGCTGGCGATCTCATCGACGAAGGCGATGCACGGGCACCTGATGGGTGGCGCCGGGGCGCTGGAGGCGATCGCTGCGGTGCAGGCGACCCGGACAGGGATCATCCCGCCGACGCTGAACTATTCGACGCCGGACCCGGACTGCGACCTGGACTACGTGCCCAATGTGCCTCGACGAGCGGATGTGCGGGTGGCGCTGTCGAACAGCGTGGGGTTGGGGGGGCACAATGCGGCGGTGGTGTTTCGGCGGTGGGAGGAGTAGGGGCGAGTCGTCTCCGCTTCGACCGCAACTTCGTTACCGATGGTAGATTGACGGCATGGAACCTGAACCCGTGATCGAGCGGTCACTCGAGGTAAAGCCGATCGGGTACACGTTGTCATTGCGGGCGCGGCCTTCGACGATCCGTCGGACGGTGCTGCGGCTGTTGCCCTGGGCGGTGTACATGGCGCTGCCCGACGGCCGGGCGTCGCGGGTTACATACGTGATGGCGCGCCGCATGTCGCCGCTTGCGAAAACGGCGCTAGGCGGGGAACCAATCCTGACGGCGACACATCGCAACATCATCGACCGGCTCATCGACTTCTCGAGCGGTGTGGCGCGGCGGAGGCGACGGATGCGGGAGTTTCGCCAAGCTCTGCGCGACGCGATCCGCTAGGCGGAACGCGGCAACGCACATCGGTGCCGTTAGACGTCAATGCACAACGCTCGTTCAGCTCGCGCTTCGGCGACGCTATGCCACCGCACTCCAGGTTCCGTTTGGGAACGATGATGGCTGCGGGAGATATAGCGTGGTTTCCCCGTCGTAAGCCTGCCAGGTCTCGGCGACGCCTTCGGCGAATCGCAACGGGACGATCGACTATCGAAAATACCGCCGGGTGGATTCGACGTCAGCGGCGATGGCGGCGGTGAGGGCTTCGATGGAGTCGAACTTCGCTTCGCCGCGGAGTCGGTGCAGGATCTCGATGCGGAGCTCGCGTCCATAGAGGTCGCCCTCGAAGTCCAGGATGTACGTCTCTACTGACGGGCGCTCGTCGTTGAACGTCGGGTTTATGCCGACGTTTGTGGCGGACTGATACGTGCCGCCGCCGACCGTCGAGCGGGTGACGTAGACGCCGAACGCCGGGAGCGCGCGGTCGGGCGTTACGGCGATGTTCGCCGTCGGGAAGCCAATGCCGCGGCCGCGCTCCTTGCCTCGAATCACCGGACCGCGGAGAGCGAACGGACGGCCGAGGAGGCGCGCGGCCGTTTCCATGTCCCCTTGTCCAAGCGCGTGGCGAATGGCGGTGGCGCTGACGCGGCCGTCTCCGCTCTGCAGCGGCGACTCGAGCACCTGCAGCTCGAAGCCGAGCTCCTCGGCGATCTGCGCTACCCGCGCGGGATTGCCTTCGCGGCCGCGGCCGAAGGCGTTGTCCGGGCCCATCAGCAGGAAACGCATGTCGAGCGCGGAGTGGAGCATCTCAACGAAATCGAAGGCGGAGAGCTCGGCGACTTCCGACGTGAAGGTCAGCGGGGCGACGGCATCGACCCCGGTGGCCCGGAGGAGTTCGATGCGCTCCTCCAGGCTAGTCAGGTAGGCGACGCGGATCTCGGGCCGGAGCACCTGGACGGGCGCCGGATGGAGAGTGACGACCGCCGCTGCGAGCCCGCGGTCCCCGGCCAGGCTTCGGAGCTCCTCGATCAGGCGACGGTGGCCGAGGTGGACGCCATCGAACACCCCGACCGTGATCGCGCTGGGCCTTCCGGCGGCATTTCTGGCGAGTTCCTCGCGGGCGAGCAACATCGATCAGGCCGACCGGGCACGCATGGAGGACGCGAGAGCGGGCAGTGGGGCCTCCAGATACGGCGAGAGAGGGGCGATGTCCCCTCCCTCAGCCGGCGCCATTTCGCTTGGTTCGACCGATCGTATCGATGGCCGCGGGAGGCGGTCAAGCGAAGGCAGCCATCGTCGGGGCCGATTCAGCGGCCTGCCGGGCATGCCGACAACTAGATGTGGGTGTGGTCAGACGCCCCGGATGGAGCTGGGCATGGCACCAAACGTCGATGAGGACCTGATCGAGGCCACAATCCGGCGCGTCGCCGAGGCGAAGGCGGCGGCGGAGGCGGGCGGCGGGGCGGACGTGGAGGCCACGGCCGAAAGCGCGGATGCGGCCGCGGCAAGCGACGCGCACGCGGTCGAGGGCAAACAGCAAGCAGCCAATAGCAAAGACTCCTCGGATGACGACACCGATGAAGATGCGATCGCCGCGACGATTGCGCGCGTCGCCGCTGCGAAAGCCGCACGCGAGCAGCAAGGCGACCAGGTCGAGGAGGCGATAGCGGCGGCCGAACGGTCGGACGACAGTGTCGCGGACGCCGGCAAGGTGCTCGCGTCCGACGACGAGGGTGGCGGGGCGGACGAAGATGCAATCGCGGCGACGATCGCTCGCGTGGCGGCGGCGAAGGCGGCGCGGGAGGCCTCGACGGGCGAAGCGCAGACGACCGACAGTCCAGAACAAAGCGGAAAGAACAAAGAACAAACGCCAACGCATGCGCCAGCGCAGTCTCAAGCGGCGGCGGTAGATGACGACGCGATCGCCGCGACGATCGCGCGCGTCGCTGCGGCGAAGGCAGCGCGAGAGGGCAATGCCGGACAAGAGACAGCAGGCGACAGACAGCAGGAGGCGGAGGCCGCCGCCGCTGAACAAACAGCAACGAGCAAACAGCAAGATGCGGACCGTGAGCCGGCGGTGAGCACGGCGGCGGCGGACGAAGATGCGATCGCTGCGACGATCGCGCGGGTGGCGGACGCGAGTGCGGACCGCGATCGCGCATCGAAGCAGGGCGGGCAGCGGACGCGGCAAACGACCGGCGCGCCGGAAGCCGAGACGGCGGCAGGCGAACAGGTGTCCACAGCGCCGGCTGGCGGACAGGAATCTGCGGCGCGTAGCGACGAACTGGGCGACGTGACGGCGCGCATCGACCGGGAGATCGCGACGATCAACCGCGCGATCGCGGTGCTGACGCAGCGCATCGACGGACTGGTGTCCGAGATCCAGCGGGTGTCCTCGGCGGCCTCCGCGGCGGTGCGGGAGCGGGTCGCGCCTGCAGACGACGAGGAAGACTGGGACGCGCCGCCGGTGATCTCGCGGTTGCCGAGCAGTATGCCGCCGCGCCCGGCGATCTTTCGCGACCTGCCGTCGCAGCCCGCGGCGCAGGCGCTCGCGTCAGCGCTGCCGGCGGAGAGCGTCGATGAGATCGATGAGGAAGAGCCCCCAGAGCCGCTTGGCGTGGCTGCACCCGTGCCCGAGTTCACGTCGGCGCGCGGGCCGGACTCGAAGCTGAATATCGAGCTGCTGCCGCGGACGTACCGCATCACCGTCGAGGACAAGCGGCGCAGCGTAGACCTGGTGCCGCTGCACCGTTCGCTGCGGGCGATGGACGGCGTCCGCGACATGTCGTTGCTCAGCTACAACAACGGGATTGCGATCGTGTCGCTGGAGTCGGTGCGCGAGATCGACCCGAAGGACCTCGAGGAGTCGGTGTCGCACGCGATGTCGCGGGGGGCGCGGGTCGAGGTGCACAACGAGCACACGATGGTCGTGAAGCTGGCGGAGGAGTAGGAAACGATGCGCTGGCTTCCGAAGGGCAAGAAGAGCGACGATGATGCGCCCTCGCCGACGTCGACCACCGGCGAGCACTTCATGGCGGACCTCGACGTCGCGCGGCCGAGCGGGCGCGAGGGGCGGCTCTTCGACCTGGTGATCCTCTCGCTGTTCCTGCACAGCGCGGGAAGCATCAGCGAGATGGTGGCGGCGTTCGTCGAGAAGGCACCGTCCGTGACGCACGCGAGCTTCGTCTACCCGCTGGTCATCGACAAGAAGCGGGACATCCTGACGTCGGCGCCGCTCGAGGGCATCGTCGACCCGCTTCTCGAGCGCGCGATGGACGCCTACCAGGAAGACTTGACGGCGCTCGAGCTGGACCTGCCGATGAGCCACTACCGGCGGCTGATCATCGAGCAGGGCGAAGTGTCGGTCGGGTCGTCGCTCGTGAAATTCTGGGATGGCGTCATCGACGAGGACCGCGCGAAGGCCGCCGAGCAGACGCTGGCGCTGAAGAAGGTGGCCGTCGTCCCGATGCTCGTCGAGGGCGAGCCGTACGGCATCGTCCTGTTCGGATTCGACCACAACGACATCGACTCGGAGATCATGGAGCTGCTGGTCGGGCACTTCACGCTGTCGTTGCGGGACATCGCCACGCAGGAAGACACGGCGCGATTCAACGACATCGACCCGGTGACCTGGGTGAACAACCGCCGGTACTTGCAGGAGGCGATCGAGAACGAGCTGATCCGTTGCGGACGGTACGCCAAGGCGCTGTCGGTCGTGGTGCTGGACCTCGACGGGTTTGGCGCGTTCAACTCACAGTACGGGCAATCCATGGGCGACCGGCTGCTGCGGAGCGCGGCGGTGAGCCTTGCGGAGGCAGTGTCGGCGCCGGAGATCGTGGCGCGGCTGGCGGACGACGAGTTCGCGGTGTTGCTGCCGGAGACGAACCGCGCGGCGGCGGTGTCGGTGACGACGCGGCTGCTGGCGAGCCTGTCGCAGGTGTCGGTGTTCGGTGACGACGGCTCGACGCAGCCGCTGAAGGCTTCGGTGGCGATCGTCTGCTTCCCGGAAGACGGCACGACGGCGAAAGAGCTGCTGGAGCGCGCGCTGGACGACATCGCCCACGCGAAGCGGGAGCGCGAGGAGCAGGAGCGGGTGCGGACGGTGCGGGGGGTGAACCCGCTGGCGCGAGCGGCCAACGAGCGGGGGCGATAGGGCGGCTGCGCAGTCGCGGCGGTCGGTCAGTCTCAGTCTCTTCGGCCCTCACTCCTAACCCCTCTCCAACAAGTGGCGAGGGGAACTCGTATATCCCGTTGCATCGCGGCGGCTCGGCTGTTACCAATGCGACGATCGCAAGGAGTCGCGCATGTGGTGGGCGATCATCGTCGGGGCGGTCGTCGGGTACCTAATCGGGTCGGTGCAATTCGGGCTGATCGTCGGCAGGGCGACGCGCGGCATCGACATCCGCGAGCACGGGAGCGGGGCGACGGGCGCGACGAACGTGATACGCACGTCCGGCGCCAAGGCCGGCGTGCTGGTGATCATCCTCGACGTCGCGAAGGGGATCGCGGCGGTATACATCGGCATCGGGCTGGGCCACCTCGCAGGGATCGATACGCACGACGATCGAGGGTGGGTCGCGGCGGCGTGCGCGCTGGGCGCGGTGTGCGGGCACATCTGGCCTTTGTACGCGGGGTTCCGGGGCGGGAAGGCGGTGGCGACGGGGTTCGGCGCGGCACTGGCGATGAACCCGATCGCGGCGGCGGCGATGATTCCGGTGGCCGGCGCTGTCGTGGCGAGCACGCGGATGATGTCGGTGATGTCGATCACGATGGCACCCACGCTGGCCGCGCTGTTCGTAGTGCTGGCCGCCATGGGGATCAGCCCGTGGGCGTGGGCTGCGTATGCCGTGCCAGCGGCCGGACTGATCGTCTGGAAGCATCGGGGAAACATCTCGCGGTTGCGGGCGGGGACCGAGCCACGGATCGGGCGCGGCGGGGAGCGGCGGGCGGCGGGGGTGTGACCTAACCCCCCGGCCCCTTCCCTAAAGGGAAGGGGAGCGTTGTTTGGAGGCGCGATGCTTGGCTCGAGTAAGTTGACGGCGTTTGTGGCGACGACGGATGCGGGGCGGGCGCGGGAGTTCTATGACGGTGTGCTGGGACTGCGATTGGTGTCGGACGACGAGTTCGCGATGGTGTTCGATGCGAACGGAACGCCACTGCGGGTGGTGAAGGTGCAACAGGTCACGCCGGCGCCGTACACCGTCATCGGATGGCGCGTCGCGGATATTGGGGCGATGGTGCGGGGGTTGGGCGCGAAGGGCGTCGCCTTCGAGCGGTTCGACGGGATGGGGCAGGACGAGCTGGGGGTGTGGTCTGCGCCGGGCGGCGGGAAGGTGGCGTGGTTCAGGGATCCGGACGGGAATTTGCTGTCGGTGACGGAGGCCTAGCGCGCTTTTCGATGGCGCGCGGCGCTGCGCTCCGCGCTGACGCCGTTTTCTAAGTCTTCGCGGGCTGCGGGGACTCGACGATCTGCGCCGGGCGCGGGTAACCGAGGCGGTCGGCGAGCTCCAGGGCGAGCAGGATCAGAGCGTTCGAGATGATCAGCAGGAGGCCGAGGGCGAAGCCGGACGATGCGCCCTGGGCAGCGGTTGCACCGGCCCGGTGGAGCAGGCCGGAGTAGCTGGACTCTCGAACGCCGAGGCCGCCGAGCGTGATTGGCGCGAGCAGCGCGATCGCGACGATCCACGTCACGAAGGCCCAGTACCACCACGACACGTGGATGCCGAAGGAGTATCCGGCGAGCGCGATCGCGGAGATGTATACCGACGTGATGAGCAGCGAGAACACGATCATCTGGTAGACGGCGATCAGCTCACGGCGATGGGCGAGCAGGTTGCGCAGGAAGTGGTCTCGCGGGACGGCGGGGAATGGCATGCGTGGGAGAATGAGCGCGAGGACGCCCGCGCACGCCGCGCCTCCCGCGACGGCCATCGCGCCGACGGCGACGTTGCCGTAGTAGAACGCAGCGCCGAGCGCGCCTAGGCAGGTCATCGCGGCGTAGCCGGAGGCGCGCTCGTAGAGGACGCTCATTGTCACGTCCATCGTGCGGGCATCAGCGTCGCGCTGGATGCGGTAGACGCGGTAGACGTCGCCGCTGATGGCGCCGGGCAGCAGGTTGCTGAGCAGGTTGCCGATGCAGTACGTGCGCGCCGTGAGAGGCGCGGAGACGTGGACGTCGCGCGCGCGCAGGAGCACGGACCACTTCGCGATCACGAGCAGCTGCGAGAGGAGCATCAGCGCGAGGGCGGCGAGCAGGAGCAGCGGGTTCGAGCCGCGGATGGCATCGGCGATCTCGCCGGGCGAGAGCTTGTAGACGAGGCCGGCGACGATGGCCAGGCTGACGGCGACGCGCACCGCCGCGAAGGTGCGGCTGCTCAGGAAGCCACTGCGGGCTTCGTCAGGAGCGCTGGCGACGTTTTCTTCGATGCCCAAGTACGCTCTGCAGGATGCCCAGCGATGCGAGCAGGGTGACCAGCGAGCTGCCGCCCTGGCTGACGAACGGCAACGGCACGCCCGTCACCGGCACGAGCCGGATGTTCACCCCGATGTTAATGAACACCTGGAACAGGATAAACGCCACGACCCCCACGGCGATAAGCCTTCCGAACGAGTCATCGGCGTGGCCGGCGACGCGGAGGCATCGGAAGAGCAGGATGATGAAGAGCCCGAAAAGGAGCATGGCGCCGGCAAAGCCGAGTTCTTCGGCGCCGACGCTGAAGACGTAGTCCGTCGTCTGGGTGCGCAGATAGTCGAGTTGCGTCTGGGTGCCGTGCGTGAAGCCCTTCCCGAACACGCCGCCGGACCCGATGCTGATCTCCGCCTGCAGGATATTGAAGCCGGCGCCGAGCGGATCTTTCCCGGGATCGCGCCAGATGTCGATGCGTTGCTTCTGGTAGCCGTGGGCGGCGGCATACACGGCGAGCGGCATGAGCGCGGCGACGATGCAGATGAAGCCTGCGATGTACAGGGGTCGCGCGCCGGCGATGATGAGCATCCCGAACCAGATCACGCCGAACACGAGCGCCGACCCGAGGTCCGGCTCGATGAGCACGAGCCCGGCCGGAACGGCGGCGATGGCCATCGACGTCACAAAGACGCGGATGGACTGGACGCGCTCCTCGTTGTCGGCGAAGAACTTCGCGAGCATGATGACGGTGCAGACCTTCGCGATCTCCGACGGCTGGACCTGCGTGCCGCCGACGACGATCCAGCGGCGCGAGCCATATGCGCTGGCGCCGACGAGGAGCACGTAAATCAGGGCGGCGATCGAGAGGATGTACAACGCCAGGCTGAGCGGGCCGAAGAGCTTGTAGTCCACGCGCGACAGGACGAGCATCGCGACGAGGCCGATGGCGGCGAAGGCGATCTGTCGCGAGACCGGATGGGAGAGCGCGGCCTGCGGAGAGCCGTACGACGTGAGGCTGCCGCTGTAGATCAGCAGCGCGCCGTAGGCTGTGAGGGCGATCGCCGCGGCGGCGAGGATGTAGTCGAACTCGCGCGTCGGGGTGTTGCGCATGTTCATGGTTGCACCTCGCCGGTCGGTGCGGGGGCGCCGGAGTCGGCGCGGAGCGGCTGCGGGCGGTGGAAGTAGTAGTCGAGGATCTTCGACGCGAGCGGTGCGGCATCGATGGCGCCGACGCCGCGCTCGAGGAAGACGGTGACGGCGATCTGCGGGTCATCGGCGGGGGCGAAGCCGCTGAACCACGCGTGGGTTTCGTACGTCCCGTCGGCGAACCGCGGGCCGAACTCGGCGGTGCCGGTCTTACCGGCGACCTTCAGACCCGGCACGGCGCCCTGGTTCGCGCTGCCCCACGAGACCGCCTGGGTCATCGCTTCGCGCATGATCGCGAAGTTGTCCGCGCTCACCGGGATCTGGCGCTCGACGACGGGCGTGTTCGGCTTCACGACGTGGCTCTGAGAGTCGCGGACCTCGCGGACGACGCGCGGGACGAGCAGCGTGCCGCCGTTCGCGACGGCCGCGGTCACGCGGACCATCTGGATCGGCGTGGCGGCGACGAAGCCCTGGCCGATGCCCATGTTGTAGGTGTCACCGATGGTCCAGACGTCACCGAAGGTCTTCTCCTTCCACGTCGGGTCGGGCACGTTGCCGTCGGCCTCGCCGGCGATGTCGATGCCGGTGGGATGGCCGAGGCCGAAGGCGCGCGCGTAGAGCGCCAGGCGATCGGGGCCGAGACCATCGAAGTTCTGGCCGTACCAGTGGTAGCCGCCAGCGAGGTAGTAGAAGTAGACGTCGGAGGACATCGCGACGCCGGAGTAGAAGTTGAGCGTGCCGAGCGTGCGCCAGTCCTTGAAGGTGTACAGCACCGACGGGTCGTACTGGTTGGGCACGGTGATGTAGCCGTTGCTGGTGATCGTCGTCGAAGGGTTGGCGACGCCTTCCTGCAGCGCCGCGGAGCCGGTGATCTGCTTGAAGATCGAGCCCGGCGCGTACTGCTCGGCGAGCGCGTGGTTGACGAGCGGCTTGTTGGGATCGTTGAGATACTGCTCGAGCTTCGTTTCATCGATCTTGCCGGAGAAGATGTTGTCGTCGTACATCGGCAGCGAGACGAGCGCGAGGACTTCGCCGGTGTGCACGTCCATGACGACGGCGGCGGCCTGCCCGCCCTTCGCGGCCTGCTGCACGAGGTCCGTCGCCTTCTTCTGCAGGTCGAGGTCGATCGACAGCATGAGGTTGTTGCCCGCGGCGGCGGGCTGCTCGGCGAGCGTCTGGACGTCTCGGCCGGCCGCGTCCTTCTCGACGTCGCGCTGGCCGACCGTGCCGCGGAGGAACTGCTCGTACGTGGCCTCGACGCCGGCCTTTCCGATCATGTCGCTGCTGATGTAGCCCTTGTCCTTCAGCGCCGCGTAGTCCTCTTCGTCCACCCGGCCGGTGTAGCCGAGGATCTGCGCCAGTAGCGGGCCTTGCGTGTAGCGACGGACCGGCTGGACGACGACTTCGGCGCCCGGGAGCTGCGGCAGCTCCTCGCGCAGGTGAAACGCTTCGGACTGATCGAGGCCGTCCTTGAGGATGACCGGCGTGAAGGGATCCTTCGACTGGCGTGCCTGCTCGATCTTCATCGTCGTCTCGATCGCGGGCACACCTAGGAGCTTCTGGACGCCCGCAGCGATCTCCAACGTCCGCGACTTGGGAATGTCAGCCGCGACGACTGCAGCCGCGAAGCTGGGGACGTTCTCGACGACGGGAACACCGTTGCGGTCGTAGATGATGCCGCGCGACGGGATGACCGGCTCGACGCGGAGCTGATTGAGCGCGGCGCGCTGCTGGAACTCGTGGCCGCGCATGAGCTGGAGCCGCGCGAGCTGCACTGTGAGTGCCGCGAAGGCGACGATCACGACGAGCTTCAGCAGGTTGAGCTTGCCGTTGAGCTGCGACTTTGGGTCTTGGGGCTCGGTGTACTCCGAGCGCCAGCGGCGCCGTTTGTTGTTCGCGAGGATGCCCATCGCTGCTCAGACCCTCACGTCAGTACGCGAGCCTGCGCCGGGCGTCGGCGGGCTTCGCGAGGCGCATGACGAAGTAGATCGGCGGCGTGATGGCGAGATTCACGACCGCCGCAGGCAGCACGGCATGCCGCACGCCGAGGAGGAGATCGCCCGTGCCACCGGTCGCGGCGACGGCGAGGAGGAGGATCGACTCGTACATCAGCGAGGCGGCCAGCACCAGCCCGAGCACGAGCATGAGGTCGCTGTGGACGATGTGCATCTCTCGCAGCAGGCCGACGGCGGCGAGCGGCAGGAGGGCGAGGAGGACGAGGCCGGGGGTCTGCAGCCCGACGAAGCCGAGGGTGATGCCGGCGATCGCGATCATCGGCAGGACGTCATCGAGGCCACGGACGACGGTCCAGGCGACGAGGAGCACGAGCACGACGTTCGGCGCGACGCCGAGGATGCGAAACTGATCGACGGACGCCGCCTGGAACAGCGCGACGAACAGCACCAGCACGCCTGCCGTCCAGTACCGCACCGCTCCTCCCTCTCGTCCCTACGGCTGCTGCAATGTCTTCGGCACGAAGCTCATCAGGATCAGCACCTGCTCGAGCTGCGACAGGCTCGCGAGATGATCGACGTGCACGGTCTGGAAGAGATCCTGTTCGGTCTTGCGCACGTCGGCGACGCGGCCGATGACGATCCCGGGCGGATAGCCGCCGCCGATCCCGGACGTGATCACGAAGTCGCCGTTCTTGACCGCGGCGCCTTGCCCGACGAACTCCATGTTCAGGCGACCGTCGTAGTTGCCGGCGACGACGCCTTCGGCGCGCGACTCCTGCACCATCGCGCTGACGGCGCTCTTCGGATCGGTGATCAGCGTCGCCCATGAGTAGTCGTCGTAGACCTTCGTGATCGTGCCGACCAGGCTACGGCCTTCGGTGACGACGATCATGCCTTCCTTCACGCCGTCCGACGCGCCGCGGCTGATCGCGACGACGGAGCGGACGTTGCTCGTGTCGCGGGCGACGACGTTCGCGGCGAGGAAGGTATCGTTCGGGAACTGCGAGCGGATCGCTTCGAGGTCCTGGGCGTTTCGTGCCTGGACGGCGTCCTCGCGAGCGCGCGCGAGGTCGTTCGTGAGGCGCTCGTTGTCGGCGCGGAGCTGCTTGTTCTCGTGGGAGAGGCCGTTGGCATCGGTGAGGTTGTTGACCCAGTCGGCGACGGGTTGGGTCGCGTCGTGCATGGCGTTTTGCACCGGCGCAGTGACGGTGAGGGAGACGTTCTGGACCGGGTTGAGGACTGTAAGCCTGCTCGCCGCCATGAGGGCGAACGCGGCGATCGCAATGAAGCCAGTCCACGCGAGCGTCCGTGCAGTCAATACGATCTCCTCCGCGGAGCGTCGTGGCGTTCCGATCCTGCCGATGCCTGCGTGGGCGGCATCGTTCGCTTGAGGAGTGATGTGAGCCGCGGCGAGTATAGCCGATGCATTCGCGACGATCGATAGGCTCGAGTGTTGCAGTTGTGAAAAACCGTCGCCAGATCGCGCGACACTGTGATTATGTTGAGCCTGAACACGCCGGATCGGCTGTTGTCATCGGGTTGCGCACACTCGCGAAATCAACGACGTGCCGGCTCTGCGCGATCCGGCTTCTGCGTGAGCCGCGCGCGTTCCACAATTCTCGCGAAGAGAGCGCGAGCCAGGATGCTGAGGCTGGAGGGAGAGATGAAGACAGAGATCTGGGAGTCGGACCCGTTCACGCCGAAGAAGGGCACGCTGCTCGCCACGCTGGCGACGGAGTATCGCTTCGAGAAGGGCGACGAGGTGTTCTTCGATGACGCGCCATCGCGGCTGAAGGTGCGGATCATGGGCGTGCAGGTGCACGTGAAGGGCGACGGCGAGGTGTACCGGGACATCCTGGCGCTGAAGCTGTAGCTCGCGTCCGCACGAGTGCGCGAGGCTTTCTTTGCGCGCAACTTCGTTCGGCGGCGCCCGCTCGTCAAGATGGCCAAGCCCGGCGAAGGTCTCAACAGGCCCGCGTGCCTTAACATGCGCCAATGGACCAGCAGATCCGCTTCTGCGCAGCTCCAGATGGCGTCCGGATCGCATACGCATCGATCGGATCGGGCTACCCGCTCATCGTCTGCCAGGGGTGGATGAGCCATCTCGAGGTGGACTGGGCGAACCCGGGATTTCGCAAGTTCTGGAGCACGCTGGCGGAGCGGTACCGCGTCGTCCGGTACGACAAGCGCGGGACGGGACTTTCGGATCGAACGATCACGGACTACTCGTTGCGCGCGCAAGTCGGGGATCTCGCAGCGGTCGTGAGAGCGGCCGGCGGGGAACGATGCGCGCTAATGGGGTATTCGCAGGGCGGCCCGCTGTGCATCGCATATGCAGCGGCGAACCCGGGCGCCGTCTCGCACCTCGTGCTGTACGGGACGTATGCCAGCGGGCGGTACGCGGCGATCACCGATCTGGCGAAGGCGCTGATCGGCCTCATCGAAGCCGACTGGGGTGGGCTGGGTTCGCTGCTGATGGCGGACATCTACATGCCGGGAGCTTCGACGGAGGAGCGCGAGAGATTCGCGGCGTATCAGCAGGCGTGCGCGGAGAAGGACGCGGCAGCCGCACAAGCGGCGACGGTGGCGGAGTTCCGCGTGGCACAACTGCTGAAGGACGTACACGCGCCGACGCTGGTGCTCCACAAGCGGGGCGACAAGGCGGTGCCCTTCGAGCTGGGGCGGCGGCTGGCCCGAGATCTGCCTGACAGCAGGTTCATTCCGCTGGACGGCGACAGCCACGTCCTGACGATTGGAAGCGTACGCGAGACACGCGATTCGATTCTCGAGTTCCTCGGCACTGCGAGTGCGGCAATGCCGGCGCCGATGACGAACGGCATCACCCGGCGAGAGGCGGAGGTGCTCCGGCTCATCGCCGAGGGCAGGAGCAACAGCGCGATCGCAGAGGCGCTGGGGATAAGCATCAACACCGTCGACCGCCATGTGAGCCACATCTACACGAAGGTCGGCGCCGCGAACCGGGCCGAAGCCGCCGCGGACGCCGTGCGGACCGGGATCGCTTCCTGAGTAACGCCTTCCTGTTACTCCACGCTTCCACACCTCGAATTTCGACCGGCGAACTCGCCCGAAAATAACGGGTCTACTCGAAGTCTCCGAGCACGCTTCGGCCATATGCTCGTGTCCGCAAGCGGCAGGCGCAGTCTTTGGGCTGCAAGCAAGGATCGGAGGAGATCATGAGAAGGAAGCGAAACGTCATCACCGCAGGGCTCGCGTGGGCGGCGATCCTCGGCGTCAGCGCAGCCGTCGTCGTGTGGCTGCAGGCGCCGGGGACGGGCCTCGCGCGCAACTCGAATGGCGAGAGGCTCGTAGACACGGTGCGAGAGGTGACGGCGCAGTTCAAGGACGTCGAGGCGGCTAAGAACGCCCAGTACGCGGCGTTCCATGGCTGCGTGAGCGGGCCCGAAGAGGGGGCGATGGGCCTCCACTACGTGAACGGCGCGCTCGTGGGTGACGGCGTGGTGGACGCGAGCCAGCCCGAGGCGCTGCTGTACGACGTCGAGGGCGGGCGGGCGCGACTGATGGGTGTGGAGTACATCGTGCTGGCGGCGGACTGGGACGGGAATCCAGCACACAACGGCGCACCGCCGGTGCTGCAGGGGCAGGTCTTCCAGTACGTGGGCGCGCCGAACCGGTTCCACATCCCGGCGTTCTACGAGCTGCACGTGTGGGCGTGGAAGAACAATCCGGAGGGCATGTTCGCGGACTTCAACTCGACCGTGGAGTGCGACAACTTCGCGGGCTAGGACGCGAGCTCATCGGGGACGTTTAGTGAAGGACGCAGAGATGCCACCACTGTTCATGGACACGCACGGGAAGATCGAAGGGCTCAGCGCCGCTGCCGTCGCCAACGCGCACAAGATGGACCTGGCGGTGCAAGAGCAACACGGCGTGCAGTACCTGCAGTACTGGTTCAACGAGGACAGCGGGCGCGTGTACTGCCTGGTCGAGGCGCCAAGCGCCGAGGCGGCGGAGGCGGTGCATCGAGCGGCGCACGGACTGCTGGCGGACGAGATCGTCGAGGTGACGGCCGGCCAGTAGCGCGGTTAGAGAGCGCTGATTCTGGTGCGTGCGGCCTCTCCGGGCACTCTAATGAGTTCGCCTGGAGAGGCCGTCCGGCGTTTGGACCAGCGCCGTCGATACGGATCTACGAGCGAAACGCGGCTCGTTGACCGCGATCAGGGCCGGTGCTACATTGCGCGAAATTGCGCAATCGGGCTTCCTGCCGCTGGAGCCGCAATGCCAATCGAGATCCCGGACGTCGTCATCGACCGCTTGCCGGTGTACGCGAGGGCGCTCGGGTTCCTGGAGCGGGCGGGCAGGGAGGTCGTGTCGTCGCAGGAGCTGGGCGCGCAGCTCGGCGTCACGCCGGCGCAGATCCGCAAGGACCTCAGCTACTTCGGACGGTTCGGGAAGCAGGGGCGCGGCTACAACGTCAAGCGCCTCCTCGAAGAGCTGCGCCAGATCCTCGGGCTCGACCGCGAGTGGACGATGGTGGTGGTGGGTGTGGGACAGCTCGGCCGCGCGATCCTTCAGTACGGCGGATTCGCGCCGCAGGGGTACCGGATCGTCGAGGCGTTCGACGTGGACTCGCGCGTCGTGGGCGAGCAGATCAACGACCTGCGGGTGCGGCCGGTGAGCGAGCTGCAGCGGGCGCTCGCGATGACGCACGTGGACATCGGCATCGTCGCGACGCCGGCGGCTGAAGCGCAGAACGTCATCGACGCGCTGGTGGCGTGCGGCGTGAAGTCGATCCTCAACTATGCGCCGATCGCGGCGCACGTGCCGCCGGACGTGCACATCAAGGACATCGACCCGGTGCTGTCGCTGCAGTCGATGACGTTCCACCTGAAGAACGTCACGCCGGCGCCGACGAAGTAAACTTTCCGGTCTGCGTTCACATCATCGATTCGTGGACGCGGGCCGAGAGCCCGCGCTACTGATCATTGACTCCCAAACGTTTGGCTAGTAGCTGGCGACGAGGGTTTCCTCTTCGGTCGGGAGGCTGCGCTTGATGACGTCGAGGTACTCGAGCGCGACGCCGGCGCCGATGGCGACGCAGTCGAGCGCGTTCTCGGCGACGTGGCAGGGAATGCCGCATTCCTGCGTTAGCAGGATGTCGAGATGGCGCAGGAGCGCGCCGCCGCCGGTGAGCACAATGCCGCGATCGATGACGTCCGACGCTAGCTCGGGCGGCGTGCGCTCGAGGACGGTGCGGACGACGGTGACGATCGTGGCGAGCGAGTCCTGGATGGCGGCGGTGACGTCGCTAGTCTGGACCGTGATGGTCTTCGGGAGGCCGCTGATCTGGTCGCGGCCGCGGATCTCCATGCGGCGCTCTTCTTCGTCGGGGACTGCGGCGCCGACTGTTTTCTTCACCTCTTCGGCCGTGCGCTCGCCGATCATCAGGTTGTAGCGGCGCTTGATGTAGGCGACGATCGCGTCGTCGAGGCGGTCACCTGCGACGCGCACGCTCTCGCTCACGACGATGCCGTACATCGAGATAACAGCGGCTTCGGTGCGGCCGCCGCCGATATCGACGACCATGTTGCCGCTCGGCGAGTTCACGGGAATGCGGGCGCCGATGGCAGCAGCGAGGGGCTCGGGGACCAGGTGCACGGGGCGGCGGCCGCCGGCCTGCTCGGCGGCATCGCGGACGGCCCGCTGCTCGACGCTGGTGACGCCGGCGGGGATGCAGACCATCACTTCGGGCTTCACGACGTTGATGCGGCCGATGACCTTCTGGATGAAATAGCGGAGCATCGCCTCGGTGATGAGGTAGTCGGCGATGACGCCATCGCGCATGGGGCGAATGACGGAGATGCTCTGCGGGACGCGGCCCATCATTTCCTGTGCTTCGCGGCCGACGGCGACGACGGTGTTGTCGCGGTTCGCGAGCGCCACGACGGAGGGCTCGTTGATCACGATGCCGCGGCCCTTCACGTACACGAGCACGTTCGCGGTGCCGAGGTCTATTCCAATCCGCTTGGGAAGCATCCATCCTCCTGGGTCGTGGGGGCCGGGCCGAGCCACGAGTGTAGCGGCACCGACGCGTTGGGGCGAGGAGGATGGTAAGGACGGTCGCTAAGCGCTGGGTTTGTTGGTGGTACGAGCGACGTCCGAGAGCGCGCTAGATGCGTTCGATGGCGGCGCCGATGTTGCGGAGCTTGCCATCGAGGTCGTCGTGGGCGCGCTCGATGTGAAAGACGTCGGCGATCTCCGTCGTGCCTTCCGCGACGAGGGCGGCGAGGACGCAGGCACTGCCAGCGCGGACATCGAGCGCCGATACCGGAGCGGCGCGGAGCTTCGTAGGGCCCATGATGATCGCCGTCTGGCCGGTCGGGACGATGTTCGCGCCCATCTTGCGCAGCTCGGTTATGTAGAGCAGCCGGTTGTCGTACACGCGCTCGTGGATTGTGCTCGTGCCTTCGGCCTGAGTGAGGAAGGCCGCGAGCTGCGGCTGCAGGTCCGTCGCGAGTCCCGGATATGGGAGCGCCTGCGCATTCACGGCGCGATAGCCACCGGTGCCGATGACGCGGATGCCGGCATCCGTGGGACGCACTTCGACGCCCGCTTCCTGCATCTTCCAGAGCAGCGCATCGAGGTGCTCCGGCACCGCTTCGTCCAGTTCGACATCGCCGCAGGTGATCGCCGCGGCGAGCGCGAATGTGCCGGCTTCGAGCCGGTCCGGGATGATGCGATGCTCGACGCCTGAGAGTTCGCTTGCGCCTTCGATCTGGACGACGTTGCTGCCCGCGCCGCGGATGTTTGCGCCCATGGCGTTGAGCATCGACGCGAGGCTGGAGATCTCAGGCTCCGACGCGGCATTGATGATGGTCGTGGTGCCCTCGGCAAGGGTCGCCGCGAGCATGACGTTCAGCGTGCCCATCACGCTCGGGTAGTCGAGGAGCACGCGGCCGCCGCGCAGCGTGCCGTCTTCATGCACGTCGAACATATCGCCATGCTGTGTGACCTTCGCGCCGAGCATGCGGAAGCCGGCGAGGTGGACATCGAGCGGGCGGATGCCGATGGCATCACCGCCGGGCGGCGGGCAGGAGGCACGGCCGGTGCGGGCGAGCAGCGGACCCATCACGAGGAAGCTGGCGCGGAGACGGGCGGCGAGCGACGGCGGGACATCGTATTCGGTCAGGTCGGCGCAGTTAATGCGGATGGCGCCGGGCGCGAGGCGGTCGACCGTCGCGCCGAGGTGACGGAGGATGTCCTCCATCTGCCGGACGTCGCCGATGTCGGGGACGTTGTGGAGGACGACGTCATCCGCGGCGAGAAGCGCAGCGGCCATCGCGTAGTCGGCGCCGTTCTTGGATCCGCCGATGCGGACACGGCCGTGGAGGGGGTTGCCGCCCGTGATGCGGTACATGCCGGCGCCGTGGGCCATCGGGATGAAGGATATCCGATGATTGCGGAGGGTCTGGGATCAGGGAAGTAGATCGAGGACCCGCGTCTACCCCCCAAGAACGAGCGACGATTGCACGATCGGGAAGAGGTTCTTCGCTGCGCTCAGAATGACGGGACTTCTAACCGCGTCTGGCGAGGCCTTTACGGACGGCGTAGGCGGCGGCTTCCGAGCGGCGGGTCAAGCCCAGCTTGCTGAGGATATGGCTGACGTGGTTGCGGGCGGTGTTGTCGCTGACGACGAGCTTCGCGGCGATCTCCTTGTTTGTCGCGCCATCGGCGATGAGAGCAAGGACTTCGCGCTCGCGCGCGGTGAGGTTGTCCTCGTCGTCACCGGGACGGGTGCGCGCACCGACGAGCTGCTCGAGCACGGTGCGCGTGACCTTGGAGTCGAGCAGCGACTCGCCGCGGGCGACGGAGCGCAGCGCATCGAGCAGGCGCGAGCGGGCGACGTTCTTGAGGACGTAGCCGGCCGCGCCGGCGAGGACGGCAGCGACGACCGTCTGCTCTTCGGCGAAGGAGGTGAGCATCAGCACCTTCGTATCGGGAAGATCGCTGCGGATCTCGCGGCAGGCTTCGATACCGTCCGTACCGTCCATTCGCACGTCCATCAGCACGATGTCCGGGGCGTGCGCCTTCGCGCGCTCGATGGCTTCGATGCCGTTCGATGCTTCGGCGACGACAGTGAAGTCGGGCTCGACTTCGAGCGCGGCGCGCAACCCCATGCGCACGACTTCGTGGTCGTCGACAATCATCAGCCTGGTCTTCATTCGGTTCCTCCTGCGGGGACAGTGACTTCGATGCGCGTGCCGGAGCCGGCTTCGCTGCGGACATCGACGGTGCCGTGCATGTCTTCGACTCGTCGGGCGAGGTTCTCCATGCCGTGGCCGATGCGGCCAGCGCTGGATGACTCCTCGATGCCGACGCCGTCATCTTCGACGCTGAGCCGTACGCAGGCGTCGGTGAAGTTGAGCGCGATGCGCACGCTCGACGCGCGGGCGTGACGGAAGACGTTGCCGAGCGACTCCTGCACGATGCGGTACAGCGCGGCGCTGGTCTCCATCGGCAGACGCGGGGCCGAGCCTTCGACGGAAAGCTCCACTGGGAGCTCGGAGACGGCCTGGAACTCCTTCACCTGGCCCTGCACCGCGCCGACGAGGCCCTCGTCGCCGCTGAGGAGCGGGCGCAGGTCGAAGATGTACTGCCGTACCTCCCATAGCGCGTTCTTCGCGAGGGCGGTGAGGTCGCGCAGTCGGCGCCGCTGCTCTTCGGGATCGCCGCCGACGCGGTCGATCGCCGTCTCGAGACTCAGCGTGAGCATGAAGACCATCTGTGCGATGCCGTCGTGGATCTCTCGGGCGATGCGGACGCGCTCGCCTTCGGCCGCAAGTTCGGCGATGCGTTCGCTGAGGCGCGCGTTGCGCACGCCGAGTGCGACCTGGCCGGCGAGCGTTTCGAGCAGGCGGACCTCGCGAGAGATCGCGAGCGGACGCTCGACGGTGGACGCGAGCAGCCAACCTTCGATGCCGTCGGACGAGCGCAGCGGCGCGACGGCGGTCCAGCCGAATCCGGCGCAGTTTTCGTCGAGCGGCGCGGGCAGCGATGACGCGGCGACGGTTCGCGGGCTATCGTCACCGAACGCTTCGGCGAGGTCTTGCGGCGCTAGGGCGGCTGCATCACGCGTGCTGAGCCGCGAAGCGGGGCCCGCGTAGACCTTCGTCTCGTTGCCGTCGTAATCGGGCATGAGGATGGCGAGATCGTCGAATCGGGAGCCCCCGACGGCCGAGACGACGCGGAGCAGCGCATCATCGAGCGCGCGGGCGCCCTCGAGAAACGCGCGGGCGACGCGAAAAAGCAGATCGCTGTCTGCGAGCGCATCGACGGCGTCGCGGCGGGCGACGTCGAGGTCGCGTAGGACGCTCCCCAGGTAGTTGGGCACGAGCGCGACGAGGATCGGCGTGACCAGGGCGCCGATGAAGCTGTTGAGGCTGCTGTCTCGCCAGGCGCCGTGCACGCCTTGCCCGAAGGCCATGCAGCCGAAGACATACGCCGCGGTGAAGGTAGCGGCGAGCACGAGCACGCCTCGGAAGGTGAGGAAGAACGACGGGATGAGCAGCGCAGTGATCGCGAAGTGGTAGTACGGGCTGCCCCATCCGCCACTGAGGTACACCGCGACCATCGCCAGCGTGAGGTCTACAAGGCCGACGCCGAGGACGTCGGCGTTTTCGGGGACGCTGACGCGACGGCGGATGGCGGGGAGTAAGAGCGGGCGGATGACCGGCACGTAGAACGTGATGACGGCGGTCTGGATGAACGTGCCGATGAGCAGCCAGGGCTCGAACTGGCGGTTCTCGTCCGGGACCTTGGTGATGAGCAGCACGAGGAACGCGATCCCCCAGGCGGCCCATCGCACGATGAATGGCGACGTGAAGACGGCGAGGCGGATGCCGCCGGACAGCGTGGAGAGCGATGTGTCAGCGCGGCGGCGCCAGATGCTGCGCGGTATCGCCGTCGCGCGGGCGCGCAGATCGTCGAGACTTGGCGCTTCGATCGGCAGCGTGTCCATCGTGCGGAATGGTACAGGCGGGAGGTTGGGCGGCGGATGGGGCGAATGGACTATGTGGCGCCGGAGATCACAGTAGACAGTTCACAGTTTGCAGTAGGCGATCAGCGGCGGAATGCGTTCTGGAGGAAGAACCACAGGTTGGCGGGGCGCTCGGCGAGGCGGCGCATGAGGTACGGGTACCAGTGGCTGCCGTACGGCACGTAGATCCGCGTGGTGTAGCTGCGGTCGCGGAGGGCGCGCTGGAGGCCCGGGCGGATGCCGTACAGCATCTGGAACTCGAAGCGATTCCGCGGGACGCCGTGGCGTCGAGCTGAGGCGAGGGCGCCGCGGACCATGCGCGGGTCGTGTGTGGCGACGGCGAGCCGCGCCCCGGGCGATGCGCGCTCGAAGTAGAGGTCGACGAGCTGAAGGAAGTTGTCCTCGACCTCGCGCTTCGACTGGAATGCTATGTCCGGCGGTTCGCGGTAGGCGCCCTTCACGAGACGTACGGGCATGCCCTCGGCGGCGAGTGATGCGATGTCATCGGCGCTGCGCCGAAGGTACGCCTGGATTACGACACCGATGTTGTCGTGGGTGCGGCGAGCGGCGCGAGCGATCTCGAGCGTGACTACCGTGTAGCGGGAGTCCTCCATGTCGATGCGGACGAAGGTACCGGCGTCCGCGGCGTGCGCTGCGACGGTGTCGAGGCAGCGTTCGGCCAGCGAGTGGTCGAAGCCGAGGCCGAGTTGAGTGAGCTTCACGGACATGTGGGAGCGCACGCCGGCGTTCCGCGCCGCAGTCGCGAATGACGTCAGCTCAGTGACGTCGCGATCGACTTCGTCGGGAGTGCTCGCGTCTTCGCCGAGGAATGAGACCGTCGCTTCGTAGCCGTCGTCATTGATGCGGCGGACCGCTGCAATCGCGTCGGATTGCGTTTCGCCCGCAACGAAGCGCCGGGAGAAGCCACGGAAGCCGGGGAAGTGCGTCGCGACGCGCTGCGCAGCGCCGCTGCGGGAGAGGGCGAGGATCAGGCGGCGGAGCATTTCTTATCGGAGAGGATAGCGGTAGCGCGAACTAGTGGTCTGCAAGGGCCGCGATGTTGGATGTTAGACGCTCGAGGTCGGAGCGGCGATCTCCTCGCCGTCCGTCGGGTCATCGCTCGAGGCGCGGCGTGGGCGGCGGCCTGAGCGGCGGACGGCGTCTTCCATCTGCGAGAGCTGTGCGAGCGCTTTGCGCGTGTCGGACGCGACGCGCGCGGGCTCGCAGGTGCGGACGCGGTACTTGAAGAGCCAGTACATGAACTCTCGAAGCTCGGAGAGCGAGATGGCCGGGTCGTGTGGCAGTTTGTTCGCGTCGCGGAAGTCGCGCAGCAGGTCGGCACGCGGCCGCTCGTAGATGCGCTCGTAGACCGGGTCGCGCATCAGCTCCCAGGCATCAATCTGGACGGTGCGGCGCTCCTTCTGCAGATCGAGCTCGACCGCGTACTGCAGCGCCTCCTCGACGATGACGCCGTACAGGTAGTTGAGGTGTGCGCGGTGCTTCGACGGCCCGATGATCTCCGCGACCTTGTCGTCGTCTACGTGATCGGGTGTGCGGGCATCGAAGAGCAGGCGTTCGGCTTCAGACTCTGGGACGAGGTCGCGGGCATCCTCGAGCAGGC
The DNA here is from genome assembly GCA_964487335.1 of uncultured Dehalococcoidia bacterium. Taxonomy (GTDB): domain Bacteria; phylum Chloroflexota; class Dehalococcoidia; order DSTF01; family JACRBR01; genus CAZAPT01. The sequence goes on from CAZAPT010000012.1 coordinate 52,993, forward strand.
GCTCGGCCAGAACCAGCCAATCGAACGCCTCGCCGCCGATCAGGTACGTGTAGCGGCGACCGTCGACAGTCTCTTCGGGCCGCTGCCAGAGGGCGATCGCCTGCAGCAGCGCGTCGAACCAGTGGTCGCCGGCAGCGAGGGCGGCCCGAAAGTGCTCGAGCGGCTCGACCTCCGGCGAATCGGCGTCGGGATCCGCGAAGGGGACGCCGCTGAGGTATCGGCCGTACGCGCGGGTTGCGAAGAACTCCATCAGGACGTCGCGGTGGTTGTAGGCGACGTCGATGACGGGGAGCTCGTGCGGCGCGAAGAAGCGGAGGCCGCGACCCTCGCCACAGGTCATCGATTCGGCGGGCGTGTCGCAGGGCGCGTGGTAGAGGTAGAGCTCGTATTCGGGCGATGGCTTCTTCGGGCCGCGCTTACCGTTCGATACGGCGGCGCCTTTAGTGGCGAAGTAGTAGGCCTTGAACGGCTCGATCGCGCCGAGGGTGAGGCCGGTCTCCTCGAGCACCTCTCGGCGGGCAGTCTGCTCGGGCGTCTCGCCGGGGAGGCCGGCGCCGCCGGTGATGCCCCAGTGGCCCGGGAACATGATCTTCGGGTCGTCGTCGCGGAGCTGGAGCAGCACGCGGCCGTCCGGATCGACGAGAATGACGCCGGCGCTGATTTTGCGGACTTGGTGTCGGGGTTCGGGCATCAGTGCGAGAAAATCGCGGCTTCAGAAGACATGCAACTCGAAGTATACCAACGTTTCTTATTCGGGCTGCCGGAGCGCGGCGACGTTGAGCCGGACTTCTCTTTATCGGTTGTGCGATGGCGGGATCCCTGTTCGCTGCGCGATCATGAAACGCGCGTATGGCAGACCTCGTACAGCTCACGAAGAACGCTAACTTTCGCCGGGTGGCCGTCGTCGCGGCGGTGGTGGCCGTGGTTGGGCTCGGGTGGCTGACGGGGACGATCGCGAGCAAAAGCGCGACGGAAGACTCGCGGCTGGCGGACTCAAGCGCGGTGCGGGTGATGGCGCCGGGGTCGTCTTCGTGCGGGGCGCAGGAGCGGACGGTTTCTGTGGTGGCGGACCGGCTGGGGGACAGCACGGATCAGGACAGCTATCCGATCTTGGGGCTGCAGTCATGGTCGTTCGTCTTGCACTACGACCCGACGGCGCTTCGATTCATCCGCGATGCCGGGAGCGTGTCGGTGCCGGTCGGGTCGGACGTGCGCAACTGGACGCTGTGGCCAGCGGACGTGGCCGCAGAGCAGGGCACGGTCACGATAGTCGTGTCGAGCAAGGAGAAGAACCCGCAGCTGCCACGCGCCGGCGCCATCCGGCCGGAGCCGGACCAACCACTCGTGCTGGGATCCGTGGTGTTCGCGCCGATCGCTCCGGGATACAGCCGAATCTCGGTCGACTCGGTGACGCTGACGCCGGTCGGCGATTCGACCCCACTGCCGGCTCCAACGCTCACCGATGCGGTCGTGGCCACGTCGTGCGCGTAACGCCGCGCGTCGCGGCAGTCTCCTGATGCGCTGAGCCCCGATTACTGCCGATATACTTTGCGATCATGAAGAGTCCGTTCATCTCGGCGCTCGAAACGCGCGTGCTGCTCGGCGACGGGGCGATGGGCACGCTGCTGCACAGCCGCGGCGTTCCGACGTCGGCGTGCCTCGAGGCGCAGGTCATCGACCATCCGGACATCGTGCGGCGGATCCACGAGGACTACATCGCGGCGGGCGCGGACATCATCGAGACGGACACGTTCATGGCGAATCGCTACCAGCTCGCGCGCCAGGGGCTGGAGTCGCGTGTGCATGACATCAACTTCAAGGCCGCGCGGCTGGCACGGGACGCGCGCGAGATCAGCGGCCACCAGGTGTTCGTCGCGGGGGCGATGGGGCCGACGGGGCGGATGCTGAAGACACTCGGCGACGCGAAGCCCGACGAGGTCCGTGCGGCATTCAGGCAGCAGGCGGAAGCGCTGCTCGAGGGCGGAGTGGACCTGCTGATCCTCGAGACGTTTCCGGACCTGCTCGAGCTGCGAGAGGCAGTGCTGGCGGTGAAAGAAGCGTGCGACCTGCCGATTGTGGCGCAAATGACCTTCCAGCGCGACCGCCGGACGATGGGCGGCGAGCCGCCGGACGAGGTGGCCAACGTCGCGAGCTCGCTCGGCGCGGACGTCGCCGGGATCAACTGCAGCCTGGGGCCGCAGCCGGTGCTCGAGGTGATCGAGCAGATGTCGGCGACGGCATCGATCCGCCTATCTGCGATGCCGAACGCGGGGCTGCCGCGCTTCGTGGACGGGCGGCTGCTGTATCCGTCGACTCCGGACTACTTCGCGGAGTACACACGTAAGCTCGTCGAGGCGGGGGCGAACATCGTCGGCGGATGCTGCGGCACGACACCGGAGCACACCGCGGCGATGCGCGAGGCGCTGGCGGGCGAGTGGAACACGCGCGGGCGCGGCGTGGCCGTCATCGAAACGCCGGAGAGCCGTCCAATAACTGTTGCGGCGCCGGAGCGGCGGACGCTGCGCGAGAAGCTGGCGGCCGGCGAGTTCGTGGTGAGCGTCGAACTGGATCCGCCGCGCGGGTTGAACCCGCGGAAGGTGCTCGAGGGCGCGACGCACCTCAAGGCCCTGGGCGTGGACTGCATCAACATCGGCGACAGCCCGATGGCGCGGGTGCGGATGAGCGCGATCGCGCTTGCCGTGCTGATGGATGCGCGGGTCGGCGTCGAACCGATCATTCACTTCACGTCGCGGGACCGGAACCTGATGGCGATCCAGAGCGACCTGCTTGGGGCGCATGCCCTTGGCATCCGCAACGTCATTGCGCTGACCGGCGACCCGCCTTCGGCGGGCGAGTACGCGCGCGCTTCGGGCGTGTGGGACGTCGATTCGGTCGGGCTGATCAAGATCCTGAAGATGCTGAACAACGGGACGGATTGGGCCGGAAACTCGATCGGCAAGGGCACGGAGTTCTTCGTGGCGTGCGCAGCGAATCCGACGGCGGACAACGTGGAGCTGGAGCTGGACCGGGTGCGGCGCAAGGTCGAGGGGGGCGCAGACGTGCTGATGACCCAGCAGGTGTACAGCGCCGAGATCCTGCAGAGCTTCCTCGAGCGGCTGGGGCCAATCGAGGTGCCGGTGCTGGTGGGCATCATGCCGCTGCAGAGCTACCGGCACGCGGAGTTCATCCACAACGAGCTGGCGGGAGTCTTCGTGCCCGAGGACGTGCGCGAGCGGATGCGTCGGGCGGGCGAGAACGGCATCGCCGAGGGCCTGGCGCACGCGATCGAGCTGCTGGAGGAGTGCCGGCCGTTCGTAAACGGGGTGTATGTCGTGCCGTCGTTCGGACGGTACGAAGTCGCCGGCGAGTTGGTTACCGCTGCGAAGCGGCTGTAAACAAACACTGCTCGTCAAAAGCGCATTTAACATCGCTCACACGCGCATTGCGTTCGCGCGCTGCTCCGTAACACCTAATTGAATCGAATGTGATCGAAGCTTGCTTGCCATGCGCGCGTAACCCGTGTCGCGTTGCAGTGTTACGGCGCAGGTACGAACGGCGTCTAGGCTGGAAGCGAGCCGCCGAGTCTCGCGGCGGTGGTGTGGAAGGAGAAGCGAGATGTTCAGACGAAGAATCGTTCGAGACGACGACCGCGACGTGGTCTACGACGACGACACGCGCGGTACAACGGGCACGATGCCGCGAGAGCGGTACGTGCGGGACGACGGCGTGGACGCGCCGGTGCGTGAGCGGACGCCGGTCGCGCGCGAGGAATACGCGGACGACGCGTACGCGGCCCCGTCGCACGCGGAGTACGTCGAGGAGCATGGGGACACGTACCTGGCATCGCTGCCGGCGCGCGTGAACATGGTGCTGGCGGCGCTGATCACGGCGCTGGAGGCGCTGCTGGGGCTGCGGTTCGCGCTGTACGCCTTCGGGGCGAGCAACAGCAGCAGCTTCGTGCGGTTCATCAAGGATGTGTCGTGGCCGTTCGTGCGGCCTTTCAGCAGCGCGTTCCGTAACCGCACGTGGGACCAGGGGATCATCGAGGTGAACACCCTGCTCGCCATGGGCGTGTGGCTGATCGCGTTCCTGCTGCTGACGGCGTTGATCAACGCCGCGGTGCCGGACACCAGCGGTCACTACCGCTTCGGCCGCCGCCACATGACGCAGACCTAGCGTCGGCGGCGCCAGCGGGAGGAAGGAAGCGCGGCTTTTGCCGCGCCTCCGTTTGTCCGCGACTCTCGGGCGAGCGCTCAGCTTTCTGCTGGCGGTAAAGGGCCAAAGAACATCACGACACGCTGTAGACGGCCGTCCGGAGCGACGTCGACGACGTCGATGCCATCGACGATCGTGGCGCCGTCTGGCTGCGTGATCTTCCAGGCGTAACGCTCGAACTCGTTGTGAGAGTCGACGCCGGAGGCAGGTAGCACCTTCGCGCCGGGCGCTGATTGCTGGAAGCGCCCGATACGATCGCCGAAGCCGCTGACGCCCGTAGCGCGTCCCGTCGGGTCGATGATCTCCGTATCTTCGGCTATCGAATTCCGCAGGAGCTGCTCCCTTTTAGCAGCGTCGGTCTCGTTCCACGCGGCGAAGTAGGCCGATATCGTCTTGTCCATCCCCGCACTCCTCTTGAATTGCGCGGCGGCGATTCCGACGAGCATACACGAACTGCGTGTGGCACAGAACGAACTCCCGGATCGGAAGGGAGGGCTCGCCGCCAGACTGGGAGCGTCGCGTGTGGATTTGACAATGCCTGCGGCGATGGCGAATATCGGTGCACCTGCGACAAGCGCGAACGACGGAGGCGATGATGGGCGACACCTCGATCTCGAAGGCAGTGTTGATCACGGGGTGCTCGACGGGTATCGGGCGGGCGGCGGCGATCCGGTTCGCGGAGCGCGGATGGACGACGTACGCGACGGCGCGGCGGCTGGAGTCCATCGCAGACCTGGCGGAGAAAGGGTGCAAGACGCTGCAGCTCGACGTGTGCGACGAGCCGTCGATGCTGGCGGCGGTGTCCGCGGTCGAGGCGGCGGAGGGCGCGGTGGGCGTGCTCGTCAACAACGCCGGGTACTCGCAGGACGGCCCGATCGAAGAAGTGCCGATGGAGCAGGTCCGGGCGCAGTTCGAGACCAACGTCTTCGGACTGACGCGCATGACGCAGCTGGTGCTGCCGGGGATGCGCAAGCAGGGTTGGGGCCGCGTGATCAACGTCAGCTCGATGGGCGGGCGGATGACGTTCCCGGGTGGGGGCTTCTACCACGCCACGAAGCACGCCGTCGAGGCGATCAGCGACGCGCTGCGCTTCGAGGTGCGTCCGTTCGGGATCGACGTGGTGGTGATCGAGCCGGGCGCGATCCGTACCGCGTTCGAGGAGACATCGCTCGGGACGATGTCATCGAACGGCGAGTCGCCGTACGGCGCGCTAAACGACGTAGTGACGCAGCGCGTGCAGGCTACGTATCGCGGCAACATGGCGGCGGAGCCGGAAGTCGTCGGGAAAGTCATCGAGAAGGCGGCGGCGGCGCGGCGACCGAGGACGCGCTACGTGATCACCGCGGGCGCGCGGATGCTGCTGATGACGCGGCGCATGCTGCCGGACCGGGCGTTTGACGCGCTGCTGCGGACGCAGTTCCGGGTGAAGTAGCGAGCCTCAGTCTTTCAGTCTGTCAGCGGCATGTCGCTGACAGGTGACGAAGTAAGCCTCAGGAAAAGGAACAGCGGGCATCTCTCGATGCCCGCTGTCATTCCGTTGCGGTTCGGTGGCGGCTAGTAGTCCATCGGCGGCGGGGCCGGGGCGGCGGACGGCGGCTCCGGGATCTCCGTCACCAGCGTCTCCGTCGTCAGCACCATGGCCGCGATCGACGCAGCATTCTCGAGCGCCGAGCGGGTGACCTTGGCGGGGTCGATGATGCCGGCCTTCAGCATGTCCGCGTAGGTGTTATTGCGGGCATCGAAGCCCCACGTCTTGCCCTTGCCGTTGCGGATGTTCTCGATGACGACCGAGCCCTCTTCGCCGCCATTTTCGGCGATGATGCGGGTCGGCTCCTCGAGCGCGCGCTCGAGGATCGCGGCGCCGGTGCGCTCGTCGCCCTGGAGCTTCTCCTTCGCGGCAGTGACCGCGGAGATCGCCCGGAGAAGGCTGACACCACCGCCCGGCACGATGCCCTCTTCGACGGCAGCGCGCGTCGCGGACAGCGCGTCTTCGACGCGGAGCTTCTTCTCCTTCAGCTCGACTTCGGTCGCTGCGCCGACCTTGATGACGGCGACGCCGCCAGCGAGCTTCGCCAGGCGCTCCTGGAGCTTCTCGCGGTCGAACTCGGACGTGGCCTCGTCGGTCTGTGCCTTGATCTGACGGATGCGATCCTGGAGCGCCTTGTCGGTGCCGTAGCCTTCGATGATCGTCGTCTCGTCCTTGGTGGAAACGACGCGGCGGGCGCGGCCGAGGTCGGCGACCTGGGCGTTCTCGACCTTCAGACCCATCTCCTCGGTGATGAAGGTGCCACCGGTGAGGATCGCGATGTCCTCGAGCATGGCCTTGCGGCGGTCGCCGAAGCCCGGCGCCTTCACGGCGAGCGCGTTCAGCGTGCCGCGCAGCTTGTTCACGACGAGCGTCGCGAGCGCCTCGCCGTCGAGGTCGTCGCAGATGATGACGAAGTTCTTTGTCACCTGCAGGACCTTCTCGAGCACCGGCAGGATGTCGGCAACGGCGGAGATCTTCTTGTCGGTGATGAGGATGTACGGCTCTTCGAGCGCGGCCTCCATCCGCTCGCTGTTGGTGACGAAGTACGGTGAGACGTAGCCGCGGTCGATGGCCATGCCCTCGACGAATTCCGTCTCGAACTTCAGCCCCTTCGACTCCTCGACGGTTATGACGCCATCCTTGCCGACCTTCTCCATGACTTCGGCGATCATCTCGCCGACTTCGGCATCGGCGGCGGAGATCGTCGCAACCTGCGCGATCTGCGTGCGGCCGGCGACGGGGGTCGCGAGGTCGCGGATGTTGTCGACGGCGGCCTTCACTGCGACTTCGAGGCCGCGCTTCAGCGCCATGGGGTTGGCGCCGGCAGCGACGTTCTTCATGCCCTCGCGGACCATCGCCTGGCCCAGGACTGTCGCGGTGGTGGTGCCATCGCCGGCGACGTCGTTCGTCTTGGTCGCGATCTCCTTCGCGAGCTGGGCGCCCATGTTCTCGAAGGGATCCTTCAGCTCGATCTCCTTCGCGATCGACACGCCGTCGTTCACGACCGCCGGCGCGCCGAACTTCTTGTCGAGCACGACGTTGCGGCCGCGCGGACCGAGGGTGACCTTCAGGGCGTCGGCGAGGGCGTCGACGCCGGTCTTAAGCGACCGACGCGCCTCCTCATCAAATACGAGTTGCTTTGCCATTTCCTGTGTGACTCCTGTCGCTATTTCTCACTCGCGCGGGCGCGACGCACCGCGGCGTAGGCTCACGGTCGCCGGGTGCGCTGGCGGATCGTTAGTTGACCTTTGCGAGCACGTCCTTCTCGGAGAGGACGATCAGCTCTTCCTGGTCGATCTTCACTTCCTGGCCGGTGTACTTCGCGTAGAGGACGCGGTCGCCGAGCTTGACGTCCATCGCGATGCGCTTGCCGTCGTCATCGAGGCGGCCGGGGCCGACGGCGATGACGTCGCCCTGCTGCGGCTTCTCTTTCGCGGTGTCCGGGATGACGATGCCGCTGGCGAGCACCTCCTCCTGGACGGTGGGCCGGATGACCAACCGGTCGTGCAGCGGCACGAGCTTGGTCGCGGTGGCCGAGCGCGCGGAGACGGCCTTGCGTGCGGGCGCCGCAGCCTTTGCGCCGTTCCGGGCGGGTTTTCTTGACGTCGTTGCAGCCTTCGCCACGTCTTCCTCCTGTGTGGTTGGTGTGCGGTGAATCTGGTCCGGAGTTGGTTTTAGCACTCGCGACGTAGGAGTGCTAGAGGATGCTATCGCAGGTGGCTGCGATTATGCAAGGGTTTGGCCCGAAAATCGCAACTCAGGCCATCGGCGAGCTGACCATCTTCTCGTACAGCTGCTCCATGAGCGCGGCGTTGTCCTGCCAGCGGTAGTTGCGCTCGACGAACGAGCGACCGGCATCGCCCATGGCGGCGCGGAGGGCGGGGTCGCGGACGAGACGCTCGATTGCGTCGGCGAGCGCCGCAGGCTTCGCGGGTGGGACCAGGGCGCCCGTCTCGCCATCGAGCACGACGTCGGGGATCCCGTGGACGTCCGACGCGACGATCGGCAGCCGCATGGCGCTGGCTTCGATCGCTGAGACGCCGAAGCCCTCGGCAGTGGACGGCATGACGAAGACGTCGAGGCGCTGCAGGACGCCGGGGACGTCCTCGTGCGCGACTTCGCCGGCGAAGTCGACGCGGCCGTCGAGGCGCAACTCGGCGGCGAGGCGCTCGAGCGATTCGCGCGACGGACCGTCGCCGGCGAGCACGCACCGGACTTCGGTGCCGCGATCGCGGAGGAGCGTGATCGCGCGGAGGAGATGCTCGAAGCCCTTCTCTGGCGACAACCGGGCGACAGCGCCGACGGTGAGTGGCTCACGGTGTTCGCGCGGCCCCGGCGCGAAGCGCTCAAGATCGACGCCGTACGGGATCACACTGACAGGCTTGCCGGCGGGCATGTGCTCGAGCGTGGCTTCGGCGAGGAGGAGGCCGGTGGCGGTGACGGCTCCGGCGTGCGACAACGCGTAGCGCGTGAGCCATCGGTGTAGCGGCGAGAGGAGCGGCGCTTCCAGGATGTCGGTGCCCCAGACCGATGCGATCGACGGCTTCGTGCCGGAGAGCGCGGCGAGGAAGCCGTAGCTCGTGAGGTGCAGCGCGTGCAGCAGGTCCGGCTCCAGCTCGCGGACGAGCGCTCCGACGCGTCGCGCGTGCACGATGTATCGCGACTTGCCGAACGCCTCTAGGCCGTCGACGTAGTGCACCGTCGCGCCGGGGATCTCGGCGGGCCGGAAGCTGATGACGTGCGCATCCCATCCGGCGTGTACGAAGTGTTCGACCCAGCGGCGAGTGTGGATATACGGCGCGTCGGCGAGGTAGACGACTCTCACGGCTCGGTGATGTCGTCGTCGATCCGATCCGGCACGACGGTCGGGCCACCGCGCTCGGCGACGATGATCGTGTCGATGGCGACGGCGAGGCCGGCCGCGAGCCAGAGGAACGGATCTTCGAGGAAGCGGCCTTCGGTCTGAGAGCCGAGGAAGATGATCACGGAGATCATCGCGACGCCGGCGAGCGCGGCCTTCAGCTCCGGATCAGCCCGCCGAACGGTGTCGCGCAGGAGCTGCGCCCATCGCGCGATCACGAACAGCACGGCGACCGCTCCGATCACGCCGAGCTCGGCGAGGATCGTGACGGCCGACGTGTGCGACATGGTGATATTCGCTTTGATCTTCGGGTCCTTGTAGCCGTAGTAGTCGTCCTCGAACGCGCGCTGGTATCCGCCGGCACCAACGCCCGTAAGCGGGTGGTCGGTGAACATGTTCAGGCCCGCTTCGACGAGATACGGCCGCGCGCCCGCCGCTTCGAAGCCGAACTTGAAGGTGTCGACGCGGTTGCTGAAGTACGGATTGAACGCTGCGAGCACGCACGCGACGAGCGCCAGCACTGCGGCGCCCATGCCGATCATCCGGAGACGCAGTGACCGCGCGACGGGGAGCGCGGCGACGGTGATCGGCAGTACCACGAGGCCCACGATCCACGACCCGCGCGAGCCAGTGAAGACCAGCGTGAGCATCGCGAGCGCGATCGCCGGCAGCAGGAGCGCGAACTTCACGCGCCGCTCGACGAAGAACCACAGGACGAGCGCGACGATGGTGCCTTCGAGCAAGAAGCGCGCGAAGTGGTTTGGGTCGGCAAATGATGCGTTGATGCGGCGCTGGCCGAAGAGGCCGAGGCCTTCGTTCCAGAAGAACGTGTCGGTGATCTGCTGGTAGATGCCGGCGATCGCCAGCCCGGAGGCGGCGAAGACGAGCGCGCCGAGCGTCCATCGCAGGGACTCGCGGTCGCGCACGAAGAACGGAACCAGCGCGAACGACCCGAGCGAGAACAGCAGCCGCAGCGACTCGGTGCGCGCGGCGGAGGCATCGACGGCGTAGAGCGTCGAAATGGCATAGACGGCGAAGAGCAGCGCGAGCGGGAGCGTGAGGATGGACGTCGGGAGCACGTCGGCGCGGGGACGGCCGGGGCGGATGAGCCACACCATGAACGCGATCGCGACGACGAGGCGGCCGGCATCGACCACGGACGTCGGACCGAGGCCTCCGCCGAGCTCGGAGCGGGTGGTGAGGAACGGGAACGCGATCTTCGAGATCTCGAGCGGCAGCGCCAGCACGAGCATCGGGCCGATGACGCGCGGCTCGTACAGGGCGACAGCCGCGCCGAGTGCGAGCACCGCGGCGATGGCGAACATCGCGGGATGTGCGTAGAGCGCGGCGATCGCGAACGCGACGGCGGCGAGCAGCGCGGCGGCGGAGTATGCGGCGTCGGGTATGCGGGGGAGGGCGTCACGGCGAAGCGCGCGGGACGAGAACGAGAGACTCATCGCAACAGTCTACGCCGCACCAAGTCAAGCATGCCGGCGGTCAGCGCAGCGCGATGCCGTTGTACAGCAGGTCGGTATCGCCGGTGAAGACGTCGGTTGAGAGGTTGGCGAGGGCGACGATCGGGCGATCGGATTCGAGGATGGCGGTGCCGGCGAAACCGTTCGGGAGCATGGCTTCGGCCGGCTGGAAGACCGTCGCTTCGCGGTTCACGCCGATGGTGTACGACTGCTCGCCGCCCGGCAGGTCGAGGCCGAGGTATCGGATGCGTACGTTCGCGTAGCCGCCGTCGGCGACGAGCACGCGGAAGTACGAGTTCCACCCACTGTGCCCCTGGTACGGGCCGTAGTTCTTGTTCATCACGGGCAGCAGCACTCGCGTGCCAGCGTCCTCTGGTCGGGAGGCGCGGTAGTCGGTGTAGTTGTCGCCAAAACGGTTGCTGCGGCTCGCGATCACACCGATCGGCTGTGTCGCAGTGACGCGCGCGGTGCCGACGAAGTTGTGCGGGAGCGCATCGCCGGGCGCGAGGCAGTTCGCGTAGTCGTCGCGGTCCTGGAAGCAGAGCCGCGCACCCGCGATGCCGAACAGTGCTTCCTTCGCGACGAACGCGCCGCCGTGGTCGAGGTCATAGCCGGAGAACTGCACGCGCACGATCGCCGGCTTCGACGGATCCTTGTTCTCGATTTCAAAGTGCGTGCTGTAGCCGTTGTTAGGGCCCACTTCGCGGTCGACGAGCGGCAACAGCACCGTCTGGCTCATCTCGCTCTGGTCGATCGCGCGATACGACGCGAACGGGTTGTAGATGCTGTTCCAGGTGTCGGCGGTGGCGAGGAGCTTCTGCTGATCGGCTTTCACGCCGAGCGCGTTGTCGGATGTTTCGATGCGCACGGAGCCGGTGAAGCCGCCGGGCACGCCGAACGTGTCGGGGTCGCGGAACAACGTCGCGTGCGCCGCGAGCGGCCGGCCGCCGTTCGGGCAGAACTGCTGCTTCGAGCCGCTGGTGCCGAGCTTGTATGGATCCCAGGCGATCTCGGAGTCGGTGTAGTTGCTGACGTAGGTCAGCGTTACACAGGCGACGGTGTCGCTGAGGTTCTCGACGGCGAAGCGGCCGTTCCAGTCCTGCTGCGGACCGTCGTGGCTGGAGATCTGCGGCAGGTACATGCGGCTGGAGCCGGCGTTGGTGGTCGTCGTGTGGCCGTCGATGAGGAACGCGCCGTTGCGGCGGATGTCCTTCGCCTGCAGCGCGACGATCGGCTGGTCGCTATCGACGACCGCGGAGCCTCGATATCCGAAGGCGAGCTGCGGCTGCGACGCCTGGAAGAACGTCCAGCCCTGGCCTGGGCCGATCGGCGGGCACGCCGCCGACGGGCAGGAGTCCTGGCCCACGAGCTGGCCGGATTCGTTGTAGTAAGAGACATTGACCGTCGCGGGGTTGGCGCCGATGTTCTGGACGCGAACCCACGAGTTCTCCGCGCCGAACGTGTAGGACATGGAGTCAACCGATGCGGCGACGTCGAGCGTGGGGTGTGGGGACGACAGTTCGTTCGAGGCAAGGGCGGCGGCCGCGAGGATTGCTATCGCAGCGATGGGGATGAGGGGGAGGCGCGCGCGGGGGAATGCGCGAGGGATGCGCGCTCCAGCAAGTCTCATCGGCCCGGATCCTTCCGCCCCGCCCGCCGAGCGCATTTTAGCCGGTAGCGAATCAGACGAGGCAAACGGGTGGTGAAAAGAGTCTGGTTGGAACGGAATTCGCGTCTACCCCTGCGGCATCCACCCACGCGACTCCGAGCGCCGCTTCCGGAATCACTGCATCGCTACGCCTGCCCACAAGATCTCAACGATCGCGAAGGGAGGCGTCCCGGCGAGCAGGCCGTAGAGCGCTGAGGCTGCACAAGCGGCGGCGAACGCGAGCACGAACCATGGCGACCGATCCTCGAGCCAGTACATCGTGAACATCGTGCCGACTGCCACGGAGCCGAATAGCGTGAGACTCATGGTCAGCTCTCCCTGCTCTCGTGTTGCACTCGCGGTCAGCGAGTAGGCGCCTCGGCCAAGATGACGCGGATGGCAGTGAGTGCGTCATTGAGCACCGCATCAAACGGCTGGCAGGCGTCGATGACACGCCAGGAGCCGGAGTTCGCGCGCGCGAGCTCGAGGTACGCGTCGCGGACGCGCTGGTGGAACGCGATGTCTTCGCGGTCGAAGGCGTTCTCGCCGCCGCCGGCCGCGCGGCGCGCGAGGCCCTGTTCGACCGGCAGATCGAGCAGCAGCGTGAGGTCCGGCGTCAGGCCGTCGGTAGCGATCGCGTTCGCGCGCTCGACCACATCGCGCGGCAGGCCGCGGCCGACAGACTGGTACGCGACCGACGATGCGGCGAATCGATCGCAGAGCACGATCGCGCCGGCCGCGAGGCTCGGGCGGACAATCTCCTGCACGAGATGTGCGCGCGCCGCTTCGAAGAGGAGCAACTCGGCGAGCGGATCGTCGACCGAGCGATCCGCGAGCAGGATGTCGCGGATGCGCTCGCCGAGCGGCGTGCCGCCGGGTTCTCGGGTGGTGACGACGCGGAGCCCGTTCGCAGTGAGGCGCTCCGCGAGCGCGCGCTGAAGGCGGGATTTGCCGCTGCCTTCGCCGCCCTCGAGGACGATGAGCTTGCCGGAGTCACCGCGTTGCTGCGTCACGGGCGAATGGTATCGCGGTTACGCATGCCGGACGGACCTGTCCCGACGGGCTGGCACATCAGCGCAGAAGTATGAATAGGCCAAGGCACGCCATCAACACACCTAAGATGAGCGCCCCGATGCTAGCTGGCATCCACAAGATCCGCGGCGTCGGTCGGCCGTGCGTCCTCTCGTAGACGCCGGGATTACGCATCGCGAAGATGCCGCCGGCGACAAAGATGAGTCCAACGACAAGCCAAGTCACGCCTCTATGTTTCCTCACTGTGGGCAGGTTTGACAACGGCTGAGAGACGTAGCTGCAACGCGATCGGGAAACGTCGACGTTCGGGGGCACCGGAAAACCGGAAGTGCTGCGTGCACTTCCGGTTCATACCGGCCAACGCCGAGCTACGCCACGGAAGCAGGGTGCGTCGCCACTGTCGGCGACGACAGCGCGGCAAGCGTGTCCGCGACTTCCATCGCCGAGGCGAGCGAGATCTGCGAGAGGTTGTACGGAAGATCGCGGCCGTCGCCGGCGAATAGCAGGTTCGATGCGGACGCTGACCGCAGCGGCACGCGGCGCGACTCCTGTTCGGGTGTGCGTCGCACGGGCGCGACGACGGCGCCAGTCAGCGAGCGCTCGACGACCGTCGCCTCTCGCCAGTCCGGGAAGTGGCGGTTGAGGCCGTCGATCAGCTCTGCCTTCCGGACGGCCATCGCCTGGTCGTCGGACGCTTCATCGTTGGAGAGGTACGCCATCGCGTGCAGGAGCTGCGAGCCGTTCGGTGCGAGGTCTGGCGTCACTTCGGAATGGAGGCTGTAGTAGAGGTCGCGGTCGGCGTCGTACACGAAGGTGATGTCGGTGCGGAGGCGGCGGCTGAAGCCCAGCTCGATCGTGAGGGCGCGGACGTCGTCGGCGTGCGACCACTGTTCGAGTTCGGCGGCAAGCGGCGTGCCGGTCTCGGCGATCTGCGGCGCATCCTGCGGCGGGAGCGTGCACACGAAGGCATCCGCTTCGTACCGGATGTCGGACGTGACGGCGGCTGTGACGCGGCCGTCGGTGATCTCGAGGCGGTCGATGCGCGCGCCGCACACCACGCTGCCGCCGTGCGATTCGAGCGACTCGCGGAAGGCGTCGTACATCGTGCGCCAGCCGCCGCTCATGTAGCCGACGTAGTCCTTCGCGAAGACGTTGCGCTGGAAGTGGCGCATGACGAAGCCAGCGTCGAGATCGCCGGACGGGCGTGTGTAGGTGTTCACGACGCCGAGGGCGAGCGCGAACTTGCGGATCAGCTCGTCGCCGGTGTGGCGTTCGACCCACTCCCGGTAGGTCTGGCCTGCGAGCTGTTCCGGCTTCGCGAACTTGATGGCGGCCATGAGCTTCGTGAGCTGCAGGCGGCTGCCGAGGGGGAAGAGCGGCGTCGTGAGCACCTGGTGCGGCTTGGCGCCCATCGTGCCGAAGCGGTCGCCGATGGCCCAGGCGGCCTTCAGCGGGTCAGGCCATCCGTACTCGAACGGCGCGATCTCGAGGCGGCGGAGAAGGTCGCCGAGCACACCGGTCAGCGGGGTATACATGGCATGCGGGCCGTAGTTGAGGGTGAAGCCCTTCTCCTCATACGTGTAGGCGCGGCCGCCGGGCTGGTTGCCCTTCTCGAGCACGACCACGCGCTTGCCCTGCTTCGCGAGGAGCGCGCCGGTGGCGAGGCCGGCGACTCCGGCGCCGAGGACGATGACGTCGGTCTTCATGATGCGGTCCTTTCCTCCGGCGCATCCGGCGCCAGAAATTGCACGATGACTTCGAGCGGTGTGCGGTCGTACGACGGGTCGGCGATCGCCTGCGTGAAGTCGTTGTAGACGCCGCCGGGCGTGCCGGGAACGAGCGTTGTTCCGGCGTTCCCGCGGACGAAGCGGACGGTGCGGCGGAGGGCGCGCAGCTCCCGGGCGCAGGCATCGCACGACGCGATGTGCGACTCAATGGCCCTGCGGGCGTCCTCGGCGAGCTCTTCGTCGAGCAGGTCGGACATCAGGCTCGTCGCTTCGGTGCAATTCATCGCGCTTGCTCCTTCGTGTCGCGGTTGTCGCCGCGCTTGATGTGCCCGGCGACGGTGCATGCATTGCACTCGTTCTTCGCGTCGACGAGCGCGCAGTGGTCCTCGAAGACGCCGGTCATGGTCTTGCGCGCGCGGTGCAGCTCCGTCTTTACGGAGGCCACGGAGGCATCGATCGCGCGGGCGGCTTCTTCGCGCGAGAGCCCCATCTGGTCGCAGAGGACGATCGCGGCGCGCTGCTTGGGTGGCAGCGACATGGTGATGCAGTTGATGCAGGTGGCGGCGACTTCCTTCACCTCGGCCGACTTCTCGGGCGAGAGGTAGAGGCTCTGCTCCATCTGCTTCGCGAGGGCGTCGTTCTCGCGGAACCACTCCCAGCGCTTCTCGAGGTCCCACGGCTTGCGGCTGCGCTGGTGGTCGAGGCAGGCGTTGGCGGCGATACGGTAGAGCCACGTGCCGATCGACGAGCGGAGCTCGAAGGTGCCGAACTTGGAGTAGGCCTTGAGGAACGTCTCCTGGACGAGGTCCTCGGCGGTCTCGGGCGAACCGGTCATCTTGTAGCAGAGGCGCAGGAGGGCTTCGCGATGCTCCTCGGCGAGCTGCCCGAAGGCGTCCTTGTCGCCGGACTTCGCGCGTTCGAGCAGGGCGAGGGCGGTGCCGCGCTCGGTGTCCTCCACGCTTCTTCTCCCTTCCGAATCAGTTAGACGGGGGAGGGCGTGGAAAGGTTACATCGGGCGCGGTGAGTTCTGAGTTATGAGTCTAGAGGCCCTTCCCGCGGGCGACCTGCGTGGCCGTGGCCTGGGCGAGGGGGCGGACGACGAGGTGGTCGATGTTCACGTGCGGCGGGCGGGTGACGCACCAGGTGATGCATTCGGCGATATCGTCAGCGGAGAGGGGCGTCATCCCTTCGTAGACCTTCGCGGCTCGGGATTCGTCGCCGTCGAAGCGAACAAGGCTGAACTCTGTCTCGACCGCACCGGGCGCGATCTCGGTGACACGAATGCGAGTGCCGAGCAGCTCGATGCGCAGCGTCTCGGAAATTGCGCGGACGGCGTGCTTCACGCTGGTGTAGCCGGCGCCGCCCGGGTAGACCTCGATGCCGGCGATCGAGCCGATGTTCACGATGTGACCGTCGCCGGACCCTTCGAGCTTCGGCAGCAGCGCGCGGGTGACGAGCATCAGGCCGAAGACGTTGCTCTCCCACATCTGACGCCAGTGATCATCGTCCGACTCCGCGAGCGGCTCGAGGCCAAGCGCGCCGCCGGCGTTGTTCACCAGCACGTCGCAGCGGTCGATCTGCGCCGCGAACGCCTCGACGCTGGCGCGGTCGCTCACGTCGAGTTGGATCGCCGTGCCGGTGGTCGCATCGGCGACTTCGCGGAGGCGCTCGATCCGCCGCGCGCCGAGGACGACGTCGAAGCCGGCGCCGTGCAGGTGGCGGGCGGCGGCGGCGCCTATGCCGCTGCTGGCGCCGGTGATCACCGCGGTCTTTCGGTCGTCGGTCATGGCGCGATCATCGTAACCGCGAAGACGCGAAAGCGCTCCACGCGAGTAGTACGCGCATCAGAGCAGCGCGGCGACGTGGCGCCCGATCGCGAGGCTCGCGGTGAGGCCGGGCGACTCGATGCCGCCCAGGTGCACGTATCCGCGGTCGTGCCAGATCAGGAAGTCCGCGATCTCGCCGCCGGGCGTCTGGAGCTTCGGGCGATAGCCCACCTGTCCGGGTGCGATGTCGTCCGGCTCGAGCCGGGGCAGATAGCGCATCGCGGCGGCGTGGAAATCGGCGCGTCGGGTGTCGTCGGAGCGGTAGTCGAGGGGAACGCCGTCGTCGAGCCACTCCGTGTCGGGACCGAGGTGCACGAGGCCGGCGACGTCGATTGTGACGTGCACGCCGAGGCCACCCTTCGCGTGCTCGGGCACCGGGTAGACGAGGTGGCGCAGCATGCGCGCCTTCGCGGGCGTGACGACGTCGTAGTAGCGGCCCTTGTTCACGGTCTGGCGCATCCGCGGGCTGGCGTCGGTGCCGTCGAGGTCGTAGCCAAGCATCGACGCGATCGCCGGCGCGCCGACGCCAGCGCTGTTCACGACGATCTCGCTGGTGATGGTGGCTTCGGCGCCGTCCGGGCCGATCATCGTGACGGCGAAGCCACGTGGATCGCGGGCGATGGCGTGGACGTCGTGCTTGAGCGCGATCCAACCGCCGCGCTCCTCGATGGCGGCCGCGTACGACTTCATCAGCTCGAACTGATCGACGACGCCGGTGCTCGCGGAGTACAGGGCGGCGACGCATCGGACGGATGGCTCCAGGTCGCGGAGCTGCGTCTCGTCGCGGATCAGCGACATGCCAGGGACGGCGTTCTCGTGTGCACGCTCGGCGACGGCGTCGAGCGCATCGAGCTCGGTGTCGTCGACGGCGATGATGAGCTTCCCGAGGCGTACGGCAGGGACGCCGTGGTCGTCGCACCACTCGTAGAGCAGGCGGTTGCCTTCGATGCAAGGGGTGTGCTTCAGGGAGCCAGTCGGATAGTAGATGCCAGCGTGGATGACGCCACTGTTGTGGCTGCTGTTCTCGAGGCCGAACGTGCCATGGCGCTCGACGATGGCGACCTGGCGAGTCTTCGAGAGCTCGGCAGCGACGGCGAGGCCGACCGCGCCGGCGCCGATGATGATGGCATCTACGTCCATTGGCTCATGATCGCACGGACTGCCGATACCGCGCTGCGGCGTTCCGCTCGATCGGCATCGATAATCAACAACGGCGCGGACTCGCGACTAGATGATTCGCTCCGCTCAGCATGACGCGGGGCAGCCGGCTGCCATGACTAACGGGCTGGTCAGCAAGCGCGGAGGACGGACGTGATCATTTCCAAGCAGGGAGGAGCGCTGCTACGGATGTGTCGCCATCAGGGCGCTTACCGGCACGACCCACACATAGCGATCTCCCACGGACGACTGGCCCAAATCCCGGCAATTGATCACAGGCACCGCGGGATGTTAACAGCGTCGCTGATGAGATCATCGAGCCTTCGGTAGCTTGCTACACCCCAAACCCCGCAAGGTTCAGAGCGCCGGTCGAGCCTGCGGCCACTCTCGTCGAACAATTCGCCCGCCAACCCCTGAAAGCAGTGGCGCGGTAGGAGATCTTGAGGGTGTAGGGTTCGGTGCTCGACTGTCTCGAAGTAACCCTTCGTCCATGGGAGTCGATTCGTGAAGACCGGGGGCAACAGCAGATTGTCTGGGAGAAGCGGCGAGGCCGGCTCCTTGCAATCCGTCACCACATCGTACACGTAGATCAAGTTTGCCCCAGGCATCGGGGCGCGCTCGCGCGGGATGTCTGCGCCGATCACCCTGCCGAAAAGATAACGGTTGTCGGGAAGTTGCATCGCGAATACATCTCCCGCCTGGGGCCGCGTCCGGCTTCGCTTGAGTACTTTGAGGTTGGTCGCGACATCCACGCTAATCTCCATTCTGAGCCGCCGCGCGCGGCTGCTAACCGAGCACCGTCTCCAACCAGAAGTCGGCGAACGCAGGCGCATCGACGGAGCGGATCACTTCCGCTTCGCGGCCTTCGGCGGGATCGATGAACGTGCGGACGTGACCGTTGTGCATCGCGACGGTGACGGGCAGACGCTCGGACGTGACGAAGCGTCGGTCGACCATGCAGGTGACGGTCAGCGGGTCGTGCAGCAGCGCGACGTATTCGTCGGGGATCATGCCGCGGCCGCGCTTCCGCATGTCCGCAGTGTAGACGTCGATTTGCGCCGCCAGCGCCTGACAGAGAGGATCACCGGCGCGCAGGCGCTCGAGATGCGCGCGCGTGAGCCATGTGCTGAAGGTGACGTCAACGCCGACGTACATGATGTTCGCGAAGCCGGCGTTGAGCGCGCGGATCGACGCAGGCTGATCGACGTTGAGGTTGTGATCGACCGACGCCGGCAGGACGTTCTCGAGGAAGCGCACGGGCGCGAAGACCCCGCCCATGACGGCGAGGCGCGAGACTTCGTGGGCGAACGACGGGTCGCGCTCGAGCGCCGCGGCGATGTTCGACTGCATGCCGACGGTGGCAACCTCGTACTGATGCGCCTCGCACTCTTCGAGGAGGAGCGTGACGCCGTCGCGCTCTGACAGCGGGAGATCGTCCAACGGTTCGAGGAAGCCCTCGCCCTCGTGACCAGAGTAGGGCTGGCGGTTCGGCTGGCTGACCTCGCCCGCTTCGCCCGCCGCGACTTCGATGTCGCCTCGGCCGGCGAGGAGCAGCAGTTTCCTGGCGATGCGGCCGCGGACGGCGGTGTCGCCGGAGACCGTCGTGACGGCGCGAAGGTCAATGTCGGGATGGCGCAGCGCGAACGCGAGGGCGAGGGCGTCGTCGACGTCGCTGCCGATGTCGGTGTCGAGGATCATCGATACGGGCATGAGGGGAGGCTAGCACGGTACGGATTGGGTACTAGGGACTGGGGACTGGCCGCTGGGTCGGTACAATTCGATTCATTCAGCCCCAACAGGAATTGAGACGATGACTTCCGAGAAGGCGGCGTTCCTCCGCGAGGGGGCGTACAACTGGGAGCAGCAGGTATCGGCGCGCGGGCGGGCGATGGAGTGGAGCCCGTGGTATGCGCGCGAGCTGCCTCCACCTCCAGTCCCGGTGATCCAGCTCACCGGCGGGATCCCCGACCCGGATTCGCTGCCTATCGACGACCTGATCGCGTGCAACGAGCGCGTACTGCGGCGCGAGGGGACGTTCGCGCTGCAGTACGGCGGCCCGCAGGGATATCCGGGGCTGCGGGAGTGGCTCGCGAACGACATTAACCGCCGCGAAGGGCTGGAGCTCGGGGCGGAGAACTTCGTCATCGTCTGCGGGTCGGCGGGCGGACTGGAGAACATCTGCGAGACGTTCGTCGATCCCGGCGATGTGGTGATCATCGAGCGTCCGAGCTTCCCGGGTAGCGTGCGCACCATCATGTCCACCCTGCCCGAGATCGCTGGCGTGTCGGTGGAAGACGATGGGCTGAGCTGCGACGAGCTGGAGCGCACGATCGAGCGCGTGCGGCGCGAGGGGAAGCGCGCAAAGCTCCTGTACACCATCTCGAACTTCCACAACCCGGCAGCAGCGACGATGTGCGCGGATAAGCGTCGTACCGTCGTCGAGCTGTGCCGCGCGAACGACATCCTCATCGTGCAGGACGACGCATACGGGCGCATCAGCTTCGGCGCGGAGCCGATGCCGTCGCTGTTCGCGGAGGCCGGCGGTACGGGCGCGGTGCTGCTCGGGACGTTCAGCAAGACGCTCGCGACTGGACTGCGACTGGGTTGGGTGATGGGCGATCAGAACGTCATCGATGCGATCACGCGGATGCGCTTCGACATGGGCGTGTCGCCGTGGGCGTCGCGGGTCGTGTCGGAGTTCTGCGAGTCGGGCCGCTTCGAGCAGCACGTCGAACGAGTTTGCGATATCTACCGGCGCAAGCGCGACGCGATGATCGCGGCGCTCGACGAGCGCTGTACGCGGTTCGCGCGATGGAGCGTGCCGGAGGGTGGCTTCTTCCTCTGGCTGGAACTGTCGGAGGGCGTCGATCCGCACCGGCTCTACGAGACCGCCAATGACGAGGCGGTCGCGTACGTCGGCGGGAAGCCGTTCTTCGACGACGGGTCGGGGCTGAACTACGCGCGGCTGT
The DNA here is from genome assembly GCA_964487335.1 of uncultured Dehalococcoidia bacterium. Taxonomy (GTDB): domain Bacteria; phylum Chloroflexota; class Dehalococcoidia; order DSTF01; family JACRBR01; genus CAZAPT01. The sequence continues at coordinate 73,932 of CAZAPT010000012.1, forward strand.
GCTACAGCAACGTGGCCGAGAGCGAGATCCCGGAGGCAATCATGCGCTTCGGGCGGGCCCTCGAGCGCGCGGCGAAGTAACCGGAGCGCGGACGCATGAGATTCTTCGCGCTGTGCATCGCTGCGCTGCTCGCGATCGCTGCGATGCTGGGAGCCGCTGCCTGCGGATCGACGTCAGCAATGACCGCCACCGAGGCGGAGCAGAAGCTGCAGCGGATCGTGCTGACCGGCAGCGACCTGGCCGACGGGTACATCGCGGACGGCGTCCGCGTACAGAGCAACGACGACGCCGCAAAAGCGCGGCCGGATACGGATGCGGCGCGGCAGCAGTACGCGGAGTGGGGGCAGCTGCTGGCGTACAACGTGCAGTTCGCGCCGTCCCCGGGCACTCAGGTCGTGTACTCGGGCGCGACGGCACGGGTGATGAACACGGCGACGATGTTCACGAAGCCAGAAGGCGCCGCCGCGGCGCTCGACTACGTGCGCGGGCTGCCCGAGAGCCTCGTCGCGAACTTCACGGTGAACGATGCGGACGGGACAAAGATCAGCGACGTGCAGGCCGTGTCCGGCATCGACTTCACAGGGAAGGGCGACGATTCGTTCGCGCTGCGGCTTAGCGGAAAGGCGACGTTCCCGGACGGGCTGACATCGACATTCGTCGCGGACTCCGTGTACGTGCGGAGCGGACGCGTGCTGGGCACCGTCACGAACGTGGCGTTAGGCGAGGCGCCCGACCGCGGCCAGCTCGAGCGGCTGGTCGATGCCTTCGTCGCGAAGGCGCAGGCGAACGGCTAGCGGCGCATGATCATTGACACGCACACGCACATCTTCCCGCCGTCGGTGCGCGAACGCCGCGACGAGATCGCGCGGACGGAGCCGGCGTTCGCGGAGATCTACGCCAGTCCGAAGGCGGTGATGGCGACGGCGGGCGAACTGCTGCGGGCGATGGACGAGGGCGGCGTCGATCGCAGCGTGGCGGCGAACTTCGCATGGCGTGACGGCGCGCTGGTCGACGAGACGAACGAATACATCCTCGATGCGGCGTCGCGATCAGGCGGGCGGCTGCTGCCGTTCGTGTCGCTGCCCGCGGTCGGTGCATCGAAGCATGGCGGGCCGGAGTTCGAGGAAGCGCCGAGCGGGTCAGCAAGCGATCCGCGCAAGTTGGTGCGGACGCTCGCGGCGGTGGGAGCGCGGGGCATCGGGGAGCTGCGGCCGGAGCAGTCCGGCTACGACCTCGCGGACAGCGACGAGGCGGACCTGCTGGCGTGGGCCGCTTCAGCCTTCGACCTGACGCTGCTGTTCCACGTCACGGAGCCCGTCGGGCATCTGTATGGCGGGAAGCAGGGGCTGACGCTCGGCGCGCTGTACGCGTTCGCGCGGTCGGCGCCCGGCGTGAACATCATCGCCGCGCACTGGGGCGGCGGGCTCCCGTTCTACGAACTGATGCCGGAGGTGCGGCAGGCGCTCGCGACCACGTACTTCGACACGTCGGCGGAGCACCTGTTGTACGACGCGTCGATCTACCGGCGGGCAATCGATCTCGTCGGTCACGAGCAGGTCTTGTGGGCGAGCGACTTCCCGCTCGTAACGCAGGCGTCCGCGCTGGCGCGCACCAAGGGCGCCGGGATGTCGGACGAGGAGTTCGCGGCGATCTCAGGCGGTAACGCCGCGCGGCTGTTCGGACTATGAGCGGCGGCGAGGATCGGTCGAACATCCTGCGGCTGTTCATTGCGGCCGAGTTGCCGGACGAGGTGAAGCGATCGCTCGAACACGCGATCGATGTACTGCGGAAGGCGGGCGCAGATCGCGGGCTGCGCTGGGTGCGTCCGGAGGGTATCCACGTGACGCTAAAGTTCCTCGGCGCGGTGCCAGAGGCGGAGGTGGCGCAGATCACCGATGCGCTCGCGAACGCTGTGCGGAAGCCGGGGATCGCACCCTTCGAACTGCAGCCATATCGGTTCGGCGCGTTCCACGGCGGGCGTCACATGCCGCACGAATTTCGTGGGTCGCGCGAGGCGTACGACTACAACCTGCGCGTCGTGTGGGTGGGAATGAGCGGCGACGTCGATGCGCTGAAGAAGCTTGCGGTGTCGGTGGAGTCTGCGATCGCGCCGCTCGGATATCCAACGGAGAAGCGGCCGTTCGCCGCGCACCTCACGCTCGCGCGGGTGCGCGACGACGCTGACCGCACCACGCGGGTATCGATGTACCGCGCGCTCGAGCCGTACCTGTCGGAGTCGACGCGCAGCGGCAACTTCCGGCCGGAGCTGGTGCCGGAGTTCCCGCGGTTCTCCGTCGCGCACGTGAGCCTCATGCAGTCCACGCTGCAGCGGGGAGGAGCGGTGTATCGTGCGGTGGAGACGTTCGAACTGCCAGGCCGAGGAGCATCGGGATGACCCTGCGGATCTTCGGCATCGATTGGTCGGGCGCGGCAATTGGGTCCGAGAAGAGGATCTGGATTGCGGAGGTGCGCGACGGTGAGGTCGTGCGGCTGGAGTGCGGGCGCGAGCGCGACGAGGTCGCGCGATTCCTCATCGATCAGGCGGCGCGCGATCCTGAGATGCTTGTCGGGCTGGACTTTGCGTTTTCGATGCCGGGGTGGTTCTTCGTGGAGCGCGGTCTGACTTCGGCATTCGAACTGTGGGAGCTCGTCGAGCGTGAGGGTGAGGCGTGGCTCTCGGCGTGCGAGACGCCCTTCTGGGGGCGCCGCACACGCCCGAGGCCGGCGGGCGTCGAGTTGTATCGGACGAGTGAACTGGAGATGCCGGCAGTGGCGGGAGTGCGGGCGAAGTCAGTGTTCCAGATCGGCGGTGCGGGCGCGGTCGGCACGGGATCGATTCGCGGCATGCCGGTGTTACGTCGCCTGCACGACGCGGGGTTCGAGATCTGGCCGTTCGATCGGAGCACGATGCCCCGCGTCGTCGAGATCTATCCGCGTCTGCTGACAGGACCCGTGCGTAAGAGCGATCCTGCCGCACGCCACGCGTACCTCGGCGAGCGGCACAGTTCGATGAGCGCAGAGGTGCGGGAGAATGCAGAGTCGTGCGAGGATGCATTCGACGCCGCGGTGTCGGCGCTGGCGATGTGGCAGCATCGCGACCACCTCCTCGCGCTGCGGCCGGCGGACGATCCGATGATGAAGTTCGAAGGAGCGATCTGGCAGCCGTCGTTGGCGCCAGTGCACGCCGAAGCGGTGGCGACGGCATGAGACGATCGATCGCAGTGCTGTGCATCGCTGCGGCGGCCTTCCTGGCGGCAACGTGCCACGGCAGCAATGGCCGTGTCGCGTACACCGGGACGTACATCTCGCTCGGCGACTCCGTCGCGGCGGGGAACGGATCGAGCGATCCGAACGCGACGAGCTTCGTCGCGATCGTCGATCAGGCCGAGGGTTCGTTGCCGCTCGTGCGGCTTGCGAAGGCGGGAGCGACGACGCAGGACGTTATCGATAAGCAGTTGCCGTGGGCGATCGGCGCGATGGACGGCAATGACGTGGCGTTCATCACGATCTCGGTCGGAGGCAATGACCTCGCCGGGCTGATCCCGAACGCCGCATGCGTGCAGGACCCGTTGCCTGCGGCGTGCCCGCTCAACGAAACGCTGGCAGGGGTGTCCTCCCGGCTGGACACGATCCTGTCGCGGCTACGCGCGGCGAACGCGACCGCACCGATCGTCCTGCTTGCGTATCCGAACTTCTTCTCCGGAACAGGCCACGCGTTCGAGGCGCCCGCCGGACGTGTGCTGCCGCAGCTCGACGCGATCATCCGGAACGTCGCCGCGAAGTACGCGCACACGGCGGTCGCCGATCCGTCGGCGTCGTTCGAGGGAAAAGGCCCCGAGCTGACGCACGTGCTCGACCCGCAGTTCGACCCGCATCCGAACGACGCGGGACACCGCATCATCGCCGACGCGTTCATCTCGGCGTTGGGCAAGGCGCCGTAGGACATCGATCGGCGGATGGTGGACGCAACGGCGACGGAGCGGATCCTCGTGATCGGCACCAACAACCAGGGCAAGCTTCGCGAGTTCCGCGAGCTGCTCGACGGGTGTGGCTTCGAGCTGCGGACGCCGGCGGACCTCGGGGTAGAGTTCGGGCCGGAGGAGACCGGAACCTCATTCGAAGAGAATGCTAAAATCAAAGCTGTGGAGGCGATGCGCCTGACGGGGCACGTCGCCCTTGCCGACGACTCGGGGCTGGAGATCGACTACCTGGGCGACCGCCCAGGCATTTTTTCCGCCCGATATGCTGGTGGAGACCGAACGAGCGATGCGCTCAGCGAATCCCAGCGGTGCACGATCGTCCTCGGCGAGATGGATGGCGCGCCGCCGGACGAGCGGACGGCGCGGTTCCGGGCGGTGATCGCCATCGCGACGCCTGACGGCCGAATCGATACGGTGGACGGGGTGTTCGAGGGGCGGATCGCTCACGAGGCGCGCGGAGAGTTTGGCTTCGGATATGATCCCATCTTCTTCGTGCCAGACCTGGGAATGACGAGCGCGGAACTGCCGCCGAAGGTGAAGAACGTGATCAGCCATCGAGCGCAGGCGGCGAAAAAGGCATGCGAGATCTTGAGGCGGATGCGTGGTGACGTTGCAGAAGCATGAGAACGGCACGATGAGCGCGGGAGGCGTGGACGAGACGCCCATTGACGTGCTGGGGCGCGAGATCCGCGACCTGCGGATCTCGGTAACCGATCGCTGCAACTTCCGCTGCCGCTACTGCATGCCCCGCGAGGTGTACGGCCGCGACTTCGCGTTCTTGCCGCGCGACGAGATCCTCACGTTCGAGGAGATCGAGCGGGTGGCGCGCGCGTTCGTCTCGCTCGGCGTGCGCAAGCTGCGCCTGACGGGCGGCGAGCCGACGCTTCGCTCCGGGCTGCCGAAGCTCGTCGAGATGCTCGCCCGGATCGACGGCGTGGACATCGCCCTGACGACGAACGGCTCGCGGCTCGTTGAGCTGGCGCCAGGACTCGCATCGGCCGGCCTGTCGCGCGTGACGGTGAGCCTCGACACGCTCGACGACGCCGTCTTCCGCCAGATGAACGACGCGGACTTCCCGGTCAGCGCCGTGCTCGAAGGCATCGATGCCGCGGCTGCCGCCGGCCTACGGCCCGTGAAGATCAACGCGGTGATCCGGCGCGGTGTCAACGACGCGTCGGCAATTGAGCTGGCTCGGCATTTCAAGGGCAGCGGGCATATCGTGCGCTTCATCGAATACATGGACGTCGGCACGACAAACGGCTGGCGCCTGGACGACGTCGTACCGGGCGACGAGATCGTGCGCCGGATCGACTCCGCGATGCCGCTCGAGCCGCTGGAGCCGAACTACGACGGCGAGGTGGTCAGCCGATGGCGCTACGCCGATGGCAGCGGGGAAATCGGCGTGATCACTTCGGTGACGCAGCCCTTCTGCGGCGCATGCACGCGCGCGCGGCTCTCGGCTGATGGGTCGCTGTACACCTGTCTCTTCGCGACACGCGGCACCGACCTTCGCGGGATCTTGCGCTCGGACGCGACCGACGAGGAGTTGCGCGACGCCATCGCCCGCGTGTGGGCGGTGCGCGATGACCGCTACTCGGAGATCCGGTCGTCAGCGACGGCGCCACTGCAGCGCGTCGAGATGTCCTACATCGGCGGCTAGTTCATGAGCCGCGAGTCAGATCCACGCAAGCTCAGCCACATCGATGACAGCGGCCGAGCGCGAATGGTGGACGTCTCCGCCAAAGACGAGACCGTGCGCGAGGCGACGGCGCGCGGACGGGTCGTGATGCAGCCGGCGACGCTCGCGCTGATCCAGAGCGGCGGCATGCCGAAGGGCGACGTGCTGGCGACGGCACAGATCGCCGGCGTGATGGCCGCCAAGCGCACGCACGAATTGATCCCGATGTGCCATCCGCTGCTCCTCACAGACATCGACGTGACCGCGCGGCCGGACGAGTCGGCCTTCGCAGTCGAGATCGAGGCGACCGTGCGCTGCACCGGCAAGACCGGCGTCGAGATGGAGGCGCTGGTGGCGGTCAGCGTCGCCGGGCTGACGGTCTACGACATGTGCAAGGCCGTGGACCGGGGCATGCGGCTGGAGGCGGTGCGGTTGGTGCGGAAGAGCGGCGGACGGAGCGGGGATCTGGTGCTGGAGTAGGCGCTCCGGCTCGTTCCTCCTGCGCCCCAGCTTGCCGGTTTACCTCGGATCCTGACTTGTCAGCCTCCCCGTGGTAGTGGCACGATGCAGCCGCGGCGATGAGCGAAGAGGGGAGCACCGTGGCAACGACTGTATCGGCGGGTCAGAACGACGATCACGCGCTGCACTTTCCACTGCAGGACGGCGAGCAGGTGCTGACGATCTGCCGGCGGCACTGGCTGTACCTCTGGCCACGCACGGCACTGATGGCGCTCTACGGCATCGTGCCGGTCGTTGTCGTCGGGTACGTGCTGTCGTGGGCCGATGTCTACGACGGGACGACCACGCAGGTCTACTGGATTGCGTCGCTTGTGTACGCGGCGTACTGGGGCGTGCGGATGTTCCTCAACTGGTACCGCTACAACAACGACATCTGGGTCGTCACGAACCAACGGATCATCGACAGCTACAAGGGCAGCCCGTTCAGCATGAAGATGTCAACGGCGGACCTCGTCAACATCCAGGACATGACTGTCGAACGGAACGGCATCCTGCGGACGATGTTCAACTTTGGCGACGTGATCTGCCAGACGGCCGCGGACGTGCAGGAGTTCAGCATCCGGGGCGTACCCCACCCGCAGGAGGTGCAACTCCTCGTGGACAGGGAGCGCGACCGGGAGCGCATGCGGTCAAGGTAGCGCGACAGGCCGGCACCGAGTCCCCTAAGGGCGCTTCGCGCGCCACTCCCGCGAAGCTATCGCTCGTCCACGAGCCATACAGCCGTCACACATCCGGGCCGATACTTCACCGCGATGGACGATTTTCGAGCCGAGCTCACGGCGGCGGTCGACCAGCTGACGGAGGCGGGTATCGAACCGGTGCTGCTCGTCGTCGAGCTCACGGGCGCCGAGGACATCAAGCGCGCCCAGGGGGTCGCTTCGTTCGAGAAGTTCCGCGCGAGCGCGGCCGGGGCGATCAGCGCGGCGGGCGAGAACTGCCCGACCTTCGGATACGGCGAGACACGGATCTGCGGCGTTCTCGCCGGGTTCGCGCGGCTCAAGACCTTCGCCCTCATCGATCGATTGCAGCGGGCGCTGCCGCTACTGGCGCAGTCGTATGACTGCAAGGTCACGCCCGAAGTGGACGTCGTCGAATACGCCGCGGACACCGGAGTCGCGGGCTTCGTCAACCACCTGATCGCCCTGTCGCGGCGCAATCCGGACGCCGCCTGAGTTGTCGCGCGGGCCAGCGTCCGGGTCGCAGGTCCGGTCGCGAATGCCCAAATTGGCGCTGACCCATCATCTTCCGCCGAGCCGGCCGAAATTGAACTCAGAGGCTCTGGCTCCGGGCGCCGCAGTCGCCGATGGACCGGCAGGGTGCCCTGGCTGCACCAGGAGCAGGACGGCAGGACTCACCCCTGATCGAGGACGGGACTCGGCAGGAGCGCCTCTCGCGTGTCACCCCGTCGGCGGCGCGTGTAGCAACCTCTCCGGATCCCGCCGGAGCAGCAGAGAGGGGAGCAGCATGTTGAAGGACTTGTGCCTGAGGGCGCTCGTCGCAATCCGCGGCCTGGAGTCGCGGGTGCGGGACGAGGAAGGCCAGACGCTGGCGGAGTACGGCCTGATCATGGCCGTCATCGCCGTCGCGGTGGTAATCGCGGCCGTGGTGGCCTTCCGGGGCGCCATCGTCGCGGCGTTCGACCAGGCGACGAACTGTCTCGACGGCTCCTGCTAAGGGAGCTCGCCGCGACGAAGGGAGAGCGCCCAAATAGGCGCTCTTTTCTTTTTCTGGAGCGTCGTTGGAGTCGCCGAGGTCTCAGCGCAGTTTGAGCGCCGCAGCGTGAGCGCGCATCTCCGCGCGGTCATCGATCGGCGCCAGCTCGACACCGGGATAGCGTCGTTCCAGCGCCAACCGGATGACGTGGTCGGCCAGGGCCGGGTTCTTGGGGAGCAGCGAGCCGTGTATGTAGGTACCGATGGCGTTCTTGTAGACGGACCCCTCGGTGCGGTCCTGGCCGTTGTTGCCGAAGCCGTGGCGGACCGTGGCGAGCGGCCGGACGCTCGCGCCGAGGTGGGTGCGGCCGCCGTGGTTCTCGAAGCCGACGATCGTCTGCGGGACGCCGCCGGGCGCCTGCCACTCCGCGACAATGTTGCCGATGCAGCGCTTCGTGCTTTCGCCAGGGTGCTCGGTGTACAGGTCGAAGACGCCGACGCCGGGGAGCTCGTTGCCGTTCGCCTCTCGGTAGAAGCGACCGAATAGCTGGTAAGCGCCGCACACGGCGAGCATCGCCACGCCTGACTCGACGGCTTCCCGCACGGCTTCGGCCTTCGTGGCCATAAGGTCGTCGACGACGCCGCGCTGCTCCCGATCCTGCGCGCCGCCGGCGAAGATCAGGTCGCATGTCGACGGGTCGAAGCGGTCGCCGGTGCCGAGCTCCGTCAGCTCGAAGCCAATGCCGCGCGCTTCGCAGCGATGGCGGAGGCACATGATGTTGCCGCGGTCGCCGTAGATGTTCATCAGGCGTGGGTATAGGTGCGTGACACGGAGTATCGCAGTCATCGCGACTCCCAGAAATGCGAGGACTTGCTGCGGCGCGCAAGGCGCTCCCGGACGTCGAGCATCGCCGTGTACGTGGGGACGACGTAGAGCGTCGAGCCTTCGGGCGTCGCGGCGAGCGCGCGGTCGAGCGCGGCTTCGGTGTCGTGCTCGATCCGTACGTCGTCGCCGAAGCCGGCGTACTTCAGTCGCAACGCGAGGTCTTCGGCGCGCGTGCCGGCGGCAAGCACCCACTCGGTCTGCGGCTGGACGATCTCGTAATCGGCGTCCCAGATCCACGAGACGTCCTGACCGTCGGCGACGCCGTCGTTCAGGAAGAAGAGGATGCGCTTCGCTCCGTCCCGGCGGGCGATGGCGCGCAAGACTTCGTTCAGGCCGGTGGGGTTCTTGCCGAGCAGCACCTGAACGTCGCGGCCATCGATCGCGAAGCGCTCCTGGCGGCCGAAGGCCGCGGAGAACGTCTCGAGCGCGCGAGCGGTCGCGTCGGGCGGGAGGCCGGCAGCGATGCTCGCTCCGATCGCGGCAAGCGCGTTGTAGGTGTTGTAGAGGCCAGTCAGCGGCAGCGAGACGTTCATCGTGCCATCCGGCGTGCGCACTCGAATGGCGGTCGAGTCGTCGCCGAGCGTTACGCGTTCGGCCGAGACGTCCACACCCGCTCGCGTGTTGCCGCATGACGCGCAGCGCCAGTGGCCGAGATGGCCGTAGAAGCTCAGTGCGTAGCACAGCTCCGCGCCGCAGTTGAGGCACGTGCGAAAGTCCGACGCGTGGTCGACAGTCTCGCCGCCGGCGGACGGGTCTTCGATGCCGTAGTAGAGCGTGCGGCGGCCGCCGGCACTCTTGCCGAGGTGCGCGACGGCCGGATCGTCGGCGTTGAGGATGAGCGTCGTGTCGGGCGGCATGGAGGCAATCGCCCGCTCCCACGCTTTCGCGACGGTGTCCACTTCGCCGTAGCGGTCGAGCTGGTCGCGAAAGAGGTTGGTGAACACGACGACACGCGGCGGCGCGACCCGGACCAACTCGGGCACCGTCGCCTCGTCCACTTCGAGGATCGGGAGCCGGCGGGCGGCGTTGGGCAAGCGCCCTTCGAGCGTCGCGGACTCGACGAGCATGGCGGCGACGCCGCGCATGAGGTTCGAGCCGCTGCGGTTGTGCAGCGGCAGCAGCTTCGCTTCTCGCGCGATGCGATTCAGCATCAGTGATGTCGTGGTCTTGCCGTTGGTGCCGGTGACGGCGATCGAAGGGCGTCGGGCCTGCGCGAGGAGCATTGGGATGAGCCGCGGGTCGATGCGTTCGGCGATGATGCCGGCGATCGCGGTGCCGCCGCCTCGGCGGGAGGCGCGGCTGGCGAAGCCTGCGAGTTTGCCGGCGACGATAGCGGCGATGGTGCGGGGGTGCATCGTGGGAAGTATAGGGTCGGTCACTCGGGCGGAGCGCGCACTGCTGGAGCACTGCGTTGCACTGGCTCCCGCGCTTGATCGAAGCTAGATCCTTCGCTGCGCTCAGGATGACCTAACCCCCGGCCCCTTCCCTAAAGGGAAGGGGGACTTACTCGACGGGGATGCCCCGGTCTTCGACTCGCTCGGCTCGATTCGGTGCGGCGGCGCGTTATCGCACAGATCGGACGCGACTTTGAGACTAGAGCCTTCACTTCGTTCAGGATGACCTGATCCCCGGTCCCGTCGCTAAAGGGAAGGGGGGCTTATTCGACGACTGGTCTCTGCAGCGTGCGTTCGTGAAGGGTGTCTCGGGCGTCGCGATCAGTGCATTTCCTGGCCGCCGGTGATGTTGATGGCCTGGCCGGTCATGTAGTCCACCTCGTCGCTGGCGAGGAAAGTGATGATCTTCGCGACGTCCGCAGGGTGGCCGATGCGGCCGAGCGGGATCGTCGGGAGGGCGGCGGCGATGGCGGTCTCGAACGGGATGGCGCCGCCGGTTGCGGTCTCGACGCCGCCGCGCAGGAGCGGCGTATCGATCGTGCCGGGGCAGACGCAGTTCACGGTGATCTGATGCGCGGCGACTTCCTTCGCGAAGCCCTGCGTGAAGAGGATGATGCCCGCTTTAGACGCGCAGTACGGCGTGAGCATCGGATAGCCGGTCTTGCCGGCCTGCGACGCGACGCTGATGATGCGGCCGCCTCCGCCCTGCTTGATGTACTGGTTGGCCGCGGCCTTCGAGCAGAGGAAGACGCTCTTGAGGTTCACCGCGATGGTCCGGTCCCACGCGTCCTCCGGCATGTTGATGATGGGGAGCGGCGGGTTGCCGATGCCGGCGTTGTTGACGAGCACGTCGAGGCGGCCGAAGCGGCCGGTGGCGTCGTCGAAGAAGCGCTGGACGTCCGCGCCGGAGCTGACGTCGCCCTGCAGCTCGATGTGCTCGGTCTTCGGCGATTCGGCGTCGAGCAGGCGGGCGGTCTCGTCGAGGTGCGAGCGCTCGATGTCGACGAGCGCGAGCTTCGCGCCTTCGCGGGCGAAGCGGAGCGCAACGCCCTGTCCGATGCCTCGGCCGGCGCCGGTGATGAGCGCGACGCGATCGTTGAGTACGGTCATCGCGCGCCCTGATTTGCTAGCATGACGTGCTTCTCCTGTCTCGTGGGGCCGTAGCTCAATTGGGAGAGCGCAACACTGGCAGTGTTGAGGTCAGGGGTTCGAGCCCCCTCGGCTCCACCAAGTTTTCTCTTTCCTACGGCGTCGCGCGAATCCGCAGGTGCCTCACCTCGCGGACATCCGTCGTACTCGAGGGCATCCACGGTCACCGAGCGGCGACGACCAGCGTTGTCGTCCGCACAGGGGCGAGCAGACATGCGCTCCGGTGGCTCCACGGTTACGTTCGGCTGAATACTCGGAGCATTCGCCTCTTGTCACACCTGAGCAACGTCGACCGAATTCGGAATGAGGCATCTGCAACGGCGTTGATATCACAATGGTCAACGACCAGCCCCGGGGGGAAGTCCTGGACCGGCAATTGGCTTGGCTAGGCGGGGAGCCATGCGAGTTGCCGGTCTGCCCCTCACCTCATCTCACACTGCAACCGTTCGTGACTGCTCGAGCTTCCGGCGATGACATCGTCGTGGTGTGGTGACCGCATCGTTGCGCGCGTACGTCAGGCCGTCGCCGCGGGTTCGGCTTCGCGGGTGGAGAGGACTTTGTCGATGAAGGCGGTGACCGCCGGCACGACCATGTGGTTGGCGATGTCGCTGTGGCCCGTCGCGGGGAAGCTGACGTAGGTCTTCGGCTCGGGCGCGGCTTCGAAGATGCGCTGGCCCATGTACTCGGGCACCGTGCGGTCGGCTTCGCCGTGCATCACGAGGAGCGGGCGGTCGAGGCGGCGGATCTTCGAGAGCGTGTCGTAGTTGGTGAGCGGGAGCCACGGCGCGGCGGCGAGAAGCGGGCGCACGCGTGGGAACCAGTCGATGATCATGCCCCGGATGGAGGTGAAGGGCGCGCGGAGGATGAGGCCGGCGGAGGGCTCTCGCATGGCGAGGCCGGTGGCGATACCGGTGCCGAGCGAGAAGCCGTAGAAGAAGATGGTCGCCGGGTCGACGTCCGGGCGGGCGTAGAGCCACGCGAGGGCGGCTGCGGCATCGGTGTAGGTGCCCTCCTCGGTCGGGGTGCCGGGGTTGTTGCCGTAGCCTCGGTAGTCGAAGAGCAGGAAGTTGCATCGGATGCCGGCGAGGAAGTCGCGGAAGGCCTCGGCGCGCTCGGGGGTGACCCACATGTCGCTGGCGTTGTAGCTGGTGCCGTGCATGAAGAGGATCGTCGGGCGCGGCGCGGCGTTCGGCTCAAGCTCGGCCGGGAAGTACCAGCCCTGGAGCTCGAGGCCGTCGGCGGTGAAGATGCGGGCTTCCTCGAACGGGAGGCCGATGGCGTCCGGGGGGTCGGGGTGCCAGTCGCCGGTGTAGAAGAGGCGCGGCCGCAGCACGCGCTCGGCGCCGAGCGTGAGGGCGAGGGACGGCGCTGAGAGGGCGGCGGCGGTGAGGGCGAGCTTCTTCCACATCTCTGGTCGGTTCCAGTGTAGCGGCGACGGGTTGGCGGCCCGAAGGCGGCGGTTGACGTGCTGTCTGATTGATCGTTGTTTTTCGGGTACTGGCAGGGGGTCGAATCTGAGCTAGATCTCGACGCGTCGTGGCGGCGTTGCGAGATGCAATTACCCGCCAACCTGACATCCATTGCTTGACTCTAAGAACACCCGCTGAGATGCTGAGCCTCCCCGCACTAGTGGTCGTAGTCGAACCTCGCGCCTTCATGTCGAGTTCAGGGGGGAGCCGTGCACTCGAGACGCCCAGCGATCCTGTTGTCTGCGCTATTCGTGATCGCCCTCGCCGTGACGGTCGGAGGGTTGGCGGTCATGGGCCACGGCGCCACGGCGGCGGGGCTGGCACCGGTGGTGAAGAAGACCCCGTGCGGACCGCCCACGAAGCCGCCGCACGATTGCGGAAAGACGAGCACTCCGACCGCGTCGCCGACTCGGACGAGGACCAGCACTCCGACGCGCACGCCCACGGCCACACAAACGCAGACGGGTACCGCGACACTCGCACCGACCGACACCAGCACGCCGACGGCGACCGCGACACCCTGCCTGACGGTGGCGTCAACACGCAACGGTGGCGGCGCGCATTTAGTCAGCGTCCCGATCCCGCCGATCTGCTGTCCACCGCTCACCTCAACTGAAAACAGCGACGGTGCGCATCTGGTCAGCCTCCCGACCACGTGCTGTCAACAGGTCACTTCAACACGCGATCGTAGCGGCGTGCATTTCGTCGGCAACCCCATCACGCCGTCGCCTACGGACACAGAGACGCCGACCGACACGCCGACCGATACAGACACGCCCACGGAGACGCCGACCGACACGGAGACGCCGACCGCGACGCCGACGATCTGCGTGCCGTTCACGTAGAGCCATAGGTCAGGCACAGTCCGCAGCCGAAACGGCAATCGTCTTCACGTGGGGCGATGCGATGATTGCGCCCGCTTGCGGTGGCTTTCGCAGCCACCAGACTTCTGCGCGTCGTACGCGAGGCGACGCGCGATAGCTCGCGCGCGGCACGCGAGCCTTCGGCAGCGTGGTCGTGCGGCGGTGGTAGGGGGTGGGGTGGGAGTCGAAGGGGCGAAGTGGCCCGGTCGCCTCCTTCTGGAAGCTAGACGATGGAGGCTGAACGCACGGCTATAAGCTTTGCGCTCCGGACGTTAGGACCGTCGGTCGGCGACGTCGCCCGTTAAGACGATGCCGCTGTTTCCGGATGGCTGCGTCGTCGTCACTTCGAATCCCCGAGGCGCCTCGTCGTCGTCCGATTCGATGTCGTGGACTATCAGCGCGCCGTTGCCGTTCTGGTCGACGGTGAATGTGCCACCGCTCTCGCTGCGTGACGCGTACACGATCGTCATCTCGTAGCTCGCGCCGTCGGTCGCGGGCAGGCTCGACACATCGAGCACGCCGAGGCCGCGCGATGCGCTCCACACGTAGCGTGCGGATGCTGACGGCGCGAGCGAGGTTCCCGTGAGCTGGACCCTTCGTGCGTCTGAAGCGGATGCGACATCGAGGAGTGTGCCGTCCACGCCACTCTCGTTCGCGCTGACGTTCGCGCCGGTCCCGTGGCCGGCCACGTGCGATCGGTACTGCGCGACTGCAGTCCACGTGAGCGCGCCGAGCGCGACGACGAGCATTGCCGCCGCCACGGCGACGAGACGTGCATGCGACCGGTACGCGTTACGAGGCGCCGCCAGTGCGATCGCGCCGGACATTACGCGCGCTTTGACCTTGGCACCGGGCTGGACGATGGGGACAGCCAGGCCGAGCGCATAACTCGAACGGCGCGCGTGCTCGATGCGAGAGGCGCAGTCCGTACAGCGTGCCGCGTGATCTTCGAGCGCGCGCACTTCGTCGTCGTCGAGTGCGCCGATCACGTACGCATCGATGGAGTCGGTGAACGCGGCGCATCTATCGCTCATCGCGCTTCTCTCACAGCGACGCTGCCCTCCAACGCGCAGCGCACTTTCTGCATCCCGAGCCTGATCCTGGTCTTCACCGTGCCCAGAGGGTGTCCGAGCGTGTTCGCGATCTCCTGCTGGGTCATCCCCTGGAAGTACGCCAGCTCGAGCACGAAACGCTGCTCGATCGGGAGAGTGCTCAGGGCCTCCCGGACCGCCAGCCGTTCTTCCCACACGATTCCCAGCAGCGACGGATCAGGAGCAGTCCTATCAGCAATGAGATCATCCTGCTCGGCCAGTGGCGGGCATTCGGCGCGCATGCGGCGTGTCAGGCGGCGGCGTTCGTCGATGGCGCAATTGCGCGCCACGCCGATCAGCCACGCGACAAACGATCCACGGCTGCCATCGAACTGTCCTCCGCGCTCCCACAAGCGCAGAAACACCTCCTGCACCACGTCGTCGGCGCTCGAAGGATGACTGAGCGCGCGCAGGGCGATCGAGTACACGAGCGCGCAGTACCGGTCGTACAGCGTTTCGAAGGCGCGCATGTCTCCGCGGCAAAGGCGCTCGATCAGCGCGTGATCGGGGAGTGTCGTGAGATCCACTGGCAAGCAAGCTCAAGCGCGCCGGGCATGCCGGGGCGTCAGTACTACTACGAACAGAACCACGCGCTTGGACTCACCCGATCGGGCAAAATGGGCGTTCGTAAGAAATCTCTCATCTACGCCTCTCGGTGCATCCATCGGGCTCGGGCACCGCGTACGCATCGGCGACAACCGAGCACAGACACAGGAGGGACCAGACATGAAGCGACTTACGACAGCACTCATCCTCGCCGGCGCGCTCACGGTGAGCGCGGCGGGAGCAGCGTTCGCGGACCCGAGCCCGAACGGGCCCGGCCAGCCAGGCGCGCCGAACACAACCTGCTCAACGTTCACCTCAACGCCCGGCAACGCGGTGAACGCGAACTCGCCGTTCAACCCGGACGGAAACTCCGGACTGCACTACGCCGGCAATCCGGGCACGGCTTCGCTGCTCCACTCGAACAGCACGAAGGCGGTCTCGCAGTACGACATCGCATGCTTCCAGCAGACGACGCACGGCTAGCGCGGCGCTAGAGCGCCGGACGTTATCGCCCGGCATCGCATCGTCATAGCTCGACGACGAGAGGAACGTTTTCATGATCGCTCTCGCTAGTTCAGCGCGCCTGCTTCGGAGAGTAAGACGGCGTGACCTTCTTACGCTCGTTGTGAGTCTTGGCGTGCCCTCGCTCTCACTCATCACTGCTTGCGGTGGCGGCGCGTCATACTCGTCGCCCGCACAGTCATCACCGACGCCAGCGGGCGCCGTGTCCGCAGCTCGATCGGGCGATCCGGCGGTCAGCGCGATCAACGCAGTGCAGAGGGACTTCGCGATCACCCTAGACAAGAAGATGGCGTCGGCAGGCGAGGTCACGTTCAACGTCAAGAACGAAGGCCCGAGCGTGCACGAATTCGTGGTGTTCAAAACGGACGTCGCGCCGGACGCGCTACCGGTGGAGTCCAACAAGGTCGATGAGGAGTCGAGCGAGGTAACCCACGTGGACGAGGTGGAGGACGTTGGCGCGGGGGAGATGAAGCAACTCAGCGTGACGCTCGACCCAGGGCACTACGTCCTGATTTGCAACCTGCCGGCTCACTATGGCCTGGGGATGCGGGCGGAGTTCGAGGTGAGCTGACCGCCCTGGGCGGCGCTTTCCAGCGCAAACAAACGGAATCGGGGCGCTCGCCTTGTGCGAGCGCCCCGATGTTCGACTACCGTCGTCTTCGCGCGGTGTGGCGCTAGGCGCGGCGGCGGCGGTAGAGCGCGATGGTGCTCAGGCCAGCGCCGGACACGGCGAGAATTAGGGCCGTCGTGAGCGCTATCGGCAGGTTCGTGCCGGACCCGCCGGAGCCCGCAGACGGCAGGGCCGATGCGCCGCCGGTCGGGCCGGTGGACGCGCCGAGCACCGCGGCCGCTGTCGGCGACTCAACGGCCGCTGCGCTCGTCACTCCGGTCGACGTGGCGGTCGGCGCGACGCTCGTCGAGGTGGCGGCCGCGCCCGGCGTCGATGTCGCGGGCATCGGAGTGGGCGATGCGACTGCCTGCGTCGCGGCGGCCGTGGCGGTGTTCACGGGCGCCTCGGTCTCGGTCGCTTCGGGCGCCGGGGTTTCGGTCGCTTCCTCCTCGTGTGAGGGGCAGCCGCCGGCCGGCATCGGGATGATGTCGTTCTCGTGGCCGCCGTGGCCGTGCAGGCCGTTCACATCGATGGTGATGACGACGAAGCTGCCGCCGTGTGCCGGGACCCAGTGACAAATGGTGATGGGCGTGTGGCCGTTGCCGTTCTCGCTCGAGTTCGACTGGCCGCCGTTGCCACCGCCGTTCTGGTTGGTGTCGCCGTTGCTGTCACCGCTGTCGTGCTTGTTGCCGTGGCCGTTGTCGTTCGAGTTCCCGCCGTTTCCACCGCCGGTCTCGACATTGGCGTTGTTGTTGTGGCCCTTGCCGCCGCCAGCCTCGGCAGCCGTGGCGGCCGCGAAGGTCAGGGCTACGAGCGCGATGATGCCTCCGAGCACGGACAGAGCGGTCCACATCCTTCTTCGGGCGTCGATCATTGAAGCCTCCTTGCGAGTTGAGGTTGGTAGACCGCGCCTGCGCCGGGGACGGGGCCGTTAGCGGCACGCTAGCTCCGCGGGCGCATCGAGGCGGAAAATCTTGTACGCGCGAGCGTTGCAGCGGTGTTGAGGTGGGCATTACTTGACGCGGAGGAGGACATTCGCAGAGGGCACAGAAGGGGAGAGTGGATTGCGAATAGTGGATCGTGAATAGCGAGGCTCGAGCGTGGCGTGGTGCGAGTGCTATTCGGTCTGGGCGTGGCCGGCGGTGATCTGCCAGACCTGGGCGCGGGCGGCGAGATCCTTCGGAATGCGGTCGGGGTCGGGGGTGGTGATCACCGTCTGGTCGGCGCTGATGTTGGTGAGGACGGCTTCGCGGCGGAATTCGTCGAGCTCGCTGAGGACGTCGTCGAGGAGGAGGATCGGGCGTTCGCTCGTGGCGGCTTCGAGGTAAGTCGCCTCGGCGAGGCGGAGTGCGAGGGCGGCGGTGCGCTGCTGGCCGCGTGATGCGAAGGCGCCGGCGGAGCGCTGCTCACTGGCGGTCGGCCGGTCGCTGTTCGCCGCTCGCTGGTCTTTCTTTGTTCTTCGGCGATCAGTGGCTGGCGGTTCCGGGTCCTCGTCGGACTCTGCAGTGAGGGTAAGGGCGCCGAGCGTCATCGAGAGGTCGTCGCGGTGGGGGCCGACGAGGGTGATGCCGGCGCCGATGTCTCGGGTGCGGGTCGCCCCGAGGCGCTCGACCAGCGCGGCCGCGACGTCTTCGGTTGAAGCGGCGGCGATGCGTTCGGCCGGCCATCCCTCGACGAATCGTGGGCGGTACTCGAGCTGGAAGCGCTCGCGGTTGCCGCTCAGGCGCGCGTGAACATCGGTCGCAGCCTCCGCGACGTGCAGGACCGCGGCTGCGCGGGCGGTCAGGAGCGTCGCGGCGTCTTTCGACATCTCTTCGTCCCAGTAGGACAGCTCGTCGGGCTTGGCGCTGCGCTCCTGGATCTTCTTCAGCAGCGCGTTGCGCTGGGAGACGACCTTGTTGTACCGGCTGACCGCGCGGGTGTACGCGCGGTCGGTCTGCGAGAGCATGACATCGAGGTAGCGGCGGCGTCCGGCGGGCGCGCCCTTGACGAGGTCCATGTCGTCGGTGGTGAAGAGGACGGCGGTGACAGCGCCGATGACGTCGGCGGCGCGCTTGGCCACGCCGTTGAGCCGAAAGCGTTTGGAAGCGATGAGGCCGTGCGCGCCCTCCTTGCCGACGACGGATAGCTCGATCGTGACGTCGCCGGACGCGCGAGACGCCTCGCCGACGATGCGGGCGACGGGCTGTGCGTCATCGAGCGCGCTCCAGGCGATGAAGTCGGCGTCGGTCGATGCACGCTCGGAGCGTCCCGTGGCGAGCAGGAAGATCGCCTCGAGGATGTTGGTCTTGCCCTGCGCGTTAGGCCCGACGATGAGGACGCAGCCGGGGGCGAGGTCGAGCGTCTGGGAGGGGTAGTTGCGGAAGTTGGTGATGCTGAGGCGGGAGAGGTGCATGTGCGATTGGAGGGTAGAGGATGGAGGGAGGAAGGTGGAGGGATGAGGACGACATTGGGTGTTGGAGACCGTGATTTGTGACTGGGCTCCCGCCAAGGGTGATTGACGCGCGTGGGGACGGCTCGTACAGTCTTGTGGACATCCGACTACATAACTTCACAGGAGGCTGAAATGCGGCAAGCAACTTCATCGCGCGATCGCCGCTTGCTCAGCCTCTTCGCGTAGCGTCGTTCGCTACGACGTAGGACCGAGCCCGTTCTTGGCGCTCGCGCATACGTCTCACCTCACTTCATCTATATAGCAGCGCGTCGTGGCTCATCGGCGCATGTTCGGAGCGGCACCGACGCTGTTCGCGCGCTGCCCCTGGCTTTCAGGAAGGACTCATGTTGTGAAGAACTACGATGCGGTGAAGAGCTTTGGGCCCGAGGTCGCGGCCGGCGATCCGCAACGGCTCCGTGGCGACGAAGATGCGACGGTCGCGTTCCTCCGCGACATGGCGCGCGGCGGGCCGGCGCTGGAGCTGGGCATCGGCACGGGGCGCATCGCGCTGCGGCTCGCGGCCGCCGGCGTGCGCGTCGACGGCATCGACCAGTCGCAGGCGATGGTGGATGTGTTGCGCGCGCAGCCGGGCGGGGCAGAGATCGATGTGACGATGGGGAACTATCGCGACGTCGGCGTGGATGCGACGTACCGGCTGATCTACATCGTCTACAACACGATCACGAATCTGCTGACGCAGGACGACCAGGTGCAGTGCTTCGAGAACGTCGCACAGCACCTGACGGACGACGGCGTGTTCGTGGTCGAGGAGTACACGCAATCGGCGATCCACCTCATCGGCAACCAGTACGTCGAGGCGGAGTCGATCGAGGTCGGGCAGGTGTGGCTGGACGTCGCGCGCTACGACCCGGTGACGCAGATCCTCGACGAGAGCCACGTGTCGCTGTCGAAGGCCGGCGTGCGGCTGCTTCCGGTGGTCACGCGGTGCATATCGCCGGCGGAGATGGACCTGATGGCGCGCATCGCCGGCCTGCGCCTGAAGGAGCGGTGGGACGGATGGGAGCCCCGGCCGTACACGGCGGAGACGCGGAATGTGGTGTCGGCATACGGGCGGTAGATGGAATAGCTCCCGAGACGCGCTTCCGTTTACCCGAGGGCGCCTATTGGACGGCGTACAGCCGCCATTCGCCGGGCACGCCCTTCAGGCTGTGCTCGCCGCGGTCGGCAAAACGAAGGCCAGAGCCAGCCACCAGGTCCTTGACTGTGCTCGAAACGAGTACTTCGTCCGGGCTGGCTTTGGCCGCCACGCGCGCGCCGATATGCACGGCGATGCCGGCGACGTCATCGTCGATCATCTCGCATTCGCCGGTGTGGAGTCCGCTGCGGACCTGCAACCCAAGTGGCCGGAGTCTCTCGCGTAGGGAGCAGGCACACCGTATGGCGCGTGCTGGCCCGTCGAAGGTGGCGAGCAAGCTGTCGCCCCCGGTGTTCACCTCGCGGCCGCGCGAAGCAGCGACCTCTTTGCGTACAGTCGCGTAGAAATCCTTCAGCAGTTCGCGCCATTGGCGGTCGCCCTTCTCAACTGCGCGTTCCGTCGAGCCCACGATGTCGGTGAACATGACCGTGGCCAGCACGCGGTCCGGCTCCGCGCGGTGTCGAACGCCGGTGATGAATTCTTCGATCTCGTCGACAATGACGTCCTGGGTGTCAAGGTCCGTGACCAGGTGGTCGGTGCCAGGCAACTCGGCGTACTTCGCTCCCGGGATGACATCAGCGAGATAGCGCCCGGCCGCGACCGGCACGAGCGCATCGCCTGCCCGATGGAGAATGAGCGTCGGCACGTGGATCGAAGGCAGAATGTGGCGGACGTCTATGTCGTAATTGGCCCGCAACAGGGCGACGATGGACGCCGGACTAGCCGACGCCCTCTCGAGCCGCCCGACGTGCTCGATGAACGCTTCATTATTGGCCTGGCTTGGTGCGTTCATTGCGCCGAGCGTGCCCTCGCCCCAGTGGGCCATCAGCCCGTCAAGCGTTTCCTGCCACTGGTCTGGGCTCACCTGCAGCGGTGGATCTTTTAACGATGCGAACGTCCCGTACAACACGAGGCTCGACGTTCGCTCCGGATAGGTCGCCGCGAACATCAGGCACATCGGTCCGCCTTCGGACCAACCATACACAGTGGCGGACTCCGAGCCTGCCGCGTCCATCACCGCCCGCACGTCACCTGTCCGCTCCTCGAGGGTTTGCTCGGCAACCCGATCAGAGAGCCCCTGCCCGCGCTTGTCGAAAACGATGACGCGTGCAAACGAGGTGAGCCGTTTCAGCAGGTACGCTTGCCCGGGCTGTTCCCAGTAGAGCTCCACGTGGGAGATGGTTCCCGGGATCAGCACGATGTCGCGCGGGCCCTCGCCGAAGACACGGTAGGCGATATGAACGTCGCCGCTGATGGCGTAGTTGGTTTTCGCGCCCATAGCACTCCCCGTGGGCTTCCTCCAATCTGCCGTACGAACGAGTGTACGGGCGGACGCACGCACTGAATAGTTCGGTGAGGTAGGAAGCTCTCGGCGGTGCGCTAGCGCGAGTTGGTGAGGAAGCGGAGGCGGAGGCGGAGGGTTTCGGGGCGGGCTTCGTCGACGAAGAGGCGGTGGCCGGTGCTGCCGGTGACGCCTTCGGCGATGGCGGTTGCAGTCATGGGCTGGGAGAGCACCAGCTGGATGGCGGCTTCGTCGTCCTGGTACTTGCGGACGGCGGCGCTCTGCACCTGCGGCAGGCGGACGAGCGCGCGTTGCAGCTCCATTAGTCCCTGGAAGCCCGGCACGGACGAGATGGTCACGTCGATGCCCTCGCCGCCCGGGGCAAACGAGCGCTCGAGCTCCGGGAGCTGCGGGGTTGGCTGCTGGGCAGGCGCTGGGGACTGGGCACGCGACTCGGCGAGCATCGCGACGGCCTCGGTCAGCTCAGACATGCGCTCGGCGAGCTGCTCGGTGTGCTCGACGAGGCGGCTGAGCACCGTACCGAAGCGCTCCAGCGTGTCGATCAGCTGTGGCGGCAGGACCTGGGCGCGACTCTCGCGGTCTGCGGCGATGATGACTTCGGCTTCCATGAGTCCCTGCGCGAGCGACTGGCCGATGATGCGAGCGGCGCGGTCCTGGGCGGACTCTTCGGAGGGAGAGGTGTCAGATGTCATGGATCGGTGTGCGTCTCCCGCCAGAATCGTCGCCGGCGCCGGGAGCATCGCAAGACGCAAGGCGGCGCAGAGGCGTATGCCACGACTGTGTAGTTATCGGCGGGGTGGTATCGAGACGTAACGGAGTATATCAGGGTGTCTGCACGTGTGTTGGGAATCGTCAGTTTGCACTGTGCAGTTCACGGCCGGGATGCCAAACGAACCGAGGACTAGCGGCTGCGTCGCGGGTGACACGCACGATAGGGCGGCCACATTGGGCGCCCCTACGCGATCATCCGCGCCTCTTCACCGACGACGAATTGACGGCTTCTGTCAGATCCCCTTCGCGTGGCGGCCTTCGCCTGAGGCGAAGCGGGCGGCGCCGGCCTGGGCGGCGGGGATGACTTCTCGGCCGACCTGCGCTTCGAGCTTCAGGCCTTCCTCTAAGGAAAGCGCGAGGCCTTCGTAGACGCCACGGCGGTCTGCGATCACGCACTCCCACGGGAACGCCGCGATGCGCTCGGCCAGCTCGAGCGCTGCGGGTAGCGCCTGGCCGTCGTCGACGACGCGGTTCGCCAGGCCGATCGCCAGCGCCTCGACGGCGTCGACCGGGCGTCCGCTCAGGATCATGTCGAGGGCGCGGCCGAGGCCGACGATGCGCGGGAGCCGCTGCGTGCCGCCGTCGATGAGCGGTACGCCCCAGCGGCGCTCGAAGCATCCGAAGACGGCGCTGCGCGCGGCAACGCGGACGTCGCACCAGCACGCTATCTCGAGGCCGCCGGCCACGCACCAGCCTTCGACCGCGGCGATCGTGGGCTTCGGCGAGGCGAGGCGGGTGAAGCCCATCGGGCCTTCGGGGGCGGCCGCGGGGTTATTCATGGCCTTGAGGTCAGCCCCCGCGCAGAAGGTGCTGTTGGCGCCGGTGACGATGAGCACCCGGGCGTCATCGTCCAAGACGAACTCCCGGAAGTGGGTTCGGAGGGCCTCTGCGGTGTCGCGATCGACGGCGTTGCGCCGCTCAGGGCGGTCGATGGTGATGACGGCGGCGGCGCCTCGGCGTTCGTAGTGGACGGGCATCGGGGGGAGTTTACGGTCCGCGGTTCACATTGGACAGGCACCCCAGGACACTGGGACTGGGGTCTGGCAGGAGCTGAAGGTCGGCAGCTAGGGGAGCGCGGCACGACCGGCGCTGCGGGGGTATGGCTTCGATGTCGATGATCGAGGTGGAGGCGTGGGTGTGGGGGAGGGCGAAGTGACCGGGAACGTGCGCGTCTTCAAGGACAGTCGATATGCGGCGATGGGAGCGCGGGATCAGCCTCGTCGAGCTGGTGTTCTGGCTGGCGCTGTCCGGCGGGGTAGCCGCCGTCGGGTGGTACGTCGTTTCCGGGCAGGGCGAGACGCAGCTTACGGCGGCGCAGCAGGAGTACGTGCGCGCCGTCGCGACGCAGCGCGCGGCGGGGTACCTGGTGGCCGTGGCGACGCAGCAGGCACAGGCG
>CAZAPT010000013.1:0-90529 GCA_964487335.1 uncultured Dehalococcoidia bacterium
GCAGGCGGCCCTGGCGGCCGCTGCTGTTGGCCGTCCTGCGCCTCCCGCTGGCGCTGTCCGCCGCGCCCGCCCCGGCGCCGCCTGCGTCTGTGCTCATTCATGCGATCAGCCTACGGACGAGGGTCCCCGCGCGCAAAGCCGCGTCCGATGCTAGATTGCCCGCCGGAGCACGAATGAAGCTGCACGAAATTCCGACGCCGGCCCTCGTCGTCGACCTCGCGGCGATGGATCGGAACATCCGTCGCATGGCGGAGTTCTTCGCCGAAGGCGCATGCAAGCTCCGCCCGCACTTCAAGGCGCACAAGACTCCCGCGATCGCGCGCCGCCAGCTCGAAGCCGGCTCGTGCGTCGGCCTCACCTGCGCGACCATCGGCGAGGCCGAAGTAGTCGCCGCGGAGCGTCTCACCGGCGACGTCCTCATCGCCAACGAGGTCGTCGGCCCCGGGAAAGCTGCTCGCGTCGCGGCCCTGGCGGAGCGTCTCGACATAACGGTTGCGGTCGACTCGGGGTTCGGGCTGGAGGACATCGCGGCGGCGGGGCGACGGACCGGCGTCGAGATCGGCGTACTCGTCGACGTGAACGTCGGACTCCCGCGCTGCGGCATCGCGCCGGGAGAGCCCGCGGTCGCGCTCGCCAAGCTCGCGGACCAGACCGATGGCGTGCGCCTCCGCGGGCTGATGGGCTACGAAGGCCACGTCGTCGGCATCGAGGACCGCACCGAACGCGAAGCGCGCGCCGCGAAGGCGATGGACCGCCTCCTCTCGACCGCGCGCATGGTGCGCGACGCCGGCCTGCGTTGCGACATCGTCAGCGGCGGCGGCACCGGCACCTTCGACATCACCGGCCGCATGGAAGGCGTCACCGAGATCCAGGCCGGCTCGTACGTCCTCATGGACACCGCCTACGCGAAGCTCGATATCCCGTTCGAGCAGGCGTTCAGCGTCCTCGGCACCGTGCTCAGCCGCCCGCGTCCGGAGCAGTCCGCCGCCGACAACGGCCACAAGGCCGTCACGCAGGATCACGGCAATCCCGATGTGAAAGGCATCGACGGCGCATCAGTGCTCTTCCTCAGCGACGAGCATGCGACGATCGCGCTGCCATCCGACTCACCGCTCGCCGTTGGCGACCGCATCGAGCTGTGGCCGTCGCACATCGACCCGACGATCAACCTCCACGACGTCATGTACGCCATCGAAGGTGACGACGTCGTCGAAATCTGGCCCATCACCGCCCGCGGCTACCCCGAACACCGCGTGTCGAAACGGGATTGAGCCGTCTGGAGATGAATCTCGTCGAAGGAACGGTTCCCCTTCCCTGTAGGGAAAGGGGTTAGGGTTAGCTCGCGCGTTCGCGCTTTACGCCGCAGGATCCAGCAACATCCGGATATTCGGATCCATCCGCTCGCGCCGCTCCCCCATCCCCGCCACCGTCAGCCGGTGCATGTACTCGTTCGCCTGCCGTTTCTGCAGCGCCAGGAACTTGTCCGAGCCCTCGTCCATGTCGCCCTTGCCGAGCAGCATGATCAGCGCCTCGGCAACCGTCTGCCCGAACGTACCGTGCCCGGGCTCCGTCCGCTCCGCCTCGTCGAAGTAGCTGTGGATCTCCTCGCGACGCTCCGGCTCGGTCTCCAGCACGTACTTCAGGTGCATCACCCCGAAGCCGAGGTGCCGCGACTCGTCCTGCGCGCACATGCGAAACATGCGCTTCTCGACGTCGTTGTTCGCGACCAGCTCGCCCATCCGGAACATGCTCTGCACGAATCCTTCCGCCTGGACGTGCATGATCGATGACATCTCTGTGAAGTCCCGCGCGTTGATGATCGTCCGCAGGTTCGTCGATGGGCTCGATCGTAGGAGGCCGCCGCCGTTCACCAGCGCGCGCTTCCGGAACACGTCGAGGTGCCGCGCTTCGTCCATGATCTGCGTCGAAAGGAACAGCTTCGTCTCGAAGTAGTCATTGGAGATCCGCGGCAGCCACTGCGACGGCGTATCGCCGGCGATGAACTCCACTTCCGTGAGGAACGTGCAGAGCTGGCACATCGCACGCTCGATATCGTCCGGCAGCGGCTCGATCTGTCCCCACGGAATATCCGTCGCCGACGACCACTGTCGCTGTACGGCCTCTTCGTACAGCATCGTTGCGTTCTGCGACCACACGCTCGCCGCCTCGGGGATCGGATACATCGTCCGCGGCACTCCGGCGCGCTCGATCGACCCGCGCATCCGCCCCGTGTGCAATGTCGTGATCTCGGGCACCGAGCCGTACTTCCCGGCGCTGATCTCGTCGAGCGTCAGCCCGCGCTTACCGGGCTTCGCGCGTGCGCCCCACTCGCCAGCGGCTTCGCCCAGCCAGCTCAGGTCAAGCGCCGGCGCGCTTGTTTGAGATTCGTTCGCAGCTGATGAGACGTTGTCAACGGCCATGGTCGGCCTCCGGAACCGGATTCTCGCGTCGATCCAGTATAGAAATCGGCCTGGCTCCGGTCTTCTCGCAGAAAGAGCGCCGTCCGTTACGCCGGCACGTCAATCGCGAGAAAATCGGGGCTCCGCACCCGCAAACCGCCCCTCGCTGCACGATAATTAAGTAGGGACGTCTGGACCCCGCACCAGCGACCCGGCGGAGGACCGATGGTCCGCGTCAAAGAGCCCGCCCCGCCCACCGCTTCCGAGAAGCTTCACCGCCCCATGTACCGCGACATGCTCGTCTCCCGCGAGCTGAGCGACCGCATGTTCGCCCTCAACCGCCAGGGCCGCGCGGCGTTTGCCGTCACCGGCCAGGGCCACGAGGCCGCCCAGATCGGCTCCGCCTACGCCATCAAGAAGGGCGCCGACTGGGTCCTGCCGTACTACCGAGACGTCGGCGTGGCGATCGCGCTCGGCATGTCGCCGTACGACATCCTGCTCGGCCTCTTCGCGAAGGCCGAGGATCCGAACTCCGGCGGCCGCCAGATGCCGTGCCACTTCTCCTGGCCCGAGATGCGCGTCGTCACCCGCTCGAGCGTCATCGGCGCGAACCTCCCGCATGCCGCAGGCATCGCCTACGCCTCGAAGCTCCGTGGCGTGAAGGAAGTCTCCGTCGTCTACTTCGGCGAGGGAGCGACGAGCGAGGGCGACTTCCACGAAGCGCTGAACTTCGCCACCATCCACAAGCTTCCCGTCGTCTTCTTCTGCGAGAACAACGGCTACGCGATCTCCGAGTCCTCGGAGAAGCAGATGGCGGTCCTGCACGTCGCCGACCGCGCCCGCGGCTACGGAATCCGCGGCTCGACCGTCGACGGCAACGACGTCCTCACCGTCCACCAGACGACGAAACTCGCGATCGAAGAGTGCCGCCGCGGTCACGGCCCGAAGCTCATCGAGGCCAAGACCTACCGTCTCGTCCCCCACACTTCATCCGACGACGACCGCCGCTATCGCCCGCGCGCCGAGCTCGAAGAGTGGATGAAGCGCGATCCGATCGATCGCTTTCGACACCGCCTCTTCGACGATGGAGTTCTCGATCCGGACGAGGACCGCGAACTGCGCGCGCAGATCAAGCGCGAGATCGAAGATGCGGTGAAGCGCGCCGAAGCCGCACCGGATCCCGCGCCCGAAGACGCACTGAAGCACGTCTACGCGGAGGAGCGCTAATGCCCGCGAAGACATACATCGAAGCGATTCACGACGCGCTCTTCGAGGAGATGGAGGAGCGCGAAACGATGGTCATCCTCGGCGAGGACATCCAGGAGGGCGGTGTCTTCCGCGCCACCGACGGCATGCTCGATCGCTTCGGCCCCGAGCGGGTGCTCGATACGCCGCTCGCCGAGTCGAGCATCGTGGGCGTCGCGATAGGCATGGCGACCAACGGCTGCCTCCCGGTCGCCGAGATCCAGTTTGCCGACTTCGCGTTCCCCGCCTTCAACCAGCTCATCAGTGAGGCCGCGAAGTGGCGCTATCGCTCGAACAACGGCTACGGCTGCCCGATCGTGGTGCGTATGCCGTTCGGCGCCGGCATCCGCGGTGCCCTCTACCACTCCCAGTCGATCGAGGCGCTGCTCGCGCATGTCCCGGGCCTGAAGGTCGTCGCGCCGTCCACCCCGTACGACGCGAAGGGCCTGCTGAAAGCCGCGATCGCCGACCCCGATCCCGTGATGTACTTCGAGCACAAAAAGGCCTACCGCGCCCTGAAGGGTGAGCTCCCCGACGAAGACTTCGCCGTGCCGATTGGCGAAGCGGCCCTCCGCTGCGAAGGGGACGACATCACCGTCATCAGCTACGGTCTGATGGCGCACGAATGCCAGCTCGCCGCCGACGATCTCGCTGGCGACGGGATCGAGACGACGCTGCTCGACCTACGCACGCTCGCTCCGCTCGACCGCAACGCAATCCTCGACGCGGCCAAGCGCACCGGCAAAGTGCTGATCGTCCACGAAGACAACATTAGCGGCGGCATCGGCGCCGAGGTCGCGGCGCTGATCGTCGAGCACGCCTTCGACTATCTCGATGCGCCCGTGCGCCGCCTCTGCGCGCCCGACGTGCCTGCCATGCCCTTCAACGCCGCCGGCGAGGACTTCTGCGTCCCGTCGCGCGAGACGATCGTGGCCGCCATGCGCGAGCTGGCGGCGTACTAGGAGCAGCGATGCCAAACCTCACGATGCCCAACGTCGGAGAAGGTGTCGCCGAGGGCACCGTCACCCACTGGCTCAAACAAGAAGGCGACGTAATCGCCCTCGACGAGCCCGTCGTCGAAGTCGAGACCGACAAGGCGGTAGTCGAGATCCCCTCGCCATTCGAAGGCACGCTGACGAAGATCCTCGTCGAAGAAGGCGCCACTGTCCCAATCGGCGCACCCCTCGCGGAATTCGAGACCACAGGCACGAAACAAGCCACCATGGAAGAGCCGGCGAAAGCTGACAGCGCGCCGCTCGTGGGTGCCCCACGGTCCGCCCGCACCGAACGAGCGCCTTCACGCGTATCGCAGCGGGCGACCAACGGCGCCGCGCCCGCATCGCCCCCGCCCCGCCGACATCGCCAGTTCTCGCCCGTCGTCCTCAAGCTCGCTGCCGAGCACGACATCGACCTCGCGCTCGTCCGCGGCACTGGCATCGAAGGCCGCGTGACCCGCCAGGACGTCCTCGCCTATATCGAGAACCCCGTCGCCCACACCGTCGCGCCCGCCGAGGGCGAAGGCGTCGTCGGCGCGCGCCCCAAGCCCGCGGCAGAGGCTTCGAAGTCGTCCACCGCAACACCGCCATCGGCGCCGGAGTCCGCGCCTTCCGACGAGCGTGTCCCCCTCACCCCAACCCGCCGCACCATCGCCCAGCGCATGCTGCAGTCGCACCAGACCGTCCCGGTCGCATGGATGGTTGTCGAAGCCGACGTCAGCGGCCTGGTCGCCGTGCGAGAGCGCGCCAAGGAAGAGTTCCAGCGCCGCGAAGGCGTCGCGCTCAGCTACATGCCGTTCTTCGTGCAGGCTATCGTCGGCGCGCTGAAGCAGCATCCCGAGATCAACGCCACCTTCGACGACGACGCCATCGTGGTGCACCGCCGCTGCGACATCGGCATCGCCGTCGCGGCCGAGAGCGGCC
Organism: uncultured Dehalococcoidia bacterium; assembly: GCA_964487335.1. Classification (GTDB taxonomy): domain Bacteria; phylum Chloroflexota; class Dehalococcoidia; order DSTF01; family JACRBR01; genus CAZAPT01. The sequence goes on from CAZAPT010000013.1 coordinate 5,564, forward strand.
TCGTCGTGCCAGTCATCCGAGACGCGGACCGAAAGTCGATCGTCGGCCTCGCGCACGAACTCGACGATCTCGGCGCGAAGGCCCGCGCCCGCAAGCTCACGGTCGATGACATGCGCAACGCGACGTTCACCATCGACAACACCGGCGCCTTCGGCTCGGTCGTCTCGCAGCCCATCGTTCCGCCCGGACAGGCCGCCATCATCACTACCGAAGCCATTCGCCGAGAACTATGCGCCACCGGCGATGCCTCATTCGCCGTCCGCTCAGTCATGAACCTCTGCATCAGCTTCGACCACCGCGCCCTCGATGGCGCCCAGGCCGGCGCCTTCATGCGTGACGTCAAACTCACCCTCGAAGCCTTCACGCCCGACCAACGGATCTACTAGCCGCCGTCGCGGCGTGATTTCTGTTGGCCGCTTCCGAATCCGACTTGTTCTTTGCTCTCTGTCCTTTGTTCTTTCTGTTGTCTGACGTCGATTGTCTGTTCGTTGTTCTTTGCTCTTTGTTCTTCCGTCGCTACTGCGCCGCGAAGTACGAATCAATCCCGTCCGCGTAGGCCACCGCTATCGCCTGCAGGGTCCCGTCCCGCTTCAGCAGCGACGCATCGCCTTCGTTCGTCAGGAACAGCGGCTCGCAGATGATCCCCGGCATCGTCGTCACCCGGAAGCCGGACGCCTCGCCCAGCAGGAACGTGTGCGCCTGCCCGAACCGTTCCCCGATCGGCGCGTCGTTCATCACGCCCCGTGCACGTACCCGATACCCGAGCCCGCCGATGCCCGCGAGCAGCGCGTCGTATACCGACGTCGCCAGCCTCTGGTTCTGCGCGCCGAACGCCCTGTCTGGGTCGTAATACACTTCCGTGCCCGACTGCGACGGGTCCTCGCTGCCGTTGAAGTGCAGCGCCAGGACGACGTCCGCGTGCGCGTTGTTCGCAACGTCCGCGCGCGCCTGGGATTCCGCCCGGACCGACGCGGTGAAGTTCTCGTTCGCGTCGGCGCCGGACAGCGAGTAGTCGCCGTCGCGGATCATCACCGTCCCGTACCCGCGCTGCTGCAGCACGCCGTTCAGCCGCCGCGCCACGTCGAGCGTTAGCTCCTTCTCGACAAGGTCTGCATGGCCTGAAGCGTCCTTGTGCACCGCACCGACGTTGTTCGGCCCGCCGTGCCCGGCGCTGATGGCGACGATCCTCGCTGCATGCGTCGCGGTTCCCGTCTGGCCCGAAATCGCAGGCGTGGAAGCTTGTGCTGTTGGGCTGGAATCAGGCGTTGCCGCCACCGCCGGTGACGATGGCGCGCGTGTCGTTGCGCCGGACGACCGGCCACTGCAGCCCATGCCGAAGACCGGAAGGAGCACGAGGAGTGCCAGTAGGACGCGCACAGAAGGATGTCGAGCCCGCTAGCTCGCCGGCTCGATCTCGCCGTAGTCGAAGTCGTCCACCTTGATCGCCTCGACCAACTTCACCTGCGGGAACCGGTCCTGGATGATCCGCTCGATCCCCAGCTTCATCGTCAGCATGCTCATCGGGCAGCCGTGGCACGCCCCCGCGAGTTGCAGCAGCAAGCGCCCATCCTCCGGCAACCAGTCGACCAGGTTCAGCTCACCCCCGTGCGAATGCACGTACGGCCGCATCTCGTCGAGGCAAGCATCGACTTCGGCGAGGAACGCATCGTGTTCACGTGTGAGGGATTCCGCAACCATGCACAGACAGGGTATCGCACGAGTCTCGCCGCCGATAAAGACGCAGCCGCCGGACCCGAGCCCGGCGGCTGCGCTACTCGCCTCAAACGTCCAGGAGGATCTATCCCGAGGAGGCGTTTCCCCACGACTCCAGCTTGGCCGTGATCTGCACGTCCTTACCGTCGCGGTGCACCGTCAGCGTGACTTCGTCGCCGACCTGCTTCGTGTCGATGTAGTTCGCAAGGTCCTCGAACTTCTTGGTCGCGTTCCCGTCGATCGCGGTGATGATGTCGCCCGAGCCGTCCGTCGCGCCCCGCAGTCCGGCGTTCGCTGCAGGGCTACCGGAGCTGACGCTCGCCACGGTCACGCCGTAGTCCACGCCCGCCGTCTTCGCGTCAGCCGCCGATAGCGTCTGGCCGGAGATCCCCAGGCGCGGGTGGTCGATCGTCGCCCCGCCGATTAGCTGGTCGAGGAAGCGCTTCGGCGTGTTTATCGGCACCGCGTAGGCCACGCCCGCGAACGTGTCGCCGCTGGGGTTCTCGATCGCCGTGTTGATGCCGATGACCTCGCCGTTCATGTTGAACAGCGCTCCGCCGGAGTTACCTGGATTCACCGCAGCGTCGGTCTGCAGCAGGCCCGCGAGCGAGCGCCCGCCACTGCTCGAGGGTAGCGTGCGATCGAGCCCGCTGATCACGCCTGTGCTCAGGGACCAGTCGAGCCCGAACGGGTTGCCGACCGCGAACACGACGTTGCCGACCTGCATCTGGCTCGAGTCGCCCAGCTTGACCGGGTGCAGCTCGCTCGAATCAACGCTGACTTTGATGATCGCGATGTCGTCCGCCGGGTCCGTCCCCATTACGGTGGCCTGCCCGGTCGCGCCGTCGGAGAACGTGACAGTGGCCGTTGTGAAGCCGTTGATCACGTGGTTGTTCGTCAGGATGTGCCCGTCGGTGTCCAGCACGATGCCCGATCCCAGCCCGCTGCTCTGGCCCGAGAAGCGTCCGCCCGACGCTGTCGTCTTGATCTCGACGATGGACGCCTTCACGCCGTCGTACAGCTGCGAGAAGTCGGTCGCGCTCGGCTGCGTCAAGTTGGTACTGGATGAACTTCCGCCGTTGTTCTGCTGGCTCGATGTGACCGCCGCCGGCGATGCACTCTTCGAGCCGCTGTCACCGCCCCACACGAACCCGACCGCCGCGACGACGCCCGCTCCCAGGATCGCGCTCGCCACCGCGAGTACCAGCATTCGTCTTTTGATTGATCCCACAGCCGTCCTCGCTGCCTCTTCCCCCGTCAGATGTCTATCGACAGTATGCGGGGCGCCGCGCACATAAGGTGCTTCGAAGGCGTTATCTCTTCATCTCTGTGAACGACGAAGACGTGCGGGTCCGATTTCGTGTCGCCGGGTCCCGCTCTGGCATCGAATCGTACGTCGCCCTCTATCGAAGGAGGGCGGAAACCTCGAGTGGCGAATAGGGACACGCTGGCGGCCGACCTGCCGGCGGCTCGGCGAGCGCCGATCGGATCGCCGGCCGGTAGACATCGGCGATGACCTGGTGCCCCCAGTCACCGGGGTGCATGTGGTCGTCGGACACCAGTACGTCCCTGTCGCGAGTGGCGTTCCATACGTCCGCCACCGGGATCCCCCGCGCCGTGGCCTGGTCGGCGATGATCCAGCTGATGCCGACCGCTCGCCAGTAGAGCGGATCCCACGGTGTCCATGCGAGCGAGGGCACCGTCCCGACGACCACTCGTGCGCCGGTCGCCAGCAGGCAGTCCAGCATCTCGCCGTACGCCCGGCGGTACACCGGCGGCGGCATCCGTTCATTCTCGATGACGCCGTGCGCGCCTAACTCAACGATCACCAGTGATGCATCGCCGACCGTCGAGGCTTTGACTAGGTCGGTGTAGATGCCGCCGAAGGCAGAGATCACTTCGCGCGCGTGCGGCTCGAGGCCGTCGCTACGCAGATCTCGCATGAGCGTCTCGACGAACGATTGGTCAGGGCTGCTCGCCCCCGCGCCGGCTGTGACGCTGTCGCCGAGAAACACCACGCTCAGCGGCTCCTGCGCTCGTGCCGCCGCCGTCGGCTCCGAGGGCGGGAACCGGCGCGCATCTGCCGAGATGACGCACCCGCCGAACAGCGCCATCGCCATCACGCACGCCAGAAGCCGGACATCTCGAGCGGGCGAGTGAAGCTGGATCGAAAGGGGAGACGGGAAGCTGGCGCGCCTTCCCTGGCGCAGCGGCGGTACGCTTCCCGTCGCATCCTCCAACGGCTGCGTTGTACCTGTGGAAGTGCCGTACTGTCAATGGGATTGAGCTTGTTATCATTTGTAGACTTCGGACATGTGCGCCATCGCGCCGGAGGGTGGGATGGTCATCGTTCGCACAGTCGCGACGTCCGCCGATCGGGTGCCTGCGAGCTCCCTTCAGCGCGCGATCGAGTGACGATCAATGTTCGATGAGTGTGGTGCCGCGCATCTCGCTCAACGCGGCACGCCGTCCGTTGAGCACCATGTCAGCGACGTTCATGCGCGTGCGCCCAATCTTGACGTCACTTGACAGATACGCGCTCCGACGCGTTGACATTCGCGCGATGTAAAGTCGAGAATGCCCTATACCTCACCACCCCGCATGAAACGATCGTCTGGGAACAAATAAAGAGGGTCCGAGCGACGGATCGCCCGAACCCCAGAGGCAAGGGTCAGCGTGGAAACCGGACCGCTTGCCGTCTGTCACTGTAGCCGCTGACTCTCCACCGGGACAAACCCCGATGGTAAGCCGCGGCGCCGACGGATGGGCGCCTCTGGATTCGGCCTTGCTCGCTCGCATTCCTCGTTATAACGAGGGAGCTTCATGGCGCGGGCGCCGTCCAGACCGACGCCGATCGCGGTCACCGTCCGATCCGCCAATGGCAGGCGCCGTGGCGCGCGCACAGTAGAACGCGCCGCGAGTGTTCTCGTCCCCGCGTATAACGAAGAACAGAACATCGCCGCGCTCCTGCGCAGAATTTCCGCGGCATCCGGCGTCGATGGCTGGCTTGTCGACGACATCATCCTCGTCGCGAGCGGCTGCAGCGATGCAACTGTCGAGCGCGCACGCGAGGTGCGTAACAGCGAAGGTCTCGCCGTCCGCATCATCGAGCAGGAGACCCGCGAGGGTAAGGCAGCCGCAATCAACCTCGGGCTGAGCGTCGCGCACCACGATCTCATCGTCCTCGTCAGCGGCGACGTCCTCCCTGCGCCCGGCGCCGTCACAGCGCTGCTGCACCGCCTCGAGGATCCGACGGTCGGCGTCGTAGGCGCCCGCCCCGTCCCGATGAACAGTCCGTCCACCTTCACCGGATACGCCGCGCACCTGCTCTGGCGGTTGCACGACGCCGTGAACCGCGCTGCTGGCGACAACCCGAAGTGCGGCGAGCTCATCGCCTTCCGGAAGCGCGTGGGGGACCGGCTGATCGTCCCTGCCATCCCGATGGAGAGCGCCGTGGACGAGGTGAGCATCCAGCAGCTCGCCCAGGCTGCGGGCCTTCGAAGCGCCTACGCGCCCGACGCCGTCGTGAACAACTGGGGTCCCGGCACCGTTCACGACTGGTTCCGTCAGCGGCGCCGCATCGCCGCCGGCCACATCATCTCGAAGCGTCAAGGTTACGAGCCCAGCACGATGCGCACGGGCACTGTCCTGCGCTCCATCTTGCGTGACCCTGCTGCCCGCAAGCGGCCGGCGTGGGTCTTCGCCGTCGTCGCCATGGAAGTGATCGCCCGGTTCTACGGCCAGTGGGATGTCGCCCGCGGCCGTGGGCACGCCGTATGGAAAGTCGCCGCGACCACGAAGCGCGCGATCGGAGAAGAGGTCTCGAATGCTTGAGCTGCTGCTGCAGGTTCCGCGCTACTGGATGTTCCGGCGCTTCGGCTGGCCAAAGGTCATGCCCGTGAACGTCGCCGTGAGCATCATTTCCACCTGCAACTCGCGCTGCCTCACCTGCAACATCTGGGCCGAGCACACTCCGGGCGAAGGTAAGGACCTGACCGTGGAAGAGTTCGACAGGGTGTTCAAGTCGCTCGGCCACATGCCCTTCTGGTTCACCGTCAGCGGCGGCGAGCCCTTCATGCGCAAGGATATCGTCGAGATCTGCAAGAGCCTCTACGACAACTGCCACCCGACCCAGATCAACATCCCAACGAACTCGCTCGTCTGGCGTCCGATCCGGGAGCGCGTCGCCGCTATCGCCGACTACTGCAAGGACAGCGAGCTCGTCATCAACCTCTCGCTCGATGGCGTCGGCGACAAGCACGACGAGGTTCGCGGCATCAAGGGCAACTTCGAGAAGGTGATGCTGGTCTACCGCCAGCTCCGCGAGCTCAACCGCCCGAACCTCACGATCGGCGTCCACTCCGTCATCTCGAACTTCAACATTGACCACTTCCCGGAGTTGCACGAGTTCGTCACCACGCAGATGCGCCCCGATTCCTACATCTCGGAGATCGCCGAGGAGCGCGTCGAGCTCAGCACCATCGGCACCGGCATCACGCCCGTTGGCGAGAAGTACGCGCAGGCCGTCAATCACATGATCGAGGCCAGCGCACACGAGGCGCACCATGGCCAGTCGAAGTTCATCCAGGCGTTCCGCCGGAAGTACTACGAGCTGGTGAAGAAGATGCTCTCCGCGAAGACGCAGGTCATCCCCTGCTACGCCGGCTGGGCATCGACCCACATCGCCCCGAATGGGGACATCTGGACCTGCGCCGTCCGCGCCGAGCCCATCGCGAACGTGAAGGACTACGACTACGACTTCAAGAAGATCTGGTTCAGCAAACTCGCCAAGCCGATCCGGACGAGCATCAAGAACAAGGAATGCTATTGCCCGCTGGCAAACGCGGCCTACACGAGCATGCTCATGAACCCCGGAACCATGCTCGAAGTGGGCACAAACCTCTGGCAGGAAATGAAGAAGGAACGGGCGAATGGCAGTCTTCCTGAGCAGGCAGCGACGGTACGACGTAACTGATATCCGTCGCCATCTCGAGAACGCGCTCGAGGCCATAGGCGAAGAGCCAAAGGGCGACAGCGCGGTCATCAAGCCGAACCTGGTCAACCAGTACGGCCAGGTGCACGGCACGACTACGCACGCCACCGTCGTCGAGGCCATTCACGACGCGCTGCGCGACCGCGGCTTCACGAAGATCACCATTGCAGATGGACCGTCGATCAACCGCCCCGTCGACGAAGTCTTCCAGAACTCCGGCATGCGCGACCTGGCCGACCGACTCGGCGTCGATCTCGTCGACCTGAACCAGGCCGAGCGCCGTCCGGTCCCGTGGCACTATGGCGAGCTCCCGCTGCCGAACGTCATCCTCGACGCCGACTACTACGTCAATGCGCCGAAGATGAAGACCCACGTCCGCTGCGGCGTGACGCTGAGCCTCAAGAACCAGCAGGGCATCTGCGACTACGACGAGAAGCGCAACAACCACAAGCGCGGCGTCGATGAGCCGCTCGGCCTGCTCGGAAAGATCCTCAAGCCGAACCTCATTGTCCTCGACGGCGTCGAGGGCATGGAGGGCAACGGCCCGACGCACGGAAAGCGCTGCGCGCCGGGCATCTTCGCCTGCGGTACCGAGGCGGTGGAGTTCGACACAGTCGTCGCGCAGGTGATGGGCTTCGAGCCGCACGAGGTGCCGATGATCGGCTACGCCACCGAGACGCCGGTCGATTCACGCGTCCTCGGCACCGCGATCGAGGACATTCGCGTCCCGTTCCTGCGTCCGAACGCCGGCGAGTACGACAAGATGCTCGGCATGCGCGTCTGGGCGAACGTCCGCTCGTGTAATGGCTGCGACCTGCACGCCACCATGGCGAAGGAATCGCTGAAGTCCAACCCGAAGATGATGTTCAAGTACGGCCCATCGCTGTTCAAGCGCATGTTCTTCGGCCGCATCGACGTCCTGAAGGGCGAAGGCATCAAGGTGCCCGAGGACCACGGGCGCCTCGTATTCATCGGCGACTGCACTCAGGATCTCGCCGCCGAGCACGTCGGCACATTCGTCCCCGGCTGTCCGCCGGACCCTGAAGCTATCCTCGACGCGCTGGCACACGCGGGGGCGATGGAGTGAACGAGGCCGAAGTCCTCACTTCCGAACGCGTAGAGCGCGCGACGCGGCGATCGCCGGGCGTTCTGGACACCCTGCGTCGCTACGGGCATAAGCTCGATGGCGATCGCATGCTCCCGGTCCGCTACGGCCTCACCGCCGGCGTCATCGGCGTCCCGGGTTCGATCCTCCAGCTCTGGGTCATGCTCTTCGCCTGGGAAGCGATCTTCGGCGGCTACAACACCATCGTCCTGAACGCGCTGTGGCTGCTGAACTTCGAGCTCGGTCTCTTCCGTAACTTCGCGCTGCACTGCGCCTACACCTGGAAGATGAAGCCCACGTGGGCGCGCCTGCGTCACGCGCACGTGGCCGCGATCGGCGCGCTGATCATCGACCTCGCCGCGTTCAATTTCGTGGTCTACACGACGGGTATCGTCTTGGTGGCCCAGGTCTTCGGCGCCGGCTCCGGCTTCGGCTTCAACTTCGGCTACAACAAGCTCAAGACCTTCGCGCAGCGCCGTCGCGTCGCCGTCGAGGAGGTGGCGTGATGCGGGTGCTCGTGACCGGAGCCACCGGTTTCGTCGGACAGCACGTTGCACGACGCCTGCGCAAGACGTCCGACGTCGTCGTCCTCGTGCGCGATCCCGAGAAGGAAGCCCGCGTCCTCGGCGATGGCTACGATGTCGTGCAGGGGGACCTTCGCGACGGACCGTCCATCGTGCGCGCCCTCGATGGCGTCGATGTCGTCTACCACATCGCGGCCCGTCGCGATCACTGGGGCCGACCGTACTCGGAGTACTACGCCGCCAACGTCACCGGGACCCAGAACCTCCTCGACGCGGTCCGCGCGAATGGCGCGCGCAAGATCGTCTACTGCAGCTCAGTCGGGGTGTACGGCTACGACTTCGCATACCGCCCCGTCGATGAGGCGCACCCGTTCGGCGGGAAGCTCAACTACTATCACGAGACCAAGAAGCTCGCCGAGGAGCTCGTGCAGAAGTCCGACTTGCCGATCGTCACGGTCCGGCCCGGCTGGATCTACGGACCGAACGACGACAACGGGGGCGTGACGACGATGCTTCTGAAGATCGCGAGCGGCCGCTTCGCTATCGTCGGCAGCGGCACGAACCGTCTGCACCCCGTGTACATCGACGATGTCGTCGACGGCACTATCGCCGCCGGCGATAGCGAAGCCTATGGAGACGCCTTCCTGCTCCTCGGCCCGGAAGTCACCACATTCTCCGGCTACGTCGAGTCGATGGCGCGAGCGCTCGGGGTCGCCCCGCCACGCCTCCGCATCCCGTACCACCTCGCGCTTCTCGCCTGTTACGGCCTGGAGCCGGCGTGGACGGTGAAGAACAAACTCCTCGGCCCGTCCCTGGTCGGCGACAAGCCGCCGATGACGCGCGACTCGCTCGCCGTGGTCGCCGACGACCAGCTATTCGACACGTCAAAGGCCGCGCGTGTGCTCGGCCACACTCCAAAGGTCAGCGTTGACGACGGACTCCGCCGTACCGTCGCCTGGCTCGCGTCCACGGGCCGGCTGCCAAGCGACATCGCGGAGCGCGTCACAAGCGAAACAGTGAGCGCATAGGATGCGAGAGCTCCAGATTGACGTGCTTGATGCGTATGCCGCGTTGGCGGTCGAGCGTGACGCCTCGCTCGGTGCGATTGCCGAATCGTACCTGACGTTGATCGCAATGGCGCGAGAGTGCCTGGCTCCCGCGCTCGCGGCGCTGCGGATCGAACAGCTCACCGCTGCCTACGCGATGCTCGCCGATCCCGCGCGTCGTAAGGCGTACGACCTCCGGGTGGCCGAGCGCACGTCCCCGAGGGCATCCGACCGCATCGACGACGCGCCCGCAAATGTCATCGACTTCCCGCCCCGGTCAGGCCAGGAGCGGCCAGACGTCGATAGCCTGCTGAAGCCCACAACGCAGCCGCCTGCCGAACTGATTGACCTCGCGACTGAAGTGCTCGCTCGCGAGTCAAGGCATCGCGACGCCTCGGAGCAAGCGAGTCATCGCAGCGAGACGATCGTGCCGATGCACCGCCTCGGTCTCTCGACCGTCCTCGATGCGCCGCCCGCGCCGGCGCCCACCACTCCTGTCGGCGTTCCTGCCGACCGTGACGCCGTCGTACCGATGCATAGGCTTGGCTTCGCAAACGCCAATGGCGTAACTGGCGTGTCGACCGAGCCGCCGGCCGTGGATGGTAGTGGCGACCACGCACCGGAGCGATCGGGGCACCCACCGCTCTTCACGCCGCCGGTCGCCGAGGGTCGCCCAACCAAGGTGGGCTACAACCCCATCGTCCTTGAAGAGCACCTGTCGGCGCGCCAGGTGATCACCGGTCCACAAAAGATCGCGGGCATCTCGATTGGGGTGGCGTTGGTGCTATCGCTCATCTTCTTCACGCTGCCCGCGATGATCGCGCTGGTCGGAGTAACGGCCGTTCTGTATACCGCCGCGATCGGCTACAAGGGCTATCTCGCCGCCCTCGCGATCACCGAACGGAGCGAGACGCCCGTCGCGGCGGAGGACGTCGCTGCGCTCTCCGATGACATGCTGCCCGTCTACACGGTGCTTCTGCCGCTATACCGGGAGACGTCTGTCCTCCGCGGCCTCGTCGAATCGATTAACGCGCTCGACTACCCGCGCGAGAAGCTGGACGTGAAGCTCCTGCTCGAAGAGGACGACATCGAGATGCAGCGCGCCGTCGCAGCGCTGGACCTGCCGCGGTACTTCGAGCGGCTGATCGTCCCGGACATCGGCCCGAAGGGGAAGCCGCGCGCGTGCAACTACGGCCTCACCTATGCCCGCGGCAAGTACCTTGCCCTCTACGACGCAGAGGATCGCCCCGACCCGGATCAGCTCAAGAAGGCACTCGTTGCGTTCGGCGCTGGTGGCAAGAGCATCGCGTGCGTGCAGGCGAAGCTCAACTTCTATAACCCGGACCAGAACCTCCTCACGAAGTGGTTCACGATCGAGTACTCCACATGGTTCGATCTGTACCTGCCCGCTCTGAACCGGCTCTCCGCGCCTATCCCGCTCGGCGGAACGTCCAACCACTTCCGCGTCGCCCAGCTCCGGGAGATGGGCGCATGGGACGAATACAACGTCACCGAGGACGCGGACCTCGGCCTGCGCCTCGTCCGGTGCCACATGCGCACGTCGGTCATCGACTCCGTCACCTACGAGGAGGCCAACAGCCACTTGGGCAACTGGCTGCGACAGCGCTCGCGGTGGGTGAAGGGCTACATGCAGACGTGGCTTGTGCACATGCGCCACCCGCTCGAGCTATTCGAAGACCTCGGCGCGGCCGGATTCTTCGCGTTTCAGGTCATGGTGTTCGGGACGTTCTTCACCTACTTCATCAACCCGGTGTTCTGGGTGCTCGTCGTCGCCTGGTACGCCACGCACGCCGCCGGCATCGAGAGCCTGTATCCGGCGCCCGTGCTCTATCTCTCCGCGCTCGCGTTCTTCGCCGGCAACTTCGTGTTCATCTTCACCGCGGTCGCCGGCTCGCTGCAGCGCGGCTTCTACCATGGCGTGAAGTGGGCTCTCGTCAACCACGTGTACTGGGCTCTCATGAGCGTCGCCTCCTGGAAGGCGCTCGCCCAGCTCATCCGCCGGCCGCACTACTGGGAGAAGACGCAGCATGGACTTAACACCGTCGCAGCAGCCCGCCGCAGCGGCGGGCGCTAGCGGCGGATCGCGCCTCGCCGGCCCTCGGCTCGCCGGCGCGATACGGAGCCTCGCTCGGGTCGAGCACAATCTCACCACACTGGCCGTGCCGGCATGGAGCGTCGCAGCGGCGACCGCGGTGCTTGGCGTCTACGCGCTCGTCCTGTACTTTCGCGCCGACCTGACGCTCGTCCAGGGCGATGCGATCGGTCATCTGTATGTCGCCCGGCGCGTCATCGACTCGGTGACGCCCTCCTTCGCGCAGTTCGGCTACATCTGGCTCCCGCTGCCGCACCTGCTGATGATCCCGTTCGTCTGGAACGACACGCTCTGGCAGACAGGTCTCGCCGGAAGCATCGTGTCGCTGATCGCGTTCGCGCTCTCCGCCGCGTACGTCTACCGCACAGTGCACGCCATCAGCGGGAATGGAATCGCCGGCATGCTGTGCGCCGCCCTGTTCGCGACGAATCCCAACCTGCTCTTCATGCAGACGACGCCGATGGGTGAAGCGGTCACGCTCTTCTTCGTCATCGCGGCGACCTACCACCTCGTGCGGTGGGCACAGGACCGCTCGCAGTCGCATCTCATCGCGAGCGCGGCCTTCGTGCTCGGCGGGACGCTGAGCCGCTACGAGGTGTGGTGGCTCGTGCCCTTCGGTGTCGCCGTCGTCGCGCTCACTTCGCTGAAGCACGACGGCTTCGGCCGCCACATAGAGGGCCTGACCATCACCTGGGGCATGCTTGCGTCGTACGGCATCGTTCTGTGGCTGATCTACAACCAGGTGATCTTCGGCGACCCCCTGCATTTCATCCACGACATCGGGTCGGCGCAGTCCTTCGCCAGCGAACGCGCCGCTGAAGGTGTGCTCCCTACGAAAGCCAGCTATATCGGCTCGGCGAAGCTCTACGGCTGGGCTGTGATCGACATCGCCGGGTTGCCGCTGGTGCTCGCCGGTGTCGTCGGCTTCTTCGCGCTCATGGTGAGCCGTCTCTCGCTCGGTGTGAAGCTCGCGATGCTCCTCCCGGCGACGCTCTTCCTCTTCGAGGTCGTCTCTCTCACGAAGGCGCAGTCCGCCATGCTGTCGCCGCACTCGTCGATACCGGCGTTCGTGAACACGCGATATGGCCTTCTGCTGCTCCCGGCGCTCGTCATCACCGCCGGCGCCGTCGCGAAGCCGCTGCGCCTGGCCGGCGTCGCCATTCTGTTCGCCGCGCTCGTGCCGCAGTTGATGATCCTCCCCACGCCCGATGGCATCGCCTCGCTCCGCGAAGACGAACTGGCGCGCGCGAAGCTTCCGCACTACTCGGAGACCTGGCGCGACACCAACTTTCCGCTGCTCCAGAAGGACCGCCCCGCGGCGCTGGTCGAGGCCGTCGTCGCGTCCGGCGAGAGCCGCAAGGCCGTCAACGCTGAGGCCGACTGGATCAACTCGCACGCCGGCGCGGGAAAGATCCTGATCTCGGAGCACTTTCACGCGTCCGCGCTGATGCTTTACTCCGGGCTGCCCCTCTCGCATTTCATCTACGAGGGCAACAAGCCGTATTTCCAGCAAGAGCTACAGTCGCCGGGGCGTAACACGTCATGGATCGTCTACCAGCCCGCGGTGGCAGGCGACGAGATCCGTCCCCTCCTCGCCGGCGCCCGCCCGGCCGGCTTCGAGCTGGTTTTCGAAGACGACCAGATCCAGATCTTCCACCGCCGAGCGCCCGTCGATGACGTTCCACGCCCTGCCGTCGTTCCGCCGACAGCGCAGCTCATCGACTACGACATCTCCATCGACGAGGTCGGCGCCGTCGATCCCGCGCAGACGCTGTACGCCCTCCGCTGCGCCGACGGCACCGCAACGCTCGCCACGACGCGCGCCGTCATCTACGCGCGCATGCCCTGCGACGAGCTTCCCGACGACAGCGCGCTCGCCGGCAAGCCCGTCGGCCTGCGCATTACGCCGGGCGGCGACTTCACCCGCGTGCGCGTGGCGTCGGGCGACGCCGATCCGCTGCGCTTCAACATCCGTTACGGATGGATCGAGTTCCGCGGTGATGCGCCGGACGTCCCCGAGGCCGACGACGTGGTGCCCCGTCCCGAGTCCGTGCCGCCGGCCGCGCGCCGCCTCGTCGCTGACACTACAATCGGCGACACCGGTGCGACGGACGCCGCGCACGTCCTCTACGGCATCCGCTGCAAGGACGACGTCACCGCCGTCACCACGACGCACGAAGTCCTTTACGCCGACCTGCCTTGCACAGACACGCCGAACGACCACGAACTGCTCTCGCAGACGGTCGCCATCCACGTCACGCCCGCCGAGGGATCGTCGGCGGTCCGCATCGACTCCGCGGCGGCCGGCAGCATCACGTTCGACGCGCCGGGCGTCTGGCTCGACGATCGCACGGACCGCGACCAGCGGGCGCCGCAACCCCGCCCGCCCGCCGTACCCGCCTCCGCCCGCACAATCTGGGGTGACACCTCGGTCGGCGCCGTGCGCGACGACACCCAGTACGCGCACACGCTGTACGGCGTCCGATGCGCCGACGGCGTGGCCACCGTCATCACCACGAAGGAGACGCTGTACGCGGAGCTGCCCTGCCCCGCCCTCCCAGACGACCATCCGTTGCTCTCGCTGCCCGTCCTGCTTACAGTCCGTCGCGAGGACGACGGCTGGCACGTCAACGTCGAGACGCATGATGCCGGAACGTTGACGTTCGTGACCGGGCGCGTCTGGCTGTTGTCGCAGTAGTCACCGCCGGGCGTGCGTGCGGAGGATGAGGCGCGGCGATGGGCGACACCGATACGAATGGCTTCCGGCGAGGGCGCACCACGCGCATCGCGACCCTCGTCGCCGTAGTCGCTGCGATCGCCGCCGGATCATTCGCCGCTGCCTACGCCATCCGCGCGCGCGGTGACGATAGTACGCCGCACGGCGACTCGCTGAGCACCGGGACGCCGCAAGCGCGCACCGATTCGGAAGCCACGCCCGCAGCGGGCGCCGACGCCTCCGAACCTCCGCCGGTGCCGACCGCGACCCCGATCCCGCGCCCACCCCCGACATCCACGCTGTCCGTGCCGTGGGTCGGCGTGAACAACTGGTCCCTCGCCGCATCCTCCGATGTCCACGACGACTGCGGCGGCGCTTCGCAGCTCGTCCTCGACAGCAAGATGTTCCGCTGGAAGGCGATGGGCGTCGATGTCGTCCGCTTTGCCGCGTACCAGTCCTTCGGCATCGATGCTAACCACAACCGCAACTGGACCGCCTTCGATCGCGTATTCGCCGCCGCGCAGAAGTACGGCGTGCACCTCATCCCAGTCCTCGGCAACAACTACACGGACTGCGACTACTGGGGCGCGTACCCCGGCGCGCAGGGCAAGGACGCCGGCACGCCAGTCGAGTGCGGAGGCAGCGGCAACTGGTACGACGTCGGCTACAAGGCGCCGTACAACGGCTACGTCACCGGGTACCGCCAGTGGGTCGCTGACTTCGTTGCGCGCTACTCACGCCACCCGATGCTCGCCGCGTGGGAGCTGGTGAACGAGCCGTGGGAGTCGTGCATCCACAGCTTCTTCGTCGATGTCATCGGCGTTGTGCGCGCGAATGATCCCGTCACGCCGATCAGCCTCGGCTCCGGCGGCCAGGGCGAAGCCTGGTCGAAGGGCGATGGCTACGCACACGAGACCGCGCTCGCCGACTGGGCGACCGCACACGTGTACGGGACGGCCGAAATGGATCCGACGACGCAATGTCCCGGAAAGAACTGCCTGTACTCAGATATCGCCGATGCGGGAGCGCTCGGCAAACCGTTCTACGTCGGCGAAGCCGGCATCGACGATCGCACCAACTGCGACACACCGCAGCGCGCCGATGAATATCGCGCCCGCATGCGCGCCGCCTTCGATGCCGGCGCCTCCGGATACGTTCTCTGGGCCTACAACGAACGCTCGCCCGCCGGCCAGTGCGGTCTCGATTTCGGCCCCGACTCTCCCATCATGCGTCTGTTCGCCGAGTTCTAGGGTCGGTTCGGTTCGCCGGCAGGCGCCCGCCGCGCGTTGCATGACATACTCGAGGCATGGACGCGCTCGAGCCGATCGGCGACGCGCTGCGCATGGCCTTCAACATGTTCTGGGAGGTCTTCTGGCCCCTCGTCCTCGGGTTCGCGCTCTCCGCAGCCGTCCAGGCCGTCGTCTCGCACCGCGCGATGGCGCGAACGCTCGGCGACGACTCCCCGCGCTCGCTCGGGTTCGCGACGCTCTTCGGCATGGCTTCGAGCTCGTGCTCCTACGCGGCGGTGGCCCTCGCGAGATCCGTCTTCCAGAAGGGCGCGAGCTTCACGTCGGCGATGGCGTTCGAGATCGCCTCGACAAACCTCGTCATCGAGCTCGGCATCATCCTCGTGGTGCTGCTCGGCTGGCCGTTCGCGGCTGCGGAGTTCACCGGCGGCATCCTCATGGTCGTCCTGATCGCGGTCATCTTCCGGCTCACCCTGACACCGCGGCTCGTCGAGATCGCGCGTGCGCAGGCCGCGCGAAACCTCGCCGGCCGCATGGAAGGCCACGCCTCGATGGACATGAGCGTCACCGAAGGCCCGCTGCTCCGGCGCCTGATGTCCGGACGCGCTTTCACAGCGATCAGCCACTACTTCGTGATGGACTGGGCGTCGATCTGGGTGGACCTCGTCCTCGGTTTCCTCATCGCCGGCGCGCTCGCTGCCTGGGTTCCCGACGCCTTCTGGCACGACTTCTTCCTCACCGACAACCCCACGCTCGCGAAGATCGTGGGCCCCCTGATCGGTCCGCTGGTTGCCGTCGTGAGCTTCGTCTGCTCAGTCGGAAACATCCCGCTCGCGGCCGTGCTCTGGCAGGGCGGCATCAGCTTCGGTGGCGTCGTCAGCTTCATCTTCGCCGACCTGATCGTTCTCCCGATCATCGACATCTACCGCCGCTACTACACCCTGAAGGTCGCGCTCTACATCACCGCGACGTTCTACGCCGCCATGGTTCTCGCCGGCTACGCGGTCGAGTTCGTGTTCGTCGCCCTCGGCATCGTCCCGACGGATCGCAACGTCTCCGCCATCGAATCAACGCCCACGTGGAACTACACGTCGGTTCTGAACATCGTCTTCCTCGCCATCGCGATCGTGCTCGTCTTCCGATTCCTCCGCACCGGCGGCCCCGCCATGCTCCGCATGATGAGCGGCCCTCCGATGGCCGACCACGCGGCGTCCGCCTCGGGTTCAAGCCCCCACGAACATCATCACTAGCCTAGGTCTAGTGCATCGCGGCGCGAGCCCGACCGCCCGCGTTATGCGATAGTTCGGTCGAGCTGACTGCCTACGCACGGAACATGCATGATCAAAGCTCTGGTGAAGCTAGCAGTTGTCCTCGCGCTGTCGTGTGCGTGTGGACAAGGCGGAACCCAGAACGAGCAGATCTTGACACCGACCTTAAAGACAACCGGACCGCAAGGACGAGACCTCACCGTGCCCGAGTTGCAGAGCTTTGCGGACTTCCCTATCTACTGGCTCGGAACGCAGCACGGGCCGTATCCGCTCGAGCGCATCATTCGGAGCGTCTTCACGCCAGGATCCGGATCGCCCTCGAAGGCTGAGAACCTCGTGTTGATCGTCTATGGCGAGTGCACCCCGGTCCGTGAGGAAGGTTGCTCGCCTCCGCTTACGATCCGCATCGAGCCCGCATGTAACAGCCGGCCCGAAGCCGCTAGGGCGGAAGGGCCTGACTTCGAAATCCGCGCAGCAACTGTCGGCCATGTGGGTGGTCAGATACGGATCTGGACACGCGACGTCACCATCACTGTGTCGGGCGCGAGCGAGCAGGGAATGATTGACGCCGCCGATCAACTCACGGCTGCGAACGGAGTCAACTTTGTTGGTGTTCCGGAGTTGGCGAGCGATCCGTTTCCGCCGTTCGCGGGCGGCTGCTGAGATGCGCCGTAACTACTCCCGCCGCAGCGCCTCGATCGGATCCAGCCGCGCCGCCCGCCACGCCGGATACACCCCGAACACCAGCCCCGTCGCCGCCGCCATCGCCAAACCGATGAGGATCCACTGCGGCGTGATCACGTAGTCGCTCCCGTCCACCGTCACCCGGAAGCTCGTCACCAGCAGGTTCACGTACACGTCGATGTCGTGCTGCAGGAGCTGCGTCAACCCCAGCCCTACGCCCACGCCCAGCAGCCCGCCGAACGTCGTCACCACGAGCGCCTCGATGATGAACTGCATCAGGATGTCGCGGCGCTTCGCCCCCACCGCCTTCCGGATCCCGATCTCCCGCGTGCGCTCGCTTACCGAGACCAGCATGATGTTCATGATCCCGATCCCGCCGACGATCAGCGAGATCAGCGCGATCGACACCAGCAGCACGCTCAGCGTCCGGTCCACGGCCGTCGCCGTCGAAAGCACGTCGCTCTGCGACTGGATGTTGAAGTCGTTGTCCGCGCCCTCCGCCAGGTTGTGGCGCTTCCTGAGCAGGTCGTTGACCTCCTGTTTCACCTCGTTCACCTTCGACTTGTTCGTCACCTTGATGTTCAGCTGACTGATGTTCGTCAGCCCCCGCGGATTGCGGATGAACGGGATGCGCGCCTGGAACGAAGGCAAGGGCGTGATCACCACGTTGTCCTGGTCAGTCGATGACGTCGATCCCTTCTCCTCCATCACGCCGATGACCGTGAAGTTGAACCCGATCGAGAAGTTCCCTCCCGGCCCCACCGTTACTCGCACGCTCTCGCCGATCGGGTCCTTGTCGCCGAAGAGCTGCTGCTTCACTTTCGCGCCAAGCACCACTACCAGCGCCTTCTTCGTGATGTCGTCCTCGGTGATGAACCGGCCTTCCTGTACGTAGAAGTCACGCACGTACTGGTAGCTCGTCTCGGTGCCCAACAGCGTCGTACTGTAGTTCTGCCCGCGATAGATCGCCGTCCCGCCGAACGGGATACCCGGGCTCGGCGCCGTCGCCTGCGCCGCCACCCCGTCGATACCATCGATCCCGGCTGCGTCGATCGCGCGCGCGTCCTCGAGGAAGAGCCCTGGCCCTTGCCCCGGGAGCTGGAGGCCTGTCGTGGTTTTCCCAGTCCCGGGCTGCACGAACATCAAGTTGCTGCCCAGGCCCTTGATGCGGTCCGTCACGCCCTTCTGCGCGCCCTGCCCCGCCGCCGTCAGCGCAATCACCGCGCTGATGCCGATGATGATTCCCAGCATCGTCAGCAGTGTGCGCAGGATGTTGCTGCGGAGTGCAATCAGTGCCGTGAGGACGACGTCCGTAGGGCTCATTCGACGCCCTGTAGCATCTTCCGCAGCGTCGCAGGCTCCGGCGCCATCACCGGCTCGACGGGCGCTGCGTGCTCAGGCTCGGGGTGCTTGTACACCGGCACGTTCGGCTCGTCGCTCACGATCTGACCGTCGCGCAGGGACACGATCCGCCGCGTGTACGCCGCGACGTCATGCTCGTGCGTCACGAACGCGATCGTGATCTTCAGCTCTTCGTTCAGCTTGCGGAAGATCTCCATCACGTCGTGGCTCGTCTTCGTGTCGAGCGCGCCAGTCGGCTCGTCCGCCAGGATCAGCTCCGGCTTCCCGACGATCGCCCGCGCGATCGCGACGCGTTGCTGCTGCCCGCCCGAGAGCTGGGTCGGCCGGTGGTGCATCCGGCTTTCCAGCCCGACGAGCTTCAGCGCGGTGCGCGCCACCTGCTTCCTGTTCGTGATCCCGCGGTACGACAGCGGCATCGCCACCTGGTCGATGGCATTCAGCCGTGGCAACAGGTTGAAGCTCTGGAACACGAAGCCCAGCTTGCGGTTCCGCACGATGGCGAGCTGCGCGTCGTTCAGTCTTGCGACGTTCACGCCGTCCAGTTCGTACGCGCCGTCTGTCGGCCGGTCCAGACAACCGATGATGTTCATCAGCGTGGACTTACCCGATCCAGACGGACCCATGATCGCCATGAACTCGCCGTTCTCGATCTCCAGGTCGATGCCGCGCAGCGCCGGCACCACCTGCGAGCCCAGCTTGTACAGCTTCGATATCCCGCGAAGCCGGATCATGGCTACCTCAGCCCGCTCGGGATCGTCGACTGAGGTTTCGGCGTCCCAGCGCCCTTCGCCGCCGAGAGAGTCACCACTTCGACCGTGTCGCCCTCCGCCAATCCCGTCAGCACTTCCACGTTGTTGCCGTCCGTCGCGCCCGTCGTCACCACCACCTCCTCGACGTTGTCGTTCGCACGCTTCACCGAGACGATCTGGTCGTTGCCGCGCTTCTTGAGTGCGCGCGGCGGCACAACCAGCACGTTCGGCCGCGAATCCGTCACGATCTGCCCGCGGCCGTTCATGCCGGTCGCCGGCGCGGGGTTGTTCGGAAGCACCACCAGCTCACCGTCCACTTCGTACGTCACGACGCCGTTCGTCGTGGTCGGGCTCTGCCCGATCGACGTGACTTTGAACGGATACGGCTTGCCCGGCAGCGCGTCGAACAGCACCACGCCACCCTGGTCCAGCTTGATATTCGCGTAGTCCGTCTCCTGCACGCTCATCTTCAGCCGCACGCGGTTGGGCGTGAGCAGCACGATTGGCGCGCTGCTCGATGACGAACTGCCCGTAGCCGACGCCGCGGATGATCCCCCCAGCCCACCCGATGCGAACTCGCCGACCTTCGCGTTCACGGCCGCCACCACCCCGTCGAACGGGGCGATGATCTGCGCATTCTTCAGCTTGATATTCGCGGCGACGACGTTCAGGCTCGCCGTCTGCACCGCCTGCCGCGCCTGTGCGATCGCGTTCGCCGTCGGGCCGCGGTACGCCTCATCGCGCTTCGCCTGCGCCGCGTTCACCGAAGCCTGCGCCGACGTCACCGCCGCTGCAAGGGTCGACTGCTGCTCCGCCGTCCCGCCCGACTTCAGCGTGTTCAGCTTGTCGTTCGCCGCATCGACCGATGCCTGTGCCGACGTGACTGCCGCGTCCGCCGAGGCGATGTCCGCCGCCGTCGGCCCGTCGTTCACCGACGACAGTTTCGCCTGCGCGGACGTCAGCGCCTGCTGCGCCGACGTGACGGCGGCGTTCGCGGAATTCAGGGAGTTCGACGCACTGAGATACGCGCTGTTCGCTGCAATCACGCCGTTCGCGAGCGTCGCGTTCGCGGTGCTGAGCGCATCGTTGACCAGCGTTGCGTCCGCCGAAGAGATCGGCGCCGCCGGGGTGATACAGAACGCAGGCAATGTCACTGGTGGAATCGCGCAGTAGCTATGCTCGGCGCTCTTCAACGAAGCATCTGCCGTGGTAACCGCGTTCTGTGCATTCGACGCGGCAGTCTGCGCCGCCGTCAGCGCCGACTGCGCTGCCGCCACTGCTGCCTCTGCGGCCGCCTTGTCCGCGCTGCTCGGCGTATCGTCGAGCTTTGCGCGCGCTGCCTTCGCCGAGGCGAGCTGCGCCTCCGCCGCCTTCACTCCCTGCTCCGCTGCCGAGACGTCCGCCGGACTGCCACCGTTAACCAGCGTGTTGTAGTCGTTTTGTGCTTTGGTCAGGTTCGCCTGCGCCGTCGCCAATCCCTGGTCCGCCGCCGCCAGCTCCGCCGTTGTTGATCCGCTGAGCAGGTCGTCGAGCTTCAGCTGCGCCGCGTGCTGCGCCGCGAACGCCTGGTCCACGCCGTTTTGCAGGTCGTCGGACTGTACGCTGGCGAGCACGTCGCCCTGCAGGACCGAGTCGCCGACCTTCACGTTGACGTCGGAGATCTTCCCGCTCGACTGGAACGCCAGGTTGCTCGATAGCTGCGCGTCCGCCACGCCCGAGATGGTCAGCGTCTGGTTGATCGTGGCGCGCGCGACCGGGATCTCCTCCGTCGATCGGGTCAGCGCCGTCGAGTCACTCCTGAAGACGAAGTAGTACAGCCCCGCGGCGATCAGCCCGCCCGCGACCCCGAGCATCGCCAGCGTGACGATGCGCCCCCGCCATTTGCTCTCCGAGAGTGAGAGTTCGTCCTCGAGGTTGATCGCCGTCATGCTCCCCTCCTCGCGGCCCCGCCGTTCGTGCCGGCCGCGAGCGCGTTCAGTTCAAGTCCACATAATGCATCGACCAGCGCCTGCTCTCCTGTCTTCATCGCCCCCGGGCTGAGCAGGTACATGTGCGCGCTGGCGATGAAGCTCGAAGTCAGTCGTGCGTCCACCGTGGCGAACTCCCCTGCGGCGATGCCCCGCTCGATGATTCGCCGGACCACGGCGCCGAGCATCACCGGCAGCGAAAGCTCGGGCGGAAGCTGGTCAGGCCTCACGCGCTTGTTCCCTGCGGACTCCGCCCGGATCCCGACCCGCCACACCAGCGCGATCAGGTGACGGTTGAGCCGTGCCGCTCGTGCGAACCGCGCCGTCAGCCCGCGGAGCGCCTCGGCTGGCGGCAGCGAGTCGTTCTCCGGATGCCGCAGCACCGCCTCGATCTCGAGCTGCCCGGCGTCGAGCACCGCCGCGAGGATGGCTTCCTTGTCAGGGAAGTAGCGGTAGAACGTCCCGAAGCCCAGGTCCGCTGCCTCGGCGATCTCCGCGATCGTCGTCGCCTCGAAGCCCTTGCTGGCGAACAGCTCCCGCGCCGCCGCAACCAGCGCGTCGCGGTTCTGCGCGCGCTTCCGCTCCACGCGCGAAACTGATTTGACCATCAGGTCTGATTCAGGCATGTGCGCGCGAGCGTAGCATCGGCTCGCGCTTTACGTCAATCGCGCAATTGTAAAGATTGCCCGCGTGCGCGGTCAGTGTTAACCACCGCCCATGCGATGGTCGTGCGTGTCGCACAGGGGTAGCGGCGAACCCATGTTGCCACCTCCCATCGGCCGCGCAAGCGAGGGTTCCCGCCGGCGCGGTGCGGCACCCTTCACCCCTCACTCTTCGTCTACCCCTGCTGCTGCGCGACCACCACCACTTCCAGCGTCACGTTGTCCTGCACCGACACGAACCCGCCGATGTTCAACAGCGGAATGTTGAAGTCGGCGTACTTCATCGGCAGGTGCATCGTCGCCGTGATGACGTTGCCGTCGCACTTCGCCTTCCCCGTCCAGGTCACTTCCTTCTGCACGCCGTGCAGGTCCATCGTCCCGGTGATGGAGATGTCCTGCTCCTGCCCCGCCGGTGCGTTCGGATCCCATCCGGTGACGCTCGTCGCCGTGAACGTCGCCCTGGGATACCTGGAAGTCTCCAGCGCCATGCTCTGCACCCGCCGGTCGCGCATGTCCCTGTCGCTCTTCAGCGTGGTCAGGTCGACCGTGAACGTGGCCGGCATCGAAGGGTCGAGGTCGCCGGTCGGCGTCACCCGGAACTGGCCCGTGACGTCCTTCGTCGTGCCCTTCGCCGTGTCCGGGATTGGCAGGCTCGCCAGCTTCTCGTCGGCGTAGTACGAGGCCTCGCTCCGGTCCGAAACGATCGTGAACGTCAGCGATCCCGAGGCTCCGGTCGCCCCGGGCGTGCTCCCCGGCGTCGCCCGAAGCTCCGCCGGTATGTCCGGCGCGCTCGTCTTGAGGCTGTGCGTCTCCCGCACGAAGAACCACCAGTACCCGACGCCCGCCGCCACCAGCGCGACGATGACGATCGGCGTAGCAATCAGGACGCGACGAAGCATCAGCGACTCCCTTCACTCCTCGAAACACAAAGTTTAAGCTCCGACGGCGCACATGAGCTGTTTCGAATCAATGATCGCGATCGCGTCACCTGATTCCGACCAGGTTCCCCTCTCCACAACGTGGAGAGCGGAGGGGGTGAGGTGACGCGCTCCATCCTCTATCCTCCAGTGCCGAACATGAGACTCACTGCAATCCTCACGCTCGCACTCGCATCGACGCTCGTCGCCTGCTCCAGCAGTTCGAAGAGCGCCGCGACGAACACCATGCCCGCCGCAACATCCGCCGTCAGCGCCTGGACGATGCTCGCCCACGACCCAACGTCCCACTTCCAGAACGACGCCGAGCACACCATCTCCGTCTCGAATGCCTCGACGCTCCACGAAGCGTGGCAGTTCAAAGTCGTCGGCAGCGTCACAGGCACCCCTGCAGTCGTCGATGGCCGCGTCTACGCGCTCTCGACCAGCGGCGGCACGTACGCTGTCGACGCCACGAGCGGCGACGTCATCTGGCAGAACAATGCCGTCAAAGGCACGTCGTCGCCGACCTGGAGGGACGGCAAGCTCTACATCAACGATGGTGCCTCCGTCCTCCACCGCCTCGACGCCGGCACCGGGACCGAAGAGTGGCAGGCGAAGATCGATCCGCATCCCGCCGCCGGCGGCTTCTCGTCACCGGTCGTCGCTGACGGCCTCGTCATCGTCGGCAGCGCATCGATCGAAGAGGTCTCGGCGAAGGCCTCCGCCACCTTCCGCGGCTCCCTCGTGGCCTTCGATGCTGCCACCGGCCGCGAAGTCTGGCGCCACTACACGACCGATCCGCCGTACAACGGCGTCTCCATCTGGTCCACGCCGTCCGTAGACGAAGACCTCGGCCTGGTCTATGGCACCACCGGCAACAACTACACCGAAGCCGTCAGCCCCACGTCGGACTCGATCTTTGCGCTCGACCTGAAGACCGGCGCGCTGCGATGGAACCGCCAGGTCTCGCAGGGAGATCTCTTCACCCTTCCGTCCCCGCGTGGCCCCGACTCCGACTTCGGCACCAACCCCATCCTCTTCGACGCCACGATCGGCGGCGCGAAGCGAAAGTTCGTCGGCGCCGGTCAGAAGTCCGGCACCTTTTGGGCGCTCGACCGCGAGACCGGCGAGATCGTGTGGAGCGCGAAGGTTAGCGACGGCAGTCAGCTCATCGGAGGCATCTTCAACAACGGCGCCTACGACGGCGAGCGCATCATCGTCGCCGGCAATAACGGCACGAGCAACGGACCGGGCAGCGAACCGTCTAACGGCAACAGCCACGCCCTGGCGGCGGCGCAAACCACCACGTCCGTCCTCATGGCGATGGACCCCACTGACGGTCACGTGCTCTGGGAGCGTCAGCTCCCCGCCTGGGACTGGTCACCGATCACGATCGCCAACGGCGTCGGCTTCGTGGCCGCCGACCGCGACCTCCAGGCGTTCGACGTCACCACCGGCGCGAAGCTCTTCTCGTTCCCGACCGAAGGCACCATCGCCAGCGGCGCCGCCATCGTCGATGGCCGCGTCTACTTCGGCAGCGGCATCGCCTACCTCGGCACCAAG
Source organism: uncultured Dehalococcoidia bacterium (assembly GCA_964487335.1). Lineage (GTDB taxonomy): Bacteria > Chloroflexota > Dehalococcoidia > DSTF01 > JACRBR01 > CAZAPT01. Next base: position 30,193 of record CAZAPT010000013.1, read on the forward strand.
CCCGACGACAAACTCCACGCCCTGGCGCTGCCGTAGCGCGCGCCGTGGCGCGGGGCTCGGTTGCCCGACGCGCTTGACACGCTTGCCATCATGAAAGAGGAGCGCCGCCGACAGAACTGGAGCCTGGAATGCCCGCTGTAACCGCCGATACGCTGACCCTCCCCCGCTTGCGCGTCTTGCCACCCGGCGCGACCGCCTGGCGTCCGGCCGTCCGCGTCGTGACGGCGCTGCGCACCCTCGAGGGCGAGGGCTTCGCCGTGCGCCGCCCATTCCCGACAACCGACCTGCCTCTCGCCGACCCGTTCCTGCTCTTGGACCAGATGGGCGCGGTTGAGTACGCGCCCGGCGAGGCGAAGGGCACGCCATGGCATCCCCACCGCGGCTTCGAGACCGTGACGTACATGATGGACGGCGCCTTCGAGCATCAGGACACGACCGGCGGCGGCGGACTTATCACCGACGGTGCGACGCAGTGGATGACGGCCGGCGCCGGTATCCAGCACATCGAGCGTCCGCCCGAGCGCCTCGTGATCAGCGGTGGCCTGTTCCACGGCGTGCAGCTCTGGGTCAACCTTCCGGCCGCGCAGAAGTGGCTCCAGCCTCGATACCAAGACATCGAGGCGCGCGACGTCGCGCTGCTCTCGAGCCACGATGGCGCCTCACTCATCCGCATCATCGCCGGCGAGCTCGATGGCCACGTCGGACCGGGGCGGACGCAGACGCCGATCACCTATCTGCATGCGACTGTCGCCCCCGGCTCTCGCCTCGACCTGCCGTGGCCCGTTGATTACAACGCCCTGGTCTACGCTCTCGCGGGCCGCGGCTTCGCGGGAACGGAGCGACGGCCGCTCGATGAAGGGCAACTCGCCATCTTCGGCGAAGGCGACGCGATCAGCATCAGCGCTGCGGATACGCAACCGGCGGCGGTGCGCGACGGATGGGAAGTGCTGGTCCTCGGCGGCGTTCCGATCCGCGAATCGGTCGCGCGCTACGGCCCCTTCGTGATGAACACCCGCGACGAGATCATGCAGGCCATCGCCGACTACAACGCCGGTCGAATGGGTGTCATCCCTGCGGAACGCGTGCCGCACCGCACCTCCGCCGACCTCAGGCGCGGCGAAGACCGCGCTTAACGCGGCCTGACCAGCATCGTTTCTAGCCCGAACCGGCTCGGCCCTGCCGCTGCGCAAGAACCGCGCTCCGCCTCTGGAGAGGCGTGTACGTTAAACCTCGCCTCCAACTGTCTCAGCCTGCGTGAGACCGGCTAGGCTCTACCGGCATCAACGAATTGTTGAGGGGGACGTGCTCTCTCGACGGCGAGAGCAACCCGCGGAGGCTGAGTGCCGAAACCACGCCAACTCTTCATCGATAACGGCGGCGTGATCACCAACAACTCGAAGCTCGCCGCAAACTACCTCCGCCTGCTGGGCGACTTCCTCGGGCCGCGCCTCGGCGGGACGCCCGAGCGCTGGGCTGCGGCAAACCGAGCGACGTTTCCCGGTATAAGGCAGCGCAGCCTGGAGCGACTCAAGGCGAGCATCGACGTGCACGAAGAGTACACCGTTCAAAACATCGACTGGCTGCGTTCGATGTGCCCGCTCGTCGGGGTCCACGCGCCGGATGACGACGACGCCTGCGCAAAGCTCGCGAGCGAAGCCAACCTCTGGGTCATCGAACGCGGCGTTGAGCCATTTCCCGGCGCGCCTGAGGCGCTACGAGACCTGGCGCGCGAGCACGAGCTCTTCACCGCGTCCGAGGGGCTCTCGTTTCAGCTCGAGGTCGTGATGACCGCGCACGGCGTCCGCGATTCGTTCATCCGCCTATACGGTCCCGACTTCGTGAGCACGCCGAAGCAATCGCCCTACTACCACGAGCGCGTCTTCGCCCACGCAGGCGTCGACGCCGGGACAGCGCTTGTCGTCGACGATGAACCGGAACAGCTCGCGAATGCCCGGCGCTCAGGCGCGCACACCGTGCTCGTCAGCGCTGACCCAACTGCGGCGGACGGCTTCGATGGCGTCATCGCCGGCCTGCACGAGCTGCCCGAATTGCTTCGCCGTTTCTAGGAACGGCCGTAACGGCACAGCGGGTACGGTACGCCGGCATCCACACGAGCCCGCGCGCGGCGTGCGTTACGGCCTACCAGAGACCACCCAACTAGATCTGCGAGTACCCCGACCCCCGCCATCCCGGCTCCACTCCCAGCCCCTTCGCCTCCGAGATCACCCCGTACTCCTTCAAGATCTGCTGGCTGTACGTCACCCGTCCGGTGATCTTGTCGATCGGCTCGGTCGCCAGCAGCAGCGCGGCCTTCGCCATCAGCTCCGGCGGCTCCCCGCGCGGGTCGTCGAGCCCCGTCACCAGGTTGTGGTGCACCGTCCCCGGCGTCGGCACCACTTGCGACGGCGACACGCACGTCACCGACACCCCGTACTGCTGGACCTCCATCGCCAGCCCTTGCGTGAACCGCTCGAGCGCCGCCTTCTCCGCGCCGTAGCAAACCCCGCCGCCGAGCTGCACGCTTGTGTACGGCCCGCGACCGGGCCCGATGGCCGCCCCGGACGAGATGTTCACGATCGCCCCGCTCTTGCGCTCGATCATGTCCTTCAGCGCGAGCTGGCTCAGGATGAACGGCGCGTGGAAGTTCACCGACCACGACCGCATCCATCGGCTCAGCGGGTAATCCTTCACCGGGATGAAGTACGTCAGCGCGGCGTTGTTCACCAGCACGTCCACCGCCCCGTACGCCTTGTGCGCCGCGTCGATGAGCTTCTCGCACTCCTCCGGGTCCGAGATGTTCACCGCCACCGGTGTCGCCTCGCCGCCCGCGTCCCGGATGCCATGCACCGTCTTGTCGAGCGATCCCTCCATCGGATGGTCGCCCTCGTGCAGCGTCCGCGCCGCGCACACCACCTTCCCGCCCTCCGCAGCGAACAGCCTCGCGATCTCCGCCCCGATTCCGCGGCTCGCGCCCGTCACGACCACGTTCTTGCCATCGAGCTTTCCCATCGTCTGCTCCTTCACCCTGCGCGCGCCTGCGTGTACCGTCGGATAGCGCCGCCGACGTGCGTCGGGCAGCGATCGAGAGCATAGCGCGAAGATGCGGAGGAAGCATGACCCCGGAAGAACGAACGAAGTTCCTCGAAGAGCACCGGCTGGCGATCGTTGGCGTCCCCCGACGCACCGGCGCGCCGCAGCTCTCGCCGGTGTACTACGCCATGGATGGCGAGGACCTGATCATCTCGACCACCGCCACCCGCGCGAAGACGCTATCAGTCAAACGCGACTCGCGCGTCTCCGTCTGCGTTCTCGGCGAACAGCAGCCCTTCCCGTACCTCACGGTCTACGGCCGAGGTCGCATCGAAGAGGACCGCGCCGTGGAGACGATGATGGCCGTCGGCGCGAAGATGACCGGCGCTCCAATCCCCGACGCCGCCCGCCCGTCGATCGAAGACCGCGCGAAGAAGGAACAGCGCGTTGTCCTCCGCGTTACACCGGAGAGCTTCTATCCGTAGCGACGCCATGTGCGCCGGAACCCGATGGAAACATTCACGCACCGCCCGTACCGCGAGACGTCCGACATTACCGCCATCAAGCGCGTCGCCGGCGCGGCGTTCGCGCGCGTGCCATCACATCCCTACGCTGGCATCGAGTGGATCATCTTCGGCCCACACGGCTATCCGCCGAGTGAGATCGTCCGCCTCTGGGAAGACACATCCGGCCAACTAGTCGGATGGGCAGTGTTGGGCTCCGCCGACAGCTTCGATTACCGCGTTATGCCGGAAGTATGCGGCACCGGAGTTGAACACGAGGTCTTCGACTGGGGACTGCGCGGCGTCCTCGAATGGCGTGCGGCCAACGGTCTCGACGCCCGCTGCGTCGTGGAGTGTTGGGACGGCGATGACTCACGAAAGTCATTGCTGGAACAGCCGGGCTTCTCACTGCTCGGCGTCACCGGCGTGCTCCTTTCACGCGCGCTCGACTCGCCGTTGCCGCCGGCCGCCCCGCCGGACGGCTTCACGGTCACCGGCCTCGATGACCGCCACATCGACTGCCGCGCTCACACGCAGTACGAAGCGTTCGCCCCGGGTAGCCGCACCACGCCCGAAACGTGGCGCCGTCTCATGCGCGATGCGCCCGGCTACGATCGTGCCCTCGACAACATCGCCGTGGGGCCTGACGATGAAGTCGCAGCCGCCGCGCTCGTCTGGCTCGATGACGAGCGCAAGATCGGCGAGTTCGAGCCGGTCGGCACCCGCCCCACGATGCAGCGCCGCGGCCTCGGCCGCGCCGTGATGACGCGCGGTCTCGCGAAGATGCGCGAACGCGCCATGGAGACGGCGATAGTCGGCACCAACGCCCAGAACAAGCCCGCGATTGCGCTCTATCAGTCCGTCGGCTTCGAGATCACCAACACGGTGACGTCGTACGAGCGCCGGTCGCCGAGCTAACCTGCGCCACAACCCGGAAGGAGCCACAAATGGACAAGAACCGCTCCGGCCTCGTCCCCTACCTCCACTATGACGACGTCCCCGCGATGCTCGAGTGGCTCGCGCACGCCTTCGGCTTCACAGAGCTGCAGCGCTGGCCCGACGCGCACGGCGTCGTCCGCAACGCCGAGATGATCGTCGCTGGCACCGAGATCTGGCTGGACGGCAGCCCCGGCTGGTGGGACACACGCGGCGGCGGCCCCCACACGTGGATCGGCGTCTGGGTGGACGACGTCGATGCCACGTACGAGCGTGTCAAAGCCGCCGGCGTCGAGCCGAAGACCGCCCCAGAAGACAAGCCTTACGGCGTCCGTACCTTCAACGTCGAAGATCCCGGCGGCTACACCTGGGGCTTCATGCGCCGCATCTAGCAGTGCGCGACCGCTGATCGTAATCGCAGGTAGTGCTAGCGTAGACTCTGCTCGACTCGAGCGAAGGAGCCATCACCATGCCCGCTGCTGCAACAACCAAACGTCGTCCCGTCGCGCCAGAGCACGAAGAGCTGGTCGCCGCGCTCTTCGATCCGCAGATCTCCCCCGACGCCCAGCGCGTCGCCTACGTCGTGCGAACCAACGATCTCGCCAAAGACGAACGCCCGATGTCCGTCTGGGTCGCGCCGTTCGACGGTCGCAAGCCCGCGCGGCGCTTCACGTTCGGCACCAGGGACCATTCGCCGCGCTGGTCGCCGGACGGCCGCTACCTCGCGTTCCTCGCCGACCGCGGCGAGAAGGCGCAGATCTTCGTCGCGCCCCTCGACGGCGGCGAAGCTCGCCAGCTGACGAAGGCGTCGCATGGCGTAAACGAGCTCGCGTGGTCGCCCGACGGAAAGCGCCTCGCCTATGTCGCGCGTGCCGGCGAGTGGAAGGACTTCAAGCAGCGGAGCCCGGCCGAGAAAGCCGCCCCTCGCATCGTGAAGCACCTCCGCTATCGCTTCGACACCATCGGTTACCTCGACGATCGGCGCATGCACATCTTCACCGTCGACGTCGAGAGCGGCGAGACAAAACAGATCACCGATGGCGACTGGTACGACCAGCAGCCGTCATGGTCCCGCGATGGCAAGTGGATCGTGTTTGCGTCCGACCGCGAGCGGCAGCGCCACGACCGCTCCAGTCGCTCTGACGTATGGATCGTGCCGTCCGCCGGCGGCCGCGCCCGCAAGCTCACCCGCAGTCGCGGCATGGCCGCGTTCCCGTCGTTCTCGCCGGATGGCCGCCTCGTGGCGTTCGTCGGCCACGAGCACGGCGACGGCGTGTTCGCCCGGAACACGCAGGTCATGGTCGTGCCCGCCGCGCGTGGCGCCGCCCCGCGCTCGATCAGCGCGAGCGTCGACAACACCGTCAGCGCCCTGCCGATCGGACAGCCGTATCGCTGGATGCCGGACGGGAAGTCGATCGTGTTTGTCGTCGGCGAACGTGGGACGCAAGCGCTGTATCGCGCCGGCATCGCCAACGGCGCCGCGAGCCGCATTCTCGATGGCAACCGCCAGATCCTGCAGTTCTCGCTGTCGCCCGACGCCAAGGAGGTCGCGTTCATCGCGTCCTGGCCGTCGCATCCGCCCGAGGTCTACGCGACGCATTTGGGCCGCGATACGCGCGAGCGCAACCTGAGCCACGCCAACGCGAAGTTCCTCGACGCCGCCGATCTCGGCACCGTGAAGCGCATGACGCATCGCGCTCCCGACGGCCTCTCGATCGAGTCCTTCGTGCTGCATCCGCCCGGCTACCGATCTGGACGGCGCTATCCCACCGTGCTCTACATCCACGGGGGCCCGCACGGGCAGCACCCCGGCTTCTTCACGATGCGGCCCGAGACGCTGGCAGGAGCCGGATACGTCGTGCTCATGCCGAACCCCCGAGGGAGCAGCGGCTACGGCGAAGCGTTCACGGAGATGTGCGTGAAGGACTGGGGCGGCAAGGACTACGAGGACCTCATGACCGCCCTCGACGCACTCATCCGCAAAGGCGTGGCAGATGCGGAGCGCCTGTTCGTGACCGGCTACTCGTACGGCGGCTTCATGACCAGCTGGGTCGTCGGGCACACGCAGCGCTTCAAGGCGGCCATCGTTGGCGCGCCAGTCGTCGATCACATCAGCATGCGCGGCACGACAGAGATCCCGCAGCTGAGCGAAGCGGAGGTCGCGTCGCCGTGGGAGAACCTGCAGGAGGCGTGGGATCGCTCACCGATCGCTCACCTGCAGAACTGCACGACCCCCGTGCTCATCGAACACCATGATGGCGATCTGCGCTGTCCGGTCGGTCAGGGAGACGAACTCTTCCAGACGCTCAAGATGCTCGGAAAGGAGGTCGAATACCTCCGCTATCCCGGCGGATTCCACACCCACGACTTCCACGCCCCGTCCCAGGACGTCGACTACACCCGCCGCCAGATCGCCTGGTTCGACAGCCACGGCGGCAAGACAAACGGCGGCACTCGCAAGCGGCGAACAAAGACATCGCGGAACCCCGCGAAAGCGAGTCACAACGGTTCGAAGCCGACCACGACCTCCGCGAATCGGCAGACAAAGGCTGCCGTCTAGCGCCGCGCATCAGTTTCTCGCGCCAGCAACCACGCCGAAGACTCCCCTCTCGGCTTGTCGGAGAGGACGCCAGCGGGTGAGGCTGCACTTCCTCGCCGCCGCCGCCCCGATTCGTTGATAATCCCACAGCGGAGTCGCGCCATCGCCCCGCCACCTCCGGAGAGCCGCATGCCGACTGAACGCATCCAACGCCAGATCGATGGGCTGCTCGACGAAGCGGAAGCCGCAGTCCGCGCGCTCGACTGGGCGACCGTACGCGCCCGCACCGACGCCGTACTCGCGCTCGACCCCGAGAACGAAGACGCCCGCGCGCTCGTCGCTGCGGCCGCCCGCGCCGGAGCCGCTCCCGCGCCTCCGTCCCCCGACGGAATAGCGGCGGCCTCTCAGGAGCGCCGCCAGGTGACCGTATTCTTCTCCGACCTCTCCGGCTTCACCTCACTCAGCGAGCGGCTCGATCCGGAGGACGTGCGCGACATCGTCAACAAGGTCTGGAACCGCGCCGGCGAGATCGTCGCCCGCTACGACGGCCGCATCAACAGGCTCCTCGGCGACGCCGTCATGGCCATCTTCGGCGATCCCGTCGCCCATGAGGACGATCCAGTCCGCGCGGTCCGCGCTGCGCTCGAACTGCACGATGCCGTCGAAGCGTTGAACCGCGATGTCGAGCAGCGCATCGGCGCGCCGATAGGCATGCACACCGGCATCAATACCGGCGTCGTGCTCACCAGCGAATCGCTGCTCGATGGCAAGCAGACCGGGCCCCTGGGCGACACCATCAACGTCGCCTCCCGCCTGCAGTCGATGGCCGAGATCGGCCAGATCTTCGTCGGCCCGAATACCCGGCGCGCCATCGAGCAGATCTTCGAGATCGAAGACCTCGGCGAGCGCGACCTGAAGGGGAAGGGCGATCCAGTCCCCATCGCGCGTGTCGTCTCTGTCGCCGCACGACAGGTGACGCCCGCCCGACGCTCCGGCCGCTTCGTCGGACGCGAGCATGAGCTGAACATGCTGCACGACGAGTGGGAGAAGTCGCGGAAAGGCGGCGCCACGTTTGTCGCGCTCTCGGGTGAAGCCGGCGCTGGAAAATCACGCCTCGTCGAGGAGTTCCGAGCCCGCATCGCAGCCGACGCCACGTGGCTCGAGGGCCGCGCGTACCCCTTCGCCCAGAACATCCCCTACTACGCGATCACCGACCTGATCAGCAACCGCCTTGGCATCGACGAGACCGACTCCACCGACACCGTTCGCGAGAAGCTCCAGCAACGTGTCGGCGCACTCGTTGGCGAAGCCACGCCCGACGTCCTGCCGCCCCTGCTCCAGCTCTACGACATCGAGGGCTCGCAGGGCTCGTCGATCGACCGCGAGGCGTACAAGCAACGCCTCCGTGACTCCGTGAGGCTGCTCTTACAGCAGCTTGCTGAGCGCGGCCTGCTGGTGGTGTGCCTGCAGGACCTCCACTGGGCCGATCCATCAACGATCGAACTCCTGCGCGAGCTCGCCACGGCCGACTTCGCCTCTGTGATGACGCTGTACAACTTCCGTCCCGAGTTCTCGTTCCACGAAGGCGGCATCCGCGAGATCAAGATCGAAGAATTGTCCGGCCGTGACACGCGCGATCTGCTTGAGTCCCTGCTCGAGTCCGGCGACGTGCCGGACGAGTTGGTGGCATTTCTCGACGAGCGCACCAGCGGCAACCCGTTCTTCGTCGAGGAGATCGTGAACGGCTTCCTCGAGAGCCGTGTGCTCGCGCGCACCGGTGACGGCTGGACCCTCACTCGCGAGTTCGATGCGACTTCCGTGCCCACCACGATCCGCGGCATGATCGCCGCACGCATCGACCGCCTCGACGCCGGCCGCCGCGTCATCCTGCAAGAGGCGTCTTTCATCGGGCGGGAGTTCCTCTTCACGATTCTCAGTCAGGTACGCGGCACCGACGATGCCCTCGCCGATGCGCTCGGCGAGCTCGAATCGGCGGACCTGATTCGCAAGCGCGATGTCGATCCCGACCTCGAGTACCTCTTCAAGCACGCGCTGACGCAAGAAGTCGCCTACTCCGGGCTGCTCCGCAGCAAGCGCCATGAGCTGCACCGGCGCGTCGGCCAGGCGAGGGAGAAGCTGCTCGGCGAGCGCACGCGCGAGTACGCCGAGACTATCGCGTTTCACTTCAAAAACAGTGACGCGCCTGACCGCGCGACGCCGTACTTGCTGCTCGCCGGCAAGAAGGCAGTCGAGCGCTACGCGCTCGCCGAGGCAGAGACGCAGTACCGTGCCGCGTACGACATCCTGCTCGCGCAGCCGGCGTCCGACGACCGGGATCATCAGCTGCTCGAACTGATCAATGAGTGGTGCCTGGTGCACTACTACACGGGCGACATGAACGCGTTCGAGAGGCTGATGGCGGACCACGGCGCGTTACTGGAGAGCGAGAGACACCCTGAGCTGCGCGGGATGTGGCTGACCTGGCTTTGCTTCACCGCATATACAGTGAGCGACTTCGCCGAGTCGATCGCGTTTGGGGATCGCGCGCTCGCGATCGCGGAAGAGTGCCATTCGACGCGTGTCGCCGCGTACGCCCTGACGCAGAAATCATGGGCGCTCGGTCAGTACGGTCGCACTGAAGATAGTCTCATTTGCGCCAGCCAGGCGCTTGGCCTGCTCGATCAATTGACCGACGAGCGCGATAGCCGTTACATCCGCCTCAAGGCGGGCTGCGGCGCCGCGATCTTCCACGCGACGCTCGGCGACCTGTTCAAAGCACGTGCGGAGGCGAAGGATCTGCTTGAGTTCGCGAACGCTTCCGGCAGCAGAAGGGCGCTGGCTTTCGCTCACTGGTCGATGGGTTTCATCCACCTAATCACTGGTGACACCGACCGGTCGGGCCAAGAGTACGCGCTGGGCCGCGAAGCCGCGCCGGATCCGTTCTACACCGCGATCCTCGATGTGTTCCTCGGCGGTTACCTGGCTCAGTACGACAAGCCTGATGCGGCGCGTGCTGTGGTCGACCCTGCGCTGAGTTTCGCTGCAGACCATGGCTTGACAACGCTCGTTCTGTTCCAACGCGGGAACGAGGCGTTCGTCCTCCTGTCGAAAGGAGAGTTGACACGAGGGATGGACCAGTTCGAAGCTGTGCAACGAGAATTCCGGAGCGTCGGCTCCCCGTTCTATGACGTACAGATCAGCGGCGGCATTGGTGCGACATACGCTCGCATGGCAACGGGCGAGGGCGCCGACGCGTCGGAGGGCAAGCTCGGCCTCATCGTCCGAAACCCCGGTTTCGTGCTCGGCCGCGCTCGACGCGCCTCGCAGACCGCCCGTGACATCCTGATGGACCTCAGCACAAATCTCTCGCCGGAGCTCGAAGGCTTCCGCTTCATGATCGAGTTCGAGCTCGCCAAGCTCCTCGTCAAGCGCAAGGAACGCGACGAAGCGCGCAAGCATCTCGACAAAGCGATCGCATTCCTCCAACCAATGGGCGACTGCAAAGGCATGCGCGATGCCGCCGCCCTCCTCGCGCAGTTGAACTAGCGACCGCGCCGTCAATCTGAGCGCAGCGAAGGATCTCGCGCCGCTAACGCAGCGGACGCTGTCCTTGGTCTTACACCGCGCATGCGGCGTTCCACACCGCCGAGGCGCTGCGCACGCTCAGTACAGCCGCTGCTCGTCCGCCGCCAGCGCCTTCTCGATTGCCTCCACCGGCACCTCGTCGTACTTCGTCTGCGCCTTCAGGATGGCTGCGAACGACGGCTGCTCCTCGCGCGGCATCCATTCGTCCGTGTGCCATAGCTTCGCCCGCAGGAAGCACTTCGGGCAGTGCAGGAATGCCTCTTCCACCTCCACGGCGATCGCCAGCTCCGGTACCACGCCCTGCGCCGCGAGCCGCTCGCGGACGTCGTCGTCGCGTACCAGCGTCGCGCGCCCGTTCACGCGCAGCGTCCACTCGACGCCAGGGATGATGAACAGCAGCCCGATATGCGGGTTCTCGACGATGTTCTGTATCGAGTCCAGCCGTTGGTTGCCGCGGCGGTCCGGCATCACCAGCGTGTGCTCGTCCAGCACCTGCACGAAGCCCGGCGGATCCCCCTTCGGCGACACGTCGCAATCGCCGGCCGCATTCGACGTGGCAATGAATACGAACGGCGACCGCGCGATGAAGTTCCGGCAGTGCTCGTCCAGCGATGAGATTTGCTTCCGCACCGCCGCCTCGCGCGGCAGCGCGACGATCGTTCGCAGCTCCTCGACCGTCGTGATCGCGTGGCGGAATCTCGTTGCCGTAGTCATCGCTGTCCTCCGCTTGGGTGGCCGTGTGTGGGAAGGATACCGCCGTCTCGCGCGCGAGCGTCGACTCGGCTCCGCCTGCACCTCCGGTCCCGTCTCTCGCGATAGAATCCGCAACATGGCCGATGACCCGGTCGCCGTTGGCTACGACGCCGTCTACGCTGCCCTGCCGCACGCCCGGACGCTCCAACGGCTCTGGCGCGAACACGCCTGCGGCCCCGAGTTCCCGCCGGACTTCTATCACATCAGCTTCGTCACGCTCGATGAGCTCAACCGCATCGGCACCCTCCTGCGAGTCGGCGCCGGCGACACGCTCGTCGATGTCGGCTGCGGCGCCGGCGGCCCGGCGCTCTGGCTCGCACGCGAGACCGGCGCAACCGTAGTCGGCGTCGATGCCTCTCGCGTCGGCCCGGCGTTCGCTCTCGAGCGCGCGCAGCGCCTCGGCCTCGCCGACCAGGCGCGCTTCGTCGTCGGCACGTTCGATGCCACCGGCCTCGAAAGCGAATCGGCCAATGCCATCATCAGCGAGGACGCTCTCCAGTACGCACCGGACAAATCGACCGCGTTCCGCGAAGCGGGCCGCATCCTGGTGCCCGGCGGCCGGTTCGTTTTCACCGCGTTCGAGCTAGCGCCCGAGCGCGTCGCCGGACTCCCCGTCTTCGGCACGGACCCCAGTGCCGACTACAAGCCGCTCCTCGAAGCCGCTGGCTTCTCCGTCGACACCTACGAAGAGGTCCGAGGCTGGCCCGAGCCCGTCACCACGGCGTACCAGTCTCTGATCGACGCAAAGGATGGGCTCACCGCGGAGATGGGCGAAGCCGCGGTCACCGCCCTCATGTCCGAGCTCTCCGCCACCCTCACAATCCGCCCTTACCGCCGCCGCATCCTCGCGGCCGCGACGAAGAGAATTTGATCGCGTCCCCGGCCCGCCCCACGCAACGCACGTCGAACGAGGCTGCGCTGCTCAGTCCGCCTGCAACCCACGCGTGAGCAGAGGAACGGCGCAATTGCCGTCGCGTACTCGGAGATCTTCGCTCCAAGCGTCTATCGTCACCTGATGCACACGCGCCACGTCACGATGATGATTCCCATCCAGTGCCCCGACGAGCACGACATAACGTTTGATTGCTGTCCGCGCATTCAATCAAAGAACAATCACAACGATCAGAGATCCGAATCTGCGAAGGCGCGCGTTCGAGCGGGCCCAGACTCAAACCCCTACCAGTACCCGAAAAAACAAAGATCAATCGAGGATCAGACATAGCGCCACCACCAGCGACCAACGACAGGTCTACGCCGCAGCCGCGAGCCGTTTCCGCAGCAGTGCCAGCACCGCCGCCTCCTCCGGCCGCAGATCCGCCACCGACTCCGACGGCTCATGCTCCGCGCGGTGCTTCAGCGCCGCGGCCAGCGTCCCGTCCACGTATGCCTCGATGACCGCCGGATGCACGTAGCACTTCCGGCAGATCGCCGGCGTATTCCCCAATCGCCCTGCCACCGCCTCGATCGCCCGCACGACGTTCTTCTTCGCCTGCGCCTCCGAGTCGAACGCTTCGAACGCGTGGAGCGCGACCGCTGCCAGCACAGTCCCCGCCCACGTCCGGAAGTCCTTCGCCGTGAAGTCCTGCCCGGTGGCCTGCCGCAGATACTCGTTCACATCCGCCGACCCGATCGCCTGCCGCTCGCCGTTGGCGTCCACGTACTGGAACAGCTCCTCGCCCGGCACGTCCTGGCACTGTTTGACGATCCGGGCCAGCCGCCGGTCGTGCACGTCCACGCTGTGGTCCTTGCCGCCCTTCCCGCGAAACGTGAACCGAAGCGTCGACCCGTCGATCTCGGCGTGCTCGTCTCGCATCGTAGTCAGCCCGAAGCTGTCGTTCGTCCGCGCGTACTCTTCGTTCCCGACCCGGATGAGCGTCGTCTCCAGCAGCCGCACGACCGTCGCCAGCACCTTCTCGCGCGGCAGGCCAGGCATCCGCAGGTCGTCCCCCGTTCGCTTCCGGATTGCAGGCAAGGCGCGCCCAAACGCGATCATGCGTCCATACTTCGTCTCGTCCCGGGCGACGCGCCACTTAGGGTGATAGCGGTACTGTTTCCGCCCGCGCATGTCGCGCCCGGTGGCCTGCAGGTGGCCGTTCGGCATAGGGCAGATCCACACGTCTGTCCAGGCCGGCGGGATCACGAGCGACCGAATGCGCCGCAGCGTGTCGCGATCCCTCACCGTCGGCCCGTCGGCGGTGAGGTAAGTGAAGCTCTTGCCCGCGCGCTTTCGCCGGATGCCCGGAACGGCGTCCGTCACGTACCGCAGCCCCGCCGCCATCGCCGAGGCCTCCGGCTCGACCTCGATCCCCGCGTCCTCGAGAGCGCGCCGTCGTCGCGGATGTCCGTTCCGCCGCTCCGAGAGGCGCTTGCGAAGCGCGATGCGACGCGAGGCCCGGGTGGGCGCGGAATGGGGATCGGGCGCAAGCGCAACTGTCATCGTTCTGCACTATGCCCGAGCCCCGCATCGCGCATGGACGCGAAGAGGCTCGGTGCATTGCGCCCGCATCGCACTTGCGCGTCAGTTCCGCGAAACGCCGCCGATTCTTCCAGCGTTAAGTGGTTGATTGCGTGCCGTGAGCCCTTGGCGGGGAGTAGCGGCGCGCCATCATTGGGGGAGCCGTCTCGGCTCCCTCTTTTTCGTCTTCCGGCACCCCTGCCGCTATGCTTCAGTCGTCCGCTCGACGGTCCATCTGGAAGGACGTTCCATGCCGCTTCTTGACGTCGACGGCGTCGCCATCAACTACATCGACGAGGGCACCGGCCCTGCCGTCGTGCTTGTCCATGGCTTCGCGGTGAGCCTGCAGAGCAACTGGCGCGCGCCAGGTATCGCAGACGGCGTCGTCCGGTCGGGACGGCGCGTCGTCGCGCTCGATTGCCGAGGCCACGGCCACAGCGGCAAGCCGCTCGACCCGCGCGCCTACGAAGGCACGAAGATGGCCGACGACGTCATCGCCGTGATGGATCATCTCGGTATCGAGAAGGCCGACCTCGTTGGATACTCGATGGGCGGAATGCTATCCGCATCGCTACTGGTGCGGCATCCGGAGCACTTTCGCACGGTCACGCTCGCCGGCGTCGGCGACCGCATGGTGCTGGGCATGCGGACGAGCGAATGGTCTGAGGCGATGGCCCACGCGATGGAGGCGGGCAACTCGCGAGACGCGACTACCGATGTGGCGCGCAATTTCCGCAGGATGGCCGAGGCCCTGGGAAACGATCTGAAGGCCCTCGCGGCCATGCAGCGCTCACGACGCGCCGGCTACGATCCGGCCAAGCTTCGCGACGTAAAGCTGCCGGTCATGGTGCTGATCGGCGAGTCCGATCTGCTCGTCGGACCCGCCGAGGAGCTTGCGGCGACGATTCCGGGCGCGAAGCTCGTGAAGGTCGCGGGCGACCATCTCACTGCCGTGGTCTCTCCGGAGCTGAAGCGCGCGATCGTGCGGTTCCTCGACGAGCACTCGCCGGTTGCGGCGAAGTAACGCATCTTCGCGCTCCCGACGGCTACGCTAATCGCGTGAGTCACGACATCAACATCAAAGACATCCGTGCCGCGCGGAGCACCTTCCGCGACGTCGTGCGACGCACTCCGCTGTTGCCCTCCGGGACGCTCAGCGCAGTGTGCGGTGGCGATATCCGGTTGAAGGCCGAGAATCTCCAGCGCACCGGATCCTTCAAGATCCGCGGCGCGATGAATCGTCTTTCGGCGCTCACAGCAGAGCAGCGGAACCGAGGCGTCATCGCGGCGAGCGCCGGAAATCACGCGCAGGGAGTCGCGCTCGCTGCGCGTTCCCTCGGCATCGACGCGACCGTCGTCATGCCGCGATCGGCGCCTCTTGCCAAGGTGGAGGCGACCCGCGACTACGGCGCCGAGGTCGTGCTGCACGGCGACTCTTACGACGACGCGCACGCAAAGGCCGAACGGATCGCGACCGAACGAGGGCTGATCACGGTGCCGGCATTCGACGATCCACTCATCGTAGCCGGGCAGGGAACCGTCGGGCTTGAGATCGCCGAAGACATGGCCGATGTTGATGTCGTTCTCGTGCCGCTCGGCGGTGGAGGATTGGCTGCCGGCATCGGGATCGCGCTCCGCGTCCTGGCGCGCCGCGCGAGAGTCGTCGGTGTGCAGGTCGAAGCGGCGCCGGGTGTCCACCGCTCCATGACCGTCGGGCGGATCGAGCCGGTGGCCCCCGGGCCCACGATCGCCGAGGGCGTTGCGGTCGGCGGCCCGGGCGAGGTGACGTTTCCCATCCTGCGCGACGTGCTGGACGATGTCCTGCTGGTCGGCGAAGACGAGGTCGCCAAGGCGATGGTCTCGCTGATCGAGCGCGCGAAGCTCGTCGTGGAGGGTGCGGGCGCCGTCGGCGTGGCGGCGCTCCTCGGTGGCAAGTTGGATGTCGCCGGTAGAAGGGTCGTCGCCGTCATCTCCGGCGGGAACGTTGACATCAACATGCTGGCGCGCGTCATCGAGCACGGGCTCATGCAGGAAGGCCGGTACTACAGCCTCACCGTCGGGTTGGACGATAAGCCGGGACAGCTGGCGATGCTCTCTGCATTGCTGTCGGAGGCGGACGCGAACGTGTTGAGCGTGGCGCACCACCGCTTCGGCATTGCGCTCCCAGTTGGGCGTGTGCAGGCCGTGTTGCTTCTCGAGGTCAGGAACCGCGAACACGCGCGGGAGGTCGAGCGGGCGCTGGAAGGCGCGGGGTTTGTGCGTGGGGCGGAGGGAGGACCGGAGTACGTGCCTTCGGACTGGCTCGCGCGTCGATCCTAATCGATCGAGGCGCCTTCGATCGAGAGGATCTGGCGCTTCATCGGCAGGCCGCCGCCGAACCCGGTGAGGCTGCCATCGCTACCGACGATGCGGTGGCACGGCACGACGATCGGCAGCGGATTCGTGCGCATCGTGTTGCCGACAGCGCGATAGGCGTTCGGGCGCCCGACGCGTACGGCTATGTCGCGATATGTCGCCACTTGCCCCCTGGGAACGCGCTGCGTTTCGAGCATGACGTCGCGCCGGAACGGGGTGAGCCAGGATAGTTCGAGCGCAACATCGAACGCAGTGCGCTTGCCGTCGAGATACTCGCGCATCTGTTGAGTCAGCGCGCTCACCCGCGAGCCGTCGCGTACGAGTTCGAAGGCGCCGTGAAGCTCGTCGTGGAGCGCCTCGACCGCGGAGGACAAGCCGCGCTCGTCGACGTTGAATTTCGTGGCGACAAGCGTCTTTCCATCTCCGGCGACGAGCAGTGAGCCAATGGCGGTATCCACGAGGTCGTAGTAGGCGATGCGTCGCTTCGTCTTAGACATTCTCTTGCTCCGGCGTGCGATAGTACTGCACGCCCGCCTCCAGGAACTTCTCCAGCCGTCCTTCGACCACGAGGTACTCGAGATGCGAAAGTGTCTCACCGATCGCGGCGCGCTGCATCCACGATGAGAACGTGTCGAAGCGTCCGGTCGCCCACTTCACGCCCGTTGCCACGTGGTAAGCGGTCCGCGCCTGATCGCCGATCACGGTAAGCATCTCCTGGAGCCGCTCTTCGTGGTGCTGCTCGATCCCGCGCAGCCGTCCGTGGAGATCCTCGAAGGTGTACTCGTGGGCGGGCAGGACGGTCTTGACGTCGAGCCCTTCGAGGCGTTCGAGCGAAGCGATGTAGTCGCCGAGTGGGTTTCCCTGCTGTTGCGGGTGGAGGCTCACGTTCGGCGTGATCGTCGGCAGGACGTGGTCGCCGGTCAGGATGAACTTCTCGGCGCGCTCGAGGAGGCAGATGTGCCCGGGCGAGTGGCCAGGCGTCCACCACACCTCGAACTCGAACCGGCCGATAAGCAGCCGTTCGCCTCCCCACACCACTTCGTCCGGCTCGACGGCTTCGACGTAGCTGCGCACTGGCATCGCTGACAACTTGAGGTCTTGTATCTGGTCCGCGGGCACGCCCTGCATCACCAGCCAATCGCCCATGGTGGCGAGCAATTGCTCCGGTTTGCGGTAGCGGGTGCGGATGAGATCGCGCTCGCGTTGGTGGATGATCACCTTCGCGCCGCTGCGCTCCTTCACCACGCCGGCCAGCCCATAGTGGTCGGGATGGATGTGGGTGACGAGGAGCGTGTTGAGCTTGCCGAAACCGACACCCGCGTCGTTCAGTTGCTGCTCGAGAGCGTCGGCAGCCTCAGGAACGTTCCATCCGGAGTCCACGAGCGTCCACCCATCTCGACCTTCGATGAGGTAAGGAAGCACCCAGCCGAGCGGGTTGTTTGGGATGGGCACCTTCAACTGGAGCAGCCCGTCAGAGATCTGGATCGGGTGCTTCATCGTCGCCGGAGCGGTCATCTTCTGTCCCTTCGGGCATGCGCAATTCGAGGTCGCGGCGCCTTCCGCCGCGATTGACATCTTACGCCAGCGTCAGGGATGCCGGTATCCGGATCGTAGCGCCATCATCCGCCCCAGACGGACTCCGAGCCAGACTCCTGCGCCGCATGCCAGCCTGACGGCTGCCACTCCCCGGATTGGCCTTCGGTGCTGGACTGCGCCGAGGTACCGGCCGACTCGGAACGGAGGTGCTCCGGCGCGAATCCCTCGGAGTGTCCATGCGGCGCTTCTCCGCTCAGTTCATCCAGTTCGATGCTCGCCTCATCGATCTGGCGCTCCGCAGCGATGAGCGCGTCGTAGTGCGGCACAAGTGGCTGTAGCCGCGCGATGAGGCCCTCGATGCGCACCCTCTCGGCCTCGAGGTTCGCCAATGTGATTTTCACCCGCTGCGTGCGCTGCTCGAGCTGTGAGAGAAAGGATGCGTCGCTCATGTTGGTCCTCCTCCGCCTCGCCCTCGTCCGATGTCGTGCCGCATACGATGGCAAGATGTCGCGCAAAATTCAAGCGTCGATGCGAGTGATCTTTCGCAAATCGCGCCGCTCGTCGAGGCGTCGCTGACACCTGTCAAGCCCCTCGTCGAGCCCGTCCGTATAGTTAGATGCATGTCCTTGCACGACCGGTCAGGATCGCTCCTCGATCGCCCATTGGTTCGCCTGCTTCTAGCCGCCGCGCTGCTCGCGTCGATCGCGGCCGGCGTCATGGGGGTGCGGTACGCGCGCTCCGGCAGTGGGCAGGGTGGCCCAGTGGACGTTTCCAAAGCGCCTACGTCGCTGGTGACCGAAGGCCCGGCGCACGAAGCAGGGATCGGCGCGCTCGACGATCAAGCGCCGGTGATAGGGCAACCTGCGCCTGACTTCGCGCTGAAGGACTCATCCGGGAACGTGGTGAAGCTCTCGCAACTGCGAGGAAGCGTCGTATGGGTGAACTTCTGGGCGACGTGGTGCGAGCCGTGCAAGCAGGAGCTGCCGGCGATCCAGAAGCTCTACGACGAAAAGCGCGCGGACGGCCTTCAGGTAGTCGAGGTGAACTGGCAGGATTCCCCGCAATCGGCGAGCGAGTTCTGGGACTCGATGCAGCTATCGCTGCCGATGGTGCTCGATCGAAACGGCGACGTCTTCGACCAGTACAAGCTGCGCGGGTTACCGGACAGCTTCTTCGTCGACCGCGAAGGCAAAGTCGCGGCGATGTACTTCGGTTACCTGTCGGACAGTCGGATGCGTGAAAAGCTCTCGACGGCTGGCCTGCCGTAGCCGCGGCTACATGGTGTCCTTCACTACCACTCCGCCCTTGACGACGAGTCGGACGTTTCGAGCTTCGGCCAGCAACGCGATGTCCGCGAGCGGGTCGCCCGCGACGAGGATTGCGTCGGCGAGCTTGCCATCTTCGAGTGTGCCGATCTCGCTCGACATGCAGAAGAGTTCCGCGTTGGTCGTAGTCGCGCTCATGATTGCGCCCATCGGGCCGCAGTGCTTCGCGCGCTCCGCTAGCTCGCTCGCCCGCCGCGACTGTCTCGGGCCGAGCAGATCCGAGCCGGAGCCGATGCGGACGCCGGCCTCCTGCGCCATCCGCACACTGCCGGCCATCTTGCCGCGCACCATCTCGGTCTTCGCCCTGCTGAATTCAGGCACTACGTCGGAGCGCGAGAGGATCTCGATGATCACGAGCGTGGGGACGAGGAATGCACGCTCACGTCCGAGCCTGGCCGCGGTCTGCTCATCGAGCACACTCCCATGCTCGATGGACCGCACGCCGGCATCCAGGGCCTGGTTGATCGCGGGTGCGGTGTGACAGTGCGCCATCACATACTTGCCGAACGCGCGCGCCACCTGCACCGCCGCGGCCATCTCTTCGACCGTGAACTGGACGCTCTCGAGCGGGTCGTTCGGCGACATCACGCCGCCCGATGCCATGAGCTTGACCTGCGTGGCGCCTCGGCGGATCTGCATGCGAGCAGCGCGCCGGACTTCGTCCGGGCTGTCGCAGATCTCGGTGTTGGCGCGGAGGCCCGGAATAGAAGGCTCGTGGACGTCCGTCCAGCGGTTTCGCTGGTCACCGTGTCCGCCTGTCTGCGACAAGAACGAGCCGGAGGGCAGAATGCGAGGGCCAGGAGCGTGGCCGGAGGCCACGGCGGCCGCGAAGGCGGGATCGAGCCCGCCCGCGTCCCGCACGGTGGTGAAGCCCTCGTCGAGGGCGATGCGTATGTTCTCGAGGACCTTCAGGACGTAGGTTACGTGGCTGTCTGGCGGATCACTTTGGGACGCAGCGGTCAGTCCGAAGTGGACGTGCGCGTCGGTGAGCCCGGGCATGAGTGTCATGCCAGTACAGTCAGTGCTGCGTACAGCGTCCGATGCTGCCATCGATCCGGCATGGCCAATTCGCGCGATGCGTGCGTCCTCGATAAGGACGCTCTGATGCTGGACCGGATCGCGCCCTGTGCCGTCGAGCAGGGTTACGTCGTTGAGCAGCAGCGCGCTCATGCCGAATCCGTTCTGAGGGAGCGCCGGCGGATGCCCCGATCGGGTTGAACGGTAGGCAGCGGGACGAGGCCGTCCTCGCCGATGAGCAGCCGGAAGTTCATGTCGGAGAGGTCGCGAAACTCCAGACGGCGTTGGAAGACCGTCTTTCCAGAGGTGTCGATCACCGTGATCGTCTCGGGATAGTCCTCGCGCCTGGCGGATAGCGTGCTCTCGGCGTCCGGTCCGAGCAGCGCGGACTGCCCGTCCTCGAAGCGCACGATCACTTCTTTCGTGGAGACGTTCTTCACCGAGACTCCGCGCTGCTTCCCGCCGCCGACGACGTAGATGAGCACGAGAATAGCCGCCAGCGCGACGACGAAGAAGGCGCCCAGAGCGAGCACAACTGTCTTTCCCCTACGCACGCTCCAGCGCCTTCAGCCTCTCCTCATCGAGCTCCACGCCGAGGCCAGGCTTATCCGGTAGGTGCAGGTAGCCGTCGCGGTCGATCGTGAACGGCTCGGTCAGCATGAAGTCGCGGTACGCCGGGATCCAATTCGGCGGATCGTAGGGGAACTCGATGAACGGGCAGTTCGGAACCGCCGCCGCCATCTGCAGGTTCGCAGCGAGGCCCAGTCCGTTCGTCCACGTGTGCGGTGCGAACAGCAGCCCCGAGGCTTCCGCGATCGCTGCGACCTTCTTGGCGACGGTGATGCCGCCGGCGAACGTACAGTCCGGCTGGTAGACGTCGAAGGAGCCTTTGTCGAAGTACACCTGGAACTCGTGCAACCCGGCGTTCAGTTCGCCGCCGGCGATGCGGACGGTGGTATTGGCACGCAGCTCCGCGAGTCCGTCGTAGTCGTATGCATACAGCGGCTCCTCGATCCAGAAGACGTCGTACCGCTCGAGTTCACGGAGGACAGTGCGCGCCGTCTTGTGATCCCAGCGGCCTTCCGTGCGATCGCCGGGCAGGTACCAGCCCCAGTTCGCGTCGACCATGATGGCCATCGTGTCCCCGATCGCCTTTCGCACGGCGTCGAGCGTCTTCAGGTCGACGCGCCAGTCCGGGTTGTGGAAGCGCAGCTTGACTGCCTTGAACCCCTGCTCGCGCATCTGCAGGACGTCCTCGACTCGTTCTTCGAGGCCGTGGATCTCGCCGGTCGAGCAGTACGCAAGCAGTTTGTCGTTCTTTCCGCCGAGCAGCTGCGCGAGCGGCACCCCGGCCTTCTTCGCAGCGATGTCCCACAGGGCGATCTCGATTGGCCAGGGCCGGCCCATGAAGTGGGCGATGCCGCGAAGGGTGTGCCAGTGGTCCTCGATGGCGAGCGGGTCTTTCCCCACGAACAGCGCGGCCGCGGTATTCAGACGCGTGAGTACGCCTCCGGCGCCGATGCCGGTGATGCCCTCGTCGGTGTGAATCTCGACGACGGTCACGTCCTGTTGGCGCTCGGCAAATGGCCGCCACGTCGGGTGGAAGGGGTGCTCCTGCTGGTCGAGCACGAACCGACGCGTCCGCACCTCTGTGATCTTCATTTCTCTCCCGGATCGGTGTTCGGCGAGTGAGCTTACCGCGAGTCAGGGCGCTGCGCGATGAGGGGCACAACCGCATTCAGGATGGTTGTCGCCATGCCGATTACACACCCGTGCAGGAACAGGACAGTAACGTCCGGGCAGGCTTCGGTCAGGACTCTCGGGCGGCGGCCGAAGCGTTGACCCAGGCGATCATCGTGTGGGACGAGAACGAGTACGGCCACGCGTGCCGAACCGCCGACTACGCCTATCGCATCGCGATTCAGCTTGGGATCGACACAGAGGCAGCCGAGGAGATCCGTCTCGGCGCACTCCTGCATGACATCGGCAAGATCGGTCTCGACCTGTCCGTTTTGCACAAACCGGGGAAGCTCGATGCGGACGAATCGGAGCGGGTCCGGCGGCATCCAGCGATGGGCGCCTCGATCTTGGCGCGGGTGCTTCCGATCGGTGTCGTAGAGTGTGCTGCGGCGCATCACGAGCAGCCAGACGGCAACGGGTATCCGAACCAATTGACGGAAATATCGATCCCGCTGGGTGCCGCGATCTGCCGGGTTGCGGATGTGCTTGACGCGCTCACCACCGCGCAGAGTTACCGACGCGCGATGAGCCTACCTGAAGCGCTCGACGAGCTCCAAGCGGGGGCGGGTACGCGCTACAGCGCCCGGGTCGTCGGCGCCCTGGTCGCCTACGTCGGAGATCATCGGTCTCTGGAGGCGGCGTAGAGCATCCCTGCCGGAGCTGCGGCGCTGTCAAGTTGCCAACTTCTAGGTTGCCGGCAATGCACTCTTGTTCTGTGCTTAATACGGGCTTAATACCGGGCCTCTAGGCTGAGAGCGTAGGGCTGAGTCCATCGCGTGATCCTCCTCACGTGGGGAACCCGGGAAGGGACCAGGACGCTCAAGCGACGTAGCACGAGACACCAGCGTCCTGGTCCGCCCGTTCAGCTAATCGAATCGCAAGCAATCGCGAGGCGGCCCCGCCTCGCGATTCGTTTTGTCGCTTGTCCCTGTCTACACTCGACGCATGCCTTTTGCCTCTGTGAACGGCATCAACCTCTACTATGAAACCCACGGCGCGGGTCCGGCGCTCGTCTTCGCGCACGGCGCCGGCGGCAATCACCTCAGCTGGTGGCAGCAAATCCCGGTCTTCTCGCGGCGTTTCCAGTGCATAACCTTTGATCATCGCGCCTTCGGTCGCTCGCGGGATGGCGATGCCGCAACCGCGCTCGGGCGCCGTGGCTTCCATGATGACCTCCGGGATCTCCTCGACTATCTGGGCATCGGCGAGGCGCGGATCGTGGCTCAGTCGATGGGCGGGCGAACCGCCGTCGGCTTTGCGCTGCGCAACCCGGGGCGTTGCCGTGCGATGGTCCTAGCCGGGACTACGGGCGGGGCCGTCGATGACGCTGTGCGCGGGATGCAGGCGGACTACCGGGAGACGGAAATGGGCCGCCTGTCGCTGATGCAGCGCGCTGTCTCCCCCGCGCTTCGGGAGCGGACCGCGGCGTTGGACTTCCTCTATCGATCGGTCGCTCGGCTAAACCCGCAGCGGCCCGCGGACTTCCTCGCGCCTCCACCCGCGAACTATCGAGGCAGCTCGGCAGAACGGCTGGGCGATGCAGACTTCCCGGTGATGTTCCTCGTGGGCGAAGACGACGCGATCACGCCGCGCGCCATCATCGAGGGCTGCCATCGCGCGGTGCGTGGCTCGCGATTCATCGTGATTCCGGAGAGCGGGCACTCGAGCTACTTCGAGCAGCCGGCGGCGTTCAACGCCGAGGTGATGGCGTTCCTCGAAGAGAGCCTCTAAAGGCTGTCGCCTAGCTGGCAGACAGTAGCTCGACGTCGAAGATTAGCGTCGCGTTGCCAGGGATTGTCGGTGGATAACCCTTTTGTCCGTAACCGAGGCTCGCAGGGATGATGAGCCGGCGTTTGCCGCCGACCTTCATCGAGCCGACGCCTTCGGTCCAGCCCTTGATGACGCCATTCAGTTGGAATGTCGCGGGCTGTCCCCGGTCACGAGAACTATCGAACCTCGTACCATTCGTGAGCCAGCCGGTGTAGTGGACGGTTACAGTCGCGCCAGGTCCTGAGGGCGTTGCTCCATCGCCCACCTTCTCGTCGATGTAGCGCAGGCCGCTGGTGCTGGTGTGGATCTCGCCTTGGAGCGGCGGGATACCCGGTGCGTTGCCATCGCTGCCTGGTCCCGTTGGTGGTGTTCCCACGATGGTTGTACTCGTTGCCTGCGCCGGCGAGGTTGGTTGGGATGCGGACGACGTTCCGGATCGCGCGAGGCTCGTGGTCGGGCCGGACGGTGGCGTCTTATTAGAGCTGCTGCTACCGCTTCCGCACGCCGCGAGACAGACCGCGACTCCCACGAGCCAGATCGAGAATACCTTCACTACGCCCTCCATTCCAACGCGCACATTGTCGGTGTGGTCCCTGCGGGGCGCAAACGCGTCGAAGCCTCGCCCAGAGATGATTCGTTCGCGCCACTCGGTGCGGGACTTCGCCGAGAGCGGCGGGCGACTCTACTGGACACGCTGCGTTCTGCGGCGCGATAATCCGCAACGAAGTGTCGTGACTCAATTGAGGAGCGTTATCGTGGGCGACAAGAGTCCAAAAAACACCCAGAAGGCGAAGAAGCAGAAGCAGCAAAAGGCCACGTCGAAGTCGGCGAAGAAGTAGGCCTACGGCGCTACTCCATGGTGCGGACGTTGCCACCACGCGAAGGACATACCGCGTGGCGATGGGCAGCCCGCCGAATCTGCAGGCGTGCCAGCGGGCCTGTAAGCCGAATTCTGTACCCCGCGCGAGGCGAGGCGGTGGCCATCTATCTGGGCTGCGAGTTTCCGCGCAGCTCAAGCGGCTGACCCGGGACGCTCGGACGGGCCGTCCTTAGCCCCAACGGGCGCGGTCCCCTATATGGCCTTGCTCCGGGTGGGGTTTGCCCGGCCGCCGTGTCTCCACGACGCCGGTGCGCTCTTGCCGCACGCAGCCTGCTCCCGCTGAGGAGCCCTGCCGTATTCGGTTGTCGGAATGATTGTCCGCGACCGCCTCGTTACAGACAAGCCGCTCGCCCGCGCGCCTGACCAGTAAGTCTGACGGTGGAACGGCGCGCGGGTTGGCGTCGGTGAAAGTTAACTCCCAGCGCGGCATGCTACGTTAAATCGCGCGATCGGCCGCCGACGACTTCTCTGCGCTCGACCGCCGTGGAGATTTCGTGCCGTCGGGTGTGGGGGCCAGACCCAGGAGCTCACGCAAACTCGACGTCACTGCGGCGTGCGCCCGAAATTTTTCAACGCTGCGGGACGGTTCCCTCCCGTCGCAGTAGCCGATAGCACCCTGCGTCCGCCGGCACAGCAGGTCCTCCGGGTCAGCCTCCATCGCGGTCACCGGCGAGCGCCGATGGCTCGCAACGTTGGGCCGCGACGGAGCGGCCACGGAGCGCTCGCTTCGGATCGTTCGACGAGAGCTGGCCTATACCGGCTCCATCAGGAACTCTCCGGCTCCATCAATCCGAAGACGGTAATCATGCTGTGCGATCTCGGCCGGCGGATCGGGAACCGCCCGCAGGGTCACGAGTACGCCGTCCGCGCGCAGAGCCGGCACCAGCGCTCGCAACTCCGGTGTCGACAACGGGTACACGTAGCCCATGCCTGCGGGTAGGTCGCTCCGCCACAGAAAGAACTCGTCATACCCGTCTCTCTTGGCAACGATGTCGAGAATCAGCGGGTCGCCGAATCGAACGTCGTGATCACGGGAAAACGGCGGGAAATCGTCGTGGAACTTATGGAGTTCCACGGGTATAACCGGCAGGTGCGGAGCGATGGCTGCTATCTCGACCTTTACGCCCCGCGCTTTTGTGCCCCGTGCCACATTGCTCAGAGGCACCCGCCAGAGCTTCACGTTGGTTATGAGGGTTCCGGCGTCATCGTACAGTGGTGTACCGGGCGCCGGTCGCGGCTCGCCAAACTCAAGCATCGGTGGGCCCGGGTCGATCGGTGAGGGATTCGACGTCAGGATGACGTTGACGTTGCCCGTTCCGGCCTGTTGAATGATCGACCCGGCGCCTCCGGCATTTGCCACTCCACCCCGATCCGCCCGCGCGTCAGGGCCTGTTGCGAGAGGTGGCTCGCCCTCGTGAAACATCAGTGTTATCGCTCCGACGCCGCCCAATAACAACAGCAAGCCTCCAACGATGAACAGGACGAGCGCCGCAGTACGGTGGTCGGCGCGCCAGGCGAGCGCCCCGAGGCCAATGCACGCGATACCTAGTGCCGCCGCTGCGATCGCGGCGCTCGTACCTCTGTGTGACAAGAATCGGATCATAGACTTCTCAGTCAGCCTGCCGTGAACCTCGGATTACTCCGTGAATATCGCCTTCAGCTCGCTTCTACACGTCGGTCGTCGGACGTTGACCATCGACCTCGGAGCCGGCGAGGCTCGTCTCGGCCGCGGTCATCGCCGCACGCTCGGCCGGATGGTAGATGGACGGCGGCTCGACGCTGACGACACGGTCGGCGGACGCACGAATAGACGATCCGCTGCAACCACTTGCGCGGACCGCCAGTTACGCACTGGCGATGACCGATCCGGCGCCGGGGTGCGACATTTTCACGCCCGGATTCTACCGGCGGCACGGAGCGAGCGAACATGTCTCCCGCTTGATCCGCGCCGTCGAGATCAACTCTCGTCGCGAATCGATGCCAGGACAGTCGACGAGCGCCTTGCGTACCGCGCAGCTTCACGACCGGGGCCCGCGTCCTTCAGGAACGACCGAGTCTGACAGGGACCGGCGTCCGCCCTTAGAACGGCGAACAGACCAACCAGACGGAGATCTGTACGGCCGGCTGCGACGAGTTGCCGTGAACGAACGAGAGTGCAAAGTATGGCGCCGCCGGCGCGGACTCCCCGCTGCCAGCGGCATTGTCGATGTTCACTCCGGCTCGAAAGACGCTGCGTGTTGATGCTTGGCTATTCGCCGCGAGCACGAGAGACGCGCCGTTGTTACTGTTGCCAAAAGCGAGAATAGACCCGACGCCCAAGAAGTTGTCCACTCCGTTCGCAGAGAGAGCGCCGCCGATGTACACCGAGAACTGCGTCGTCGGCGCGCTCAGCGGCGTACCAGCGGCGTACACATCGACTCGACCGCAGTCGGAGACCCCGACGTACGGCAGGCTTGTCTGCTGGCCCGGTGCAAGCGTGAGGCTTTGCTGCACGGTCCGAAGTCCTTGTTCGTGGGTCCTGACGTTGCCGTTCGCGTCGAGGGGGCTGTTGATCGCGACGGGCTGCGCGGCGGGGGCGGCCGTTGCTGAACGCGAGAGCTGATCTATGGCGGCGTGGGCAACCACGGTGACGACGGCGAGGGCGATGACGAAGACCGACATGCGTAGCATCGATACCTCCTTTCAAGGCGAGCCTATGCTACGGCGTAACTCCCCAGGCGTCACGCGCTTCGTCTACGGCGAGATTTGAAGGGAGCGACTGGCGGGCTGCGTAACGTCGCAGTTGCGACCGACGTGTCGTTCACTGCGTCCACGAGCGCGAAGAAACGTCCGACGACGACGCCGCAGCCTATAATGAGGTAGCTGATGCATACCTACGCATCGGGATCGGAGGTGGTCCCGAAGTATGGAGTGCGTCCGTGAATGCGTCAGCTTCCCTCATCGCCGTATCGCCTAACGGTTCCCGTTCGATCAACCGGGCCACAACCCGGCCGCCGGCCGATGCGCCCTCGACGAGTGCAACAGCGCATGCGGTCGACGTCAACGCGAGCGCCGCCGCGGGCTTCACAGCCCGTCGTCTTGACGAGTGGGCACAGCGCGCGTACGCCGAGGCCGAGCCTCTCCTCCGGCGGCACGACATCGAGCACATCCTCGGGCTCGACGATCAAATCGCGGGCCTTGCTCATAAACTGCGTCGCCTCGACTGGTGCCAGCGACAGGGCTGGCGCGTCTCACCCAAAGAACGGCGAGCGACAGTCCGGGAGGTTCGTCGTCTGTGTCTTGCTCGCGACGCCGCGCTCACCCTGCCGCGTTTGTTCTCCGAGGCGCGTTCTCGGACGCAGACGTCGCGTCACGCTGCGGCGCATATCTGCGCGAGCGAGTAGGTCGGCGAGCACCGCTGCGCTGCGCCTGAAAGCATCCACGACTGGTCGCGAGGTTGGTTGACATGTGGCGTTGAGAGTGTTCGTCGGCTCCCGTACAGTCGGCGCGTGATTCGCTGCGTTCTAGCCATCCTCGCGCTCGCTCTCGCCGGCTTCGCCATCGCGTGCACTCAGACGTTACGAGAGGTGATCATCGTCGCGACCCCGACCGCAGGTCCGACACTCACGGCAACTACCGCACGGACCGCGACACTTATGCCGGCTGTGGCCGCGACGTCTACACCGGAGACTGCCGCGCCGCCGGCAGCACCCGAGCAGCGGACGAACAGTCAGTCCAACTCCGCCTCGCCATCGGCAGCGCTCACGCGCTTCGGTGCGTGTATCACCGGCTGGGAATATGCAGCGACGCTAGAAGCACAGCTCGCGACCTCGGCGATGATCGGGGCGTCAGATCCCTATGCTCGCCAGGAGCTCGATGCGACCTACGCTAATCTTAGGTCGTGCGTCGGAACTGGAACGCAGGCGGGACAGGCCCCCGGTGCTTCGTCGGAGTGTTCGGCGGTGAGGCAACGCGCGAGCGCCGAGCATGGAAGTCTCGATCTGTCGCTGCGAATCGGCTTGCATAGTCCGGCACTCCGCGCTGCCCTCTCGGAGCTTGATGGGTTCATTAGCCAGGCATGCTAAGTGGAGCCGACATCCCACGGAGGTGGCGGCATGATGTTCCCGGTGATCGGAACCGTTGATCGATCGACGCCGGTTATCGCACATGCGGCCGCAACGGCATCACCCGCGTTGCTGAAGGTGCGCCGCCGTCCGTTGATATCCGCGGGTGGAACGACGCGCCCGGTGGCACGTTGGACAAGCGTCGCGCGTCGCGACGAACGTACGACGGCCACGTCATAGGGTCCGACGCCCGCGTACACGTATCGCCGCGGACGACGCTTTGGGCGGCGCGCGGCGACGCACTTGCAGGTGCCCCGCAGTCCCTTCGTGCTGTCGCCTCGTAGAGTAGAGCGCAGGCACTCTCTCAGCTCGGATAGCAGAGGCGGTGCGAAGCCAATCCGCTCTTCGAGGAGATCGCGCAGCGCCCAAATCCTCGCGCATCGTTGGCGCGCCCAGTAGATCTCGATCGCTCGGATCTCGAAGGCATCGTCATAGTCGAGCAGGACGTAAGCTAGCAGTTGGTCGATCCACGCATCGGGCACCTCTGCCGATACCGTGGTCTTATAATCGATCAACACATTGCGCAGGATCAGGTCGGCTTGCGCGCCGCCGACATCCGGCGATCCCACGAAGCTCGGATGGACGTAGGCCCGCTCGGCGATCTTCTTGTGCATGAACTGCCAGAAGCCATACGACAGCTCGCGTAAATCGTCGATCGTCGAGAGCGGCACTCGCGCCATTCGATCTACAAACGAGACGCGGCTCTCGGTGGTGCCGAGCGGTGCGCGCCCGGCCGTCCTCGTCTGGCGTCGTTGCAAATCGCCGGCAATTACGAAGCAGCATCGACAGAGAAGGTCCTCATCGGCCGCGCCCAGTCGACGTTTGACGGGTCGGAGGCGATGGATGAGCGACATCGCCTCATGCGGCGTTTGATATGGTGGGGCGCCTCCGCACTTTGTCGCGTCGAAGTAGAGTCCGAAACGCAAGTCTGCCGCGATTCCGACCACGCGCCACTCGTACTCGTCGGTAGAGACCGGCCGGGTCAGGACCGGCGTGTCAATACGCGGTAGCCGGCGGCCGGAACGATGCTGTCGGTTCGGGAAATGTCGGCGGAGAAACACGCTTAGTGCGCTTCCGGGGTAACGCAGGGCGTCCACGGTGCCGCTCGGAGAGGCGATCGCGCTTGTCAATTCGCGCCGGCATTCGTCCACGCTCGCAAGCGGGTTCCGAGCCCATACGAAGTCGCCTTCGCCGCCTGCCCGCCAAGCGACGTCCACCCACCCGAGCTCGATCAGCCGTTGAACTTCCCGCCGACTTACCTTGAGGTCCCGAGCCACTGCCCCCACGCCGCGCCACGTCATCGACCGACCAGCGATCGGGGTTGAAACCGATGGCTCTGAGGCCCGCTTGGTCGGTTCCGCCGCGCAGTCGTCACGACGAACATCGTACATCTTCCGTCCTTGACGTGCCGCTTGACACGACGCTTCACTGCACCATGTCGGTCGAGTGCGGCTGCAAGCGGATCATGTGACGCGGACGTGGCGTCTGCCGCGGCTCGATGCGATGTAAAATGAGGGTGTGAGTGGCCAGACCAGAGCGCCCAACGCGAACGTGAGAGCATCGAAGGGCATAGTCAGACGTGGCGTGTGCGCCGAGCATACGTGCGCATCGCCGTTTGACGTATCGCGTGCTCGCGGCCGGCCGCGGCGATTCTGCTCGCCTCGGTGCTGTCGCCGCTATCACAGTCGCGAATGGTATCGAAACCAGCCGCTTTCCGAGCGTCGCTGGCCGCACCGCAGCAGTGTGCGAGCGCTCGACGTCGAAGGCTGGTTGCGGGAGCACCCCGAGCTCGTTGTTAGATGGGACCGGGACGGCCACCGGCGGCGGCCGGTGAGAGCGAGATCGATACGGCCTTAGATGGTCCGATTCTGCAACGGTTGCGCAGTTAGCCAACCTAACCCCGTAAGACATTTAGATATTTGGTCTGCCGGAAGGTTTCGGCGGGGCCGAGCGATGCCGATGCTACTGCATGCACCCCGCAGGCCGGTCCGCGGTCGTCCGCTCCATCGTCGCGCTCCTCGACCATTACAAGACTGACGACCTCAAACGAGTGGCCGTGAGCGTCTCCGATCGTTCGATTGCGATCGACGCGATCGCGCAGTGGCTCGCGGGGTACGCGCACGACGAGCAGAAGGGGGTCGCATTGATCGTGCCGAGACACGAACACGCACGGCTCCACGCCGCCGTCGCCAGAGGCCAGACAATCGAGGAGCTCGGCTATCCGGGCGGGTGGCAGCTCTTCAACCCGATCAACAACGAAAACTGCATCCAGGCTGACGCCGCCACCAGGCTGATTGTGAAGGGGTACTCGGTCCGCCGCATCCTTTGCTGGCAGTGTCCGGCCCGTCCCCATTGCATGTATCTCGGTCAGGAGGAACAGCCCCACCCGCTCTACATCTACCCGGACTGGTTCCTCCGCGCCGCGCAGCCCTACAAAGCTCGGCTCATCATCGTCGACGGCGTCAACAGCTTGGACGATACGTACGTGCGGGAAGAAGACCTGCGATACGCGGAGCAGTGGCCGGGCGCGCCGGCGGTCCGCCCGCTTCTCTCGTCTCTCCTCGCCACGCTCGATCGAATGTCACACGACGAGACGCTAAGCGGCGCGGCGTTGATCGAGCGTCTTGAATCGGACGGCGTTGTGCTCCCGCCGCCGAACTATGACCCGGAGGAGCTTCCGCCCACGGGGTGGGAGAGCGAGGGATACCTACCCGCGATCTTCCGCATGATGACGGAGGAGCTGCCGAAGCGGTTGCGGCACATTCTGACCGCGCTCCACGCCGACGTCGCGGACCGCGATCGCGGAGAGTTAGTCCGGCCTCGGTTCGCTCTGCTCAAAGGCGTGCGGTCGTGGGTGCGCGATCATAGCGAGGAGTTCACGGGCGTGATCCTGCTGCGACCCCGGCCGCTACACACCGATGCGCGCCGAAAGGCGTTCGTCCTCATTGACGTGCAACAGGGCTCCCCGGTCGTGGAGTTGCTGCGCGAAATGGACAAGCAAGTCATGGCGGCGACGCAGCTCACCGAACGCTTGCTGGGGACTCGTGCGCGCCATCACCGAGACGATCTTGACAGGCTAGAAGCCGCGGTTCGTGAGCTGTGGGCGAACGGGATATGGCCGAACCAAACCGCCATCGGCGAAGCAAGCGGTCTCGGAAAGTTCAAGGTGAATCGCTTCAAAGCGGAGCTCGCGCTTCGCGTCGAAGGCGAGTGGCGCCGGGTTGGCCGTGACCTACGCTTATGCCCGTCAGAAGAGGCGCGGTCCGCGTGACGCTACGGCCGCAGGCCTCGGCGACTAGCCCGCACACCTAGCATTGACAGTGGAGCAACGCCGCGCCCCGCGTCGATCGTGTCAGTAACCGCAGGGTGCGCGTTGATGGCAGCGCGAAGGTCGCTGTCAGATAGGTGGAGGTAGACCGTGGTGCTCGACAGGTCGCGATGGCCGAGCAGCCGCTGTACTGCTGCGAGGTTCCCGCTCTCCCGCAGCACCACCGTCGCCATCGTGTGACGCAACGAGTGGAGCGTGATGCCGTCCCGCGTTAGTCCGCAGGCCCGAAGATGGCGCTTGAAGGCGCGTTGGAGCTGTGTCGCGTAGAGGCGGCCGCCGTTCTGGCTCGGGATGAGGTACTCCGAGCGCAGAGGGAGCGCCGCGAGCATGTACTCGTACAGCCGCTCGGCGAATGAGTGCGGCAGCGGCAGCACTCGATCCTGGGCTCCTTTGCCGAGTCGCACGCGCAGCGTTTTCGCGCCTAGATCAACGTCCTGCACGCGCAGATTGAGGAGCTCGCCGCGTCGTAACCCGAGGATGAGCATCAGGTCGAAGGCCATCCGGTCGCGCAGATGGAGCGGCACGCGCGTCGCTTTCGCGTACGGGCGCACGGGGGTTGTCAGGAACCAGCGCATCTCCTGTTCGGTGAGCGGGGTGGGGATGCGGCGTGGCCTCTTCGGCAGGCTGAGGAGCGCCGCGGGATCGTCCCCGCGGTAGCCGCGACGCTGCGCGAACCGGAAGAACGAGCGCAGGCACGCCGCGCGACGGTTGAGCGACATGGGCGCGAGCCCGCGCTGTTGCTGCGCCGCCAGCCACGCATGCAGATCGTCGGTCGTGATCGCGTCGAGCTCGCGATCCCCGAGGAGCGCCGCGAGACCTGCGAGATCGCGCCGGTACGCATACTCGGTCTGGGTGCTCAGGTTGCGCTCTGCCAGGAGGTAGGACGAGAAAGCCCGTGTCGCCGCGCCCAGTCGCATGTGCGACCCCCTTTCGATGGGCATGACGGCTCGGGCTCCTCAGACGTGCCAGCGGGCCTGTAAGCCGAATTCTGTACCCCGCGCGAGGCGAGGCGGTGGCCATCTATCTGGGCTGCGAGTTTCCGCGCAGCTCAAGCGGCTGACCCGGGACACTCGGACGGGCCGTCCTTAGCCCTTACGGGCGCGGTCCCCTATATGGCCTTGCTCCGGGTGGGGTTTGCCTGGCCGCCGTGTCTCCACGACGCCGGTGCGCTCTTGCCGCACCATTTCGCCCTTGCTGATCTGGTCGCGACCACACTTGACGTGCGCGTTGTCGCCTTCGAGCACAGGCGCGACCAGATCAGCGGTGTGTTTCTGTGGCACTTTCCGTCGCTTCGCAGCGCCCCGCCGTTAGCGGGCACCCTGCCCTGTGGAGTTCGGACTTTCCTCTCGCCCGCCGAGGCGGGCAAGCGGCCACCCGGCCCGCTGGCGCTCCAGTATAGCCGCGCACGATACGGTGACGTTGCCTGGGCCCTACACCACCCGCGGATTCACCACCCGTGCGGTCGTCCTGAAGTGCTCCTTCGCGAACTTTCCGAGTGCGTCGCGCCCAAGCCTCGAAACGAGGGCCCGGGCGGCAGTTTCGACCTGAGAAGACGCGCCCTTTGGAAGCGTAACGCCCGCCTCGCGGCTCAGCTGGTTGAGCCGGCGAATGAATTCAGCTCGAGCCAGCACCGAAGCAGCAGCGACGGCGGGATCCCGCTCCGCCCGGGGCATCTGAACCAGCCGCACCTCCTTGCCGCGCCTGAAGAGGGCTTCCCGGATCAGCGATTCGTCGCCAAACTGGTCGGCGACTGCCACGGTGGCATCAGGAACATTTGTCAGCACGTTCTCTATCGCACGGGCATGAGCCCAGGCGAGCAATCGGTTGACATTGCCGAACTTCTGCCAGAGTTCGTTGTATCGGGCCGGCATGACCACGACGACTTCGTTCGGAAACGCGGGACGGATCTCTCGCGCGAGCGCGGTGACCCTCGTGTCGCTGAGCCTCTTGCTGTCCTGGACACCAAGCTCATCTACGACTTCCCAGTTGGCGTGAGTTAGCGCGACTGCGGCGGTGACGAGGGGCCCAAAGTAGTCGCCCTTGCCGCTCTCATCGCTCCCTACCCACCCGTTCGCGTCGTCGACGACAGGCGCTAGCGGTTGAAGCGTCCTAGTTCGCGGGCGAGACGCCGACGCCTCACCTCCGAGCGCGGACACGATGAGGTCCGACGCGGCGCTTTCGGGGCGGTCGAATACGACCTTGCACCCGCCAGCCTTCGAGGGATAGACGTTCAGGCCGATCGCGGGTGTCGCCAGCAACCGAACGCGGAGCCCATTTTGAAGCGGCGCCTCTTCGATGCCCATGCGCTCGTTAGCGGCGTACTCGCGCAGCACGCGCAATACGGCGCCCAACGGGCTCGGCACACTGATGGACTTCGCGGCCACTACGCTCGCAGGCTGAGGGCGATCGAGTCGTCGGTAACGACGATCCGAGT
Source organism: uncultured Dehalococcoidia bacterium (assembly GCA_964487335.1). Classification (GTDB taxonomy): domain Bacteria; phylum Chloroflexota; class Dehalococcoidia; order DSTF01; family JACRBR01; genus CAZAPT01. Next base: position 64,482 of record CAZAPT010000013.1, read on the forward strand.
CACGTCTTCACGCAATGACCGATAGCGCTCGGCAAAGGTAAGATCCTCCCACTGCCTGGCGAGTGCGAGTGCCGCCTCGGTGCCTCGAGCCGCAGGGTCCGGCGCTGCAGTCGCTGCGTGCCGTCGTTCTGCGTCCTCGAGTTCATCTTCTATCGCTAGCCGTTTCTTCGCCGTCGCCAGGCCTAGGGCGCGCATTCTGTCCTTAGATAGCGCACCCTTCGCGGCCGCGGCCACATACTCGTCGAATTTTCGGTCGATGGCACGAAGCCGGTTCCGCAGACGATCGGTGTTCCGCTGAAGATCCGAATCCTGGGCACGGTCTGCGCTGCGGTGGGGCGGAACCTGGAGCGGAGTAGCTGCAAGCGCGGTGCGGACGTCGAGTTCGAGATCCGCTGCACGGCGCGTGTGGTACCCGCAGATGCTCTGGTTCGTGCGAGACTCGCACTGGTAGTAGCGATACGAGTTTGATGACGCTTCGCCATTACGGCGGCGCCAGGTTTGCTTCCGACTCACGCCGATCAGCTTGTTCCCGCAGTACCCGCAATACGCGAGGCCGGACAGTAAGAACCGCGACGTGTTGCGAGGAGAGTAGCTCGTTCGGCGCGAGTTGAGGCGGTCCTGAACTATTCGGAACTCGTCAGGGCCAATCAACGCAGTGTGGCTCGCTGCGACGCGCACGCCGAACCGCGAGTAGGTTCCGAGATATGTCCGGTTTCGCAAAATGTCGCGGACACTGACCATATTCCAGTTGGCCCCTCGTCGCGTCCGCATGCCCTCCTGATTGAGACGGCGTGCGATGAGGCGTATGCCGATGCTCTCGTTGAGGTAGAGCCTGAAGATATAGCGCACAACGACAGCTTCTTCCGGAACAAGCTCGAGACGCCGGCGAGCGCCCACCTTGTAGCCGTAAGGCGGTCTTCCGAGCGCCTCGCCCTTGACGGCCTTACGACGCATCGCCGCGCGAACACGATCACCGACGTTTCCGCCCGGATCCTGGGCGGACCATGCGCTCAAGAGCTGTCCCTGCCCATCTGCTGCACCCGAGATGGTCGCTACCTGGCCGCCGAGACCCTCGATTTGGAAGTAGCGTCGTGCGGCGTCTTTCAGACTGGCGCCGAGACAGTCTATGCCGCTGACGACGACCACCACGCTCGCTGATGGATTGTCTCGGAGAAACGCGACGAGCTCGCGGAAGCCCTTGGCGGTTCCGTTAGCGCCCGCTTCGTCGCTAAAGGTTTCGCCGGCGTCCAGGCCCTCGCGTAAACAATATTCGAGGAATGCGCGGTTCTGCTCGGCGAGGGACTGCGGTCCCCCAAGTGACTCCCGAAAATAACCAACAGCTCTCATTGACTCAGGCCACAAGGATGCGCTCGCAGTTGGGGCAATGGACGAGATTTGCGCCCCCTCTCGCGCGGTTCACGATGCTTGTCGGCAGCGAGATGCGGCAGCCGGTGCAGAGGTTGCGGTCGAGTTGCGCGAGCGCGCGTCCCTGATGGGCGGCGCGCAAGTGGTCGTACGTCCGCAAGGTCGACGGATCGATGTGCGCGGCCTGATGGCTGCGCTGTGCATCGTAGCCGGCTAGCTCTGTGCGAAGCTCTTCGGCGCGCGTCGTGAGTTCCTGGCGCTCGGCGGCGTCCTGCGACTCCATCTCCTGGAGCTCGCGCGCTACGGTTGTGTGCTCGGCCTCCGCCGACTCGAGAGTCGCGAGTGCATCGAGGTCGCGATCCTCGACCGACGACAAGTGTCGCTTGAGTTGGTCGATGTCTGCCTGCAGGTCGCTGAGCTCTTTGGGGTTGCGGATCGAGCCGCCATAGAGCTTCGCTTCCAGGGGTGCGATCTTCGCGCGAAGGTCATCGGCTTCTTGTTCGATGTCCTTCTGCGCCGCGCGCGCGTTTCGCAACGTGCCCTCGGTCGATATCGCATGTGCGCGCACAGCGACCAGTGCCTCGTCATCAGCCAGTCGCGACTGAACATCTTCAAGAGATGCCCGGCGCGCCTGCAGTGCGACATCGATGTCCTGTAGCTTCCAGAGATCCGAAAGGAGGCTCATCTGCTGAGCTGGCACCGCTCGCCCTCTTGCACGTTCGACTTACGCTCCGGACGGGTCCGGTAGCGGTTCGCGCTGGTTCTGATTATGAGCACCTGGATGGACTGGAGCGAGTATAAGGCATCGGGCCGTATGAGGTCACCGCCATGTTGTATTGATGGAAGCGCGGCCCCGGCGCTAGGCTGGAGCCGTCTCGACGACCATGCAATACAACGTCTCATCGTTCCTGCGAGAGCACACGGGCGCCACGCGCGAATACGATGTCGATGATGAAGTCACAGTCGATGGCGTCCGCCGTCACCTCGCCGGGCGTGTTCGGATGGACCGTACGCCGGACGGCATCCTCGTCCGAGCCGAGTTGCTCGGCAGCCTCGAAACGGAGTGCAGCCGTTGTCTCCGCCCCGCCAGGCTCCCGGTAACGATTGCATTCGAGGAGGAGTACGTGCCGACGGTCGACGTGTTCACCGGTGCCCGACTCCCCGCACCGGAAGGACGCGAAGACGCCTACGAGATCAGCGAACGGCACATTCTCGATCTCGAACTTCCGGTGCAACAGTATTGGGCGGTAGCTGTTCCGATGGCGCCGCTGTGCAGGGAAGACTGCCCGGGGCTGTGCCCGGTGTGTGGAGAAGACGTGTCATCTCGCGAGCATTCCTGCACGCCGGATGAGATCGATGCGCGATGGACCAAGCTAGAGGAGTTGAAGGCCGCGGGCAACTAGCACGCCGCGCTCGTTTGCTAGACTGGCTGCTGGTCAAGAGGCGAAGGAGCACAATGTGCCACCACTCCCGAAACGAAAGTATCCGAAGGCGCGGCAGGGCAAGCGCCGCAGCCATCTGGCCCTGAAGCCGACGGGGCTTACCAGATGTCCGCAGTGTCATAATCCTCGGCTCCCGCACACTGCTTGTCCCACGTGCGGCTACTACAAGGCGCCTGAGGCGGTGGCAATTAAGCGACCGAAGGCCGCCGAGTAGCGTGAAATCGCGCCGCGGAATTGTCGCTTCCGTGGACTGGGCGCCCCAATGAACGTGCCGCGGACCGCCTGGGTGTTTCCGGGACAGGGGTCCCAGGAAACTGGAATGGGCCGGGACTTGTATGACACGAGCCCGGCCGCCCGCCTTGTCTTCGACCGAGCCGACGAAATACTCGGGCGAAAACTCTCAAACCTTTGCTTCGAAGGCCCGGCGAGCGAACTGAGCGACACAGCCAACGCTCAGCCGGCCATTTACGTCACGAGCCTCGCCTGTCTCGCCGCCGCGCGAGAGTCCGGTGCCCTACGCGATGGTTGCGCCTTTGTTGCGGGGCATAGCCTCGGGGAGTACAGCGCGCTCGCTGCCGTCGGCGGACTCGAGTTCGCTGCTGGACTGCGGCTTGTGGAGACACGCGGCCGCCTCACGAGTCAGGCAACCCGACAGGTCCCGGGGCGCATGGCTGCCGTGCTCGGCCTCGACGAGGCCGCGTTGGCTGCGGTGTGCGAGGAGGCGGACGCCGAGATCTGCAATATCAACGCGCCGGGCCAGATCGTGATCGGTGGTGCGACGGACGCGGTGGATAGAGCGTGCGCTACAGCTCTCGGTCGCGGCGCGAAACGCGCCATACCGCTCGATGTGAGCGGCGCGTTCCACACCTCACTAATGACGCCCGCCGTCGAACCAATGCGTGCGGCGGTTCTCGCCGCTGGTGTGCTCGATCCCAGCGTGCCCATCGTCGCGAATGATCGAGCGTCCGCCGTCACCGATGGTTCGGAGATCGCAGAGGAACTCGTGTTTCAGCTCACGCACCCCGTGCGCTGGGTGCAGTGCGTTGAGTACATGGCGCAGCGCGGCGTGACGACATTCATCGAGATTGGGCCGGGGCGCGTCCTTTCGGGACTTATCAAGCGCATTGTCCCGGGGGCGACTACGCAGAACATTAGTGACGTGTCGACAGTGAGCGCGTGAACCGTTACTTCGATCTGACAGGAAGGGTGGCGCTCATCACAGGCGGTTCCCGCGGCATTGGTCGCGCGATCAGCCTCGGCCTTGCGGCGCACGGCGCGAGGGTCGCGGTCAACTACGCGACTAATGCTGCTGCGGCTGAGGACGTTGCCCGCGCCGCGGGCGGCGAGGGAGCTGCGATCATCATTGCAGGCGACGTGACGGAGGCAGCCGCGGGCCCGGCTCTCATCGAACGCACAATCGCGGCGTTTGGGCGGATCGACATTCTCGTGAATAACGCCGGGGTCACCGCGGACGACCTGGTCCTGCGCATGGGTGATGCGGCTTGGGACAAGGTGATCGACACGAACCTGAAGGGTACGTTCGCGGTCACGAAAGCCGCACTCCGACCGATGCTGCGACAGCGTTGGGGGCGCGTCATCAGCGTGAGCAGTGTGGCCGGGCTGGTGGGCAATCCTGGTCAGGCTAACTACTCCGCCGCGAAAGCTGGCATCATCGGGTTCATGAAGGCAGTGGCGAAGGAAGTCGCGTCGCGAAACATAACGGCAAACGTTATCGCACCCGGTTTCATCGACACGGACATGACCAGCGGGCTTACGGAGGGTCAGCGCTCGGAGATCGTGCGGTTGGTTGCGGCAGAACGAACCGGCACGCCAGACGAGGTCGCGCCCGCAGCTGTCTTTCTGGCCTCAGAAGAAGCCAAGTACATCACGGGCCATGTGTTGACCGTCGATGGCGGACTGGTGATGTACTAATGGCGAATCCGAGACGCAGAGCCCGCGTGGCGGCTTTACAGGCTCTGTATGAGGCTGATTTGTCGGGTCACGATCCCGCCGGCGCACTCGAACGCTTATCGGCCGAAGAGGATCTCACGCAGCCGCAGCACGAATTCGCGCAGCAACTTCTAGACGGCGTCATGGGCAATCGCGCGGCGATCGACGATGTCATCCGGCGGGCCGCCACGCAATGGCCGCTCGAGCAGATCAGCGCGATCGATCGCAATCTGCTGCGTCTTGCGATTCAAGAGATGCTGATGAATAATGGGGCGCCGATTCGGGCGGCCATCAATGAGGCGGTCGAGCTCGCGAAGATCTACGGCAGCGATAACTCGGCAAAGTTCGTCAATGGCGTCCTGGGCTCCGTCAGCCTATCACTTGCGCGGTGACCATCAGAAGTCTCGCCGCAGGACGCGGAGAGAAGGAGACAGCTAAGTGACTACGGTATTCGAGCGCGTTCGCAAGATCATCGTCGACCAACTTGGTGTCGACGAGGATCAAGTCGTGCCGAGCGCATCCTTTGTCGACGATCTGAATGCTGACTCGCTCGATCTCGTCGAGTTGATCATGTCGATGGAGGAAGAGTTCAGCAAGAACGGGAAGACGCTCGAAATCTCGGATGAAGACGCCGAGAAGATCGCAACGGTGCAGGACGCGGTCGACTACCTGAAGGATCTGGGCGTCGAGGACGAGTAAGTCGATCTTCACGTCGGGTATCGAGCCGTCCGCGGGGCGGCTCTTTGCGCGTCTCTCGAAGGGCCTCGCTTGACGCTACCAATTCAGGGGCGTGCGCGCCTGACATCGGCGTCAGGAACGGCACCGGACGAAATGCGGTCACGGTACTCGCCGCGGTAGGCCTCTGGCAGAAGCTCGGCGATGTGCATCATGATGTCGTCCGTCGCAGCCTTGGCCGCTGCCGAGTTTGAGTGCTCTGCTCGCGCGAGGTAGAACGGCTTACCGATCCGAACATTGACGCGCGGACCTATAAACGGGCGGATGAACACCCATGGCCAGGGAATACTCTCCGTGCCGGTAATTGCCACGGGCACAATTGGTGCTCCTGTGCGGTATGCCACCAGCGCCGTCCCTGGAAACCCCGCATGCAACTGGTAGTCGCGACTGCGGGTACCCTCCGGAAACATGAGGAGGGCCAGGCCGCTATTCACGACCTGTTGAGCCTGGCGTAGCGCGCCCAGGTCGGCGGCGCCGCGCTCCACGGGAAACGCGCCTATAAACCGGAACAGCAGGCTGATGACCGGCCAGCGGAACATCTCCTTCTTCGCCATAGTGATGATGCGACGGTTGAAGACGCCCGGTATGACGCACGGATCCGCGTTGTTCAAGTGGTTCGAGACGATGATGAGCCCACCAGTCCGTGGCACGTTCTCACGGCCCTCTACGTAAGGGCCACGCACGTAAAGGAACATCAGGCAGCGGATGAACCAGACCACGGCCCAGTACGATATAGGCACGATACGCCAGATCATGTTGCGGCGTGGAGAATTCGTTCCACTACCTCCGCGACGCTTAGGTCGTCAGTATGGATGATCACCGCATCGTGTGCGGCGGTCAATGGCGATGCGTTGCGCGTAGAGTCGATCCGATCGCGTTCGGCGAGATCGTCGCCGAGGACCCGAAGGTCCGGATGGACGCCGGTCGCGCGAAGCTGTTCGGCCCGGCGTGCGGCGCGCACTTCGCGCGAAGCATCCAAGTACACCTTTAGATCGGCATCGGGGAGCACGACCGAACCGATGTCCCGCCCTGCCATCACGACGGCGCCGTGTCCGGCGATGGAACGTTGGATCCGCTGGAGTGCTGAGCGCACCCGGGGCACCCGCGACACTAGCGACACATTCGCTTCGACCGCCGCGTCGCGAAGATGCGGCGTGGCATCGAGCCCGTGGACAATCACCTGGGTGAGCTCGGATGTCGTGCGCGGCGCATCTCTAACAGCGATGGTAGAAGACTCCGCGAGGCGGGCGAGCGCATCTTCGTCACGTGGATTGACCCCGCGCTGTATGGCATACCAGGTCACCGCGCGGTACATAGCCCCCGTGTCAACGAACCGATAGCCGAGGCGCGATGCTACGCTCGCGCCAACGATGGTCTTCCCTGACGCAGCAGGGCCATCGATGGCGATCGTATGAGCCCGGACCTTAGTGTTTGTCGAGCAGACGATACTGCCGCCTCCTTTCCCCGGTGGGCATCATGGCACTTCCTCCAACAACTCCACGGTGGCGCGAAGTCGTCGCACCTCGTCTGCTCTGAGGTAGCGTACCTGCGCCTTCTTGAGCGTCCCGAGGGTGATGCCGTCAACGCGCGTCCGCACGAGCGTGTGCACAGAATGTCCGACAGCAGCGCACATCAGACGGACTTGCCGCTTCCGGCCCTCGTGAATGACTAGGCGCAGCCACGTGGTTCTGTCCGCGCTGTTATAACCGGCAGGCGCTCCGACGCGCTCAATGTCCGCCGGCACTGTGCGTCGATTCTCCAGCATGATCCCGCGACGGAGCGCTTCGAGCGCATTCGCCGAAGGCGAGCCGTCGACCTGCGCGAGATATTCCTTGTCAATGCGATGCCTCGGATGCATGAGACGATGGGCGAGGTCCCCGTCGTTTGTGAAGAGTAGTAGACCCTCGGTATCGCGGTCGAGCCTTCCCACTGGAAGTACGTGCGGCGGGAGTCCAGCCGGCAGCAGTTCCATGACCGTGCGTCGACGTTGCGGGTCACGCGCGGTCGTCACGTAGCCTCTTGGCTTGTGCAGGGCGAGATAGGCAAGTTCGACGGTTGCTGCAATCGCGGCGCCATCCACCGCGACAGTTTCGACGCTCGTGTCGACGGTGGTTCCAAGCTGCGTGACGGTAATGCCATCCACGGTCACGCGACCCGAACTGATCAAGCCCTCGGCGGACCGCCGCGAACCGTAGCCCGCTCTCGCGAGCACCTTTTGCAGCCGCTGTCTCATCCGGAACGGTGGAGCTTTCGGCGGACGAGAGGGAGTGCGTGCCAGGCAACGGTAAGCGCGAACGCCAGGCCCGAGACTCCGACGGCTCCCCAGGGCAGCCACGCCACGGAGTCGCCCCGCGATGACTCCAGAGATCCGCTCGTCCCGGCGGTTGAGCCTTGCGCCAGGAGCGAGGGTGGTTCGTATGGACCTCCAGGCGATGGCCGAACATTGTCAACGAAGTCCTCGGCAGAGTCCGTGTCGGCGCCGGCGACTCGCCGCTCGATTGAATGTCCTGCCGGCACATCGTCGATCGCTGGGTCCAGGATCGTCGCGTCGGTTCCCCACGAGATCGCGTCGGCCACTGCGCCCGATGAGTCTTTGAGTGTGAGGCGATCCCCTGCGTTGCCCAGAGAGTTGCCGACGCTTCCACCCACGACGAGTAGTGAGCCGTCGTACTTTGGTTCGGTGGTCCTCAGTCGATCCGACGCCGCGACGACGACGTATTGGAGTGGCCGCAGTACGAATGCGGGTAGCGCGTCAGTGCCGCCGTTGTCGGTCACGGACCAGCCGTTGAGATCGATGTCGTCCATGCCGGCGTTGAAGAGTTCGATCCACTCGCCTTCGGCATCACTGCCGCGTGCATCCGGGTCATACATCACCTCGTTGATCACGAGCTTGGTATTCGATGTAGCGGCAGAGGGAGCGCCGCGACTGGTATTACCGCTCCGCGACCGTGTGGCTTGAGGGGTCGTTGTGTCAGTGCTCGGTCCGCCGGCTGATCGAGATGCTAACAGTTGAGCTTCCGCGATGGACGCCACCTCGAAGGATGCGTCATCGATAAAGATGCGTGCGGGAGCTGCGCTGGCCGGCGCGAGCACGATGCGGAGCTTCGCGGAGTGGGCGCCCGATGGTGCGGCGACGACGCCTGTCGTGGTCAGGCGAAAGCCGCTTGCTGGTGAGATGTGTTCTGTTGAGTCGCTGCTCCCGATCGAGGTACCGGAACCGTCGTCGGTGGCGTACCACGAAATTCGCAGGTAGGCCTCGGCAACGTTCGCGTCCTCGGCATTCACCCAGGCGCTGAAGGCGTGCGCGCTGTCAGGTTCGACCATGACCGTCTGGTACGCCCACTTCGTCGAGGCGGTCGAACTTTCCAAGAGGCCAGCGCGCGAACCGGTTCGCACGGCGGACGTGGATTCTGATAGGACGCCGCCATACTTCTGCCAGGCCGCCGGGATACCTGAGTCGTCGATCTCCTCGAAACCGCCGTTCCGGAGTTCAGTTCCGACGATCGCGTCATGCCCAGTGGGCGGCGTCGCGGTGGGCGCGGGCGTCCGGGTCGCTGCGCTGGTCCGCGTAGCTCTCAATGTAGCAGTCGCAGGAAGGGCGGTGTCTGTAGTGTGTGGCGTCGTGCTCGGGGTATCTGGCGGCGCGACAGGTGCTGCACCCTCGAACCTTACGTCGTCGACGTACACGACGTCGCCTGATGAACCCTGAGCACCGACCTCGACATTCACCTGCGAGAACTCCGGAACCAGAAAATCGAAGGCGATGAGCTGCCATTCGTTGGGCGCGGCCGGTGCGAACTCCTGCCGAAAACTCGTCGACGGACTGATGGTGGACGCTCGTACGAACATGCGGGTGGATGCGGACGTCACTCGTACCAGAGAAGACACGCGATAGGAGCCTGGTGGGACGTCGGCAAACGCAGACTGACGGAGTGTGATCGCGCTTCCCTCGAGCGTCAGGCGTGCAGCGTATGATCCCTCACCCACCGGCGCGGTCGTCGCATCCACGCTATCGAACGAGCCGTCGCCTACGGTGCGCCAGGGCGACGTACCGAACTCGAAACTGCCGTTCTGGACGTATTCAAATGCCGCCGCGCGTTCGATTGGGAAGCTGGAGACGCAAATCGTGATCCAGACACATCCCGCCGCCGCCATCAGTACGCGCTTCCTGCGCATGTCGGTTGCGTTCCCCGAGTGCGTCCCGCCAGGGGTCCGCGGCGGATGCGCGCCGCCGTCGCGCGAGCGTTATGCCTGTCGTCGCACCCTCACCCGCCGCAGCATCACTGTTTCGGTGATGATCTGCGCTTCGTCCACCATGCCGTCGCCTTGTGGCACACGCAGGCTCCGCCGAGAGTTCGACTTAGTGCCGCCCGTCAGCACGCTGTTCACGAGTCTGCGGAACACGTACTGACCAATCGTGCCGGCAGCCATGACCGCAGCTCCCTTGACGATCGGAGGTACGGCCGGGCGCCAGACGGTCGGCGTAATGTCCGCGCGCAGGGCGGGCACACCGGCGTGGCGCGACGCCCCACATCGGCGACAGAAGTTATCGTCTTGCGACAGCGGGAGTCCGCACCGGTAGCACTCCAGATTGTCCATGGCGCGTTATGGTAGCGCCGGTTTCGCGGTGCCGTCAATTGACGACGATGGACGCTAGACTGTCGCGGGGTTGACGAGGAAGGCCTCGATCTCTGGCGTCAGGTCATAGCCGCCGACGATCTTAGTCTCACCGGCCATGATGCGTTCGCCCTCGAGGGTGAGACGGCCGTCCGCAAAGGCGCGCAATGTCTCGACGACGAGTGGCGGTTCACGTACGGAGCCACGCCGCCGTATTTCCTGGAACAGGGCGTTTGCTTCCCCCTGATCCTCCTGGATCGACGATACGGCCGTACCCTCGACCTCGGACCACAGCCCATCGATCACCGGACCGCGAAGCGGATACGTGCAGTACGTTGCGATGGGTCCCTCGTCGAGCACGTCCGTGGCGACGTGGATACGCACGCCACCGTGGTCAACGCGCTGTTCGATCAACTTCCACGTCACGTCCTGCCATGTCCCGGCGGGCTGGTCTGGAGCGCTCGGGTGTAGATTCAAGAGAGGACGCCACTCGTAGAGTGGAGCGGTCGTGATCAACATGTACCCGGCGAGTATGCCAATGTCGCACCCGAATGGCTTCAAGAGATCGACGACGGCGCGGTCGTATGCGGTTCGCCATACGGGCAGCGGCGAGCCCGCACGAGCAACCTGGCCGCCCTTCTCCTTTCGGAACTGCGCGTCGGAAAGGGTGATCAGCGGGATGCCGTATGAGCGGACTTGATCGAAGAATTCGTCGGTCGCCGGATAGCGGCCAGGTTCGCGGTTGCAGAACACGAACGAAATCTGGGCATCCAACCTGCGATCACGGATCGCATCGATGGCTGATCGGAGGAGCTTCTGTGACCCCTCGCCGCGCCCGGTTGCAAACCACCCGATCTGGAGCACAGGATCCTCTATGGCCTCAACTGACGATCAGGACGTCCTTGCCGGTCGCCGTTGAAACCCTAGCCCTTTCGCGGAGCGAACTGCAAATCAGGTGAACGGTTCATCATCGAGTCCGGCGTCCTCAGCGGGCAGGTCGTACCCGTCGCCCTGATGGCCGTCCGGAGGTGTGCTCTGTGCTACGCTCGCAAACGACTCTTTCAACTTCGTGATCTTCTGCTCGGCCTCGTCGAGCCGATCCTGGCACTGGCGCGCGAGCAACATTCCCTCTTCGTAGAGAGCGATAGACTCTTCCAGCGACAGCCCGCCCTGTTCGAGCTTGCCGACGCTCTGCTCCAGCCTTGCATACAGTTCTTCAAATGCGGGGACCGCCTTCTCTCTTGGCATCGTTGCTCCTACGCGCGCTCCTCCGGAATCGTGAAGAGCGGCGCCTGCGCCTCCGGGACGTGTCGCTTGAGTTTGCGCCGTCGGATCGCGCCGCCGTCAACGTGCGCGCCGAACGAGCCATCACGCAGACGGACGTTTACGGCATCACCTGGACGCGCATCGGCAACCGTCGCCACAATTCGGTTGTTACGTTGGACGATCGCGTAGCCGCGCTCGAGCGTGCTGAAGGGGTCGAGCGCGCGCAAGCGCCACACGCAGCCACCGACCGCGTGCGCAAACTGTCGCTCCAAGAGTTCGATCGCGCGACTACTCCTCCGCACCACTTCATCAACTCGCTGTCGTCCCTCCTCAATGCGCGGTGCTCGGCGTTCCATCATTCGGACTTCATCGCGGACATTCTCGCTTGCGACGGCGATGCGCTGACGGACGACAGATTCCATAGTCCCGGCAGCGACGCCGAGTCGTACAGCTACGTCGAGACGGTCCGGCGCGACGATCTCGGCCGCCGCCGACGGAGTCGGGGCGCGGCGATCAGCAACGAAGTCCGCGATGGTCGTATCGGTTTCGTGCCCCACGGCAGAAACGACGGGCGTCGCGCTCGCGAAGATCGCGCGGGCGACCGCCTCGCTATTGAACGCGTGCAACTCCTCCAGCGACCCGCCCCCGCGCGCGACGATGATCGTGTCGATCAGGCCGCGTCGATTGAGGTATTCGATGCCGCCGATCACCCCAGCGAGAGCATCGGGACCCTGGACGGGCGCGGGAGCGAGCACGATCTCGGCGACAGGCCAGCGACGCGCGAGCACGTGGCAAATGTCATGAAAGACGGCGCCCGTCGGGGAAGTGACGACACCAATACGCCGCGGAAATCGTGGCAATGGGCGCTTGCGCGAGCCGTCGAATAGGCCTTCCTCCTCGAGCTTTGCTTTCAGCCGCTCGAACTCCATCTGGAGGGCGCCGATGCCCTCTGGCTGGACGTAGTCGACGTAGAGTTGGAGGTCGCCTCGCTGCTCGTATAGAGAGACGCGGCCGTGTGCCACGACCGCTCGTCCCTGGTCAATTTCCCTCGCGGTCGCGCTGCCAGGTCCGTACCGTTTAGCGAAGAAGACAGCCCGAAGCTGAGCGTCGCCGTCCTTCAGGGTGAAGTAGACGTGGCCCGACGCCGGGCGGCTAACGTTCGACACTTCGCCGGCGACCCAGACGTCACCGAGTATAGGGTCGGTCTCGAATAGCTCGCGGAGGTACGTGCTGAGTTCGCGTACGGCATAGACGTGCACATGCCATTCTCGAACAGATGCGCGGATCAGGTCAACGACGAACGGTGTCCGGCCTAGGCGCGTTCCTGGTATTCGGCGGTGGTTGTATTCACCTTGATTCGGTCGCCCTCGTTGACGAAGAGCGGGACGTTCACGACGAGCCCGGTCTCGAGCGTAGCCGGTTTTGTCGCACCGGTCGCAGTGTCGCCCTTCACGCCGGGATCGCATCGGCTGATCGTCAAGACGACCGAGGACGGCAGCTCGATGCCGATCGGCTCGTCTCCGAGAAAGAGGACGTCGCACGTGCCGTTCTCGGCCAGGAAGTTCATCGCTTCGCCCACCTGGTCGCGCGTGAGCGGTACCTGGTCGTACGTCTCCGTGTTCATGAAGTAATTCAGGTCACCTTCGGCGTAACTGAATTGCATGGGCACGCGCTCGACGCGAACGCGGGGCCACTTCTCGCCGGCCTGGAAGGTGCGCTCGATGATGTCGCCGCGTCGCACGTCGCGCATCTTCATGCGCATTTGCGCCGACCCGCGGCCCATCTTGATGTGTGAGAACTCCATCACCTGGTACACGCGGCCGTCGAGCTCGATGGTCGCGCCGCGCTTCATGTCACCGGTGGAGATCATGCCTCTCCGACCCTCCTCGCGTTATCGTCGTTTGCCTTTAACTAACGAACTCGAGTTTCGGTGCGCGGCTCATGATGCGCGCCTTTCCATTCTCGAGCACGACCATGTCTTCGATCCTGACGCCTCCCCAACCGGTGATGTAGATTCCCGGTTCGATCGTGAAGACCATGTTGTCCTGCAGTTCGTCGTTCGATGTGCGGGCGACGCGCGGCGCTTCGTGGACCTGAAGGCCGATGCCGTGGCCCAGGCCGTGTCCGAACGTCTCGCCATACCCGGCCGCGTCGATCACGTTGTGGGCGACCATGTGGCACTCTTCGCCGAGCATCCCGGGCTTTACCATCTCCTCAGCGGTTAACTGGGCCGTGAGAACGATGTCGTACACCTTCTTGAATTGATCGTCCGGCTTCCCGAGGACGATCGTGCGGGTCAAGTCGGACATGTATCCGCCGACGTCACATCCCATGTCGATCACCACTCCTTCGCCGGGCTCGAGCTTACGGTCGCGAGGGTACGCGTGGGGCATGGCGCCCCACGGGCCTCCGGCGACAATGGTGTCGAATGACAGACCGTCGCCGCCGTGCTCCCGGACGTACTTCTCGATCTCCCACGCGACCTGTTTCTCGGTCCAGCCGGGTTCGACGCGCTGAGCCACGTGGCTGAACGCGGCATCACCGAGATCGACGGCGCGCTGCAGCGCTTCGATCTCGCCGGGCTCCTTGTAGAGGCGCAGGCCTTCAACCAGGTTCGTGGTTGGTGCGAGCTTCGGTTGTTCGGCTCCGGAAAGCGTGGATAGCGACTTCTTGACCTGCTGGTGCGCGGCGACAGTCAAGTCGCCCGCTTCGAACCCGATCTTCTTGCCGCCGAGGCCGCTGAAGAGCTGGGGGAACCACGCGTCGAAGCCCCCTGAGATGACCTTGTGGAGCCGGAAGTCAGGCGCCTGGGTAGCGCTCTGCTCGTAGTAGCGAAAGTCGGTGGCGATCACTGCGTCATCGGGCGTGATGAGCAGGTAGCCTGCCGAGCCCGTGAAGCCGCTGAGATAGCGGCGGTTCTGCGGGTTGGAGATGAGCGCGCCGTCGAGCTCGTGCTTCTCTAGCGAGGCCCGAAGCCGCGATATCCGTGCTTGCATTGCGACCCTAGCCAGTGCCGTGTTGGGCCCGCACCCCAAACATCTCATGTATCAGTTCGCGAGCTTCCGGGCGGCCCGTGACGCGAAGGAGGACCATGTCGGTAAGGTGCTCGGCGGCAAGGTTTAGGAAGGGACAACATCGAGACTCGACGTCGATGTACCGCTGCACGTCGTGCCACGCTGCGAGCTGGAACGCGACCTCTATGCCGCCCGCGATCTCACGCGGCGGACCAAGCACCTTAGCCTCCAGCCGCTCGCGAAGGCCCACCTCAGAGACCGCGATCGTGAAGTCACAGGCGAGGTTGCCTTCAGGTTGAGATGCAGGCCTCTGGATGCTTCTCCCGGTGCCGCTCATTCGGTCCCCTTGATGATGCGCACGACTGCCTCTACGGCCAGTTCGTACCCGTGCACGCCGAGACCAACGATCGTGCCGCTGCACACGGGCGAAAGCAGGGAACGGTGGCGGAACCTCTCGCGTTTCCAGACGTTGGAGATGTGAACCTCAACCGCAGGTATAGACGCAGCGGAGATCGCATCGACCAGCGCCATGCCGTAATGCGTGAGGGCGCCAGCGTTGATGATGAGCCCGTCCGCGTCGGCCTGCTCGCGCTGAAGCCAGTCGATGATCTGTCCTTCTCCGTTCGCCTGAAATGATCGCACGTCTGCACCGAGACCGGCTGCTCGCTTGGCGACGAGCTGCTCGATTTCCGGCAGCGTGGTCGTGCCATAGATCTCCGGCTCGCGCGCTCCGAGGGTATTCAGGTTAGGCCCATTAATTAGCAGGATGCGCATCGCGTCATTGTAGCGTGGGCCTCAGGGGGGCGTATGGATTACCGCTGCCGGATCGTATGTGGCTTCGCGGCCCTATCTTCGCGCGGCCGCCGCTGGTCGAGGAGTGCTGCGGCTCCTCGGGACGGGGGCGATGTGGCAGAGTTCCTGCACAAGAAGATCCAGCGAAGGCTCGTCGCTCTGGAGGCCGCGTTTCACGGCGAGATCGGACTCGAGGAGGATCGCGTATGCTCTGCGAATATCTCCCCATCCATAACGGTTCGCGAGATCCATCACAGCCTTGAGGCGATACCCCCTGAGACCGGTGACTCGTTCGACCTCGTCTGGCCTCACGCGGCGGCCGCGAAGGTCTTTCACGAGAGCGATGTGCCGGAATTGGCGGACGATCATAAAGGCAATGAGAGTTGGCGGCTCCCCGTCGCGCAGGAGGCGTTGAAGAGCCGATGAGGCCTTGCCCGCGTCGCTCTGCACAATCGCGTCAGCCAGATCCCAGATCCTGCTCTGCTGAGCGGCACTGACGACCTCGGCGAGCGTGTCCGAGGCGACGGGTTCTCCTCGCGCGTACGACGCGAGCTTCTCGAGCTCGTTATCGAGCGCCCAGAGGTCTGGGCCTATCAACTGCGCAAGGGCAGCGATCGCGCGGGGATCGAGGTTGACGTCCTTCGCGCCGGCGGCGGTGCGAATCCAGGCGCCCAGCTCGCCGCCTTGCAACTCGTGGTATGCCTGAACCCTCGCAAGCGGCGCGAAGAGCCCGAACACAGGGCTCGAAGGCGTATTGTCGCGGGCGAGCGGGAGATCGCCTTCGACGAAGACGAGTGTTGTCGTTGCCGGCAGGAAGTCAGCTGCGAGCTGTTCCGCCAAACGTCGCCACTCTTCGAGCGGGTCATCGGGCGAGGCCTTCTTCGTGCGGCGTCCGCGACGCTGCTCGCCGAGACGTTTGAGCAGGCCTTCGACGACCACCAGGCGGGCTCCGCCGAGGAATGGGACGGCACTAACGTGGGAGAGCAGTTCCGATGCGGTGACTGTGGAGCCATCGAGGACGGTGGTGTTGGTGTCGAGCATGTCGTCGCTCGACGCGAGTTCATCTCGGATCGCGCGGAGCGCCGCGCGGACGCGGAAGGCGTCCTTGCCGTAGATGATGTGGAGCATCGCAACATTCTAGGGACGGGGCGGGGTCGGGGGGAGGGCTAGCCGAAGGACTCAGCGATCTGCAACTTGCAGACGCGCTCGCTCTTCGCGCTGAACCGGGTACCGGTGAGGCGTGCAGACGCTGCGCGGCCGTCGGGGAAACGTAACGTCGCGCAGCCCATCGACGAAGTAGGCGACGGCGACCGCGCCGGGGCGGTCGAGCGACGTGAGGGTAGCGGCACCGCCCGGCGTGAGGTGCAGCATGCCCGTGGCGAGCACCGTGCCCGACGGGGTGGCCAAGCGCGCCACCGTGCGTAGCGTGGGCTCTGTGCGGGAACGGACAGGCGGGGATACTTCTCGCGACCAGGGCGGGGTAGCCAGCATTGCGGGATCCTTGCTGCCTCAGGTGGACACGTGAAAGCTACTTCATGTGCCGATACGGACGCGTTTCGTGGAGGGCGTTCGGCGTAAACGCCCCATAAACCGATGAGAGCGTCACATGGCGAGTTGAAGCTGACCGCGGCTCTCATGGGCCTCTTCCTTGCGGAGGAGGCCGAATTCGTCGCGGAGTTCGCGGACTGTGCGGTGGACGTCCTGCGTGTACGTCTTCGGGGCGTATGAGCCCCGGTAGTACTTCGCGTAGCGCTCAGCGAGGTGCGGGTAGGCTTCGCGGAGGAATGGCATGAACCATTCCCGGGTGCCAGGACGGAGGTAGAGCACGTTGTCGTGGACGAAGGACGCGCCGTGATCGGCGGCCGCCGCGACGACGGCGCGAAGGCCTGCCGGGTCGTCCGTGAGGCCGGGGAGGATTGGAGCGAGCAGGACGCCGCAGCGGATGCCGCGGGCGGCGAGGAGCTCCATGGCTTCGAGGCGCTTCTGGGGGCGGGCGGTGGCGGGCTCGATGCGCTTCCAGATGGACTCGTCGAGGGTCGAGATGCTGAAGTTAACAGTGAGGTCGGCGACCTTCGACAGGGATTCAAGGACGTCCGCGTCGCGGATGATGTGCGGTGACTTGGTGATGATGCTGGCGGGGTTGGCGAAGTCGTAGAGGACGCGCAGGACGCGATGGGTGAGCGAATACTTCATCTCGGCCTGCTGGTAGGGGTCACAGGCGGTGCCGATGGCGATGAGCTCGCGGCGCCAGGATGGGCGCGAGAGGTCGTGGCGGAGGGCTTCGGGGAGATTCACCTTGACGACGATGCGGGATTCAAAGTCGCGGCCGGCGTCGTAGCCGAGGAACTCGTGGGTGCCGCGGGCGAAGCAGTAGGTGCAGGCGTGCTGGCAGCCGCGGTAGGGGTTGAGGCTCCAACGAAAGGGCATGTTGGTGACGGAGACGCGGTTGACGGCGGACTTGCACTCGATCTCTTCGAAGATGACGTCTGGCATGTCTGATGGCTCCTAGCACGGATGTTCTATTCTGGCTCTTCGAGTGCTGTCAGTCAAGGCTGTATGAGGCGTTCATTGGAGAAGTTGATTGTTCTTTGTTTTTTCAGTACTGGCAGCGTCTGAATCTGGGAGCGGCCGGCGGCCGCGGTCGCCAGATTCGAGAACTTGATTGTTTTCGATTGTTTGCCCGGTGACACAATCAAGCGCTCGGGCGCGCAACACGCGTGGTTGGCGGAGGTCGGTCGTGGGTCGTCGGGTCGTGCCATTGGATGCAATCCTTCGGCGCGCGCGGCGGGGACGAGGCGAGGGTATGGCTGCAGGGGGACGACTTCCAACTGCGAAGTGACACCCTGAGGGGAGTGGCGGTTCTCGCCCGCTGGCGTAGCAGGAGCGAGGGCGATCGCCTACGATCGGCGCACCGAGATCGGTGAGGAGGCGGCATGGACTTCGAGACGATCCTGTATGAGACGGACGGCGGGAAGGCGCGCATCACGCTCAACCGGCCGGAGAAGCTGAACGCGCTGTCGGCAAAGCTCCAGCGGGAACTGAACCGAGCGCTGTGGGAGGCGGACAACGATTCCACGGTCCACGTGATCATCCTGCGCGGGGCCGGACGGGCGTTCTCAGCGGGGTACGACCTGACGCCGATGCGGCCGGAGCGCCGGTCTGATGAGGGCGCGGGGGCGGACAGCGACGAGCGGTATACGCACGCGTACCGGGGGATGGCGTCGTACGAGGACGACGCGTGGCAGCTCGAGCGTCAGCAGCGGGACCGGATGGCGATCTGGGACGTGCACAAGCCGGTCATCGCGCAGGTGCACGGGTATTGCCTGGCCGGCGGGACGGACCTGGCGCTGCTGTGCGACATCGTTGTGGCGGCGGATGATGCCGTGATTGGCTTCCCGCCGGTGCGGGCGATGGGGTCGCCGGTGGCGCACATGTGGACGTATCTCGTCGGGCCGCAGTGGGCGAAGTACTTCCTGCTGACCGGCGACAGCGTGAGCGGGAAGCAGGCTGCCGAGATCGGGCTGGTGCTCCGGTCGGTGCCGGCGGATCAGCTCGAGGCGGAGGTCGAGGCGCTGGCTTCGAAGATGGAGCGGATCGACGTCGAGCTGCTGTCGCCGAACAAGCGCATCGTGAACATCGCGATGGAGATGATGGGTGCGCGGACGGTTCAGCGGATGGCGGCGGAGATGGACGCGCGCGGGCACCTGGCGCCGGCGGTGCGGGAGTTCGGGCGACGGGCGATGACCGACGGGTTGAAGTCGGCGCTGGAGTGGCGCGACGACAAGTTCGGAGACAGCAGGGACAGCGAGGACTATCGGAAGCGGCGCGAGGCGCAAGAGGCGCGGCTGCGGGAGGGGTAGACGGGGAGGCTTCGGAAACGCAAACTTGGCGCAGGCGCGTGAATGGGGGTATCCGGTCCCGTGAGTCACGCGCGGTGCGTACGAACCGTTGGCGCGTTCACCCTTCTCAGTACCGCGTCATCGCGATGCCAGCCGTTGTTTGGATCGACCGACGCGCTCGTGAAGTTGACGTTGACGGCGACGAGGCGGCCGCCGGGGCGAAGCACGCGCGACATCTCGCTGATTGCCTCCGCGTAGCCTTCGATATCGACGAGGGTTATGTAGGTAACCGCGACGTCGAACGTCGCGTCGCGGAACGGCATTCTCTCCGCGATAGCGCGGATTGGTGAGATGCCGCCGCGGTCGCGGGCGGCGGTCAGTAGCGCGGTGGTAGGGGGTCGATGCCGGTTGTGAGCGCGCCGCGTTCGGCGAGCATGCGGGAGAAGCGTCCCTCGCCGCAGCCGACGTCGATTGTGTGGCGGCCGCTGACGTCGCCGCACAGATGGAGGATGAGCGGGTCGAGCATCTTCCGGGTGACGTTTTGCTCGACGTCTTCAAGCCACGCGGCAGCCGAGGCATCCCACCCGCCGTCGTGATCGAGAGCGTCGTCGTGTGCTGCAGTTGGATCGACGGACACAAGGGAGATGTATAGCGGACGCCTCTTGCAGCCGGCAAGGAATGGCACGCGCGACCAGGTCTGGCCCGGCCCGGCGCACGCATAGGGTGCGGCTCCTACGCTCCGGCGCGCGCTCGAGATGGTGTCGATTCGTGGGCGCGCGCGAACTCGTCGCGGAGGAGGCCCATGACGACGATGTCGTGGTACTCGCCGACGCGGTACATCGCCTGACGGAGGCGGCCCTCTTCGACGAAGCCGGCCTTGCGGTATGCGGCCTGGGCGCGCTCGTTGAAGTCGTACACGGTGAGCTGGATGCGGTTGAGGTTCATCTCATCGAACCCGAAGCGGGCGAGCGTGACGAGCGCGTCGGTGCCGAAGCCGCGGGACCAGTACTCCTTCTCGCCGATCATGATGCCGAGCTCGGCGCTGCGGTTCTCGGCGGAGGCGTTGAAGAGGTTGGTGTTGCCGATGTGCGCGCCGTCCTTCGCCTCGATCGCGAAGAACGCGCGCTCGAAGGAGATGGGCTTCGAGCATAGGTCGCGCAGCCATTCCTCTTCGGCGAGGCCGGACATCTGGTAGCGCATCTGGAGGAAGCGGGTCACTTCGCGGTCGTTGATCCAGCGCGTGTTGCGCTCGAGGTCGGAGAACTCTGGGGCGCGGAGGTTGATGAGCTTGCCTTCGATCATGAGGCAGCCTCTAGAGGTTGCCCGGTTGGCTCGTGACCTTCGAACTCCTCGCGAAGGATGGACATCATCACTACATCGTGGTGTTGGCCGGCGCGGTACATCGCCTGGCGTAGGCGACCCTCTTCGACGAAGCCGCACTTTCGATAGCTCGCGATCGCGCGCGGGTTGAAATCGAACACATGGAGTGCGACTCGATGGAGGTTCATCTCGTCGAAGGCGAAGCGCAGCAGGGTGCGAAGGGCGTCGCTGCCGTATCCGCTGGACCAGCAGTCCTTCTCGCCGATCATGATGCCGACGTAGGCCTCGCGGTTCTCCGCTGATACGCCGAACAGGCCGATATCGCCGATGACGCGGCCCGCCTTGGTCTCGATGGTGAACTGCGCACCGGCGGCCGGGAATTGCAGGGCACGCTCGCGCACCATCGACTCGACGTACCCCATCGACATCATGTAGCGGCGGCCGAGGGTGTAGGTGACCTCGCGGTCGTTGCGCCAGCGGTGGACGTGCTGGGCGTCGGCCAGCTCGGGCGCGCGCAGGTTGATGAGGGTGCCTTCGATCATCGGACGTGTTCCTGTGGCTTGGCGAGATGTGATGTGGAGTATAACCGTCGGTTGGACCGGAGGAGGTCGGAAGTCGGGCACGGTCTGAGCGTGGCGGTTGATCGCCGCCGGTGACCTAACCCCCGACCCCTTCCGTAAAGGGAAGGGGAGCTTGTACGCGAAATCGGGATCGCCGCAACGGGCGGTCGTCGCTGTCCGACGAACGTCCAGCGTACCGGGCGCGTCGGTGGGAGATTCCCGCTAGACTCGGATTAACGCTTCTCGAGAGGAATACGCGTGGCGGTTGATATCGCGGCGATCAATGAGCGGGTGCGGGCGCAGAGCGTCTTCATCGATGGGGTGAAGCGCGAAGTGGCGAAGGTGATCGTCGGGCAGGACGTGCTCGTCGAGCGGCTGCTGATTGCGATGCTGTGCCGGGGTCACATCCTCATCGAGGGCGTGCCGGGGCTGGCGAAGACGCTGACGGTGAGCACGCTGGCGGATGCGATCGACGCCTCGTTCGTGCGGATCCAGTTCACGCCGGACCTGCTGCCCGCGGACGTGACGGGTACGCAGATCTACTCGCCGAACGACGGCGACTTCCATACGCGGAAGGGGCCGATCTTCGCGAATATCGTGCTGGCGGACGAGATCAACCGGGCGCCAGCGAAGGTGCAGTCGGCGCTGCTCGAAGCGATGCAGGAGCGGCAGGTGAGCATCGGCGGGGAGACGTTTCCGCTCGACGATCCGTTCATGGTGCTGGCTACGCAGAACCCGATCGAGCACGAAGGTACGTACTCACTGCCGGAGGCGCAGCTCGACCGCTTCATGCTGAAGGTGAACGTGACGTACCCGACGCGGGACGAGGAGAAGCGGATCCTCGACAGGTTCGTCGTGACCGACAACGTGGGCGAGGTGCAACGGGTGGTGGATCCGGCGGCGATCGTGGTGGCGTCGAACGAGTTACGCACGGTGCACATGGACCAGCGGCTGCGGGACTACATCGTCCACCTGGTGTATGCGACGAGGGAGCCGGACGCGTACAAGATGCCGGAGCTGAAGCCGCTCATCGCGTACGGCGCATCGCCAAGGGCGAGCATCTTCCTGGCGCAGGCGGCGCGCGCGCAGGCGTTCGTGCAGCAGCGCGGGTTCGTCGAACCGGACGACGTCAAGGCGGTGGCGCTGGACGTGCTGCAGCATCGAGTGGTCATCACGTACGAGGCGGAGGCGGAGAACGTGACGGCGGAGGAAGTGGTGCGGCGGGTGCTGGCGGGCGTCGAAGTGCCGTGAGTGGCGAGGGTCGCACGTTTCATATCGTGGCGGCGGAGTACTTTCGGGATTGCGACGCAAAGGCACCGTACCTGCCGGCCGAGTTCGCGACCGACGGCTTCATTCACTGCACTGACGGCGCGCAGAACCTCGCGGACGTGGCGAACCTGTACTACCGGGAGGACCGTCGGATGTACATCGCGCTCGTGATCGAGAAGGAGCGCGTGACGTCGCCGATCGTGTACGAGGATGTGGAACGCATCTATCCGCACATCTATGGCGCGCTCAATCGTGATGCGATCGTGAGCATCGTGCCGGTGCTAAGGGCCGGCGACGGGACGTTCTTGCCGCCCGAAGTTCGCGTCTAGTCGGCCCGCCAGCAGGGCCAAGGCGGAACGCTTCCTTAGACGAAGACCTGGGCTTTGGCTTTTTCGGGGCGTTCGGCGGCGCCGCTGGCGATGGCAGCGTTGGCGACTTCGCGGGCGACGTTCTTGAATACGCTCGAGTGAAAGACGCTGGGAATGATGTACTCCGGGCTGAGCTCGTTCTTGCCGACTGCGGCTGCGATGGCCTCGGCGGCGGCGAGCTTCATGGGCTCGTTGATCTCTCGGGCGCGGACGTCGAGGACGCCGCGGAACAGGCCGGGGAAGCAGAGGACGTTGTTTATCTGGTTGGGGTAGTCGGAGCGGCCGGTCGCCATGACCCGGACGTGTGCGGCGGCGACTTCCGGACGGATCTCGGGGTCGGGGTTTGCCATCGCGAAGACGATAGGGTCGCGGTTCATCTGCTTGATGTCGTCGGTGGTGATCATGTCGGGGCCGGCGAGGCCGAGGAAAAGGTCGGCGCCTTCCATCGCATCGCTGACGGAGCCGCTGACGCCTTCGAGGTTGGTGTTGTCGGCGAACCACTCCTTCATGAAGTTCATGCCCTCGGTGCGGCCCTTGTGGATGATGCCGGTGCGGTCCACGCCGATGATGTTTTTCACGCCGGCGGACATCAGGATCTTCGAGCAAGCGACGCCGGCAGCACCGACGCCGAGGACGACGACCTTCAGATCTTGCGGCTCCTTGCGGATGATTCGGAGGGCGTTGAGTAGGGCGGCGAGGACGACGACTGCGGTGCCGTGCTGATCGTCGTGGAAGACCGGGATGTCGAGCTCCTTCTTGAGGCGCTCTTCGATGTAGAAGCATCGGGGCGCGGAGATGTCCTCGAGGTTGATGCCGCCGAAGCCGGGGGCGATCTGCTTCACGGCTTCGACGATCTCGTCCTGGTCCTTTGTGTCGAGGCAGATGGGCCAGGCATCGACGCCGCCGAAGGTCTTGAAGAGCATCGCCTTGCCCTCCATAACGGGCATGGCGGCTTTCGGCCCGAGATCGCCGAGGCCGAGGATGGCGGTGCCATCGCTCACGACGGCGACGGTGTTGCCCTTGATGGTGAGGCCCCACGCGGACTCGGGGTCCTTATCGATGGCGAGGCAGACGCGGGCGACGCCGGGCGTGTAGACGACGGAGAGGTCTCGGCGGCTGGTGACGGGGACCTTGTTGCGGATCTCGATCTTGCCGCCGCGGTGGCTGAGGAAGACGCGGTCGGTGACGGCCTTGACGCTGATGCCCTTCGCGGCGCGGACGTGCGCGACGATCTCATTCGCGTGGGCGCTGTCGCGGGCCTGAACGGTGACTTCGCGGAGCATGGTGGTTGGGGAGGAGCGGATGACGTCGATGTCCCCGATGTTGCCGCCGCACTCGGCGACGGCGGTGGCGATGCGGGCGAGCATGCCGGGTTTGTTGGGGTACTGCGCCTGGAAGCTGAAGGTGTAGGTGGCGGCAGCGGGGAGCTGGTCGCTCGAACGTCCGTTACGTCGTGACATTTTGGTGGTTTCCTCTACGCGCGTGGGCGATTATGGCAGTATTGTAGGCTCGTCTATGCGCGCCGGCCAGTTGACGCGCGAAGCTTCTATAGCAGGATCGGGCATGGCTTATAACGGCGGGGTGGAGGTTGTCGCGCGGAGCGCTGCGCGGCGGCGATTCTTGACACCTGCAGATTCGCGCTGATACGCTGCTCCGTGCGCCCGACGGTCCGTCGGGCTCATTGACGCCAGCATCACAACAGGTCGGAAGACCCCAAAGTGACAACGGCCGGCGCTAGTGGGATCGCGGATCCTACGCCGGACTGGCTCAGCAATAAGGTTGCCGGCCTTTCGTGTGTCTGCGAGAGCTGGCGGGGGAAGTGGCGTCGCGGGTGCGCGGGGCCATCGAGCGATAAGGGAAACGAGTGCCGACGATCAGTCAGCTGGTGAGGAAGGGGCGGAAGAAGCTGGTCAAAAAGACCAAGGCTCCCGCGCTTCGCTTCACCTACAACTCGCTGAAGAACCGCACGCTGCGCGGGAAGGGCTCGCCGCAGAAGCGGGGCGTGTGCACGCAAGTGCGCACGATGACGCCGAAGAAGCCGAACTCGGCGCTTCGGAAGATCGCGCGGGTACGGCTGACGAACGGCATCGAAGTGACTGCGTACATCCCGGGGGAGGGGCACTCGCTGCAGGAGCACTCCGTGGTGCTGATCCGCGGCGGACGTGTGAAGGACCTTCCAGGGGTGCGATACCACATCATCCGTGGGGCGCTAGACGCGCAGGGCGTCTCGAACCGGAAGCGCGGGCGCAGCAAGTACGGAACGCGGAAGGCGTAGCGATGCCGAGACGGAAGCGAGCGGAGAAGCGCGAGATCCTGCCGGACGGGAAGTACAACAACCGGACGGTGACGATGTTCGTGAACAAGATCATGCAGCGGGGCAAGAAGAGCACCGCCGAGCGGATCATGTACGACGCGCTCGAGAAGGTGGAGACGCAGACGCGCCGGGCGGCGATGGACACCTTCGAGATCGCGCTGCGCAACGCCACGCCGACGATCGAGGTGAAGCCTCGGCGGGTGGGCGGCGCGACGTACCAGGTGCCAGTAGACATCCGGGCGGAGCGGCGGATGGCGCTGGCGATCCGGTGGCTGCTGCGCTCGGCTCGTGCGCGCGGCGGACGCTCGATGTCGGAGCGGTTGGCGGCGGAGCTGATGGACGCCGCTTCCGGGCAGGGAGCGACGATCAAGCGGAAGGAAGACACGCATCGAATGGCGGAGGCCAACCGGGCCTTCATCCACTATCGATGGTGAGGTAGAGAGCAATCCGCTTTCGGGCGGAGATACCGCCGGGGACCTGGGGTCCCCGGCGGTGAATTTTGCCGGCGAGGACGCGAATCGCGGCGCCGGAGGGAATGAACAGACAGGGAATGGCGAGAACAGTACCAATCGAGCGGATACGGAACATTGGCATCATCGCGCACATCGATGCCGGTAAGACGACCGTGACCGAGCGCATCCTCTACTACACCGGGCGGACCTACAAGATCGGCGAGGTCCACGAAGGCACGGCCGTGATGGACTGGATGGAGCAGGAACGCGAGCGCGGGATCACCATCACCGCTGCTGCGACCACTGCGGAGTGGGCCGGGCACCAGGTCAACATCATCGATACGCCGGGCCACGTGGACTTCACTGTCGAGGTGGAGCGGAGCCTTCGAGTGTTGGACGGCGGCGTGGTGGTGTTCGACGCCGTGGCGGGCGTGGAGCCGCAGTCGGAGACGGTGTGGCGGCAGGCGGACAAGTATCGGGTGCCGCGGATCTGCTTTGTGAACAAGATGGACCGGATGGGCGCGAACTTCTGGCGCACGGTCGAGATGATCGTGGAGCGGCTGGGGTCGAAGCCGATCCCCATCCAGATCCCGATGGGCGCCGAGGCGGCGTTCGAGGGCGTGATCGACCTGATCGAGATGAAGGCTTGGACCTTCACGGGCGAGCGCGACGACGCGCCGCAAGAGAGGCCGATCCCGGAGAAGTTCGCGGCCGAGGCGCAAGAGTGGCACGACAAGATGATCGA
>CAZAPT010000014.1:0-86438 GCA_964487335.1 uncultured Dehalococcoidia bacterium
TCGAACTCATGGAGCGCGAGACCGGCGTGCGCGTCCCCGAACTGCGCGTCGACGGCGGCGCTGTCTCGAACGATCTGCTCATGCAGATCCAGTCCGATGTCCTCCAGCGCCCCGTCGTGCGGGCCGCCGTCTCCGAAACGACCGCGCTCGGTGCGGCGTTCCTCGCCGGCCTCGCCGTTAGCTTCTGGCGCGACGAGAGTGACCTGGCATCGCTCGTCGCCGGCGGCGCACGCTTCGAACCGAAGATGCCTGCCCGCGACCGCGATGCGCTCGTCGAAGGCTGGCGTCGCGCCGTCGAGCGCGCGAAGGGCTGGGCTCAGCCTTGAGGGACGGCATTCAGCGAGTCGCCGGCGAAAAATTCGATGTCATCGTTATCGGCGGCGGGATCAACGGCGCCGCCATCGCCCGAGAAGCCGCCTGGCACGGCTACAAGACGCTTCTCGTTGAGCGCCACGACTTCGGTGCCGGCACGACATCGCGTGCGACGCGGCTCATCCACGGCGGCCTACGATACCTCGAGCACGGCGAGCTCGGCCTCGTGTACGAATCGCTCGCCGAACGCGAAGCCCTCGTCCGCGACGCGCCGCACCTCGTGCGCCCGATGCGTCTCTTCGTTCCGGTGTATCGCGGCGACGCGCGAGCACCGTGGAAGGTCCGCGCCGGTCTCGCCCTCTACGACGCGCTGTCCTTCCGGAAGTCGCTCCCCCGCCACCGCTCTGTCAGCGCGCGCTCGCTCGACGAATACGCACCTCAGATCCGACAGGACGATCTCCGCGCTGCCTACACCTTCTACGACGCGCAGGTCGAATTCCCGGAACGGCTTGTGATCGAGACTGTGCGCGATCTGATCGATGCTGGCGGCACGGCACTGAACCACGTGGTCGCCGAACGCTTGCTGTCACCTGGTGGCATCGTTCGTGGCCTCGGCCTCCATGACGAATGCGGCGACGACCTCGTCGACGTCCTGGCGCCACTCGTCGTGAACGCCGCCGGTCCATGGGTCGATACCGTTCTCGCCGGGAGCGACGCCGAGCGCCATGATCGCCTCCTCGGTGGCACGAAGGGCAGCCATCTCGTCGCCGCATGGCCGGACCGCCCGAAGCACGGCATCTTCGCCGCCGCACACGCCGATGGCCGCCCGATCTTCATCCTCCCCTGGTACCGCTACACCCTCATCGGCACGACCGACATCCGCTACGACGGCGACCCATCCTGCGCGCGCGCCACGCCCGACGAAGTGCGCTACCTCCTCGACGAAGCCAACCGCCTCTTCCCTACCACGCCCCTCGAGCCGGCGCACATCCTCTACACCTACTCCGGCGTCCGTCCCCTCCCCCGCACCGACCGCGGCGACGAGGCCGCCATCACCCGCCGCCACTTCGTAGTCGATCACATGACCCGCGGCGGCCCGAAGGGACTCCTCAGCGTCGTCGGAGGCAAGCTCACCACGTACCGTAGCCTCGCCCGCATCGCGATGAAGCCCATCGCGAAATACACCTCGCCGTCACGTGCTGTCAGCGCCCCGCCAGACGTTGCTCGGACCGCTCGCGCCGGGGACATCGCGCGCATCGAAAACGATCCCCTGGTCATCTACGGCAAGCGCCGCCCGGAAGTGGAAGCTCTGATTGCGCGCGATGCGTCTATCAGGGGCCCGATCTGCCCCCACAATCCCGAGATCCTCGCGCAGGTCGCCTACGCCATCGAGCGCGAATGCGCCCTCACCCTCGCTGACGTCCTCCTCCGCCGCCTCCCCGTCGGCTGGAGCGCCTGCCACGCCCTCGACGGCGCCGAGGCCGCCGCGCACATCCTTCAGTCCCACTTCGGTTGGGACGATGTCCGCACGGCTGCAGAGATCGAAGCGTACAAGCGCGAACTCGCCGAGACACTCGTCCCGCTCGAGGCCATCACGCCATCCGAAGCGGCTCGCGAACCCGGGGCTTGATCCCCTTGTGCCCGCCCGCATACGCTTCTCGTACAACCATGATGTGTAGCGTGATGATAAAGCTGCGACGCTAAGCGTCCGCCCTTCGCGGCGGACCGGTCCCGCACCGGGCGGGATCTTCCATCAACTGTCGTCAGGTCGCGAAAGAAGCGCCTGCTGACGGCTCGATGCCGCGTTGCCTGTCATCGCGTCTCCGATACCTCACTTCGCGGCACCGCGCCTCCAGCAGCTGGAGGAAGCGATGCAACGCCCAAGCCATCCGCAAGGACGCCATCGCCGTGCGCGCGGACCCGCACCGCGGGCTTTCAGCCCGGGAGACACGCTTGTACACCGCCGCCGCCCCGAGCTCTCGCAACACTTCCTGCGATCCGACGAAGCGCGACGTATCGTCGCCGGCCTTCCCTGGAGCGCGGGAGATCTCGTCGTCGAAGTAGGCGCCGGTCGCGGCGCCATCACCGCGCCGCTCGCCGAGGCCGGCTTCCGCGTCATCGCGATCGAAAAAGACGTCCGCCTCTTCCGCGAGCTCTCCGCCCGACTCATCGGCCGCACCAACGTCGAGTGCCATCGCGCCGACGTCCTCGACTTCGCGCTGCCGCGCGCTCCATATCGCCTCGTCTCGAACGTGCCTTACGCGATCACGGCGGTGTTCGTCCGCAAGCTGCTCCAGGCATCGCCGCCGCCGCTCGACGCATACCTCATCGTCCAGCGAGAAGCCGGCGAAAAGTTCACCGGCACCCCGTACGAATCGCTGATCTCGCTCCTCCACAAGCCCGCGTTCGACATCTCGATCGTCGACTCGATCCCGCGCGGCGCATTTTCCCCGCCCACCTCAGTCGACAGCGTCCTTCTCCGTATCGAACAGCGCGCACGCCCGCTCGTCGCGGCCCCGCGATGTCGCGCATACCGCGGATTCATCACGGAGCATTTCGCCCGGCGCCGAACTGTCCGCGCGTCTCTTCGCGGCACCCTTACCTACCGCCAGCTCCGCCGCCTCGCCGGCGAACACAACTTCTCACCCTCCGCGCGATGCGCCGAACTCACCTTCAGCCAGTGGCTCGCGATCTTCCGCTTCGTTGAGCACGTCTGCCTCGGCCGCGATCCCAATCGGATGGTCGCGCTCGGTCACATTCACTTCGCCGCCGCCCTCGCTTGATAGACTCGAACCGGTAAGAGATGAAGATCCTCGCGATCGACATGGGCACGGGCACGCAGGACATCCTGCTATTCGATTCCTCCGCGCCCGTCGAGAACAGCATCAAGATGGTGATGCCCAGCGCGACGCAGATCGCCGCCGGGCGCATCCGTCGCGCCACCACCGCTCGCCGGCCCGTCATGCTCACCGGCGTCATCCAGGGCGGCGGCCCCTGCCATTGGGCGCTGAACGACCACCTCGCCGCCGGCTGCGGAGCCTACGCCACGCCGGACGCCGCCCGCACCTTCGACGACGATCTCGAGCAGGTCCAGCGCATGGGCGTGCGTGTCATCGGCGAAGGCGAAGCGCCGCCGCCCGACGCCGAGCACATCGAGTTGAAGGACCTCGACCTCGAAGCGATCCGCACCGCGCTTGCTGCATTTGACGTCCCACGCCGGTTCGACGGCCTTGCGCTCGGTTGCCTCGACCACGGCGCCGCGCCGCCCGACTACTCAGACCGCCTCTTCCGCTTCGACCACCTCCGCCGCGTCGTCGAGCGCCGGAACGACCTCCTTGAGTTCGCGTACATGCCCGAAGATATCCCCGACTACCTCACCCGCGCCCGCACGATGGTCGACACCGCTCGCGCGCAGGATGCCGATACGCCGATCGCCTTCCTGGACACCGGCCCCGCCGCCGCGATCGGCGCTCTCCAGGACCCGAAGGTCGCCGCCGAGCCCGAACAGCTCGTCCTGAACCTCGGTAATATGCACGCCCTCGCGTTTCATCTGCGAGGCACGCAGATCGTGAGCCTGTACGAGCACCACACCGGCGAAGTCACGCGCGAGCAGATCGAAGACTTCACGGAGCGGCTGATCGCCGGCACCCTCCCGCACGAGGACGTCTTCAACAGCAAGGGCCATGGCGTCTTCTACGCATCGCCCGACGGCCGCGCCGGCGCAACGAAGCCCCTCGTCGCCGTGACCGGCCCCCAGCGCGCCAAGATTCGCAAGAGCGCCCTCGACCCCTACTTCGCCACCCCGCACGGCGACATGATGATCAGCGGTTGCTTCGGCCTCGTCCGCGCCTTTGCCGAGAAGTACCCCCGCCACCGCGAAGAAATTGATCGCGCGCTCACCATCGAGTAGCGATCCGTCATCTTTGGCCGAAACATCGGTGCCGTCATCCTGAGCGCAGCGAAGGATCTGTTGTGCGTGGCGACGATCGCCGATCGAACGCAATCGACCTCTGGCCCTCGATTCTCCCCCTTCCCTTTAGGGAAGCGGTAGGGGGTTAGGCCAGTGCCTAACACCCACTACACTTCCTGAGTGAACTCCACTAGCGCTCGCATCGCCCTCCTTCAGCTCCCCGCCTTCGACATCGCTGACGCCGAAGCGTCCCTCGTCCACACCCTGCGACTCATCGACGACGCTGCGCAACAACATCCCGACATCACCGTCCTCCCCGAAGTCACCTACCCCGCATACTTCCTGGGCGCCCGCGAGCTCCCGCCCGCCGTCCGCACGCCCGCCGAGGCCCTCGAGACCTTCGCCTCGAAGGCGCGCGAGCACCGCGTCTACATTGCCGCCGGGATGGCGCTCGATGCCTCCGGCGGCGGCTACGCCAACGGCGCAGCGCTCTTCGGCC
Organism: uncultured Dehalococcoidia bacterium; assembly: GCA_964487335.1. GTDB lineage: Bacteria > Chloroflexota > Dehalococcoidia > DSTF01 > JACRBR01 > CAZAPT01. Next base: position 4,722 of record CAZAPT010000014.1, read on the forward strand.
GCGACGGCGCGCTTGTCGGCACCTACGCAAAGTCGTTCCTCTGGCAGTTCGACAACCGCTGGTTCGCGCCCGGCGATGCCTACCCCGTCTTCGAGACCGACGTCGGCCGCATCGGCATGCTCGTCTGCGCCGACGGCCGTCTCCCAGAGATTGCGCGCTCGCTCGTTCTCAACGGAGCGCAGGTATTACTCGACCTCACCGCATGGGTGAGCACCGGCCGCCGCAGCGCCGAACTGACGAGCATCCAGCGCGAGTACCTCATGCCCGTTCGCGCCATGGAAAACGGCGTTTGGGTCGTCGCCGCCGACAAGTGCGGCGTCGAAGCGGAGAGCATCGTCTACTGCGGACGCTCCTGCGTGATCAGCCCGCATGGCGAGGTCGTCGCCACACTCGCCTCGGACGAAGAGGGCATCCTCGTCCACGACGTCCCGATCGGAGACCCGGGCTCGCGCATGATCCGCCGCCCCGATCTGTACGCCGCGCTCGTCCATCCCACCGAAAGCCTGCCCGTCCTCCGCACGCTCGATGAGTCGCTCGTGCTCGAGAATGAAGACCATCGCGTCGCCACCGTGCAGATGACCATGCCGCCCGACGCCGAGACATTCCTCGTCGAAGCGCGGCGCCACGTCGAGCGCCTCGCAATGCAAGACGCCGAGGTCGTGCTCTTCCCTGCCACGCCTTCGCGCTACCGATGGGACTACCCGCACGACTCGACGCTCGCCGCACTCGAGCGCCTCGCCGCTGATGCCGGCGTGTGCATCGCCTTCACCATCTCCGAGCCGGACGCCGACGTATACCGCGCGATGTACCTCGTCGGCCCGCGCGGCGTCATCGCGAAGCATCGGCAGACCCACAAGCCGCACGGCCCGCGCTTCGAAACGATGCCGCTCGGCGACGAAGTCTGCCCCATCGTGAACACGCCGATCGGGCGCGTCGGCCTCCTCATCGCCGCCGAGGGCTTTGTGCCCGAAGTCCCGCGCTCACTGATGCTCCGCGGCGCCGAGATCATCCTCTGGGCCGGCGACGACCCGCCAAGCCCGATGCTGCCCTTCGCTCGCTGCCGCGCCGAGGAGAACGTCGTCTTCGTCGCCTGCTCAGGCGCTCCGTCGGCGAACGGGGCCGCCGCCATCTGCGCACCCGATGGACGGGTGCTCGCCGCCGCCCTCGCAGGCCGCGAGCTCTCCGTCGCCGCGACCGTCAATCGCGCGCTGACTCACCGTAAGACCAAAGCGCCCGGTACCGATGTCGTGAGAAACCGTCAACCCGCAACGTACGGCGCGCTCGTGCGAGCCACGCCGCCCGAGGCCGATGGTATAATCGCGCGTCACACGCCCGCGTCCGAGGCGCGCTTATCGTAGCCAAACAGATCGCTTTGCCCCGCACGGCGGAAGCACACACCAGCGTTGCCAGCGTCCGCGCCCGCGCTGCCGGCTACGCCGTCGACATGGTGATCTTCTCCGCCATCGCGATGCTCGTGGTCGTCGCCGCCGGCGCCCAGCTCCTGCTCGTCACGCACGGCGCCACCCGTGACAGCGACGCTGCGATCTACGCCTTCCTCTCCATCATCGCGATGGCAACGCCGATCATCTGGACCGCGCTGAACCTGATCGTCCTTTGCTTGCGCCGCCAGACGGGGGGCCAGTACGTCGCGGGCGTTCGCCTCGCCCGCGAAGACGGCCGCCAACTTTCATTCGCGAGCGAAGCCGCCTGGTGGTTCTGCCTGAACCCGCTCCTCTTCAGCTGGCCGATGGCAGTCGTCGTCGGGTTCCCGACCGCTTTCGTGATCTCGCTGCTCCTCAGCCGCGTCACCATCGTCGCGTTCGGCGTCGTCGTCATCCTCTGCGTGCTCGCGCCGGTCATCGCCCTCGTCTCCGCGCTGGTCGATTATCACAACCGCACGCTGTACGACCGCATCGTCGGCACGATAGTCCTGCCCTCCGAGTAGCGCGTGGCGACTGATCCGCCGCTGGCCCCCGCTGCCGCGCGCTATGAGATTTCTGAGCCGATCCTTGCAGGCGATGCGTCCGCCGGGCGCAACGGCCTGAAGTGGCTCGTCGGCGTCCTCTTCTTCGTCACCCTCTGCGCCACGCTGGCCTCGCTGCAGCTCTTCCAGCTAACCGCCGAGGGCCCCGCGAAGCGCGCCCTCCGCCGATCCGTCGCCGCCCTCACCGAGATAGACCCGCTCATCGACCGCAACTACGACGATCTCCAGCAGCGCGCAGCCAGCGCCGCCCCCGCGGATCAGCTCCAGCTCCGCGAGTTCCCGATCGACGTTCCGCTCTCGCGCGAGCAGGCGATGAACGCATCGAAGCAGGAGCTCCGCGAGCTCCTGCTGCAGCGATCATCTGACGTTATGTATGACAACGGCACCGCGCCGCTTCGATCGAGCGCCTCTGGAAAAGGCTCGGTCGGCATGTTCTCGATTGGCGGCCTCACCGACCACGGCCTCGGCTTCCTTCGAAGCCGCAACCACGATATTCTCGGCGGGCTCACGTTCGTGCTGGCGGCTCTCTCCGCGTTCTTGTGCGTCACGCTGGTCGTGCTGTGTCGCGGATTCGGGCGTCTCGCGGCGGTCGGTGCCGTCGTCCTTGCGGCGTCAGCGGTCGTGCTGGGATTTGCGATCTTGGCGCGGATCTCCATGAATGGTGGCGACGAGTATCTGCAGCGCGAGTTCTACGCGATCGGTCGAAGCCTCGTGTGGATCCCGATCCGAAACGGAATCGCGTTCACCCTGCTCGGCGCGCTGATGCTCGTGACAGGCGTGGGCCTGGCGAAGTGGTCCGACGCGCGCGATCCGTTGCGCTGATCCCCTCGCCGAATATCTCCGAGACCGTTGCGTGCCGATGAGGCTCTCCGCTTGCGAATCGCGCGACGCCCCTCCACTCCGTTTGCCGTGCCATCCGGCGCTGCTATCCCGATCGTCGCCGCCCTCGTCCTCGCGACGGCCGTCACGGCCACATTCGCCGCCCGCCAGTCCTCCGGCAGCACGGCGCCGATCGACTCGGCACACAGCCCGATCACGATGGCCGATGCGTTCGGGCTCGGCGGCCTCAGCGTCCTCTCCGACGGCGCGCCCAGCCACGCACCTTCTCCCGTTGAGTCGAACCAGATCGTCTCCTACTACGGCAACCCCTACACCCCGTCGATGGGCATCCTCGGCCAGCATCGCCCCGAAGACGTCGCCAACCTTCTCGATCAGGCCGCCGGCCGCTTCCGATACGTCTCCGGCGCGCGTGTCCTCCCGGCGCTCCACGTCGTCTACGCCGTCGCTCAGCCGCAGCCCGGCTCCGACGCCAGTTCGCTCCAGTACCTGGATGACCGCAGCGTGCGGCAGTACATCGACCTCGCCCGCCGCCACGGCTTCGTCGTCATCCTCGACCTGCAGATCGGCCACAGCGACGCCCTCGCCGAGGTCGAGCGCATCGCGAAATACCTGCGGGAGCCGGATGTCTTCGTCGCGCTCGATCCGGAGTTCGCCCTGTCTTCCGACCGCAAGCCCGGCGAAGCCATCGGAAGTATCGACGCCTCCGCGATAAACGACGTCCAGGCGTACCTCGTATGGCTCACCGCCCAGCAGCGCATCCCGAAGAAGCTCCTCGTGGTCCATCAATTCGAGGCCGGCATGCTTACCCGCCCGGAACTCATCGAGCGCCGCGACGATGTCGATCTGCTCGTCGACATGGACGGCTACGGCCCCGCCGACATAAAGGAAGTGAAGTACGGCCGCTACGCCGCCGCGCCCTACGCCCCGTTTGGCGGCATCAAGATCTTCCTCCAGCACGACCCCGACCCGCTGTCCGAGCTGCAGATCGAATCGCTGCAGCCCCGCCCGTCGTTGATCGTGTATCAGTAGCCATGGGCGCCGAAGCGACCTCCACCGCCACCTACCGTAAGCAGACCTCGAACGGCAAAGCGCTGCTTGAGACCGACTACCTGCTCTTCCGCGGCGACTTCCGCCTCCGTATCTCCTTCGCAGCCGTCCGTTCCGTCGCCGCGCGCGATGGCTCGTTGTCCCTTCGCTTCGGCAAGGAGTCCGCGACGTTCGATCTCGGCAAGCACGCTGAAGCTTGGGCCCGGAAGATCCGCAGCGCGAAGTCGCTGCTCGACAAGCTCGGCGTGAAGCCCGATCACGCCGTCACCGTGCTCGGCATCGAGGACGAGCCCTTCCTCGAAGATCTCGGCGCCCGCGCGCGCGATGTCGCCTTCGACCGCCGCAAGAAGTCCCGCGACATCATCTTCTTCGCCGCGAACGCTGCCGCCGATCTGGCCGCGCTCCCATCGCTTGAGCCACTCCTCGTCCGCAGCGGCTCGATCTGGATCGTCTACCCGAAAGGCCAGAAGCAGATCACCGAGGCGAACGTCTTCTCGGCCGGTCGCGCCGCTCGACTCACCGACGTCAAAGTCGCCCGCTTCTCCGACACGCACACCGCTCTGAAGTTCGTGATCCCAGCGACACGCCGATGACCCCGAACTGCCGTGACAACTCCCGTCCGTCCCGGAACGTTGTCGCATCAGCGCCTGCGTCCTCGTCGTTGGATGCCCGGCGTGTTACCGCCGATGCCCGTTCCGCGACATCGCCACCGTCACCAGCAGCGCGCAGTCCGAAAGCGCTTCCGCGGTGTGCGCCACCTCCTCCTGCAACACCACGAGTCCGTTCGTCGCCAGCTCGATGCCTTCGCCTTCCGCCGACACCCGCGCTCGCCCGCGCAACACCTGCACGCTCACCACACCCTCCACCTGGTGCGCCCGCAACGCGTTGCCCTTCCGCATCGCGATCAGCGTCACCCGCAGCGGCCCGTCCTTCACCAGTGTCTTCGCCGCGCGGCCCGACGTGCTCTGCTCAGCGCGCGCCTTCAGTTCTGCGTCCTGCTCCGCGAGCCCGAACGCCAGCACCGCGCTGCTGATGGTGTGCGTCTTCAGATATGTGTGCTGTGTCGTCATGCTTCACCGCGCCATCACTTTACTTCGATGAGCCCCACCGCCCCGAGCCCCGTGTACGCGAAGCTGTGCGTCACGAACGGATACTTGCCCGGCTCCGGTATCGTCAGCTCGAACGTCGCTCCGCCGCCGGGAGCGATCGTCCACGTCTGGATGCCGCGCATCAGGTTCGCCGGGTTTCCGTCGGGATACGCGCGGTCGAACAGAGCGCCAATCGTGTGGAACGCAGAGAACAGCGTCGGGCCGGCGTTCATCACGTGCAGCCGGATCAGCTCGCCCGGCCCGGCCGCGAGCGGTTGCGCCTGGTACTGGTTCGCGGATCCGTTGAACACCACGAAGTCCGGCTGTACCGCCTGCATCCGCGTCAAGTCGCCGTCCCAGGTGCCTCCCCGCCCGGCGCTCAAGTAGAACTCGCTCTGCACCAGTACGTACTCCTTCGCCGGCGCGAACGCCTCCGCTGGATCGACCACCACCGCTCCGTACATGCCGTTCCCGATGTGCTCCAGCACCGGGCCGGTCCCGCAGTGGTACATGAACACGCCCGGATAGTTCGCCTTCCACGTGAAGCTCAAATCCTGCCCGGGTAGGATCGTCTTGTAGTTCACGTCCCACGGCGTCTGTGCCGCGTGGAAGTCGATCGAGTGCCCCATGCTGCTGCCGTTCCGCAGCGTGAAGTCCAGCGTGTCGCCCTGCCGCAGGTGCACGACGTTACCCGGCAGATGCCCGTCGAGCGTCCACGCGTTCATGTTCACGCCGGCCGCTACCTCGTGGACGATGTCCTTCGTCTCCATCACCAGCGTCTTGCGCGGGTTCGGATCAACGGGCTGCAGCCGCGCATCGTAGATCGTCGCGAGCTTGCCGCTCGGCTGCGGGCGCCCCTGCTGCGTCGGCATTGGCATGCTGTGATCGCTCGACGGCGGAGCCTGCGAGGCGAGATGCGCGCCCGGCGGCACCGCCGTCGGCGTGAGGTCGGTCTCCCATGTGTCGCCACCCGGCTTGACCCACTTCCCGCCGCCCGCGTCGCAGCCAGCCCCGACGGCCAATGCTCCCGCCGCCGCCAACCCACCACCGAACGCCAGGAACTTCCGGCGCCCGAGTTGCCGCTGCATCAGGTGGTCTTCGTGCTCTCTAACAGCCGTCCTGTCTCGTTCCATCGTCCTTCCCTCCCACCTACAGGGTCCACCTCGCGCTGAGTGTCCGGAACGGCCGATCGGACTGATACGACGTGCCATTTGGCATACCCGGCGTGTGTTGCGCGCGTTCGCCTTCCCGAGGAGGGAAGCTGCTGCCAGTTGCCCTCAACCGGACGCGTCATGCGACGCCACGCGCTCGATCCGCGAAGTCGCCGTGACACGCCACACACTCGAATCGATAAGAAATGTCAACTCCCGCGCATGGCAGCCGCTACACTTGCGCGAGCACCGGATGATCGAAAACCAACATAACGGCTGGCGCCTCCGCATGGGCGCCACCGTCCTCCCCGCCGCCGGCGTCGAGTTCCGCGTCTGGGTGCCCGACGCCGCCGCGCTCGACGTCGAGATCGGCGCCGAGTACCTGCCGATGGCCCGCGACGGAGACGGCTTCTGGAGCCGCGCCGTCGAAGACGCCGCCGCCGGCACCCGCTACCGTTTTCGCATCGATGGCGGGCAGTCCTTCCCGGACCCCTACTCCCGAAGCCAGCCCGAGGGCCCGCACGGACCCTCCGCAGTCGTCGATCCCGAGGCCTTCCGCTGGACCGACGCGAACTGGCGCGGCATCGGCCCCGATGGCCTCGTGATCTACGAGTGCCACGTCGGCACCTACACGCGCGAAGGCACGTTTGACGCCCTCGCTGCCGACCTCGATCACCTGAAGTCGCTCGGCGTCAACGTCATCGAGCTGATGCCCGTCGCGGAGTTCCCCGGAAGCCGCAACTGGGGCTACGACGGCGTCGATATGTTCGCGCCGACCCGCAACTACGGCGGCGGCGAAGGGCTGAAGCGCCTCGTCGATGCCGCCCACGCTCACGGCCTCGCCGTCATCCTCGACGTCGTCTACAACCACTTCGGCCCCGACGGCAACTACCTGCTCCAGTACTCCCGCGACTACCTCACGAACCGCCACAACACTCCCTGGGGCGACGCCGTCAACTACGACGGCCCCAACAACCAGTGGGTGCGCAAGTTCGCGGTAGACAACGCCTGCTACTGGCTCAACGAGTATCACCTCGATGGCCTCCGTTTCGACGCCACGTTCGCCATCGTCGATGACTCGCCGCGCCACATCCTCGAAGAGATCGTGACCTCCGCCCGGGCAAGTGTGTCACCGGGTCGAAGCGTCGTGATGATCGCCGAGACGTACGAGAACGATGAGCGCTACGTCCGGTCCGTAGACCGCGGCGGCCTCGGCTTCGACGCAGTCTGGTCCGACGACTTCCACCACGTCGTCCACACCATCGCCAGCCACGAGCACAGCGGCTATTACCGCGACTACGCGGGCACCATCGACGAGCTCGCGCGCACCATCAATCGGGGCTGGCTCTTCGAAGGCCAGCGCTCGCAGCACCTCGGCACGCCGCGCGGCACCTCGCCTGAAACGATGAGCGCACGCCAGTTCGTGTACTTCATCCAGAACCACGACCAGATCGGCAACCGCGCGTTTGGTCGCCGCTTCTCGCACCTCGTCGGATCCGGGCAGCACAAGTTCTGGTCCGCGCTCCTCGTCCTGCTCCCCTACACGCCGATGCTCTTCATGGGCCAGGAGTTCGCGGCATCGTCGCGGTTCTACTACTTCACCGACCACAAGGAAGAGCTCGGCCGTCAGATCGTCGAGGGCCGCCGGCGCGAGTTCGCCGAGCGCGGCGACCTCGGCGATGGCAAGGGCGACCGCGAGATCCCCGATCCGCAGGCCGAGCAGACGTTCCTTGAGTCGAAGCTCGATCTCTCCGAGCGGGACGAGGGCATCGGCGAGCAGATGTGGCGCCTCCACCGCGAGCTGCTGACGCTGCGCCGCACCGACTCCGTCCTGCGCCGTCAGTCGCGCGAACATATGAAGGCCATCGCCGCCAGCGATCAGCTCCTGCTCGTCCACATGACCCACGGCGGCGAAGACCGGCTCATCGTCGCCAACTTCGGCGTGGCGATCGACGCCGCGCCGCAGTCCGCCGGCATCCCGCGCGATCTACTCCGCCGCGAATGGCACGGGCTCATCTCCACCGAAGAGCGCGTCTTCGGCGGCAGCGATGATCGCATCCGCTTCGACTCAGGTCTCGTGTCGCTGCCGCCCTACACCGTCGCCCTGCTCGAAGGACGTCCCGTCTCGCTCGTGGCTCGCGCATCCGCGCTCGTCCGCGGCCTCGCCGAGCGCATCCGGGAACTCAGGAAGCGGAAGTAGCCGGCGTCTCCTCGGCTGACACGCCGATCCGCCGCGACAGCCGCCGCTGCCGCACTGCGTCGATGAACGCTGACGACCGCACGTCCCACTCCAGCACCCACCGCACGTACTCACGCATCGGCCGCTCCAGCTCGTCCGCCAGCTCCGCACTGACGCTCACCCGCGCCACGTCCTCGAAGCGCCCGTGCAGCAGAAGCCGCAGCATCTTCAGCGCGTTCACGGACAGCCGCCGCATCTCGCCCTCGACCTGCCCGCGGCACCCCACGCACACCACGCCCCCCGCCCCCGCCGACCAGTAGTTCACCTCGGGCTCGAGCCGTCGCCGGCACACCACGCACTCCTCTAGCTCCGGCCGGTACCCCAGCAGGTCCAGCAGCGCCATCTCGAAGAACCGCACCGGCGTATCGATGTCCGCGTGCGCCGAGACGCGCCGCAGCGTGTCGAGCAGGAGCCGGTACAGCACGAACTGCTCCTCGCGCGGCTCCGTGAACCGGTCGATGAGTTCTGCCGCGTACAGACCGCGGCTCAGCCGGTCCAGGTCGCTGCGCAGCCGCGGGAACGACTCGATCGTGTCCACCTGCGTGACCACGTCCAGGCTCTTGCCCTTCGCCAGCATGAACGTCGCCTGTGTCAGCGGCTCGACATGCCCCGCGAGTCGGCTGCGCGTCTTCCGCACGCCCTTGGCGACCGCCTCGATCTTCCCCATGTTCGCCGCGTACAGCGTGAGGATCTTGTCCGTATCCCCCAGCTTCCGCTGGCGGAGGACGATGGCCGGCGTCTTGTAGACGCGCTGAGGCATCGGCATATATGAATTGTACGGGCTTTGGAAGGGTCGGCTGGACGTCTACGACCGCAGCCGAATCGTCCGACCGCGCGTCAACCCGAACACGACCAACGATGACTCCAGCAGCTCCTCGCCGGCGATGATCCCCGACAGGATCGCCAGCCACGCCAGCTGCCACAGCCAGGCCGCCGCCAGTCCCGCGACCGCCGCTCCGACGATCCCCCGCCGGAACGCCCGCATCATCGCCAGTGGCGTCGCCGGATCGCCCGGCGCCCGTCGAAACGCCGCGATCTCCCCGCCAAACCCCCGCACTGCCAGCACGATGCCCGCGGCAATCAGCGCGACCGCCGGATACACCCGCCAGGCGCCGTCGATCAACTCACTCATCACTTACAGTTTGACTCCCCAACGCGAGCCAACGGTACGGCGAACCGCACCCTAAGCGCCGCTCGTCACCCCAAGCGCGAAGTGCTCCGCAATCGATCGCGCGGCGCTCTTGGCCGACACGTCCGTCGTATCGATGCACAGGCTCTCGCGGCCAGGGATCGCCGTCCGCAGCTCATACCGCGCGTTCCAGTCACGCACCGCCTCGACCGAATTCACGCTCTTGAAGCTCGGCCGATCATCATGCACCACCCGCGCCTCCTGCGCCTCACCGCTGCAGGTGAGCTGCACGAAGAGCGTCGTCCCGCCGTATCGCCTCACCGCATCTTCGATCCGCTCCACGTACGCCACGTCGTCCGGATGCGCATATACGAACGGGAAGATCAAATCGACCCCGCCGCGCGCCGCTTCCTCGATGACCGTGAGGCGGACGCGCTCCACGACCCGATCCATCGACTCCGCCCGCCCGCCGAAGACCGGCTGAAGCGAATTGATTCCCAGGTGGTCGTCGAACACGGCGAACGATGTGATGTTGGCCAGTTCCGTCGCCACCGTGAGCTTCCCCACTGCCGGCGGCCCGTATATGAAGACCAGCTTCATACGGCGTCCGACTGCTCCCGCTCCCACACCACCTCCCCGCCCACCGCTGTCACATCCGCCGGACACTCCAGCATCCGCATCGGATCCTCCACCGAGAACGGATCCTCCGACAGCACCACGAAGTCCCCCGCACATCCCTCTGCGATTCGCCCTGATGTCCGCTCCTCCATGACCGCCCTCGCGGCACCGAGCGTGTACGCCGTCACCGCCGCCTCCGGCGAGATCCGCTGCTCCGGGTACCACCCGTCGGCCGGCTCCGCCGATGCGTTTCGACGCGTTAACGCCGCGTGTACGCCTGCCATCGGGTCCATCGTCTCGACCGGCGTGTCCGATCCGAACGCCACGTTCGCGCCCGTCGCCAGCAGCGACGCGAACGCGTACGCATGCTTCCCGCGCGCACCCCACGCCCGGTCCACCTTCGCCATGTCTTGCGTCGCGTGGATCGGCTGCATCGACGCCGTTACACCCAGCGCCGCGAACCGCCCGATATCCTCCGCCGTCAGCAGCTGCGCGTGCTCGATGCGCCGCGGCAGCGACGCCGCGATCCCACGCGTCCGCTCGATGATGTCCAGCGTCTCGCGGTTCGCCCGGTCCCCGATCGCATGGATCGCCGGCGCCAGCCCCGCCTCCAGCGATCGCCGCACCCGCACCTCAAGCTCCTCCGACGTCTGTAGCGCCAGCCCGCGGTCGTCGCTGTTCTCGTACGGCTCCAGCATCCACGCCGTCATGGACCCCAGCGCGCCGTCCGCGAAGAACTTCACCCCGCCAACGCGCAGCATGTCATCGCCGTCACCCGTCCGCACACCGCCGGCGATCCAGTCGTCGAGCCGGCTCGCGCTGAGGAACGCCCGCACCCGCAGCCGCAGCTCGCCCGCATCGTGCAGCGCCTGCATCGCCGCCCACTCTCCGCGCCCGACGTCCATCGCGTGCACACCGGTCACGCCGAGCCGATGCGCATGCGCGATCGCCTCCCGCAGCATGCGCGCGCGTTCGTCCGCCGACGGCGATGGCATCACGTCCTGCACCAGCCGCGACGCGTTGTCCCGGAGGATCCCCGTCGGCTCGCCCGCACCGTCGACGTCGATGCTCCCGCCGCTCGACGCCGCGGTCTCGCGCGTGACGCCCGCTGCCCGAACCGCGGCGCTGTTCACCCACACGCAGTGCCCTGACGTATGGTTCAGTACGACCGGATGATCCGGCGCCACCGCATCGAGCGATCGCCGATCGGGAAACGCCGCCCCGGGCCACAGGTGCTGGTCCCACCCCGCACCGCGGATCCACGTCCCCACCGGCGTTGCCTTCGCCCGCTCACCCACCCGTCGCACCGCCTCATCGACGCTCCCTACGCCCTTCAGGTCCACCGCCCGCATCGCCGCGCCGGTCCCCAGCAGGTGCGCGTGCGCATCCACGAACCCCGGCACCACCCGCCGCCCTCGCGCATCGATGGCCCGCGCATTCGACGCCACATTCGCGTCCGCCGCGCGACCCACGAACACGAACACGCCGGCATCCACAACGATCGTGTCCGCCCCCGGCGCCACCCCGCCCGCTGACCACACGCGCGCATTCCGCACGACCAGTTGCGTCATGCGGAACCAATACCGCGTCCGGCTGCCCTGAGACAGATCGAAAGAGGGGCATCTCTCGATGCCCCTCGATGTTGCGTCGGATGGTAAAGACTACGCCTTCGCGCGCTTCTCCCGTGCCGCCGTCGTGCGCTCCATGCGCTTGTTGAACCGCTCGACGCGCCCCGCCGTGTCCACGATGCGCTGCTGTCCCGTGAAGAACGGATGACAGTTGCTGCAGATCTCGACGTGCACGTCAGGCTTCGTGGAGTGCGTCTGCCAGGAGTTCCCGCACGCGCAATGGATCGTCGCGTCCACGTAATTCGGATGGATCTTCTCTTTCATGTACGTTCTTTCTCTCTGCGTTCTCGTCTGCGCGAAACTCTACGTGGCAGCCCCGACCGGGTCGACGCTCACCTTCTTCCGTCGCCCCTTCGCGTACGGCTCGAAGCGCACCAGCCCTTCGCTCAGCGCGTAGAGCGTGTGGTCGCGTCCCACGCCGACGTTCCGGCCCGGGTGCACGCGCGTGCCCCGCTGCCGCAGGATGATCGTTCCGGCGAGCACCACCTCGCCGTCCGAGCGCTTCACGCCCAGCCGCTGCGAGTTGCTGTCGCGCCCGTTCCGCGAGCTGCCGACGCCTTTCTTGTGTGCCATCGCTACTCTTCCTTCTTCCGCCGGAACCGACGCTTCGGCTTCTCCGCCGGCGCTTCTTCGGTCGATGCCGGCGGCTCTTCCGCGGCTGCCGCTTCAGGCGCTTCCGTCGCTTCCGCAGCCTCCGGGGCCTCCGCCGCAGCCTCGCTGGCCGCGTCCGGCGCCGTGATCGTCCCTGCTTCCGCCGTTGCCTCCGCTTCCTCGGTCACCGCCGCCTTGCGACGTCCCCGCCCGCGCCGAGGCTTCGCCGCTTCTTCGACCGCCACGGGCTCCGGCTCCGGCGCCTTCTTCGGCTTCGGCTCCTGCCCCGCCGCGAGGATGTCGTCGATCACGACGCGCGTGAAGTGCTGGCGATGGCCCGTCTTCTTCCGCGATCGCGTCTTTGCCTTGTACCGGAAAACCACGATCTTGTCGGCGCGTCCCTGCTCGGCGATCGTCCCCAGCACCCGCGCCCCTTGGACGACCGGCGCGCCGACGGTAATGTCGTCGCCGTTCGCCATCAGCAGCACGTCGCCGATCTCGACTGTGTCGCCCGGCTCGCCCGCCAGCCGCCCCAGCTTCACGCTGCGGCCTTCTTCGACGCGATATTGCCGGCCACCGCTTCGTACGACGGCGTACACGCTGATCCTCCGGACAAGAAGACGCCTGCCGCTCGGCAGGCTTCCAACACTCGCTGGGCCAGTGCACGAATTGTATCAGCCAACGCAAATAACGGTCAAAATCGCCGGAACGACTGCCGACTGACGGACTCCCTGATAGACTCGCCCCAATGACCTCCGACGTCTTCGCTAGCGTCTTCCGCCCCGCCTCGGTCGCGGTCGTCGGCGCCTCCTCCAATCCAGACAGCCCCGGTCACGACTACGTCCGCTCCCTCGTCGACTTTGGCTTCCGAGGCCCCGTCTACCCCATCAACCCCCGCGCGAGCGAGATCGCCGGCGTCCGCGCCTATCCTTCCCTGTCCGAAGTCCCCACCGACGTCGAATACATCATCTCCTGCATCCCCGCCGATGGCGTCCTCGACCTGATCGAAGAGAGCCGCGCGAAGCACGTCCGCGTCTTGCATCTCTTCACCGGGCGATTTGCCGAAACCGGCAACCCGAAGGCGGCGCAGCTCGAACGCCGGGTGAACGACGCCGCGGCCGCTGCGGACATTCGCATCCTCGGCCCGAACTGCATGGGCGTGTACGACGCAACGTCCGGCATGGCCTTCCGCCCCGACCTCCCCCGCGATCCCGGTGACGTCGCGTTCATCTCGCAGAGCGGTAACAACTCCGTCGAGCTGATGCTCCACGGCGCCGCGTGCGGACTGCGTTTCAGCAAGGTCGTCAGCTACGGCAACGCGCTCGACCTCACCGAAGGGGACTTCCTCGACTACCTCGCCCGCGACGATGCCACCCGCGTCGTCGGCGCATACATCGAAGGCACCGCTGACGGCCGTCGCCTCTTCGATGCCCTCCGCCGCTGCGCATCCGCGAAGCCCGTCGTGATCCTCAAGGGCGGCCGCACCCGCGCCGGATCGCGCACCGCCGCGTCGCACACCGCCGCTCTCGCCGGCCATCGCCAGGTGTGGAGCTCCGTTCTCCGCCAGTCCGGCGCCGTCGAAGTCGACACCTTCGACGAGCTGATCGACGTGCTCGTCGCCTTTGCGTTCTTCCGCCCGCCCGCATCACAACAGCCGCGAGATCGGCGATGGCGCGTCGGCGTCGTGGGCGGCGGCGGTGGCCGCGCCGTACAGTCGGCCGACCTCTGCGAAGAAGCCGGATTCGTCGTCCCGTCGCTGCCCGATGCGATTCAGCAGATGCTCCGGGACAAGGCGCCGCAGCTCGCCGGTTGGGTGGACAACCCCGTCGATCAGTCGATCCTCGCCGGAAGCGGCGTCTCTGGCACGCGCGTGCTCGAGATGCTGCTCGAAGCCCCTGAGTTCGATGCTTTGATCGCGAACGTCGGCGAAGACTGGGTGCTCGGCCGCCCCGACGCCATCGAACGGATGGCGCACCTCGTCGAGCGCTTCGCCGCGATCGGCAAGCAGTCGCGCAAGCCCCTCGCGTTCGTCCTGGGCCCCGCCGACTCCCCGGACGAGACGAAGTGGCGCGCCGTCGAAGGCGCCCGCCAGCTCCTCACCGACGCGCGCCTCGCCGTCTACCCCTCCGTCGATCGCGCCGCGCAGTCCCTCGCCCGCTTCCTTCAGCGTTCCGTCGACACCTGAGTCCCGCGTCGCGTGTGCTGTCAGTCCGGATCCATGAGGAGTTGAGACGCCGCACGTCCGAAAGCGCCCGCCCGTTTCAGCTCCCCTTCCCTTCAGGGAAGGGGCACGGGGTTACCTCGCCCGCTTCCCTCAGCGTTCCGTCGACACCTAAGTCCCGCGTCGCGTGTGCTGCCAGTCCGGTGCCATGAGGAGCTTGAGACGCCGCAGGTTCCAAAGCGCCGCCCGTTTCAGCCCCCCTCCCCTTTAGGGAAGGGGCACGGGGTTAGGTCCTCCTGAGCGACGCGAAGGATCTCTCGTCTGTAGCAGCGCCAGACCGACCGCTCGTACAAGCTGACCAACCGAGGCTCATCCCGCCTCAGCCACCCGCGCCGCCAGCGCCTCCGGATTGACGATATTCGCGCACTCCCCGCCGCTGAGGCACGCGATGAGGTTGCTCAGCGCCAGATCCAGCATCGCGGCCCGCGTCTCAACCGTCGCGCTGCCGATGTGCGGCACGACGAACACGTTGTCGAGTTGCAGCAGCGGCTCCGCGGCATCCGGCGGCTCCACCTCGAGGACGTCGAGCGCTGCGCCGGCAATCCGCTTGTCCACGAGCGCCTGGTAGAGCGCCGGCTGCTCGACGATCGGTCCTCGCGCGGTGTTGAAGAAAAACGCGGTTGGCTTCATGAGCGCCAGCTCTCGCACTCCGATCAGGTGCCGCGTCGAAGCGTTCAGATCGACATGCAGCGAGACGAAGTCTCCCGCTGACAGCGCTTCGTCGAGCGTTCCAGCGCGATCTACGAACGACGGAAGCTCGATGTCGCCCCGCGTGTCGAACGCGACGATGCGCATCTTGAACGCCGCCGCGCGGCTTGCGACCTCCCGGCCAATCCGCCCCATCCCGATGATCGATAACGTCTTGCCCCTGAGGTCGACGCCGAGCTGGATGCGCGTTCCCGCCCGGCCCCAGCGGCCTTCGCGGACGATTGCCTCCGAGTCGCGGAGCCGCCGCGCCACGGTGATCATCAAGCCCATCACGAGGTCCGCCACCGCATCACTGAGCACGCCCGGCGTGTTCGCGATGGTGATCCCGCGCGCCGTCAGATCGCTCAGATCGACGTTGTCGTACCCAACGCCCACGTTGCAGATGGCCCGCAGCCGTGGCGCCCGGTCGAGCACCTCCGCTGGAAAGCGCAACTGCGCGGAACCCACCACCGCATCGGCCCCTGCGATACCGGCGATGAGATTGTCGCGTGTGATCGGCGGCGTCCCGCTGAACACCTCGACCTCACAGTGCTCCTGCAGCATCTTGAGATGATCTGCTGCGAGGGGCATCGCAACGAACACGCGCGCCTTCACGCCAGTGGCTCCATCACGACGATCACCCATATGCGGGCGTGCTCTGCTTTCGCACCTCGCGCACCGTGAGCAGGTCTTCGCGCGCCGCTCGCCCCATTCCCAGGACGTCGCTGGCCACCGTGATCATCCGGTACCCGGCATCGGCGTGGCCCTGCGCAAGCTTCGCGTTCGCGTGGATCCCGGCGATCACGCCGTGCTTCGAACACGCCGCCGCGATCCCGCGCCGCGCTTCTTGGAACGCGCCGCCATTGTCCATGCGAGGCTCGAGCCCGAGGGTGATGCTCAGGTCCGCCGGCCCGACGTACACCGCATCGATTCCCGGCACCGAGAGAATGTCGTCGAGCATCCCTAGCGCCTGGCGGGTCTCGATCATGGGGATGCATGCGATCTCGTCGTTGGCGTGCGCGAAGTAGTCGCTGCCGCCATAAAGCGGGGCGCGGTTCGGCCCGTAGCTTCGCCGCCCCGCCGGCGCGTAGCGGCAGGCCGCGACGGCAGCTTCGGCCTCGGCGCACGTGTTGACCATCGGGATGATCACCCCGTACGCGCCCGCATCCAGCACCTTGCCGATGATGCCCGGCTCGTTCCACGGCACACGTACGAATGGGATGGTGTCGGTGGTGCCGACCGCGCGCAGCATCGCCACCGCGTCGCGGTAGTCGATGACGCCGTGCTGCATATCGACGCACAGCCAGTCGAAGCCAAGATGCGCCATCGTCTCCGCGGCATACGCGTCCGGGATCGAGAGCCACGCGCCGAAGGCGATCTGCCCTTCGCGCCACATCGTCTTCACGCGGTTCTCTCGCATGTCCACTCCTCGTCCGCACCGGATGCTGCTGCTCGCAATGACGCAGTACAGTTGATACTCCTACGCAGGCCGAGCGTAAAGGGGGCATGGTGCAGCGCGTGTTCGTGACCCGCTGGATGCCGGGCGATGCGATCGACCGGCTGCGAGCTCTGCCCGACGCGCGCGTGGACGTCTGGGAGCCGGACGAGCCACCGCCGTACCAACGCCTGCTCGACGTAGCGCCCGACCTCGATGGCCTGCTCTGCATGCTCACGGATCGCGTCGACGTAGGGCTGATCGATGCCGCCGCGAAGCTTCGCGTAATCTCGCAGATGGCGGTCGGCGTCGATAACATCGACCTCGCCGCGGCTGAGCGGCGCGGCATCCCGGTCGGCCATACGCCGGGCGTCCTCACCGAAACGACCGCTGATCTCGCATGGGCGCTGATACTCGCCACGCAACGGCGCCTGCCCGAGGCCGAGCGCTTCCTGCGGGACGGGAAGTGGCGACACTGGTCGCCGGACCTGCTCCTCGGCCGCGACGTCTACCGCAGCGTGCTCGGGATAGTCGGCATGGGCGCGATCGGCGCGGCTGTCGCGAGGCGGGCGCGCGGCTTCAACATGCGCGTGCTGTACACCTCGCGCACCGAGAAGGCCGCACCGGACGCGGCCCGCGTGTCGTTAGAGCAACTCCTGCGCGAGTCCGACGTGGTGAGCGTGCACGTAGCGCTGACCCCTGGCACGCGCAACATGATCGGACGCCGCGAGCTGGCGATGATGAAGCCGACAGCCTGCCTGGTCAACACCGCCCGCGGCGGAATCGTCGATGAGGAGGCGCTGATCAACGCGCTCGCCGAAGAGAAGATCGCCGCCGCTGGTCTCGACGTGTACGAAACGGAGCCGCTGCCCGCGAACTCGCGCCTCCGGACGCTCTCGAACGTCGTGCTGCTGCCGCACATCGGGTCGGCGTCCGTCGCGACCCGCGAGCTGATGGCATCCCGCGCCGTCGACAACCTGATCGCCGGCCTCCGCGGCGACAAGCTCCCGTTCCGCGCTACGCCTTCGTCATCCTGAGCGCAGCGAAGGATCTCGGTGATCGCATGAAGCGTCGGCGATAGCGAAGATAGACCCTCGCCTCAGCGCCAGTTCACACTTCGCTATTCACCATTCACTCTTCACTCGATCCCCATCGTCGTCTCGAGGATCCGACGCGGCGACATCGGCAACTGCGTCTGCCGCACCCCCGTCGCCCGCGCAACCGCGTTCGCCATCGCCGCGAGCGGCGGCACGATCCCGGGCTCGCCCACGCCCCGCACCCCGAACGGATGCAGCGGGTTGAACACCTCGACGATGATGGTGTCGATCATCGGTACGTCCAGAGACGTCGGGATCCGGTAGTCGAGGAAGCTCGAGTTCACCATCCGTCCGCTCTCGTCGTAGTAGTACTCCTCGTTCAGCGCCCAGCCGATGCCCTGCACCGCCGCGCCCTGCATCTGCCCCTCGACGTACGACGGATGCACCGCAGTCCCCGCGTCCTGGATCGCCGTGTACCGCAAAACGGTCACCTTCCCGGTGTCAGGATCCACCTCGACGTCCACGATCGCGTGCGCGAACCCGCCGCCGGCGAGGAACCCGGCGTTCACCGATCCGCTCACAGTCAGCGGCACCCCGCGCCCGACAACGGCGGCCGCCGTCTCCTTGAAGCTGCCGCTCTTCGCGCCGTCCTTCGTCTTGAAGACGCCGTCCTCGAACTCGATGTCCTCCGCCGGCACCGACCACGTCGTCGCCAGCCGCTTCTTCATCTCCGCGATCAAGTTCTTCCCCGCTTCGTGCACCGCCATGCCTGTGCCGAAGGTCGTCCGGCTGCCGGCGGTCACGTCGCTCAGCCCGACCGAGTCCGTGTCCACGACCGACGGTTTCACTCCCTCGTACGAGATGCCCAGCGTCTCTGCGAGCTGCATCGCCAGCGACGCTCGCGTGCCGCCGATGTCCGTGTTGCCTTCGATGAGGTTCACCGTGCCGTCCGGCTGGATGCTCACGTTCACGCTCGACCGCATGCCGACGTTGAACCAGAATCCGGACGCCACGCCGCGCCCGCGGTTCGGTCCCTCGAGCGGCGACTTGTAGTGCGGAGAGTTCAGCGCCGCCTCCAGGCACGCCTCGTGCCCGATCGCCTTGAACGGCATGCCCATCGGTCCCCGCGTTCCTTCGTGCGAAGCGTTCTTCAATCGAAGCTCCAGCGGATCCATGTCGAGCTTCTGCGCGATCTCGTCCACCAGCTGCTCGATCGCAAACGCCGCCGCAGGCGCAGTAGGCGCGCGATAGTCCTGCGTCCGCGGCTTGTTCACGACCACGTCGCGCGCCTCGACCTTCACATTCTCGATGTCATACGACACCGGGGTCACCATCGCGGCGATCATGCCCGCGGTGCCGCCGAACGCGCCGTTCTCGTACGCCATGTCCGCCCACAGCGCGCGGATGCGCCCGTCCTTCGTGGCGCCGATCTTCGCCTTGATCGAAGTCCCCGGCGTCGGACCGGTGCCCTCGAACACGTCCGTGCGGTCCATGCGCATTGTCACGGGCTTGCCGGTCTTGCGCGACAGCAGCGCCACCACCGGCTCGAGGTACACGGCGATCTTCCCGCCGAAGCCGCCGCCGATCTCGGTGGGCACTACCTTGATCTTCGAGATCGGGTGTCCGAGCAGTTCCGCGCACGATTCGCGCGCCGGGAACGAGCCCTGGGTCGTTGTCCAGATCGTGAGCTGTCCGTCCGCCGCCCACGATGCCGTCGAAGCCTGCGGTTCGATGTATCCCTGGTGCACCATCTTCGTCGAGAACTCGTTCTCGACGATCACGTCGCACTCCGCGAACCCCTTATCGATGTCGCCGAACGCGTTCATGCTGATCGCAACGACGTTCGTCGGCCCTTCGGTGGCGCCCGGCCCCCGCGTCTTCATGCCTTCGTGCAGGATCGGCGCGTCCGGACGCATCCCCTCGCGAGGCCCCAATACTGGCGGCAGCACGTCGTATTCGACGTCGATCAGTTTCACCGCCTCCTGCGCGATGTGGTCGTTCGTCGCTGCCACGGCAGCGACTGCCTGCCCGCGATACAAGGCCTTCTTCCCGGCCAGGACATTCTGCGCCTGGTCTGTCAGCTTCGATACGTCGCCATCCGGCGCGAGGTCCGCGCCCGTCACTACCGCCTTCACGCCGTCCAGCGCCAGCGCCTTCGACGTGTCGATGCGCTTGATGACCGCATGCGCATGCGGGCTGCGCTTCATCCGCCCGTACAGGACGCCTTGAGGATGCACGTCCGCGCCGTATACCGCGCGCCCCGTCACCTTGTCGATGCCGTCTGGACGCACCGGCCGCGTGCCGATGACTTTGTACTTCGGGCGTTCCTCGATGACCATCGACGTGCTCCTTTGCTTATGCCTTTGCCGGCTGCCGGCGCATCAACTCCTGCGCGTCCATCACCGCATGGACGATCTTGTCGTATCCCGTGCACCGGCAGAGGTTCCCTGCCAGCCAGTGCCGGATCCGCGCCTCATCGGCGTCCGGCTCCCGGTCCAGCAACGCCTTCGCTGCCACGATGAACCCCGGAGTGCAGATCCCGCACTGCAGCGCCGCGTCCTCCAGGAACGCCGTCTGAAGCGGGTGCAACTCCTCGCCGTTTGCGACGCCCTCGATCGTCGTGATCGTCGCGCCATTTGCCTCGACGCCCAGCACGCAGCAGGCGTTCACCAGCGATCCGTTGAGCATCACGTTGCACGCGCCGCAGTTGCCGTTGTTGCACCCCTCCTTCGATCCCGTCATCCCCAGCTCGTCGCGCAGCACCTCCAGCAGGCTCTGCCGCGGCTCGCACAGGAAGTCGATCGATTCGCCGTTGATCGTCGCGCTGACGTACGTACGTCCGCTCATCCCTTACGCTCCCCTCGCTCGCTCGACCGCTCTCGCGATCACCCGCTTTGTCAGCACGCCGGCCAGGTACTTGCGCTGCGCCGCCGATCCCCGCATGTCCGTGATCGGCTTCGCCGCCGCCGAAGCCGCCGCAGCGGCGGCCGCGATCGTCTCGTCCGATACTGCCTTTCCCGCGAGCGCGTCACCGGCCGCCTTCACGTACAGCGGCGTCGGCGCGACCGCACCGACGGCGATCCGCGCCGACTCAAAGGTCTTGCCGTCGCCCGACAGCACGACGCTCGCCGCCGCGTTCGCCACCGCGATGTCCATCTCGTTGCGCGGGATGAAGCGCTCGAACGCTGCCCCGCTGTTCGCCTTCGCCGCCGGGAACGTCAGCGCCACCAGCAGCTCGTCCGCCGCCAGGACATTCTGCCCCGGCCCCGTGCAGAACTCCTCGACCGGCACCGTCCGCCGCCCCCTCGCGCCCGCGATCTCGCACGTGGCGCCCAGGACGATGAGTGTCGGCGTCGAATCCGCCGCCGGCGATGAGTTGCACAGGTTCCCCCCCAGGCTCGCCCGCGACTGGATCTGGATTCCGCCGATGAGCGCTGCCGAGTCGATGAGCGCCGGAAACCGCCGTGCGATCTCTGCGTTCGAGTAGATCTGAGCGCACGGCACCGCCGCTCCGACCCGCAGCGAGCCGTCCGAAGCCAGTGCCAGTTCCATCGTCTCCGGGATCCGCTTGACGTCCACCATGACGCCGACTTCCCGCCGCCCCTCCCGCGCCTGCACGATCACGTCCGTCCCGCCGGCTAGAACGCGCGCCGAGGCGCCTTTCTCCGCCAGCCATCTGGTAGCTTCGTCGAGCGATGCAGGTGCGACGTATTCGATTGCGCGCACAGATTAGGTCCCTTTCAATTTGTCGTTATGCTGGTGTAGGCATAACGGACGAGCGGCTCAGACTCAAGCGAAAGTCAGGATCGCGCAGATGCTGCTTGAGCGCACGTATCGCCATCGTCCCCACGACGAGCCGGGCGAGGGCAGCAATAACGCTGCGTTTACGTGGGATCGCGGCGCGTTAACTTGGCGCCGCCTATCCTGAAGTCCCGACTCGAATGCAGAGGAGGTGCGCGTGGCGACGGCGACGTCAACCGATGGCCGGACGCAGGAAGAGGAAGAGATGACCCGGGTCGATGCGAAGACGGCGGCGGCGCGGATACCGTCCGTCTTCGAAGAGGCGTTCCTCTCGGGCGCGACGGACGTCACCCAGCTCCTGCTCATCCGCCACGGACAGCAGCAGTTCGACCGCACAGGGCCGGTCGGGGAGATGTTCGACCCGCCGTTGAGCGAGCTCGGCGTCAATCAGGCACGTCTCGCCGGTCTCGCCCTATCCACTTCGAAGATCGATGCCGTGTACGCGAGTCCGCTTCAGCGCGCGCTCGAGACCGGCCGCGAGATCGCGCGGCACCATCGCCTCGAGCCGGTCGTGATGGACGACCTCAAAGAGGTGGGCATATTCCGAGACATCCCGCCGCACGAGACCGCGACTGCCTACATCGGTGCGCGGATGCTCGCGGGCGTGCGCGAGCGCATGATGCGCGAACGCTCCTGGGACGTATACCCGTACTCGGAGTCCAGCTTCGACTTCCGGAAGCGGGTGGTGAACGCCATCGAGTCGATCATAGTGGCGCACCCGAGTGAACGGCTTGTGATCGCCTGTCACGGCGGCGTGATCAACGCGTACGTGGCGCACATCATCGGAACCCCCTACGACATGTTCTTCCAGCCGGCGCACACGTCGCTGACGATCGTCGCTGCAGGCGGTGGCCGGCGGGCGCTCCAGCTCCTGAACGACGTGCACCATCTCACGACCACGGAAGGCGACTTTAGGAGCGTGTAGCCGACCGAATCGCGACCGCTGCGTCTTGCCTCGGCCAGCTTGCCGGCGCCACGCATTCGATAGCCCGCAACCGATACTCTCTTCCCGAGCGTTATGCTGAATCAGGCATAACTGAAGAGAGCCTGGAGCTCGCGTTCGGCTAGGATCGGGAAGATGCAGCTTGAAGTCACGGCCGAGATGGCGCGGCTCCTCGAACAGGGCGAACCGTTCGCCGTCGCCGTCATGGTCGATGCTCATGGCTCGACGCCGCAGCGCGTCGGCTCCCGCCTCCTGGTCCGTACCGACGGCACGACGGTCGGCACCCTCGGCGGCGGCTGCATCGAGGCCGAGGTCTACGAACAGGCGAAGGCCGCCATCGCCTCCGGCCGCCCCGCCAGCCTCGACTTCACCTTGAACGAAGATATCGCTGGCGACTACGGCCTCGCCTGTGGCGGCACCGAGCGCATCTTCATCGACCCGGCCTTCGGCGCGAAGGATCTGCCGCTTGTCCGGAGCCTCATCCGCGCCGCATCGGGCGAGCGCCGAGCCATCGTCCTGACCATCGTCGGCCCCGAGAGCGCGCCGCACGTCGGATCGCGCATCGCCGTATGGGAGGACGGCGCCGTCGACGGCGATCTCGCCGCGCTCCAAAGCCCTGCCGTCGATGCAGCCGCCAGGCTCATCGCCGCCCCTCGCCCGAAGTCCGCGCTGATCACTCTCGCCGGCGGCATCGAAGCGTTCGCCGACGTATTCGCCGAACCCCCCGAGGTCGTAATCGTCGGCGGCGGCCACGTCGGCCTTGCCGTCGCAGCCGTCGCCCGCACTCTCGGCTACCGAATGACCGTCATAGACGACCGCGCCGACTTCGCGAACAAGGACCGCTTCCCGGATGCGCAGAAGGTGGTCGCGGGAGAGATAGAAGAAGCCATCGACGCGCACACGATGACCCGCAACAGCGCCGTCATCATCGTTACCCGCGGCCACAAGTACGATTACCAGGCCCTCGCCGCCGCCGCCCGTTCGGACGCCGGCTACATCGGCCTCATGGGCAGCCGCCGCAAGGTCACCCTGATCTACCGTCAGCTCGTCGCCGACGGCGTCCCACCGGTGCGTCTCCGCGACATCCACGCGCCGATCGGCCTGGACATCGGCGCCGTTTCGCCCGAAGAGATCGCCGTGAGCATCATGGCCGAAGTCACCATGCACCGCCTCGGCGGCACCGGCGCCCCCATGCGCGACGAGCGCCTCGTCGAGCACGCCATCCCCAAACCCGTCGCCTGAC
This sequence comes from uncultured Dehalococcoidia bacterium, assembly GCA_964487335.1. GTDB lineage: Bacteria > Chloroflexota > Dehalococcoidia > DSTF01 > JACRBR01 > CAZAPT01. Next base: position 28,404 of record CAZAPT010000014.1, read on the forward strand.
GATGCCCTTCGTCTCCGCCATCGTCCTCGCCGCCGGCGAATCGACGCGCATGCGCACGCAGAAAGCTCTCCTTCAGTGGGAAGGCCTTCCTCTGATCGAGTATCACCTTAAGCAGCTCTCGGACGTCGAAGCGATCCAGCAGATCACCGTCGTCACCGGCCACCAGCCCGATGAGATCACGAAGATCACCCAGCGCTTCCCTCGCGCCCAGATCGCGCACAACCCGGAGTATCGCACCGGAAAGGTCAGTTCGATCCTCACGGGCCTCCACGGCCTCTCGCCCGAAGCCGATGCCATCCTCCTCATCGCCGTTGACCAGCCGCGCCCCGCCGACACCCTCCGCGCTCTCGTCACCGCCCACACCAAGTCTCGCGCGCCGATCACCGTCCCCACCCACGACCACCATCGTGGCCACCCGATCATCTTCGCGCGCGCGCTCCTCCCCGAGCTCCTCGCGATCACCGAAGACACGATGGGCATCCGCGCCGTGATGGATCGCCACCGCCCCGACACCCGCGAACTCCCGATCGACGATGCGATCGTCCTCCTCGACCTCAACACCCCATCGGATATGAAGAACGATCCTGCGAGCCAAGCTCCCCTTCGCTTTAGGGAAGGGGCCGGGGATTAGGTCACTTCTCGATCATCACGTCCGTGGACTTCACCACCACCCTCACCCGATCGCCCTGCTTGATCCCCATCGCATCCACCGACCCCCGCGTGATGGCCGCCACCATCTCCCGCCCACCGCCGATGTCCACGATCACCTCCGCCATCACGTTCCCCAGCGTCACCGCCTTCACCGTTCCCTCGATCTGATTGCGCGCACTGATCGTCATTCGAGCCTCCTTAGCCCTCCTCCGCGTATTATCGCGGTGCCCTGCGCGTCCCAACTCACTCAAGTCAGTTACTCCTCGACTCCGCGGCTTGACGCTCACGCTTCCTCCCGCAACGATCGATTCGCGACGACAGCGCGAAGGAGCACGATGGTCACCCTTCACCTCAACGGCGCCTCCACGGAGGCCGACGCCAACCGCAACCTCCTCAGCTTCATCCGCTTCGACGCCGGCCTCACCGGCACGAAGTACGGCTGCGGCGAGGGCGTCTGCGGTGCCTGCACCGTCCTCGTCGATGGCCAGGCCGTCCGCTCCTGCATGACCACTGTCGCCGCCGTCGCCGGCGGCCACATCACTACCATCGAAGGTCTGGCGCAGAACGGCGATCTGCACGAAGTCCAGCGCGCGTTCATCGATGAGCAGGCGATGCAGTGCGGCTATTGCATCCCGGGATTCATCATGACGTCGGTCGCGCTCCTCAACCGCGTCCACCAGCCAGACCGCGCGACAATCCGCGAGGCTCTCGCCCAGAACATGTGCCGATGTGGCACTTACCAGCGCATCCAGCGCGCCGTCGAGCGCGCGGCGAATCCCGCGAGCACGAACGCATGACGAACGACAGCGACAACGGCGCCGGCCTCCACATCCTCGGCCCCGTCGGGCAGGGCTTCCCTCTCCCACGACAGTCCTACGCTCGCGCCGCCTACGGCAACACCGAGCCCGACGCTGACAAGGCCCGATGGCTCACCGTCCGCCCCGACGGCTCCGTCGTGGCGTACGCCGGGAAGGTGGAGTACGGCCAGGGCATCCGCACGGGCCTCGCAATCGAGGTCGCCGACGAGCTCCGCGTCGCGCTCGACCGCGTCGAAGTCGTGCTCGGCGACACCGCGCGCGCGCCATGGGACATGGGCACCTTCGGCAGCCAGTCAACCGCCCGCGTCGGCGTGCAGCTCCGCAAGGCCGCCGCGACAGCACGAGAGGCCCTACTCGAGATGGCCGCCGACCACCTCGATCTCCCCGCCAGCGAACTCCGTGCCGAAGCCGGCGAGATCGCCTCATCGTCCGACGGCAATCGCACCGTCACCTACGCCGACCTCATCGCTGAAGCGACCGTCGAGCGCGACATAATCGAAGACGTCGCCCTCACGCCCCGCAGCGACTTCAGCATCATGGGGAAGACGCACACGCGCGTCGACGCCGAAGCCCGCGTCACCGGCCGCGCGCAGTATTCGCAGGACATCACTGTTGATGGCATGCTCTTCGCCGCCATTCTGCGTCGCCCGTGGCGCGGCGCGAAGCTCGCCTCCCTTGACCCGTCGATCGCCGAGCGCATGCCCGGCGTGGCGCAGATCGTGCGCGAAGACGACCTCGTCGCCGTCCTCGCCGACACCGACGAGCACGCCGCCGCCGCCGCGAACATGTTGCAGGCCGAGTGGTCGAATCCCGCCCCGCACGCGTCGACGATCGACCTCCCCGAGATCCTCGTGAACAGCGCGACCGAACCCTTCGTCACCCAGGAGGCCGGCGACCTCGACGAAGGCTTCCGCGCCGCGTCCGGCACGCTCGAAGCCACGTACTTCATCCCCTACGTCTCAAACGCACCGATGGAGCCCCGCGCCGCGGTCGCGATGTGGGACGGCGACAACCTCACCGTCTGGGCCGGCACCCAGCGTCCGTTCGGCATCCGCACCGAGCTCGCCCAGCGCTTCGAGATCGATGAGGCCAACGTCCGCGTCATCGCCCCGGAGATCGGTGGAGGCTTCGGCAGCAAGAGCCCCTACCCCGTCGCCCACGAAGCCGCGCGCCTGGCGCGCGTCGCGGGCCGCCCCGTCCGCGTCGCCTACACCCGCACCGACGACACCACCTACGCCACCGTCCGTCCCGCCGCCGTCATCCGTATCAAGAGCGGCTTCACATCCGACGGCAAGATCGTCGCCTGGGAAGTCCACGCCTACCACGCCGGCGACCGCCCCTTCCTCGGCCGCCGCGGCTCCGACTCGCCGTACGACACGCCGCACGTGAAAGTGACGACCTACACGTCCGATAGCCCGCTCTCCACCGGCAGCTACCGCTCCCTCGGCGGCGCCGCCAACCACTTCGCCCGCGAGGTTCACATCGACGAGCTCGCCGAAGCCGTCGGCGCCGATCCCGTCGAGTTCCGCCTCCGCAACCTCACCCACCCGCGCTTTCGTCGCGTCCTCGAGCGCGCCGCCGAAGCACACGGTTGGCGCGCCTCGCCGAAGCGCTCGGGCCACGGGCAGGGCGTCGCCATCGGCCTCGATGTCGGCAGCTACGTCGCCGAATGCGCGGACGTCGACGTCGTCGGCCGCGAGGTGCGTGTGAAGCGCGTCACCGCTGCTCTCGACTGCGGCCTCGTCGTCAACCCTGAGGGCGTGAAGAACCAGGTCGAAGGATCGATCGTCATGGGCATGGGCACCGCGCTCTACGAAGCCATCGACTTCCAGGACGGCCGCGTCCTCAACGCCGGCTTCATGCGATACCGCGTCCCCCGTATCACCGACGCCCCCGAGATCGAGACACTGATCGTCGGCGATGACGACACGCCCTCAACCGGCGCCGGCGAGCCCGGCATCGTCCCCGTCGCCGCCGCCATCTCCAACGCCGTCTTCGACCGCACCGCCACCCGCCACCGCGAACTCCCCATCCACCGCTATCTCGCGTAGCCCCGTTTCAAGTCGTTCATCGAGCCAAGAGCTCGAGGCGAGTGCGACACGTCGGTCGAGCGTCGCATGCTCCGTCATTCTGAGCGCAGCGAAGAATCTTGTTAGGTTTGCGCCGGACTTGGTGGTTAGGGATCAACGTCCGTGCCGCCCGCTCGCCTCTCCTTGGCTACAACTTGCAGGGTTAGGTCCCGCCGTTACAGCGGGCTCCACCTAATCCGTTAAACTCCGGTTAATCTCCGCACAAAGGCACCCAACCTCATGTCCACCATCCGATGGCTAGGCGAGACCCACTGTCACGACTCATCCGCCGTCGGAGGCAAGGCCGCTACCCTCTCCCGATCCGCCGCTCACCACACCGTCCCCCCGGGCTTCGCCATCGCCGCCCTCACCGCCCACTCCGCATCGATGCCGTTCGAGCTGATCGACGCCATCCGTGCCGCGTACCGCACGCTCGGCGAGCGCCGCGCGATGCCCGAGCCGCCTGTCGCTGTCCGCTCATCCGCGCTCGATGAGGACGGATCCGAAGCGTCGTTCGCCGGCCAGCACGACACCTACCTCAACATCCGCGGCCACGATTCCGTCGTCGACGCCGTCCACCGATGCGTCCGCTCCGCCGCCTCCGCCGAAGCCCTCGCGTACCGCACGCAGCGCGGCATCTCGACCGAAGACGTGCGCATCGCCGTTCTCGTGCAGGAGCTCATCCCATCGGAAGTGTCCGCCGTCGCCTTCAGCGCCAACCCGATCAGCGGGGACCGCGACGAAGTCATGATCACAGCGAGCTGGGGCCTCGGCGAGAGCATCGTCGGCGGCACCGTCACGCCCGACACCTTCGTCGTCGCGAAGAGCCCCGGCGAGATCACGATGCGCGACATCGCCAGCAAGGACCGCATGACCGTCCTCTCGGAAGCCGGCGGCACCGCCGAAGTTTCCGTGCCCGACAGCATCCGCGAGGCGACCAGCCTCGAGGACGACCAAGTCCTCCAGATCGCCCGTCTCGCTACATCGCTCGAAACGATGTCCGGCCACCCGGTCGATATCGAATGCGCCTTCGCGCAGGGCACCCTCTACCTGCTCCAGTGCCGCCCTATCACGACACTGTCGTGACCGCGGCGACTGTCGCCGCGCCGCCCCGCCCCACTTCCGCACCCGATATGCGCTTGGTGCTCCTCGTCTCGTCGCTGGGCTGCATCCTCGCGCCTCTGAACTCGACGATGATCGCCGTTGCCCTCCCCGACATACGCCACGACTTCGGCCTCAGCCACGCCGCCGCCGGATGGCTCATCTCCGGCTACCTCATCGCCATGTGCGTCGCCCAGCCGCTCGGAGGCCGCCTGGGCGATCAGCTCGGCCGCATCACTGTGTTCCGCCTGGGCCTCATCGCGTTCTTCGTGCTCTCGCTCGCCTGCACCTTCGCGCCGAACTTCCCGCTCCTCGTGACGTTCCGCGTCGCCCAGGCCGTCGCCGGCGCCGTGCTGATCCCCAACGGCATGGCGATGCTACGCATCTCTGCCCCTCCGGAGCAGCTCGGCGCCCTCAACGGCCTCAACGGCTCCATCCTCTCCGCAACCGCCGCCGCCGGACCTCTCCTTGGCGCCGCCGCCCTCGCCGTCGGCTCCTGGCGCCTCATCTTCCCCCTCAGCGTCATCCCCGTCATCCTCGCGCTCGCCCTTCTCCCCCTCCTCGCCCTCCCCGACGAAGATGAAAACGAAAGCCGGCGCGTCGCGGCGGCCGACGCCTCCCCTCAACCAACAAGCGCGAGCCTATCGAAGAAGCTCCCCTTCCCTTTAGGGAAGGGGTTGGGGGTTAGATCACGCGGCGACACCGTCGAACGCCCGCCCATCGACTGGATCGGCATCGGTCTCTTCGTCGCTCTCCTCACTGGCGTAACCCTCCAGCTCTCCACGCTGCGCGAAGACAACGACTTCCCCATCGCCACCGTCCGATGGCTCACTCTCGCCGCGATCGCCGTCGCCTTCATCGCCCGCCAGCGCACGACGCGCGCCCCCGCCGCCGAATGGCGCTTGTTCCGCAGCCGCTCCTTCGCCGCCTCCACCGCCTGGGTGCTCCTCACCAACCTGACCATGTACACGACGCTGCTGATGATCCCGTTCTTCGTCCGCGACGTGCAGGGCAAGAGCACCCAGCTCGCCGGCCTTCTCCTCGGCGCGATGTCCGTCCTCGTCGCGATCGTCGCCCCGCTCGGCGGCCGTCTCTCCGACAGCTACGGTCGCCGTAGCCTCGCGCTGATCGGCGCCGCGATCGCCCTCGCCGGCTCGATCGGCCTGCTCGCCGTCCTCCGCGTTGACACGCCGTGGTACGTCTTGGCTCCGTGTCTCGCGACGCTGGGCATTGGCCTCGGCCTCGGCAACGGGCCTGCCATCACCGCCGCCATCGAATCCGCGCCGATGCGCATGGCCGGCGCCGCCTCCGGCACCAGCTCGATGATGCGCTACATCGGCAGCATCATCGGCGCCGGAATCCTCGCCGGCGTTCTCACCGACCGGCACGACATCTCCACCTTCAAGGGCATCGTCGGAGACAGCGCCGCCGGCGCGGACATCAACACCTTCCGGCTCGTTGCACTCGTCGTCGTCGCCACTGCCGCCCTCGCCCTCGCCGCCGCCACCCATATCCACACCCGCGTCCGCCACATCGCCGACCCGGCCGAAGACCTCCAAATCGAGGCCTGAACAAACGGCGATCGTGATTGCCCTTGGCGCGAGCGGGTCCCGCAAAACGCCGGGAAGCAACAGCGAAGCAACTTATCTGTCCCTGCGAACGAACGCCGCGCCACCGCGCGTCGCTGGACGCGGCTACACGAACTCATAGTCCGCGGCGTTCGGCTCTCGCGTCCGGCGCCAGTACTCGATGAGGTTGTACGGCCAGTTCTGCGATACGCGCCCGCTCTCGCTCTTGTACCAGGCGTTGACCGTCGAAGCTCCCCACGCCCGCAGTTTGTTGTCCGCGTCGATGCGCTCGTTGTACGCGTCGTGCACGTCGCGCTTCGGCTCGAGCGCCCGCTGCTCGCCCTCAAACAGCATCTTCAAGCAGCCGAGGATGTACTGCACGCCGCACTCCGAGAAGTAGATGATGCTCCCGTTCACCACGATGTTCGTATTCGGCCCGTACAGCATGAAGAAGTTGGGCATGTTCGGCACCGTCACGCCGAGATATGCGCGCGCCTCGCCCGCCCACTGGTCCGCCAGCTCGATGCCGCCGCGCCCCACCACCCTCATCGGTGCCATGAAGTGCGATGCGCTGAAGCCGGTCCCGTAGATGATCACGTCGGCGGCGTGCAGCTCGCCGTCCGAGGTGACGACGCCGTCGCCCACGATCTCTTTGATCCCGTCCGAGATCAGCTGCACGTTCTCGCGCTTCAGCGTCTGCGCCCAGCTACCGTTATCGATGACAATGCGCTTGGCCCCCGGCGGGTACGTTGGCACAACCTTCCCCAGCAGGTCCGGCCGGTCGGCGAACTGCGCCGACATCACCGCCGACAATAGCTGCCGCAGCTCGTTGTTGCGCTGGCCCACGGCTTCGGCATTCGCCGGCCAATCCTCTTCGACCATCACCGCGGGAAGCAGCCCGTCCGATGTCACCCAGAACAGCCACGAGCGGTACCAGTGCTCGAACGTAGGCAGGTGCTGGAACAGCCAGCGCATCCCCTCCGGGATCGCCTCCTGGTAGTGCGGCACCGGCAACATCCACGGCGGCGTCCGCTGGTATACATCGACATGCGCGGCCTGCGACGCGATTTCCGGAACGAACTGCACCGCGCTCGCGCCGGTGCCGATGACGGCGATGCGCCTTCCTTTCAACTCAACCGAGTGGTCCCACTGTGCCGAGTGGAACGACGGCCCCCCGAACGCATCCATGCCCGGGATGTTCGGCATCTTCGGGCGGTTGAGCTGGCCGGTGGCGCAGATGATCGCCTGCGCCTCAAACGTCTCCTCGCGCCCGTCCGGTCCGCGCAGCCGCAGGTGCCAGTCCGCGCGCTCTTCGTCCCAGTCCGCCTCTAGCACCTCGGTGCCGAAGCGGATGTGCTCCCGAATTCCGTAGCGTTCGACGACGTCGCGGAAGTACCCCAGCAGGACCTGCTGAGGCGAGAAGTGGTTCGGCCACTCGACGTCCTGCGCGAATGAGTAGCTGTAGAGCGCGTTCGGGACGTCGACGCGCGCTCCCGGGTACGTGTTCTCGTACCAGGTCCCGCCAACGTCGCCGTTCTTCTCGAAGATCGTGAACGGCACCCCCGCCTGCTTCAGGCGCACCGCCGCGACGAGGCCGGACATGCCCGCCCCGACGATCGCGACCGCGAACGCCAGCTGCGGGTCCTTGCGCCAGTCCGGCGCACGCGGATCGATGCCCTCGGCCTGCAGCTCCTCGTAGAAGAAGCGCGCCTGCTCGTCCGTCGCCTCCGCGCCGATGACCCAGTTCGTGATCGTTTGGACCGTGGCTCGTGACGACGGTGCAGGCACACAGCCGGCGTCGACGAAACGCCGCAGCGTTCCGAACGCGAGCGCGTTCGCGCGCTCCTGCTGGTCCGGCGTCATCCCCCCGTTCGGCGCGCCCGGGACGGCCGCCACCGGTCGGAGGTCGGATCGAAGCAGGCTCAGGTCGCCGGTCCCGTGCGCGAGCGCCGCGATCAGCGCCGGCAGGAACGCGTCGTTCACCACCCGTCGCAGCTCGTCGTCGCTCGCCTTCACCCGCTTGCTCCCCGCAACGCTCGCCATACCGTCACCCTCCAGCTGTCTTGTTCGCTGCGGTTCGGAACAAGAGTCTACCAGCACTTCGATTGCTTTCGCATCAGACACGACCGAAGTTGATGAAATCGCAGAGATCGAGCCCCACCGACACACAAGCCAGCCCATGGTGTAACGAAGCGCCTCGAACGTAATGCCTTCTGCCTGACCCGTGTTGGCGCCCGCGCCAGTGGGCACGCAGCCCGTAGGCGGCACTCCCTATCGTCATTCTGAGCGCAGCGAAGCGCCCGTGCTTGCTTCGGATCGTCTCAAACCCGCAGCACCGCCACACGCACCATCGCCGCCGCCGCCGCGTCACCCTGAACCACACCCCGTCATTCTGAGCGCAGCGAAGAATCTCGCGTGTGATGACGACGACGCGCCGGCGGCGGTGATCACGAAAGGCAACTCACGCGAAGTTGTGGGACGTCACTCCACGAAGCGCAGGCGCCCGACATTCAGGACAGTCGCGGCCGCCAAGTCAGGTGATCGGAGAACGTGCTGTGTGCCATTTGCTCTGCTGTCTGTTCTCGACAACCCACCATCCACCATCCACTACCCACTCCCTCACGGCAACGTCACCAACCCGTTCTCCCGCGGGTCCCCGTCGATCTCGGTGAAGATGCCCATCGCCCCAACACTCTGCTTGAAAGCATCTACGAGGAACACCAGCCGCATCGCGTAGTACCCCTCCGTCCCGTCCGCCCGCAGTAATGGCAGGTTCGCGTCGATCTCGTCGCTCCTTGTCGCCCCGCGCGCGATCGCCGCGCGGAATCCCGTCCAGTGCGCGCCCCGGAACCGCTCCGGGATAATGAGCTCCAGCGTCTGCCCGATCGCGTCCGCCGCGCGACGTCCCAGCATTCGCTCTGCTCCCTCGTTCCAGAAGCGGATCACACCATCTCGGTCGGCGAGTACGATCCCGTGCGTCTCGGGCGTGTCTGTGGAACTACGACAGGGCGACGCCTCGAGTGAGCTTCGATTCCCCTCCACCCTGCAGTCCTCCCATCCCTCCTGGTTCCCCGCTGCCGCGCGGGCCCGCGAGCGCTCAGCTATCGCCTGGAGTTGCGTCGGTGGAATCTTGCCCCACCCGAAAACACAAAAATAGACGACGCGTTAAATCCGGAATCACGAATCGCTAAACGAAACACCAACCTGCGACCAATGACACTTCGACATTCGCCGACGTTAACCCATTGTCACGCTAGCTTCGCGTGATATGCCCGCGTCGCACAAATCGGTCCGCCATTTACCGGTGTGCAAACTCCGCATAAAGACACTGTCGCGCGGAGCTCCGTGTGGAAGCCACGAGATTTACGTCCGTTCTGCAACGTCGTCGTCGACAATCGACACTAATCCGAAAGATGCAGGCGTCTCTTCGTGACGACTCACACTGACGACGGAGTGCCTCCGCGCCTCGAACCGTTCCTGCTCCCGACCGACACTCGTTGCACATGAGCACGCAGTTCGAGGAAGCCCCCCGCGCGCGATCTGCACTCATCCCGCTGCCCGCGGGTCCATACCGCCCACCAACGACAGATCCCCTCGGCATCTGCGTCATGTGTGGATCTGAGTTCGCCCGCCCACTGCCTACTCTCGCCCTCGGAGGCATCGTACATGCGACACCGACTGCTCACGCGCAGCACCTGCGCTCATCTGCGGATAGATGGCGTCTCGGGCGTGCGCTGCACGCGCACGACATAACTTTTGATTGTTCTCCAGCGGAACAATCAAAAAACAACCAAAACGATCAGAAATTCGAAGCTACAGTCCGGCCCGACACCAGCGCACCAGACTCATACCGCTGCCCAGTACCCGAAAAAACAAAGATCAATCAACCAGCAGACATAAGCGAACACGCCCGCGCCGCATTCGCGTCTTTGTTCTTTGTCCTTTGCTGTTTGTTCTGCAACGCCAAAGGCGCCGCTACGCCAGCGGCCGCGCCGTCGGCTCCACCGGCGATGGCAGTTGCGTGTCGCCGGTGAGATACCGGTCCACCGAGGCCGCCGCAGCCCGCCCCTCCGCGATCGCCCACACGATGAGGCTCTGCCCGCGGCCCATGTCCCCGCACACGAAGACTCCTGGCACGCTCGTCTGCCACGCCGCGTCGCGCGCCACGGTGCCTCGGGCGTCCAGCTCCACGCCGAGTTGCTCCAGCATCCCCTCGGGCTCCGGCCCTACGAACCCCATCGCCAGCAGCACCAGCTCACACGGCATCTCGAAGTCTGTGCCCTCCACCTTCTCGAAGCGCCCATCCTTCTGCTCGACCTGGTGCGCGACCAGCGCTCGCACGTTGCCGTCGTCGTCCCCGACGAAGCGCTCGGTGTTCACGCTGTACACGCGCTCGCCGCCCTCTTCGTGTGCCGACGACACCCGGAAGATGTTCGACCAGGTCGGCCACGGGTTCGTCGGCGCCCGCGTGTCCGGCGGCCGCGCGAGGATCTCGAACTGGTGCACCGAAGCCGCGCCCTGCCGGTGCACTGTCCCCAGGCAGTCCGCCCCGGTATCGCCTCCGCCGATGATCACGACGTTCTTGCCTGCCGCGGTGATCGTCGACTTGCAAAGGTCGCCTTCTTGCACTTTGTTCCCGATGGGCAGGTACTCCATCGCCTGGTGGATCCCGCGAAGCTCGCGACCCGGGATGGGCAGGTCGCGCGCTGCTGTCGCCCCGCCCGCCAGCACCACCGCGTCGAACTCGCGCAGCTCCTCGACCGTCACGTTCACGCCGACGTTCGCGTTGACCCGGAACTCCGTGCCCTCCGCGCTCATCTGCTCGAGCCGCCGCTCGAGGTGGCGCTTCTCCATTTTGAACTCGGGGATCCCGTACCGCAGCAGCCCGCCGATGCGGTCCGCCCGCTCGAACACGACGACGTCGTGGCCTGCGCGCGTCAGCTGCTGTGCTGCAGCCAGCCCCGCCGGTCCGGACCCGACGACGGTCACGCGCTTCCCCGTCCGCACCGAAGGCATCACGGGCCCGATCCACCCCTCGTCCCACGCACGGTCCACGATCTCCAGCTCCACCTGCTTGATCGTCACCGGATCCTGGTTGATCCCAAGCACGCACGATGCCTCGCACGGCGCTGGGCACAACCGTCCGGTGAACTCAGGGAAGTTGTTTGTCGCGTGTAGCCGGTCGATCGCCTCGCGCCAGTGCTCGCGATACACCAGGTCGTTCCAATCAGGGATCAGGTTCCCGAGCGGGCAGCCCTGGTTGCAGAACGGGATGCCGCAGTCCATGCATCGCCCCGCCTGTTGCTTGAGGATGCCCCGGTCGAACGGCTCGTAGACCTCGTGCCAGTCGTGCACCCGGACGTTGATCGGGCGCCGCTTCGGCGTGATGCGCTGCCACTTGAGGAAGCCAGTTGTCTCACCCATGCGCGGAAGCCATCACGCGCGAGAGTGTCTCTTCTTCGGACAGGCCCTGCTCCTTGGCCTCCTCCATCACTGTCAGTACTCGCTTGTAGTCCAGCGGCATCACCTTCCGGAAGGACTCGACCTCGCTTCCCCACTGCCTCAGCAGCCGGTCCGCGACGTCCGAGCCCGTGTACTCGCGGTGCTGTTCTACAGTCGCTCGCAGCCACTCCCGGTCGAGGTCGCTCAGTGGCTCCAGCTCCACCATCTGGTAGTTGACCAGCGAAGCGAAACGCTCGTCCGGATCGTGCACGTACGCCACGCCGCCCGACATGCCGGCCGCGAAGTTCCGCCCCGTCGGCCCCAGCACAACGACGCGGCCGCCGGTCATGTACTCGCATCCGTGGTCGCCGATGCCCTCGACAACGGCCGTCGCGCCGGAGTTCCGAACGCAGAAGCGCTCGCCGACCGTCCCGCGGAGGTACGCCTCGCCTGCCGTCGCGCCGTACAGCGCCACGTTGCCCGCGATGATGTTTTCCTCCGCCGCGAACAGCGCATCGCGGTCCGGATGCACGATCACGATCCCGCCCGACAGCCCTTTCGCGGTGTAGTCGTTTGCGTCGCCCTCGAGCCGAAGCGTGATCCCCCGCGGCACGAACGCCCCGAAGCTCTGCCCGGCTGATCCGCGCAGATGAATCCGGATCGTGTGATCAGCCAACCCGCACCCGCCCCACTTCTTCGTCACTTCCGATCCCAGCAGCGTTCCGACAGTGCGATTCGTGTTCCGTACGCAAGTGCTGATCTCGACCGGCTTGCCGTTCTCAATCGCCTCCCGCGCCTGCTGAATGAGCGTCTGATCCAGGGCCCGCTCGAGCCGGTGGTCCTGCCCGCGCGTCTGGAACCGGTCCTGGCCGTCGTACGGGTTCGGCGCTTCGACCAGCACACGCGTCAGGTCCAACCCGTGCGCCTTCCAGTGGTCGATCGCCGCGCGAACGTCGAGCACTTCGGTGTGCCCGATCGCTTCCTCGATCGACCGGAAGCCGTGCGCCGCGAGATACTGTCGCACTTCCTCCGCGATGAACTCGAAGTACGTCACGACGAACTCCGGCTTGCCGGTGAAGCGCTTTCGCAGCTCCGGATTCTGCGTCGCTATGCCAACCGGACACGTGTCGAGATGGCACACGCGCATCATGACGCAGCCGCTCACGACCAGCGGCGCCGTCGCGAAGCCGAACTCCTCGGCACCCAGCAGCGCTGCGACGAACACGTCGCGCCCTGTCTTGAGCTGCCCGTCCACCTGCACGACGATGCGGTCGCGCAGGCCGTTGCGCATGAGGGTCTGCTGCGTCTCCGCCAGCCCCAACTCCCACGGCGCGCCCGCGTGTTTGATCGACGTCAGCGGCGAAGCCCCGGTGCCGCCGTCGTGCCCTGAGATCAGCACGACGTCGCTGTGCGCCTTCGACACGCCCGCCGCGACTGTCCCGACGCCGACCTGCGCAACCAGCTTCACGTGCACGCGCGCCTGCGGGTTCGCATTCTTCAGGTCGTGTATGAGCTGCTTGATGTCCTCGATCGAGTAGATGTCGTGGTGCGGCGGCGGCGAGATGAGCCCCACGCCCGGCGTGGAGTACCTCGTCTTAGCGATCCACGGGTACACCTTCGCGCCCGGAAGCTGTCCACCCTCGCCCGGCTTCGCGCCCTGCGCCATCTTGATCTGCAGGTCGTCCGCGTTCACCAGGTATTCGGACGTCACGCCGAAACGCCCCGAGGCCACCTGCTTCACTGCCGAGCGTCGCAGATCGCCGTTCAGATCGCGCTCGTAGCGGTCCGCGTCCTCACCGCCCTCACCGGTATTCGACTTCCCGCCGATCCGGTTCATCGCGATCGCGAGATTCTCGTGCGCTTCCTTCGAGATCGAGCCGTACGACATCGCGCCGGTCGCGAAGCGCTTCATGATCTCCGAAGCCGGCTCCACCTCTTCGACGGGGATGGGCTGACGCTCCCCGTCACGGAACGTGAACAGTCCGCGCAGCGTCGCAAGCCGCGTGGACTGGTCATCGACCAGCTTCGTGTACTCCTTGTAGACGTCCCAACGCTTGCTCCGGCTCGCGTGCTGCAACTTGAACACTGTCTCCGGGTTGAAGAGGTGGTACTCGCCCTCGCGCCGCCACTGGTACTCGCCGCCCAACTCCAGGTCGCGATGCGCTAGCTCCGACGGCCGTGGCGCGTACGCACGCTTGTGCCGAGCCGCCACTTCCGCGGCGATCTCCTCAAGTCCGATGCCGCCCAGCTGCGACACAGTGCCGGTGAAGTATTCGTCCACCAGCTCGCGCCCGAGCCCGATCGCCTCGAACACCTGCGCCGCCCGGTACGACGCGACTGCAGAGATGCCCATCTTGGACATCACCTTCAGCACGCCCTTGCCTGCTGCCTTGATGTAGTTCTTGATCGCCGCGTGCGGGTCCACACCGCCGAGCCCGTACAGGTCCTGCATAACCAGGTCCTCGACGGATTCGAACGCTAGGTACGGATTGATCGCGCCGGCCCCGTACCCGATGAGGAGCGCCATATGGTGCACTTCGCGCGCGTCGCCGCACTCCAGCACCAGCCCGACCTTCGTGCGCTGCAGGCTGCGGATTAGATGATGGTGCACCGCCGACACCAGTAGCAGCGACGGAATCGGCGCAAGCTCCGGCCCCGATCCGCGGTCCGATAGCACGAGGACACGCGCGCCACGATCGATCGCCGCCGACGCCTCGGCGCGCGCTCGGTCCAGCGCCTCGCGCAAGCCCGTGCCACCATCAGCGACGCGATACAGCCCTGAGATGATCTGCGCCTTGAACTCCGGCCGGTCGCCGTCGTCATCGATGTGGATAAGCTTCGCGAGCTCGTCGTTATCGAGGATCGGGAACGGCAGCTCGATCTGGTGGCACGACTCCGGCTGCGGCTCGAGCAGATTGCCCTCCGCCCCGATCGTGCACGCGAGCGATGTCACCAGCTCCTCGCGGATCGCGTCGAGCGGTGGATTCGTCACCTGCGCGAAGAGCTGTGCGAAGTAGTCGAACAGCACCCGCGATCGCTCGGACAGCACCGCGATCGGCGCGTCGTTGCCCATCGACCCGACAGCCTCCGCTCCGGTTTTCGCCATCGGTCCGACGAGTAGCTTCAGCTCTTCGTGCGTGTATCCGAAGGTCATCTGCTGTCGCACCACCGACTGGTGCGACTCGATGACGTGCTCGCGCTCCGGCAGGTCGCTGAGGTGCACGAGTTGTTCCTCGCACCACTGTCGGTAAGGCCGCTCCGCCGCCAGCGTCGCCTTGATCTCGTCGTCACCGACGATCCGTCCCAGCGACGTGTCCACCAGGAACATCTTTCCCGGCTGAAGCCGCCCTTTCTTCACCACTCGGGCCGGGTCGATGTCCACCACGCCCGTCTCGCTCGCCATGATCACGCGGTTGTCGTCCGTCACCCAGTACCGGCTCGGGCGAAGCCCGTTCCGGTCCAGCACCGCCCCGATCACCGTCCCGTCCGTAAACGCGATCGACGCCGGCCCGTCCCACGGCTCCATCAAAGACGCGTGGTAGCGGTAGAACGCGCGCTTTTCCGCCGACATCGTCGCGTGGTTCTCCCAAGCCTCCGGGATCATCATCAGCACGCTGTGCGCCATCGACCGCCCGCCGAGATGCAGCACCTCGAGGCATTCGTCGAAGCTCATCGTGTCCGATGAGCCTTCCGTGATCAGTGGAAACGCCCGCTCAAGGTCCGGGATGAGCGGCGTCGACATCTCCGCAGCGCGAGCACGCATCCAGTTGCGGTTGCCCTGTAGCGTGTTGATCTCGCCGTTGTGAGCGATGAACCGGTACGGATGCGCCAGCGGCCACGATGGAAAGGTGTTCGTCGAGAAGCGGCTGTGCACCAGTGCCAGCGCCGAAGCCATCCGTTCGTCGCTCAGGTCCGTGAAGAACTCCTGCAGCTGCGGCGTCGTGAGCATGCCCTTGTACACGAGCGTCCGGCTCGACAACGACGGGAAGTAGCACGCCAGCTCGTCGCTCAGCTCGTGCTCTGTGCGTTTCCGCAGAACGAACAGTTTGCGGTCGAGGTCGATGCCCGTCGCGCCCGCGCTGTCCTCGATGAAGCAGTGCCAGAAGCTCGGCATCACCGCGCGCGCCGTCGGCCCTACGCCCGATTCGTCCGTCGGCACCCTGCGCCAGCCGATGACCCGGAGCCCGTGCTCGCCCGCCATCCGCTCGATCGCGCCGCGTGCCTGATCGGCCGCCGCGTCATCGCGTGGCAGCATCCCGAGCCCGACGCCGTAGGACCCGGCCTCCGGCAGCTCGAACGGCGTCACCGCTCGAAGGAACGCGTCCGGCACCTGGATGAGGATGCCGGCGCCGTCACCGGTGTTCACTTCCGCGCCCTGGGCGCCGCGATGGTCCAGGTTGCACAGCGCCCCAAGCGCTGTCTGGATGATGTCCCGGCTCTTCGCGCCCGTCACATCGACGACGAAGCCCACGCCGCAGCCGTCGTGCTCGAACCGTGGATCGTAGAGCCCTTCCGCTGGCGGGAGCGCGCTGAATGGGAGCTGCTGCTGCTCGCCGACGCCATGGCCGTGCAGACCCGCGTTTCGATGCGGATAGTGGGATTGGCGCGTGCCGGGCCTTCGCTCGGACGGCATGACTGTCCTGCCTTGGCGTTATGGAAGTGCGGAATTGTACCACACTTCACAAACGAATCTGCGCCCCGCAGAAAACGCAGCGAGCGCCGGTGGCGCCCGCTTCCGTTCAGCCCAGGCCGTGCGGCCCGTCAGCAGTCCGCCACGACGGACTGTGCGGGAGTGCGGGGATGGTATCCGAGGTACCGTAATTTGACAAGATCACTGACCGGCCGGTGTTAAGCGCGTAGCCCGCCCGCCCCGCGAGTCGTCTCTCCTCCCGCCACATTAATCGCGCTTCAACTCGTGGTCGCCCTTCAACATTGCGTGCCACACAAACCTGACACACCGTTGGCATGCAACAGCGATTGACATCGCTAGCACCTAATCGGACGCTTATGTACAAATACTCCCGGCGCGTCGATGTCGCATCCCATTCGCGCCGGCGCGCTTGCTGCGATTTCGCCTCGTCCGAACAGGAGCACTCCCTTGCACATCGCCGTCTGCGTCAAGCAGGTCCCCGACTGGGACATCCCGCCCGCGAGCTTCAAGGTCGATGAAACGACGAAGAAGGTCGTCCCGCCGCCCGGCGTCGCCCCCGTCCCCAGCCAGTTCGATGCCATCGCCGTCGAAGCCGCGATGCGTATCAAGGACGCCCAGCCGGACACGAAGGTCACCGTCATCAGCATGGGTCAGCCGACAGCGCGCGATGTCATCAAGCATGGCCTCGCAATGGGCGGTGACGACGGTGTCCTCCTCGTCGATGGTGCCTTTAACGACCTCGACAGCACCGGCACCGCGACCGTTCTGTCGTCCGCCATCAAGAAGCTGGGCGATGTGGATCTGACGCTCACCGGACGCCAGGCCGTGGACTGGGACCTCGGCGTGACCGGCACGCTCATCGCGGAGATGCTCGACGCGCCCGTCATTACCTTTGCGAAGTCCGTGACCGTTGGCGACGGCAAGGTCACGGTCGAGCGCGTGCTTCCCGATGCGTTCGAGACCGTCGAGGCGCCGCTGCCGGCCGTCGTGACCGTCAGCAATGAGCTCGGCGAGCCGCGCTACCCGAAGCTCCAGCAGATTATGGCCGCCGCGCGGAAGCAGGTCGAGACGTGGGCCGCCGGCGATATCGGTGTGGACGCGGGAGTCCTCGCGCAGCGGCTCACGCTCGAGAAGCTCTTCGTGCCCGTGACCGACACGAAGGTCGAGATCATGGAGGGCGACACGCCCGAGGACCAGGCGATGGCGCTCGCTCGTCGTCTGAAGGAAGCCAAGCTTATCTAAGGTCGCGCTGCGCCCCTGCGATGAAACGGAGATATCAATGCCAAACGGAGTCCTGGTACTCGCCGAACTTGTGGATGGCGCGGTCGCGCCGATCACGCCTGAGCTGATCGGCGCCGCGACGCGACTCAACGCCGGTGCGGTGTCGGCCATGCTCATCGGTTCTGACGTGGAGCAGGCGGCTGGCAACATCAAGGGCGTCGAGAAGGTGTACGTCGTCGACAACCCCGCCCTCGCGCAATACACCAACGACGGCTACACGCACGCCGCCGTCGCAGCGGCGAAGCAGGCCGACCCCGATGTGATCCTGATCGGCCAGACCAACATGGGCCGCGACCTGGCTCCGGCGCTCGCGTACAAGCTCAATACCGCCGTCGCGATGGACACCATCGCCATCGAGATGAAGGACGGCCAGCTCCACACGACGCGGCCCGCGTACGGTGGCAACGCGCGCGCCGTGAACAGCTTTAGCACCCGCCCTGCGGTCGCCACCGTCCGCCCGAAGTCACAAGATCCGGTCGACGGTGGTTCGGCCGGCGAGACCGTGAAGGTCGAATTCAACGAGTCCGCAATCCGCACCAAGCTCGTTGAGCGGAAGGTCGCGACGGCCGAAGGCGTCCGTCTCGAGGATGCTGATGTCGTCGTCACCGGCGGCCGTGGCCTCGGCGGCCCCGAGAACTTCGCGGGCATTGAAGAGCTCGCGCATCTCCTCGGCGGCGCTGTCGGCGCAAGTCGGGCCGTCGCCGACCTCGGCTGGCGTCCCGTCGCCGAGCAGGTAGGCCTCACCGGCAAGGTCGTCAGTCCGACGGTCTACATCGCCGTCGCCGTGTCCGGCGCCAGCCAGCACATGGCGGGATGCTCCGGGTCAAAGAACATCGTCGCCATCAACAAGGACGCCGATGCCAACATCTTCAAGGCCGCCCGCTTCGGAATAGTCGGCGACTTCAAGACCGTACTGCCCGCGTTCATCGACGCGGTGAAGAAGGTCAAGGCCGAAGGTTAATTGCCGTGGCGGGTCCGGTACGCAATCGCTCGTACCGACTAACGATCGTCACCGCTGACCGCCGACGGCTGACGGCTCATCACGCGATCGTCAGCACATATACATCGCTCGACCACACCTCCCGAGGTATCGCCTCGAGCGACACGCGCCGCGGATCGCCAGGCACCGCTAGCACCCGCTCGAGCACCCGCACTCCGTACCGCTCGAAGTACCGGCAGTGCGTGCGGAAGTCGTAGAGTGTCCGGCGGTCGCCGCCGAACAACACGTGCTCGATCTCGCTCTCGTACGGGTCGAGCTTCTCGCGCGCCGTCTCGCACACCTTCCCGAACAACTCGGCGATCTGTTTTTCGCGAATGCGCTCGAACGGCCGCTGCGACTGCCCGCCTTTGCGGTGACGGTTCTTCACGAAGCGCTGATCGGTCTTCGAGTCGATCAGCGCCTCGCCGCGGAAGAATCCCACGCTGAACCCGCCGAGCCGCAAGAGAAGTACCGCTATAGCGCGCTTCCGCGCGAGCAGCTCGACGACCGGCGCCGTCCGGATCTCCGAGAAGTCTGCCGAGTTCTCGACGGGGAATGGCGGGAGCACGAGCATGATCCCCGACGCGCTCGCGAACAATATGCTGCCGGTCGCCGATGCACCCGCGACTTCCAGCAGCCGTGCACGTTCGTCCTCCCCGATGCGCTCGTCGTCGAGGATCGGGACGTCGTGCGGTGCCCGGATGCTGGTAGATCCGCGGGCGCCGTCCTCGGGCAGACGCGCGAGCATCGTCGCACGGGCAAGGCGGAGCCGCTGGATATCAGGCACGCCGCAGCGTAGCGCGGACCGCGAGCGACGGTGGAGATTCCGACGCCAGCCGCGGACGGACGCTACGCTTCCTCACATGGACATCGAGGTTAACGTCTCCGGCGATATCGTCGAGCGACAGGAGCTGCTCAACGGTACACAGATGATCACGCTCGAGGGCGCGAACGCTGACGGCGCGTGGACATTCTCCGGATCGCTCTCCTGGAACATCGGACTGGCGGACGCGCGCAGCGAAGGCGACGTCACCGTCGCGCGCGGCGATGGTAGCGAGCTCTTCGCCACCCTCGCCGATGCAACCATCGGCGAATCCAGCGAACACGCTGACGCCGATCTGGAGTTGACCCTGACCTACGACATCGACGGCGGTACCCGCGATTTCGATCACGCATCAGGCTCGATCGAGCTCCGCGGCGTCCTCGTCGCAGAGCAATTTCATGCAGTGCTGCAGATCCGGATCGTCGAAACATGACGCACACGATCGGCATGGCGGACTACGGCGACTTCCGCCACGCGTGGGTCCTCGATCTGCCCGGCTGCATCGTGGGTGGACAAACCATCGGCGCGATCGAAAGCATGCTCCCGATCGTCATCGCCGAACACATCGGATGGCTCGCCTCGCACGGCGAACAGATCGAGCACCACGGCGACTGGCGCATCGTCGAAACCCTTGACGGCATCGCCAAGCCGGACTTCTGCTTCGACGCGGAGAAGATCGCGCTCACGCCAGGCGAACTCGACGTGTTGATCCGGCGCATGTCCTACGCACGTGACGATCTTATGGCCGCCCTGGCGCCGCTGACCGACGTCGTCGTCGACTGGACGCCGCCCGCATCCGCCTTCGAATCGTTCGACGCGTGGGCGCCTGAAGCCCGCAGCATCCGCGGCCTCGTCACGCACGTCCTCCAGCTCGAGGCGTTCTACCGTGGCGCCCTCACCGACGCTGCCGCGCCCGGCATCTACGAGTCGGTCTCGAACCCTGAAAAAGAGCGCGCCCGCACCGTCAACGCCTTCCGCGCCATGGATGGCGAGGCCCTCTCCCGCGTCTATCGCCCTCGCCACCCCGGCCAGCCCGTCGGCGGCGAGTGGACGATCCGCAAGGCGGTGCGCCGCATCATCTCGCACGAGCGAGCCCACACCGCCGAGATCGAGCAGCGTCGGACCTGGCTCCTCCTCGGCGTGCCCGACACGTCACGCCGCTAGCCGCGCCCGCCACGCCCCGCCCGCGCGATTGCCGCGCCTGCGCATGCGTTCGACAATAACAACGTATGCCGCAGAAGAAGCCGCCCCCGGACCTCGACGCCCTTCTCAAATACCGCGAGAAGCGCCGCTTCGACGACACCCCCGAGCCCGAGGCCGGCGCCCCGGCCGAGACCAACCGCGACCTCACATTCGTGATCCAGCAGCATCGCGCCACGCGCATGCACTGGGACTTCCGCCTCGAAGTCGACGGCGTCCTCGTGTCCTGGGCCGTCCCCCGCGGGCCCTCGCTGAACCCAAAAGACAGGCGCATGGCTGCCCATGTCGAAGACCATCCCTTCGACTACGGCGGATTCGAGGGCTCGATTCCCAGAGGCAACTACGGCGCCGGCGCGGTCATCGTCTGGGACAACGGCACCTACACACCCGACGAGGACGGCGAACTCTCATGGGGCGACAAGGAAGACGGCAGCCGCCGCATGCGCGAAGGGCTCTCGGTCGGCAAGCTCTCCTTCACGCTCCGCGGAAAGAAGCTGCACGGCTCATGGACCCTCGTCCGCATCGGCGGCCGCCGCAACGTCGAGGGTAAGGACTGGCTCCTCATCAAGCACCGCGACGAATACGCCTCCGAGCGCGACGTCCTCGAAGACGACCAGTCCGTGCTGAGCGGCCTGAGCATCAAGGACCTGCAGGAAGGCCGCATGCCGCGCGTCAGATACGCCGAGGATGGTGTCACCGCCGCGGCCGCCACCGATCGCGAGGCGCCTCACCCCGACGCGAAGCGCGTGCCGTTCCCGGACGCGAAATCCGAACGCCCCATGCTCCCCACGCTCGTCGCCAAACCCTTCTCACGCAAGGGTTGGCTCTTCGAACCAAAGATGGACGGCGTCCGCACGCTCGCCTTCGTCCGCGACGGCAAAGTCGAACTGCGCAGCCGCCGAGGCAACGTCGTCACGCTGCAATACCCGGAAGTCGTTGATGGCATGAAGCAACAGCCGGTACGCGAAGCCGTCTTCGATGGCGAAGTCGTCGCCCTCAACGAGCACGGCGCGCCCGACTTCCAGATCCTGCAGGCCCGCATAAACCTCTCCCGCCCCGCAGAAGTCGACCGCGCCGCCGCGGAGACGCCCGTCTGCTTCTACGCCTTCGATCTTCTGTATCTCGACGGCTTCGATCTTCGACGAGTGCCGCTTATCGAGCGCAAGACGCTGCTCCGTCGCACGCTGTTGATCGTCGATCACGTGAAGTACACCGACCACCTCGCCGACGACGGTCTGCGCATGTACGAAGCGGCATCGCAACTCGGTTTCGAGGGTGCCGTCGGAAAGCGCGCGCAGAGCACATACGAGCCGGGGGCCCGCAGCCAGTCCTGGCTGAAGTTCAAGAACACCAACGAGCAGGAGTTCGTCGTCGGCGGCTACACCGAGGGCGAGGGCTCACGCTCGAAGACCTTCGGCGGCCTGCTCGTCGGCGTCTACGATGGCGACCGCCTGCACTTCGCGGCCAGCGTCGGCTCCGGCCTGACCGACCGCATGCTCGACGACTTCACGAAGCAACTGCGCGACCTGCGCACCGATGAGTCGCCGTTCCTGAACCCGCCGACGGTCATCGGCGGTCGATGGGCCGGTGACAAGTCTGCGCGTTGCTTCTGGGTGCGTCCGGAGCTTGTAGCGCGCGTGAAGTTCGCCTCGTGGACTCGAGACGGCAACCTCCGCGCGCCCGTGTTCCTCGGCCTGCGCAACGACATCGATCCGAAGAGCATCCGACGCGAAGATCCCGCGCCAGCGTCGATCGACGTAATGGAGCCCGATCTACCGCCGCCCGCCGACGGCGCCCCGACCTCGCTGGAATCGACGATCCGTTCGGTCCTCGATCAGCTCGACGCCAATCCGAAGGACGACTTCACGCTCGAAGTCGGCGAGGCTCGCCTGAAGCTCACGAACCTCAACAAGGTCTTCTGGCCGGCCACGAAGGATCATCCTGAGCGCACGAAGCGCGAGCTGATCCGATACTACGCGCGCATCGCCCCGTGCATCGTCCCGCACCTCACCGATCGTCCGCTAACGCTCAACCGCTACCCCAACGGCGTCCACGGCAACAACTTCTACCAGAAGCACTGGCCCCAGCCCTTCCCGACGGACTTCCGCGTCGAGCGCGTCAACATCTACTCCGCTCATAACGACGAGGACGGCGAGTACATCCTCGTGAATAACCTCGAGACGCTGATCTGGCTCGCCCAGCTCGCCGACATCGAGATGCATGCATGGATGGCGCGCGTGAACCCGGAGCCCGACGCCCGCGGCCTGCCAACGCTCTTCGCCGGCTCCGAAGAGAACATGGAGCGCAGCGTCCTGAACTATCCGGAGTTCATGATCTTCGACCTCGACCCCTACATCTACTCCGGCGAAGAAAAGAAGGGCGAAGAGCCGGCGCTCAACCGGCGCGCGTTCGAGAAGACCCGCGAGATCGCGTTCTCACTGAAGGAGCTGCTACAACAACTGCGCCTGTCGTCATTCGTGAAGACCACCGGCAAGACCGGCCTGCACATCTACGTCCCGGTCCTCCGCCAGCACACCTACGACGAGATCCGCGCCGCCACCCAGGCAGTCGGACAGTTCCTGCTCCAGCAGCACCCCAACGACCTCACCATGGAGTGGACCGTCCCGAAACGGAAAGGAAAGATCTTCTTCGATCATAACCAGAACACCCGAGGCAAGACCCTTGCGTCCGAATACTCGCTGCGCCCGTCGGACAACGCCGGCGCCTCCGCGCCCGTCACATGGGAAGAGTTGGAGCACATCTACCCGACCGACTTCGACATCGACACCATGCCCGCCCGTGCTGAGAAGCGAGGCGACATCTGGGCGCACATTCTCGACTCGAAGCAGGACCTCCGCGCCCTTCTCGCCGCCACCTGATCCCGACCCCCGTCAGTCGAGCCCATCAGTCGTCAGTCGTCGGTTGTTTTTTCCGTTGCTGTCTTGCCGTCCGTCGTCTCTTTTCCGATCTGCCCCGCCGCCCACATCTCTTGTCCCCTCACCGCGCGTATCTTACGTTGAGAGCACGCCGTAAAACGGAGACCTGATTGCCCGACTCGAACGACGACTCCCCGCCCATCGCACGCCCGCTCGACCGGCGGGCGTTCCTGCGTAACGGCCTCGCGCTGACCGCCGGCGGCGCCGCGCTGTACGCGGTCGGCTGCGGCTCGTCGTCGAAGAGCAGCGCCACGTCGACGAGCGCGCCCGCGCCCACGCCGAACCCCAGCGCCAACCCCTCCGGCATCACTCCGCAGCTCCTTACGCAGGAGTTCGTCGCCAACCAGGACAACCGCTTCGCCGTCGGCCTCATCGACGCCAACCGCAAGCTCGTGAAGGACGCTGACGTGCACATGCGGTTCTTCACGCTCGCCGCCGACGGCACCACCGGCACGCTCCGCGGCGAAGGCGATGCCGAATTCATCGAGCTGAACGTCCCCGGCGCGCACACACACGACAAGAGCGCACAGGGCGCCGTGGGCGATGACAGCGTCGCGTTCTACGTTGCCAACACCCCGTTCGACGTCGCGGGAAAGTGGGGCGTCGAGATCACCGCCACGCCCCACAGCGGTGGGGCGCCCGCCACGATCCAGGCGCCCTTCGTCGTCCGCGACAAGTCCCAGAGCCCGGCCCTCGGCGAGGTTCCGCCTGCGAGCCACAACGACACTGCCGCCACCAACCCGGACACCGCCAGCCTCTGCTCCCGCGACCCCATCTGCACCCTCCACGACAAGGTCATCGCTGACGTCCTCGGCAAGGGCCGACCGCTCGCGGTGCAGTTCAGCACGCCCGCCTTCTGCGTCACCCGCTTCTGCGGCCCGGTGCTCGAGGTCCTCCTCCAGCAGGTGCCCGCGTACCGAGACAGGGTGGACTTCGTGCACATCGAGGTCTGGCAGGACTTCCAGCTCCAGAAGTACCGTCCTGCCGTCACCGAGTGGAACCTCCCGGGCGAGCCGTACACCTTCTTCATGGACCGGACAGGCAAGGTCGTCGGCAAGCTCGAAGCCATCTTCAGCGAGGAGGAGCTGACCGGCGCCCTCGATAACCTCGTGAAGCTCTAGCCGAGGCGGAGAGTGGCGCCTGGGCCGCGCCCGTGGCCGGTCCTAGACAAAAGATGCAAAAGCGCATAAAAACGCGCTAATCGCTTGTTATTCAGCCACTCCCTAGATACGATCAGAGCGTGAAGTCCACCCGAGACGTCGTCCGAGACCTCCTCGCCGCCCACGGCGAGGCCACAGTTGGCCAGATAGCCACCGAGCTGGGCCTGAACCAGGCCAACATCCGCCGCCACCTCGAGGTGATGCGCGCCGAGGGACTCGTGGACGTCCGCCTCCAGCGACACGACGTTGGACGCCCATCGTACGTCTACAGCCTCACCGAGCGGGCCGAGGAGCAGTCCGGGCACTACCCGCGCCTCGTGAACCGGATGTTCCGGCGCTTCGCCGCCATGCCTGTCGAGGAGGCCGGTACCGGCGAGCAGGTGCTCGAGCAGGTGCTTTCGGGCGTAGCCGAAGACGTCGCCAGTGCCTACCGCCCGATGGTCACCGGGACCACGGTCGCCGAGCGCGTGGCCGAGACCAGCGAGGCACTGAAGGGCGAGGGCATCGTCGACCACTGGCGCAAAGAAGCTGACGGCTACCACCTGATGAACACCGCCTGCCCGTACCGGAAGGCCGCAGAAGCCTCCGACGCGCCGTGCCACGCCGACCGCCGCACGGTCGAGCTGCTCGTTGGCGCGCCGGTCGCACAGGTGAGCCGCATGGTGGACGGTTCAACGCAATGCGAATACGTCGTGCGCGAGATCCGCGAGGCCGCGCGCGACCACGCGACTGACTAAAGCGGGAAGAGGAGTAATGGCGGAACAACTGCTCAGCATTGAAGGTCTCAAGGTCAGCGTCGAGGGGAAGCAGATCCTCAACGGTGTTGACTTCGAGGTGAACCGTGGCGAAGTGCACGCCATCATGGGTCCGAACGGCTCGGGGAAGAGCACGCTCGCGAACGCGCTGATGGGCCACCCGCGCTACCAGGTCACAGGCGGCACGGTGCTATTCAAGGGCGAAGACATCCTCGCGCTCACGCCCGACCAGCGTGCCCAGCGTGGGCTCTTCCTCGCGTTTCAGTACCCGACGAGCATCCCCGGCGTCACGATGGTCAACTTCCTCCGCCAGGCCATGAAAGCAGTCCGCGGCGAGGACGTCCCCGTCCGGGAGTTCCGCACCAAGCTCCTGGACACGATGAAGATGCTCCGCATGGACGAGCAGTTCGCCCGCCGCTATGTGAACGAGGGGTTCTCCGGCGGCGAGAAGAAGCGTGCCGAGATCCTTCAGATGGGCATCCTCGACCCCGACCTCGCGATCATGGACGAGACCGACTCCGGCCTCGACATCGACGCGCTGCGCACCGTCGCCGAAGGCGTCAATCGTCTCATGACCGACAAGCTCGGCGTGGTACTCATCACGCACTACCAGCGCCTGCTGAACTACATCAAGCCGGAGTTCGTGCACGTGCTGTACCAGGGCCGCATCATCGAGTCAGGGGGCCCGGCGCTCGCGCTGCAGCTAGAAGAGCAGGGATACGATCCCATCATCGCCAGGCACACCGGAGAGCTCGTGGCGACTGGAGAGAAGGCATAGCCATGGTTGCGAAGATTCAGCCGGAGATCGCGCAGAGCGAAGGCTACAAGTTCGGCTTCAACGACAACGACAACGCGGTCTACAAGTACCGCACCGAGAAGGGCCTCAGCGAGCAGGTCGTTCGCGAGATCTCGGCCGTGAAGAACGAGCCGCAGTGGATGACCGACTTCCGCGTGAAGTCGTACCACCACTTCCTCGAGAAGCCGATGCCGACCGGCTTCTGGGGCGGCAGCATCCAGAACTACAACCTCGACTTCGACGACATCTTCTACTTCGCGCGCGCCTCCGACCGGCCGGAGCAGGACTGGTCGGACGTCCCGGAGTACATCAAGGACACCTTCGACAAGCTCGGTATTCCCGAGGCAGAGAAGAAGTCCCTCATCGCCGGCGTCGGCGCCCAGTACGATTCCGAGGTCGTCTACCACAGCATCCGTGAGGACCTCGAGAAACTCGGCGTCATCTTCGTCGACACCGACAGCGCGGTCCGCGACTATCCGGAGATCGTCCAGCAGTACTTCGGCACCATCGTTCCGCCTGCGGACAACAAGTTCGCGGCGCTCA
This sequence comes from uncultured Dehalococcoidia bacterium, assembly GCA_964487335.1. Taxonomy (GTDB): domain Bacteria; phylum Chloroflexota; class Dehalococcoidia; order DSTF01; family JACRBR01; genus CAZAPT01. The sequence goes on from CAZAPT010000014.1 coordinate 55,177, forward strand.
ATAGCGCGGTGTGGTCCGGCGGAAGCTTCGTGTACGTCCCCGCCGGTGTGAAGGTGGACATCCCGCTCCAGGCCTACTTCCGCATCAACAAGGAGAACATGGGCCAGTTCGAGCGGACGCTGATCATCGCCGAAGAGGGCAGCTACGTCCACTACGTGGAAGGCTGCACCGCCCCGATCTACTCCACCGACTCGCTGCACAGCGCCGTCGTGGAGATCGTCGTGAAGAAGGGCGCCCGCGTCCGCTACACGACGATCCAGAACTGGTCCACCAACGTCTTCAATCTTGTCACGAAGCGCGCCGCCGCATACGAGGACGCCGTGATGGAGTGGGTCGATGGCAACCTCGGCTCGCGCCTCACGATGAAGTACCCGAGCGTCTACCTCATGGAGCCCGGCGCCCACGGCGAGGTCCTTTCCCTCGCGATGGCCTCCGATGGTCAGCATCAGGACGCAGGCGCGAAGATGGTGCACGCGGCCCCGGACACGACGTCGACCATCATCTCCAAGTCCGTCTCGCGCGGTAAGGGCCGCACCAGCTACCGCGGCGCGCTGAAGGTCTACCCGGGCGCCGAGCGCTCGAAGTCGACCGTACGCTGCGACGCCCTGCTCCTCGATGAGCAGTCGCGCTCCGACACCTACCCGCTCATGGAGATCGAAGAGGAGCAGGTCAACATCGGCCACGAGGCTTCCGTCTCGCGCGTCGGCGAGGAGCAGCTCTTCTACCTGCAGAGCCGCGGCCTGAGCGAAGTCGAGGCCACCAAGATGATCGTGAACGGCTTCGTCGAGCCCATCGTCAAGGAGCTGCCGATGGAATACGCGGTCGAGCTCAACCGTCTCATCGAGCTCCAGATGGAAGGCGCCGTTGGCTAGTGCCATTCCCCGCTCAGCCATCGAGCACAGACTTGAGACATTGAGCAGATCGGGAGCATCGCAGGATCGAGCGTTAAAACGTAGGGCCAGCTCTTCAAACCTGTCCGCGCCGCAGTGAAAACACGAAAACTCACGAAACGAATTCCCTTGATCGCTGGAAACGACGGGACTACAAGCGCTAGATGACACAGCAAGCGACAGCACCAGGATTCACCTTCATCGACCGCGCCGCCGTCGAAGAGATCTCGCGTCGCCACGATGAGCCCGCATGGCTCCGCGACCGCCGGATTGAAGCTTGGCGCACCTACGAAGCGATGGACTTCCCGCCCGAGACCGACGAAGAGTGGCGCCGCACCGATGTCCGCTCCATCGTCTTCAACGGCGTCCGGCCCTTCTCCGGCAACGCGTCGGCAGCCATCGAAAGCGCGCCCGCCGTTGGCGAACTCGCGGGCCATATCATCCAGCGCGAAGCCGACGTCATTGCCACCGCGCTCAACGATGACCTGCGCGCGAAGGGCGTCATCCTGACTGACCTAGATACCGCCTCCGGCGAGCATCCCGAACTCGTGCAGAAGTACCTCTCTGCTGCGGTCAAGCCCGACGAGTGGAAATACGTCGCCCTCAACGCCGCGATCTGGAGCGGCGGATGCTTCCTCTATGTCCCGCGCGGCGTCGTCATCGATGCGCCGATCCAGCTCACGTTCGAAGCCTCATCGAAAGCACTGGCGTTGTTCCCTCACGCCGTTATCGTCGCCGAGCCCGAGAGCGAGGTCACGATCATCGACGAATCGGTGTCGCCCGGCGCCGGTGCGAAGTCCTTCGTCAGTGGAGTGGTCGAAATATTCGCTGGCGACAGCGCGAGGGTGCAGTACTACAACATCAATCGCTGGGGCGACAACGTCTACAACTTCAACACCGTTCGCGCACGCCTCGGCCGCGATGCGCAGTTCCTCTGCACGGCCGCCGGCATCGGCAGCAAGCTCACGAAGATGCGCATCGATACCGAGATGCCCGAACCCGGCGCGAACGCGCAACTCCTTGGGGTTACCTTCGGCGACAGCGACCAGCACTTCGACTACAACACGCTGCAGAACCACGTCGGCAACCACACCATCAGCGACCTGCAGTTCAAGTCCGCTATGACCGGATCGTCGTCGATCGTCTGGTACGGCATCACTCGCATCAATCCCACCGCAAGCGCTTCCGAGGCAAACCAGACGTCGCGCAACATGCTTTTGAGCGAGCACGCGAAGGCTGCGCCGATCCCCATCCTCGAGATCGAGGCCTGGGACGTGACGAAGTGCAGCCACGGCGCTACCGCCGGCCCGGTCGACGAAAACGAGCTGTTCTACCTTGAGTCGCGCGCGATCCCGAAAGATGTCGCCGAGCACATGCTGGTCGAAGGGTTCTTCGCCGACGTCGTCGATCGCATTCCAGACGCGCGGCTGCGCGAACGCGTGATGGACGCCGTACTGCAGAAGGCCGGCGGCGGCGTCGGGGCCCTTACGTTCGACGAGGTGATGAGCGCATGACCGATGACACCGCACAGGCCGCCGAGGGATTCGTCAGCGTCGCGAAAGTCAGCGAGACCGCGCCCGGCCACATCAGCGTGCGCGAGGTCGATGGCAAGCGCGTGGCTCTTTGCAACGTCGATGGTCAGTTCTATGCGATCGATGACGTCTGCACGCACGACGGCGGCCCGCTCGACCAGGGCGTGCTCGAAGGCAATCGCGTCGAGTGCCCGCGCCACGGCGCCAAATTCGATGTCACGACAGGTCGCGCGGTCGTCCTACCCGCCGTGCGCCCGGTGCAGACGTATGCCGTCGTCGTCGATGGCGACGAAGTGAAGGTCCGAGTTGACTAGCACCAGGTCGAAGAACGGCCGCGTCGCAAGCTTCGACGTCGAGGAGATCCGCACGGACTTCCCGATCCTCGACCGCAAGGTCCACGGCAAGCCGCTCGTCTACCTCGACAACGCTGCCACGACCCAGAAGCCGCGTTCCGTCATCAACGCGCTCGTCCACTACTACGAGTACTACAACGCCAACATCCACCGCGGCCTCCACACCCTTGCCGAAGAGGCCACCGCCGCGTACGAAGCATCGCGAGTCAAGGCTGGTCAGTTCATCAACGCCGCCAATCCCGAGCAGGAGATCGTCTTCACCCGCAACACGACCGAATCCATCAATCTCGTCGCGAACGCGTGGGGCCGCAAATTCCTCCAGCCCGGCGACGAGATCGTCTTCTCGGCGATGGAGCACCACAGTAATCTCGTCCCGTGGCAGCTCATCGCGATCGCCACCGGAGCGAAACTCCGCTACATCGACATCGACACAACCGGCCATCTCGTCTGGGACGACGTACTCGCGAAGATCGGCGAGCGCACAAAGATCGTCGCCATCTCGCAGATGTCGAACGTCCTCGGCACGATCAACCCGATTAAGCAGATCGCCGAAGTCGCTCATCGCGCCGGTGCCGTCGTCCTCGTCGACGGCGCGCAGAGCGTCCCGCACATGCCCGTCGATGTGCAGGATCTCGACTGCGACTTCCTCGCCTTCTCGTCCCACAAGATGCTCGGGCCAACCGGCGTCGGCGTCCTCTACGGCAAACGCGATCTGCTCGAGGCCATGGATCCCTTCCTCGGCGGTGGCGAGATGATCCGCCGCGTCACCTACGAGGAGAGCACCTACGCCGACCTCCCGCACAAGTTCGAAGCGGGCACGCCCAACATCGCGGACGTTATCGCCTTCGGCGCCGCCATCGACTACCTCGAGGGCCTCGGCATGGACGCGGTCCGCGCGCACGAGATCGAGTTGACGCAGTACGCGATCGATACGCTGAGCAACGTCGAAGGCGTCACCCTGTACGGCCCGCGCGATGCCTCCGAGCGCGGCGGCGCCGTCACCTTCAACTACGGCGATCTCCACCCCCACGATCTGAGCCAGGTGCTCGATTCCGAGGGCATCGCCATCCGCGCCGGCCATCACTGCGCACAGCCGCTCATGCGAGAGCTCGGCGTCGTCGCGACGGCGCGCGCCAGCCTGTACATCTACAACCGCAAGTCCGAGATCGATGCCTTGATAGACGCACTCGGGCAGGCGGACAGGATCTTTGGAAATGCAGCAGCGCCAGCCCGAGCCTGAGGTCGACGATCTCTATCGCGACCTCATCCTCGACCACTACAAGCACCCGCGCCACCGCGAGCGGCTCGCCGACGCCGGCGTCGTCGCCGAGGGCTACAACCCCGTCTGTGGCGACGAAGTGGAAATCCAGCTCGACTTCGATGGCGAGACGCTCGCGAACATTGGAGTCGTCGGACGCGGATGCTCGATCTCTCAGGCCTCCGGCTCGATGATGTCCGATCTCGTACTCGGGAAGCCGATCGCGGAAGTTCGCCGCCTCTCCGAAGAGTTCAAGCAGATGATGACGAACCCCGAAGGCGAGCCGCCGGAGGATCTCGGCGACCTCGAAGCGCTTCAGGGCGTTGGAAAATTCGCCGTCCGCGTAAAGTGCGCGACCCTCGCGTGGCACACCCTCGAGGACGGCCTCCGCCAACACGAACAGGGCGACGGCGCCGTCCGCCACGAAGAGCTCTAGCCGCTAATCCCGGTTGTACCGATTCATCGCCGCGTCGATGCCTTCCGCGATCGCGCACTCGATTGCCTCGATCGCGCGCGCCACGCCGGCGTCCAGCACTTCGCGCTCCTCAGGCGTTGGATCCGACAGCACCCATCCTGCCACGTCCTCCGGTTCCCACGACGGCTTCCCGCCCACCACCGGCCGCCCGATTCCGATCCGCACCCGCGGGAACTCGTCCGTGCCGGTCCGCTGGATCACGTCCGACATCCCCTTCTGCCCGCCGCCGCCACCCTTGCGCCGCAGCCGCACCTTCCCCGTCGGTAAGTCGAGGTGGTCCGATACCACGAGCAGCTCCTTCGCGTCGTCGAGCTTCAGTCGGTCGATGAGCGCGACCACTGCCTTCCCGCTGTCGTTGTTGTACGTGCGTGTCTTCGCCACGCCGACGCGCCGCCCAGCCATCTCCCCCTCCGCCAGCGCGTACGTCACCGTTTTCGTGCCGAACTCGACGCCATGCTTGCGCGCGAGCCGGTTCGCAACCCAGAAACCGACGTTCCGGCGGTTACCGGCGTACTCGCTGCCCGGGTTGCCGAGCGCGAACACCAACCTGATCGGATAGTCGCGTGGCTCTGTCTCCGCGTCGTCCTCGGCCCGTCCGAATAGCTTGCGCACGAAGCGCGTCACCGCCGTCCCCGAGGCTTCATCCGTACGACCTTCGGATCATGCGCGGGTTCAGCGGTCGTTCGCGATCGCCGCGGCTTCGCGACCTTCACGTCGGTGAGCAGGCGGTCCAGCGACTCGTCCGGCCACGGATCGTCAGGATCGAAGAGCTTGAGCACGCGCAGGTCCCTCGTCATCGTCTCGATCGACGCCGCTGGCACTCGATGCCTTCGCAAGCTCCATACGGCGCGCCCCAGCCGCAGCACCGCAGGTGCGCGCGCAGGCGGCCTGTCGTGTGGATCTTCGGGCGACAGCCGCGTCGCCAGTTCCGCGACTGGATCGATATCCGGTTTGAGCTGCAGTTCTGTGCGGATCAGCTCGACGTAAGGCGTGACCTCATCCGTCGCATCGCCCATATCGCGATGATATCAGGCGATCCGCATCGGACATCGAGGATCGGGATATGGCTACGCGCCAGCCGCCACGAGACTGCGCGCGCGGGAACGCTCCACGACAGTCGGCAGGACGTCCATCACCGCATCGATGTCCGCCGCGGTCGTCTCCCGCCCCAGGCTGAACCGAAGCGTGCCCACCGCCCGTTCGAGCGGCGCTCCCATCGCCAGCAGCACGTGAGACGGCTCGATGTTCGCGCCCGCGCACGCGGCACCCGCGCTGCACGCGATGCCGTGCTCGTCGAGGTCACGCACGAGGTCGCGCGCGTCCGCTCCGTCGAAGCTGACGCTCACATTGTTGGCGAGCCGCTGCTCCGGATGACCGTTGAGTGTCGAGCGCGGGATCGTAGTGAGGATCGCGTCCCGGAGCTCGCGCGACACCGCCGCCACGCGCGGCCGGTCCGTCTCGAGGTCATCCTGCGTAGTGCGCAGTGCCTCGGCCGTCCCCACGATTCCCGCCACGTTCTCCGTGCCGGCGCGCCGCTGACGCTCCTGTCCGCCGCCGTTCATTTGCGCCAGGAACGGCACTCCACGCCGTACGTACAGCACGCCCACGCCTTTCGGTCCCCCGAACTTGTGCGCCGCAAGGCTCATAAGGTCGATGCCACGCTCAGCCAGTCGAAGCGACCGCGAGTTCGGTGCCTGAACCGCGTCAGTGTGGAAGGGGATGCGACGTCCTAGTGATCGCGCGCGGTCTGCGACTCGTTCCGCGATCTCGCAGACTGGCTCGATCGTCCCGACTTCGTTATTCGCCGTCATGATGCTGACGAGGATCGTCCGATCGGTCATTGCGCTCGCCACCTCATCCGGATCGATGAGTCCATCGCCGTCCACCGGCACGTAGGTCACCTCGAACCCGAAGCGCTCCAGGTATTGGCACGCGTGGAGCACCGCATGGTGCTCGATGGCCGAGGTGACGATGTGGTTCCCGGCACGCGCCTTCTTCTGTTGGAATGCAACCCCTTTCAGGGCCGTGTTGATCGACTCCGTCCCGCCGCCGGTGAACACGATCTCCGTGGGTTTGCACCCGATGACCGCCGCCACCGTCTTCCGCGCCCGTTGCACCGCGTTGCCCGCCTCACGCCCCAACCCATGCAGCGCCGATGGGTTCCCGTATGACCCCGTGAGGTACGGCATCATCGCTTCGAGTGCGCGCGGGTGCAGCGGAGTCGTTGCGGCGTGGTCCAAGTACACTTGTCGGGTCATAGCCGGATTGAGCCTAGATCGTGGCAGTGGAAGAAGTAAAGCGCCCTGGACCTCCGTCAAGCGTGGATCTCGACGCGCATCCCCGGGAACCCGAACAACCAGAACCACTGCGCATCGTGTACCTGCAGCCCGACGCAGCCGTGGCTGGTCGCCTGGTGCCCGAATACGCTTGCCGGCCGCCAGTAGTTCATGTGCAGCGCGTCGCCGCTCCGATCGTAGTACTGCGTGAACAGCACCCGCTCCACGTCGTACGACGCCTGGCTCGCCGTATACCCGGCCTGCGACGCGGTCATCCGCTCCACCGCGAGCCGCCCGTCCTTCTCGATCTGATGCGTTCCAAGCGGGCTCGGGAACTGCGGCGAACCCGTCGAGACCGGCGCCGTGTACACCGGCTGCGCGCCGACCATCGCCGTCGCCGTCTGAGTCGAGACGTTCACATCGACCCACTTCTCCTGCCCCTTCGCGTCCACGAGTGGCGAAGTCTCACCCGGCTGCTGCAGATACACAAACGCTGCGTACACGTAGCTGTTGTCCGAAAGCTGGTACCACGTCGTCGTCCAGTCCGGGATAGTCGAAAGCCACCGTTGTGTCCCGACGAGCCAGTTCTCGCCCTTCACGGCGCGCATGATTTTGACCGTCTGGAGGTCGTGAAGCGTCCCGACCATCGGCGCCTGCGTCGATGGTTCTGACCTGGTGCGCAGATCCCCGCCGACCACGACCTCCGCGCCAGCGTCCAGCACCGGCGTCGGCGTAAACGTCGGGAAGGCCGTAGGGGTCGGCGGGCCCGGTAACGGTGTCTTCGAAGCGTCTTGCGTCGGTGTGGAGGCTGCGCCGCCGGTCGAACAGGCGGCCGAGGAGGCGCCCATCATGAGCAGTCCGATGACTAGCAGCTTCCCAAACACAGCCCGCGCCGACCTCGAGACCAATCGCACGATCCTAACACGCCGCCCGTAGCCCGCTGGGGGAAGCTGGTCAGAGCCAAACCTCAGCCCGAAAAACTCGTCATAACCGTGCACGGAGTTCGTGAGAGGCCGTTCCCTACCATGCGCCCTACGTCGCGGCGGCGGCGTATAGGCCATGGCCCGGGAGCGGGCGTTCACAGAAGGGGGCAGGATGCCACACGAGGTGGAGCAAGAGCAGGCGGAGGAGCTGACAAGGACCGAGAAGCTGCGCATCGCATCGCGCGTGCTGATCCGGCACGGTGTCGCCGGCCGCGGCGGCCGCTGGGGACTGCAGACGCGTCTCGCGGAGCACTTCGGCGTCACCCGGCAGCGCGTGAGCCAGATCGTACGCCAGGAGTTGCGTGCGCTCGATGCTGATCCTGGATAAGCGCAAGGCCGTCGAGCACATCGTTTCGCTTGCGGCGCATATTCAGTCCGCGTCCGGCGAGGCCGAGCCGCCGGATGCCTTCATGACGCGTGGGCGGCAGCGCGTCGCCGTGTACCGGCGCTACGCTGCCGCTCCCGCATCGCAACCCGCTCGCCGCCGGCGCCGGATCGCTCAACGCGGGGTCGCAACTGGGAATGGCTTGCCCGTAGCTTGACCGATCCGATACTCAGCGCACGTCCGCGAAGAGATCATCGAGACGCGCATCCGCATCGAGCGGTGGGCGAGCGCGGAAGAAGTACTCCGACGAAAACAGCCGGCGCGACACATCGTCCGGCATCTGCGCGAACGATCCGAAGCTGCCAGTCTGTGTCTTGTGTGCTTCGAGCGCCTGGATCTTCCGGTCGTACTGCGCGCTCACGTCGATGACACAGTTGGCGTCCACGCGCGGCATCGAAACCATCGCCTCCGCGTCTCCAGGAGGCTCCCCGACGTCGATGCCGCGCGCGCGCATCTCTGAGATCGCCGCGCCAAATTCCGCGATCGGAATGACCGAGTAGAACAGCGCTATTGGCGTCGGCCCTCGCCTCGCTCCAATGACCGCATCGAACGCGGCGGTGGCATGTCGGTAGATCGCGATGTGATCCGGGTGGCCGTATCCGCCCGTCTCGTCCCACGTGATGACCGCCTTCGGGCGCACCTCTTCGATCACGCGGATGATCTGATCGACAACTCTTGACGCGTCGGCCCGCGCCAACGCGCGCGGATCGTCGTTGTCCGCGGTTCCATGCATGCCTGAATCGCGATAGTCCAGCAACCGCACGTCCACCACGCCGAGGATCTGCGCCGCCTCGCGGAGCTCGCGCTCGCGGAACTCTCCCAGCGTCTCCGGCGTGGCGCCGGTTCCTGCCGCGATCTCGCCCACTTCACCCCGCGTCGCGCACAGCAGCGTCACAGGCACGCCGCGGTCCGCGTATAGCGCCATCGTCCCGCCGACAAGCGATTCGTCGTCAGGGTGCGCCAGCGCCACGAGCAGTCCGCCTTCGGGCATATGCAGGGCTCCTTCTTAGATACGAAGAGTCTACTGCTCGCTACATTCGCGAAGAACCGCTTCTTGGGACGTGCTTAGGAAACGTGGTATGACGCGGCGATGCAGGTAGATCTACCGTTCGCCGAGTCGAGCGTCGCCGTCGAATTGCCTGAGCGTGCACGTGTCGTCGCGCGAAGCGCAGGGACCGCCGGCGGGCTTGCCGCGATCGAAGACCTGCCGGCCGCCGTCGAGGAAGCCCTCGAACACCCCCTCGGCCGACCACAGGTCGACGAACTCCTCGGCCCAGGCGCTCGTCTCGTCATCGCCTTCGACGATCCGACCGTCACGTCGTTCGGTCCGATCCGCCGCGTCGCCATCGAAGCGGTGCTCGAGCGCGCCCGCCGCGCCGGCGTCCGAGATGGCGACGTCACGCTTATCTGTGCTAACGCTCTTCACCGCAAGTTCACGCACGATGAGCTCGCCATCATCATCGGCCGCGACCTCGTCGACCGCTTCGGCGATCGACTCACGTGCCACGACGCCGAGGACGCCGCCGACCTGGTGTACCTCGGCACGACCGCGCGCGGCTACGACGTCGAGCTCAACCGCCGCGGCGTCGAGGCAGACCTCTGCGTCTACATCAACGCCGGGCTGACCATGGGTTTCAGCGGCGGATGGAAGTCGATCGCCGTCGGTCTCTCAACCTGGCGCTCGATTCGCCACACCCACCACCCAGAAGGCATGTCGATGGCTGTGCTGAACAACCGCATGCACGACGTGCTCGACGAGATGGGCGAGCACATCGAGCGCTCTCTGAACAAGCGCTTCTACAAGATCGAGTGCGTGCAGGCGAGCCCGACGAAGATGGCGCACGTCTGGGCAGGCAGCGTCGCCGACACGCGGAAAGCTGCGCTCGCGGTGATGGCCGCACGAAGTGCGCCGCGCCGCTCGCAGTCGGAGCCCGCCGACATCGTCGTCTACGGCGTCCCCGACTGGAGCCCGTACGCCGTCTTCGGCTCGATGAACCCCATTCTGACGCTCGTCTCATCCGGCCTCGGCTATCTCGGCGGCTACATCGAAGCTCTCGGCAAGCCGGGTTGCACCGTCGTCCTCGCCACCCCCTGCCGTGAGACCTGGGACATGCAGCACCACCCCGCATACCGCGAGGCGTGGGACCGCGTCCTGCCCGAGACGCGCGACCCTTGGCAGATCATGGAGCGGCACGGCGAAGAGTTCGTGACCAACGCCGGCTACATCGACCGTTACCGCAACGATGTGGCCTTCCATCCGATCCACGCGCTGCTCGCTACGCACCCGCTCCGTCGGTTGAAGCACGCCTCAGGCGTCATCGTCGCCGGCGCCGAAGATCCGGCCGTTCCCGAGCGCCTCGGCTTCGCTTCCGCTTCCACCGTCGAAGCCGCGATCGCTGAAGCTGAGCGCTCGCACGGCCGCGACTGCTCCGTCGTTTGCGTGAACTAGCGCCCCGCACGGGCTAGACTCACGCCACGTAACGAAACAGACACGGGAGTCGCGACATGTCCAGCTACACCATGACGCCCGCGATCAAAGAGATGCGCCGCAAGGCGAAGTCCTTTCTCGACGAGCGCATCGTTCCCAACGAGCACATCCTCGACCAGCACGACGACAACGCCGCCGCACTCATGAAGGACCTGCAGGCCGAGGTCAAAGCCAACGGTATGTGGGCGATGTTCATCGGGCCCGAGGCCGGTGGCACCGGGACGGGCTTCCTGCCGTATGCGTATGTCAACGAGATCCTCGGCCGCAGCCCTTACGCCCCGCGCGCATTCGGATGCGCCGCGCCCGACACAGGCAACGCCGAGATCCTCCACCAGTTCGGTACTACCGAACAGAAGCAGCGCTGGATGAAGCCGCTCGTTGCCGGTGACATCCGCTCCTGCTTCTCTATGACCGAACCCGAAGTCTCCGGCGCGGACCCAACTGGCCTGCGAACCCGCGCCGTCCGCGACGGCGACGAATGGGTGATCAATGGCCACAAGTGGTTCACCAGCGGCGCCATCGGCGCGTCGTTCGCGATCCTCATGGCTGTCACCGATCCCGAGGCAGAGCCGCACCGGCGCATGAGCCAGATCATCGTGCCGACCGATACGCCCGGCTTCAATATCATCCGCCCGGTGCCGGTCATGGGCGAGACCGACGGCGCCCACTGCGAGATCCGTTACGAAGACTGCCGCGTGCCCGTAACCAACACGCTGGGCGAGCCCGGCGACGGCTTCCGGATTGCCCAGCGGCGCCTCGGCCCGGGCCGCATTCATCACTGCATGCGCTGGCTGGGACAGATGCAGCGCGCGTTCGAGTTGATGTGCCGGTACGCGCTCAAGCGCGAGACGTTCGGCAGCACGCTAGCTGAGAAGCAGACCGTCCAGAACTGGATCGCCGACTCAGCCGCGGAGATTCAGGCCGCGCGCCTGCTCACGCTGCACGCCGCGCAGAAGATCGACACCGGCGACGAGGCACGCGTCGAGATCTCGATCATCAAGTTCTGGGGCGCGAACGTCCTGCACGACGTCATCGACCGCGCGATCCAGGTGCACGGCGCCCGCGGCGTCTCCGGCGATACGCCGCTCGAGAGTATGTACCGCAACGCCCGCGCCGCGCGCATCTACGACGGCCCCGACGAGGTGCACCGCATGGTCGTCGCTCGCCGTATCCTCCGCACCTTCGCTGAAGGCGACGGTTGGGAGTTCGAATAGACGTCGTTACCTTCCGGAGTGTGCAGTCCAGCGCCAATGACATCGCGTAGGCTTCTGTAGCCCTATACCGGCTCGAGCGTCCCCACGACCCCGGGCGGCGCGTCCACAAGGATCGCGTCTCCCGGCCGCACTACCCCACCCGTGAGAACGGTCCCCATGATCCCAGCCTTCCGCACGATGTTCCCGTCGTCGCCTTTGTGCGCGACGTGCTTCAGCAATCGCTCGTCGATCGCGTCGAGCTGATTGCACGGGTTCCGCAGCCCCGTGATCTCGACCACGGCTTCGTCGCCGATATGCAGCCGTGTACCCGGCGCCAGCTCCAGGATCGCGAGCCCACGAGTCGTGATGTTCTCACCCATCTGTCCCGCCTCGACGCAGATGCCGACAGCCCCCACCTCTTCGAACAGCTCCGCGTGGATCAGGTGCACTTGCCGCAGGTTCGGCTTCTCCGGCGTCTTCGCCGCCCGCGAGCGGTGCCGCACGAAGCGTCCGGCGTGGTAATCGCCGTCCACACCATAGTCCGTCACGAGGGTGATCGACTCGCGCGGCAGCTTTGGTATGCCCGGCGTCTCCTTGCTGCTCACCGACACAACCGATGCATTGCTGTTCTCCATGGGCACAATTCTATCCACACGTCTCGCTCTGATCATAACGTCGAACTGTTCCGACCTGATCGCTTCCGCCGCCGATGCCTCACGAATACACTGGCGTGATCTCGCATGCATGCACTGCTCCTCGCCTTCACCCGCGATGACGTCGGCCAGTGGTTCGGTGACCACGGCCAGCCCGTCTTCGGCACGATCGTGCTGGCTGCGGCCGCGGCGATCATCATCGCGCGTGTCGTGCCTCTCGCCCTCCGCCCGGCGGTCGCGCGCCAGATGGGCGGCCGCGATCCGCACGAGGTGGATCGACGTGTCGAGACGCTGTCGAGCGTCATCGTCCGCTCGGCACAGGTCGTACTGTTCTTCCTCGCGCTGTTCACAATCCTCCCGGAGTTCGGCTTCGACATCCGACCCGTGCTCGCCGGCGTCGGCATCACCAGCATCGCCCTCGGCCTCGGCGCACAGACGCTGGTCAAGGACACGCTCAACGGCATCTTCATCCTCGCCGAGAACCAGTACGCGAAGGGCGACGTCATCACCATCGCCGGCGTCACCGGCACCGTCGAGGATGTCTCGCTTCGCCGCACCTGCGTCCGCGACGTTGATGGCGTGATCTACACCGTGCCCAACAGCTCCGTCGTCGTCGCCGCCAACTACACGCGAGACTTCGCCAAGGTGCGTGTCACGGTTCCTGTCGCCGCCTCAGCGGACCTCGCGAAGGTCCGCGAGCTGTCTGATGCCCTCGGACGCGACCTCGCGCGCGATCCGGCGTACGCCGACATGATCATCAGTCCGCCGCAATACCTTCGCGTGGACAGCATCGACGTCAACGGTGTCGCGGTGCAGGTCAATGGCACCGTGAAGCCCGGAAGTCAATGGGAAGTCGCGGGCGTGCTCCGCGCGCGCTTGCTCGAAGCGTTTCAGAAGGCCGGCATCAAGACGCCTTGGGGTTGACGAGATAGGCGCGACTGCCTACCGAGATACTCCCGCAGCGACGTCCTCCCCGCGCTCTGGCCGGCTGCCGTCCGTGCGCGACTCCTCCAGGTCCTTTCGCACCTCGATGAAGCGCATTACGTCGCCGCGCGTCACCAGTCCCACCAGATCGCGTCCGTGCATGACGGGGAGCTGGTTGACGTCGTGCAGCGTCATGAGCTGCAGCACTTTCGTGATGCTCTCTTCCGGCGTCACTGTGTGCAGCTTCGTCGCGGGGGTCATCGCCCGATACACGCTCGTAGCGGGCCACTGATCCTTCGGCACCTTCCGCACGTCCGTAAGCGTGACGAGGCCCGCGAAATCCCCTCCGGCATCCACCGCGAAGCATCGCGCACTTCCCCGCAGCAGATGCTCGTGGACGAGGTCGTAGAGCGTCACGTCGGGCGAGACGCGCGGCACGTCGCGCCGCATCACATCCGCCACCTTTATGTTGCTGAGGGTCGTCTCGAGCAGCAGTTGCTCGTAACTGGCTGCCGACGCGTTCCGAAGGAAGAACCCGATGATAAGGAACCAGAGACCGCCGAAGTTCCCGAACAGCGTGTACAGCACCCCGATGGCCATCACGCCGTACGCGATCCATTCGCCCAGGCGCGACGCGGTGTGCGTCGCGCGCAGCCGGTTGTGGTTCCGTGCCCACACGATAGACCGGAACACGCGCCCGCCGTCGAGCGGGAAGCCGGGGAGCATGTTGAAGGCCGCGAGTGACACGTTGATCAGCGCCAGGTTCGCGCTCAGCCCCGCGATACCGTCGTACGACGGACGGAAGATCGCCCACCCGACCGCGAACAGCCCGCCGAGGGCGAGGCTCGTCAGCGGGCCGACGATGGCGATCTTGAACTCCAACCCCGGCGTGTCCGGCTCCCGCGTCAGGTTTGAGACGCCCCCGAACACGAATAGCGTGATGTCGCGCACCGGCAGTCCGTTCCGGTTCGACACCACGGCGTGGGACAGCTCATGCGCCAGGATCGAGAGGAAGAAGATGGCCGAAACGATCGCGCCGCCGGCCCAACGCTGCGCCGTGCTCCATCCTGGGTAGAAGTGCTCGAACACTCCGGTCGCGAACGACCACGTGACGACCACGAAGATCAGCACCCAGCTCCAGTGGACGCCGATGTCGATCCCGAAGATGCGGCCTATCTTGAACGAAGCACCCATGGCTTCATCATATGGCGATCCGCGCGGCGACGTGAGGCGCCAAAGGTAACCGAGGCGCAAACCGTGCCTCGCATGGCGGGTGCTACGCCAGGGCCTTCTCGATCATGGCGATGCACTCCCGGATCGTCTCCTGCCGCCAGTTCGCCCAGATCGGCCCGTTCTGGAACGCGATGTTCTCCGCCCGCGCGGCCGCACGCTCCTCGTCCGTCATGTCCGGCTTGCGCATCCGCGCGTACATGGGACCCAGCTTCTCCCTGATCTCCTGGTTCGCCAGCGCCGGCCGCTCGATGAAGTGCGCGATGTACTCCATGCCCTTCGTGTAGAACACCGCCACCGGGATCGACTCGAACTCGCCCCCATTGAGGAAGTGCGACATGATGTCCTTGTTCTGGTCCCGGAAGAACACCCGCAGCTCCATCCCCGTCGCCTCCGCGATCCGCGCGAAGACCGGCGCTCCTCGGAACACATCGGGGCACCAGGGCTCACCGATGACCAGCATCTTCGCCGGGCCGTTCGGCTTGTCCATCAGCTCCTTAAGCTTCGCCGCGTCTTCCGGCGACACCTGCGTGCCATCGTAGTTCTCTTGGAAGCGGTTCTGGTTCCGGTCCATCGCCTTGATGTACTCGTCGTACGTCAGTCCTTTCGCGTACCGCTCGGGAGTGACGACGCTCTCTTTCTGCTGCACCATGGTCAGCTCCTCTTGAGACTGCAAACACGTGCGGGATCGTTCGCAGTGTAACAACTACCGCGCGATATGGCCGTGCTATCCTCAATCGATGAACCCCCCGGCCACCGAATCGCCGCGGCGCCCCATGTCTGTCCGCGACCGCATCGCCCGCCGATGGCGCATGGACCTGCTGTTCTTCGCCATCGCCGCGCTCATCGTCGTCCTCGACCAGACGACGAAATCGCTGGTCCGGTCCCACCTCGCACTCGGTGAGTCATGGCCCGACGACGGCGGCTTCATCAGGATCGTGCACGTCGTCAACAGCGGTGCTGCATTCGGCATCCTCCAGGGCGAGACACCGTTCCTCATCGTTACGAGCATGCTTGGCCTCGCTGCCATCCTGCTTTACTACGCCTACCCTCCCATGGAGCATCCGCTCGTGCGCCTGGCGCTCGGCATGCAGCTCGGCGGCGCTATCGGCAACCTCACCGACCGGGTCCGACTCGGCGAGGTGACGGACTTCGTCCACGTCGGCGCGTGGCCCACGTTCAATGTCGCCGATGCCAGCATCTCGATCAGCATCGTCACCGTGCTGATCTTCTTCGGACTTCAGGACATGGAGCGGGCGCGGTCGCATCCCCAGCCCGCGGACGATGCCGGACAAGACGCTCCCCGCGACGCATGAGCTTATAGCCGACGTCCCGGGCGAGCGCCTCGATGTCTTCATCGCTCGCCGTCTCCCTGAACTCAGCCGGTCGCACGCACATCGCCTGATCAGCGAGGGCCGCGTGCGGGTCGCGGGTACGCGCGCGAAGCCGTCGCTGCGGCTAGAGGCCGGGCAGCGCGTCGCCGTCGAAGTCCCGACGCCCCTGGCCGACCGCGCAGTCCCGGAAGCGATCCCGCTCGACATCATCTTCGAAGACGCGGACTTGCTCGTCGTGAACAAGCGCA
The DNA here is from genome assembly GCA_964487335.1 of uncultured Dehalococcoidia bacterium. Taxonomy (GTDB): domain Bacteria; phylum Chloroflexota; class Dehalococcoidia; order DSTF01; family JACRBR01; genus CAZAPT01. Next base: position 71,399 of record CAZAPT010000014.1, read on the forward strand.
CCGGCATGACGGTACATCCCGCCCCCGGACACCGGTCATCTACGCTGGTCAATGCCATCCTTGCGCACTGCCACGATCTTTCGGGAATCGGCGGCGTAGCGCGTCCTGGCATCGTCCACCGCCTCGATCGTGACACCTCGGGCGTCATCGTCGTCGCCAAGAACGATGCCGCGCACAACGCGCTCGCGCGCCAGCTGAAAGATCGCGACGTCGAGAAGACTTACATTGCCCTCGTCGAAGGCACGCCTCGCCCGACGAAAGGCACAATCGACGCCCCGATCGCGCGTGACCCCCGGAACCGCCAGCGCATGACTGTGCTCGAGGGTGGCCGCGACGCAGTCACCTCATACGAAGTTGTCGAACGCTTCCGCGGCGCCGCCTTGCTCGAAGCTCGACCAAAGACCGGACGCACGCATCAGATCCGCGTCCACCTCGCTGCCATCGGCCACCCGATCGTTGGCGACCGCGTCTATGGCAAACCATCGCCGCTCGTCCCGCGCCAGTTCCTCCACGCCGCGCGGCTCGCCTTCACGCACCCCGGCATCGGCGAGCGTGTCGAGTTCGAAGCTCCGCTCGCGGAAGACTTGGAACGCGGGCTCACCGAACTTCGACGAGCGGCCTAGCTGCCGTCGCAGCGCCATCGACGCTGGCCATGTTCACGTCAGGGTCACCGGATCGACGTCGATGTTCCAGTTCGCCGGGAGCGGGACGTCACGCAGCAGCTCCGACGGGTCCGACCCGCGCAGCACCAATTGCCACCTCCAGCGTCCGCGCAGCCGCCCGACCCACGGCGGCGACGGCCCCACCACCGAAGCGTCCGACCCAAGCTGCGCCCTCCGCTGCGACAGCGCCCGCTGCATCCGCCCCGCCTCGTCCCGCGCGAACCGCGCGTTCGGATGCGAGTGCACCATCCGCACGAGCCGCGTGAACGGCGGATACGCGGACCGCTGGCGACCCTCCAGTTCGGCCTCGACGAACCCTTCGTAGTCGTGCCGCGACGCCGCCTCGATGGCGTAATGGTCCGGCGTGTAGGTCTGAATGATTACCCGTCCGGTCCGCTCGCCGCGGCCAGCTCGTCCCGCCACCTGCGTGAGCACTTGGAACGTCCGCTCCCCCGCGCGAATGTCCGGCACGTGCAACCCTACGTCCGCGCTCACAACGCCAACAAGCGTGACCGCCGGCAGGTCCAGCCCCTTCGCCAGCATCTGCGTGCCGATGAGGATGTCCGCCTCGCGCGCGAGGAACGAGGCCAGGATCCGCTCGTGCGACCGCCGGCCGCGTGTCGCGTCCCGATCCCACCGCAGCAGCCGCGCGTGCGGAAAGAGCCGAGCGGCCTCCGCCTCGAGCTTCTCGACGCCCGCCCCGAGCAGCCGCACACGCGGGCTCCCGCACTCTCGGCACGTCGCCGACAAACGTGTCCGGCGGTTGCACTGGTGGCACACCAGCCGGTCGTACTGCCGGTGATAGCTCATGGCGATCCCGCATCCCGCACACGAAGGCACGTTCCCGCAATCGCGACACTGCACGTGGCTCGCAAGCCCGCGCCGGTTGAGGAAGAGGATCGCTTGGTCCTCGTTCGCGAGCGTCGAGTCAACCGCCGATCGCAGCTCGCCGCTGAACATCCCTCGGTTGCCCGCGCGCAACTCGTCGCGAAGGTCCACGACTGTGATCTCCGGCATCGCCATTGACGCGGCCGGCTTCGCTTCGCCGGACGGCGTGATCACTGGCCGGATCCGCTCCGGCAGGGGCAGAAGAGCATACTGGCCTCGCCTCGCCGCCTCGTATGAGCAGACGTCCGGCGTCGCGCTGCCGACCACGACCGTCGCCCCCTTCCGCCGCGCCAGCTCGATCGCCACGTCCCGCGCGTGATACCGCGGCGATGCGTCCGACTGCTTGTACGTCCACTCGTGCTCTTCGTCGATGACGATCAGCGCCAGGTCAGGCTGCGGCGCGAAGATCGCCGATCGCGATCCGATGACGACGTCGTACTCGCCACGTGCGATCCCGTGCCACTGGTCGAACTGCTCGCCAGGGCTCAGTCCGCTGTGCAATACGCCGACGCGCTCGAAGCGTTCGCGAAATCGTCGCACCGTCTGCGGCGTCAGCGCGATCTCCGGCACGAGCACGATCGCCTTCTTGCCGTCCGTGACGCATCGATCCAGCGCGCGCAAGTAGACTTCCGTCTTCCCGCTTCCGGTGACGCCGTGAAGCAGAAACGTGTCCGCCGTCCCCCGCGCGATCGACGCGCAGATCGCGTCCGCCGCGGCCTGTTGCGACGGCAAAAGCTCCGGCGGCTCGCGGCGCATCACGTCCAAGCGTTCGAGCGGGTCGCGCTCGACCGCGTGTTCCGTCACCGTCACCGCCCCGATGCCCGCCAGCCATCGCGCTGTCGCGCCGTTCACCCTGGTGCCCGCCCGGAGTTCGCCCAGGGACTGATCGCCGTCGCGCTCCAGCGAGTCGATGACCTGCATCGCTTCGCCCGCCCGACGGCTCGAGCGCAACTTCCTGATCTCCGACTGCGCATCAAGCGGCGAGATCGCGAGCTGGACGTTATGACCGTCGCGGTCGTATCGGATGTCGCCGGACCGCACGAGGCGCTCAAGGTTCGCACGGCTACCCGCCAGCCGTATTGCCGTCTCCACGGAGATCTCACGCTTCGGCGCAAGCTCCTCCAGGAGATCGGCGCGCCGCGAATGCTTCGGCGCCGCAGCCTGATTGACGCGTCGTCGCGCATCCGATGCAGACGTAGCCAGGCGGATGCGCTCCTCCGTCTTCGCCGTCACCATCGGTCGTGCCAGCCCGTACTCGCGCGTCACGAGCCCACGGCGCTCGAGCTGCACGATCGCCGAGTCCACGCCGCCTGACCGCACGTGCTGTCGCAACGCTTCGATGTCCGCGCCCGGCCACGCGATTGCCGCCTCCAGCACCGCTCGCAACCGTGGTGCCACATCCAGGTGCGCCGCACTCGCCGCATCGATGAGCGGCCGCACGGCCGTCGTGGGCCTGCGCTCGAACCCCGGCGGAAGCATCAGCGCGACGGCGTTGAAGATCGGGGCGAAGTAGTAGCTCGAGATCCATCGCGCGAGCGCGACCCGCTCGGCATCCAGCAGCGGTGTCGCGCCGATAACCGAACGCACCGGCCGGATCTTCTCCGGTGGTGAGAAGACCGGCGTGGCGTGTACTTCCATCACGATGCCCTGCAGCGTCAGGCGCCCGAACGGCACATACACCGCGCTTCCGACGTCCAGCTCGATACCTTCCGGCGCGGAATAGCTGAAACAGTCGCGGTGCGGGAACGTGGAGTTGACGGCGACTTCGGCGTAGAGCATCCGTGCGCGAGCCTCGGGCGGCGGGCATGAAAAAAGAAGGCTGTCCGCCTTCTCGATAATACGCGCCTAAGACGGGCCGCTCGAAGCGCGGCGTGGCGCTGGCTATGCCCGCGCCTTCTCCTTGATCCGCGCCGCCTTCCCCGTGAGCCCGCGCAGGTAGTACATTCGCGCCCGCCGCACCTTGCCCTGGCGCATCACCTTCACCTTCTCGAGCCGAGGGGAGTGCAGGTTGAACGTACGCTCCACCCCTACGCCATGCGCAATGCGCCGCACGGTGAAGTTCGCGCCCGCGCCGCCCTTGTTCCGGCGGATCACCACGCCCTCGAAGACCTGCGTTCGCTCGCGCTCTCCCTCCACGACCTTGGCACTGACGCGCACGGTGTCGCCCGGGTTAAAGGCCTCGATGGCGCTGTTCTCACTGAGTTCGACGAGATTGCTGGCGTCCATGATCGAGTAAGGGTATCGGGCGGCCATCCGCAGCCGCAAATTCACACTCACGTGCGTGGGGTAGGAAGCTCGGCAAATCGCTCGATCAACCGCAGTCCGTTCTCGTGTTGAGCTAAGCGCGCGACGCTGCCCAGCGGGATCGACCGCCAGACCGCGAAGGCGTCTGGCTCCCCGAGCCCGTGGGCGAGGTACGCCGCCAGGATCCGCCCGTGCGAGACCACAGCCGCAGGAAGCTCTCCCCGCGCGATCACCTCGAGCGCCGCCTCGAAACGCCGGACTCCCGCTGCCGCGGTCTCGGCGCCCGGCGCCGCGCGCCGCCCCGGCTGCTCCAGCGCCTGCCGAACGCGTTCGTTGAACTCGTCCGCGTTCGCGACCCAACCACCGATCCGGAGCTCCTCAACGCCTTCGACGACCCGCGCTTGCAACGCCAACCCGTCTGCGATGATCAGCGCCGTTGACGCCGCCTTCGGCTCGTGGCTTGAGTACACGGCCGCGACCCTCCAACCTTTCGCCGCCTCGGCCAGCGCCCGCCCCTGCTCCACGCCGCGGTGGGACAGCGTCCACTGCCCGGGCGGCACATCCGGTCGCACCATCGGCTCTGCGTGCTTGATGAGATAGATCGACCGATCGCCGTTCGCGCTCACACGGGCACGCCGGTGAGGAATAGCAGTCCACGTGCCAGCACCTCGCCCACCACCACTGCCCCCACCGCGATGTACAGGAGCCCGGTCGCCGACATCATCGCGTTCTCGTTCGCGGGATAGCCGCGGCTCGAGGCGTATGACATCCATCCCAGTGCCGCCGGGAACATCAGCCCGATGATGATCCGCAGCCAGAACGCGGGGTTTGCTCCAAGCGTCGAAGATCCGAGGAACGCAGTCGCCTCCGGCGCGTGCCGCACTGGGATCGCGATGTTGACGGCGAGTAACGCCGCCTGTAGCGCCACCGCGGCCAGCAACAACAACGTCAGCTCCGACAGCGGCTCGCGCGGCAACCGCGGAGTCACCAGGTACCAGTGCCCGAGTGTCATCGCCACGACGACCGCGCCGACCGCCACCGCCCCTGCCGCCATGCTCAGCAGTGCACCCGCGAAACCCCACGTCGGCAGGCTCACGTAGTACGATGTGATTGCCATCAACACGAGCCCCACGCCGCAGGCACCCACGCCGCACACGAGCGACTCCTGTCGCCGCTCTTGCAGCACGAACCAGTTGTACGGGAGCGTTGCCGCCAGGAAGACCGCGCTGGCCGCCTTAACCCATGACACCACGCCGTCCTCGAGTTGGTAGCCCCCCGTCACCGAGCTGGGGTCGAGCACGAGCGCGTTGAGCAGTAGCACCACCGCGCCGCACGACACCATCGCCGCAGTGAACTTCACGAAGCTCGCCGCCACGCGTCCGCGCCACTCCGCCAGCACGCAGACGAGCAGGCTTCCGACGCAGAACTCGACCAGCACGATGAACGACGTGTAAGGAAGGGCGTCCAGGTTCATCCCCAGTTATGGTAGCGAAGCCACCGCGATGGGAGACCTGTCCTGCTGCGGTCTCTCTACGCTCGCATTGCGCACGATCTCGCCAAGACGGCGCCAGTCGCGCTCCTGCGAGTCCTGTGGACGATGCAACGTCGACTGCCGGCTCGGATGGTACAGCGGCACCAGCGTCCGCCCTCGCCACGCGACGGCCGTCGCAACGTCCGACGTCAGCCACGCCTCGTGCCGGGCGATGGCGCGCACCGACTCGAGCGCCACTCGTCCCAGCGTGACCACGACAGGCGCATGAACGATAGCGAGGGTCCGCTCGAGGAATGGACGGCACCGCGCCACCTCCGCCTTCGTCGGCGCGCGGTTGCGCCGGCAGCCGTCGATGGGATTGCACAGGATGGCGTTCGTGACGAACACATCGTCGCGTCGCAACTCGGCAAGTGCGAGGAACTGAGCGAAGCGCTTACCCGATTCATCGCGCGACAGCGGCACGCCGGTGATCGCGCCGCCTCGGCGACCGACCGCTTCCGCGACGAACATGATCTTCGCATCGAGCCGTCCGTTCGCAGGCCCGAGGACGTGGCTATGCGCCATGCGCTCGCATGCCAGGCACCGCCGCACGTCGCGCACCAGCCGGGTGAAGGCGACCACGTCAGTCGGTGCTATCGTTTGCTCAGGCGACGCTGGCGCACGCATCGCTGAGATTCTACGGCCGGGTACTTGTAGACGCGGCGGGATCGACGTACGATCGCGATCTGCCGACTCCCTCGACGGAGGCTGCGATGCGGCCTGTCCCCGAGTATGACCCAAAGAGCTGGCTCCTCAAGGCCCTGCGCGAGACCGCGCACGCGATGGAGTCGCTGCTCTGGAACATCGACGACGACGCCATGGAACACCGGCCCGCCGACGACGAGTGGTCCTGCCGCGACCTCTCCGCCCACATGTGCGCGATGGAGCGCCGCTACATCGATTGGCTCGAACGCATCGTCCGCCTCGAGGATCCTCGAATCGACGCCTTCGACAGCGATTCCATCGACGACGCTGAACCGCCCAGCCGCGACAGCGTCTTCGACCTGATGGACGAATTCGGCGCGCTGCGTCGCCAGTCCGTCTACCTTCTCTGGTCGCTGGACGACGACGATTGGACTCGCTGCGGCGTTCATCCTTACCTCGGTTCGCTGAGCGTGACCCAGGTTGCCCGCGAGATGAATGAGCACGATCTCGCGCACCTCTGGCAACTCCGCCGGCTCTGCGACCGCTTCGAAGCCGCCTCCGTCTGATCCAGCAGTCCTTCGCGTCCGCGCGGTACGATTCCGTCAGAGGTTCGACGAATGGGCATACAGCCGATCCGCATAGCCGGCGATCCGGTGCTCCGCGAGAAGGCGAAGCGCGTCAAGAAGATCGATGCGTCGATCCAGAAGCTGATCGATGACATGATCGACACCATGCACGCCGCGCCCGGTGTTGGCCTCGCCGCGCCCCAGGTCGGGCAGTCGCTCCGCGTCGTCGTCATCGAGACACCGGACGACGGGCTCATGGCCCTCATCAACCCGGAGATCGTCAAGTCGTCCGGCGAGCGCCGCGTCATGGAGGGCTGCCTCTCCGTCCCCGGCTACCAGGCCGAGATCACGCGCTCGAAGCAGGTCACCGTGAAGGCGCTGAATCGGGAAGGCAAGGAGATTCGCCTCAAGGCATCAGAGAGCCTGCTCGCGCAGGCCCTCGAGCACGAGATCGACCACATCAACGGCGTGCTCTACATCGACTACCTGCAGAGTGCTGATGAGTTGATCCCTGTCCGCCCGTCCGTCGATGACGACGACGCCCCCGCGCAGGAAGCCGAAGTCTCCGCCGCGCGATAACACGGTCCGCTCACGATATGCCACGACACAATTCGCCTGACGCGATCGCGTTTATCGCTCACGACTACATGCGTCCATCGCTGGAGTCGATCGCCTCGCTCGCGGCGGATGCTGGCATCGACGTCTGGATCGTCGGGGGCACCGTCCGCGACGTCCTGCTCGGCCGCGCGCCCCGCGATCTGGACATCGCCGTCGATCGTCATGCGCTGACCCTCGCGCGCCGTCTCGCCGACGCGTTGCGCGGACACTACGTCGAGCTCGATGACGAACGCTGTGTCGCAAGAGTTGTCCTTCCAGCGTCGGCCGGTGATTCGCCCCCCGAAGATCTGCACGCCGACCCCGGCGTCGACGCCATAACGAGGCTCTGCAGCGAGACGCTGCCCCTCCCCGTCCCGCAGGAGGACGCCGCCGCATACATCGACGTCGCCCAGCTCGCCGGCTCCGTCGAAAACGACATGCGCCGCCGAGACTTCACGATCGATACGCTTGCGGTGCGCCTTTCCGACGCGCTCCAGCATCCCGCGGGTGCGCGTGCCATCGATGTCTGCGGCGGTCTCGCCGATCTCCGCGCGAAGCTCGTCCGCATGAACGCGCCATCCGTCTTCGCTGACGACCCGCTGCGTCTGCTGCGCGCCGCCCGAATCGCCGCCGAGCTCGCATTCCAAGTCGAAGCGTTGACCGCGCAGGAAGTGCGTTCTCGCGCACCCACCGTCCTCGATGCGTCGCCGGAGCGCCAGCGCGACGAGCTGGCTCGTGTCTTCGCGCTCGATGCCGCATACCCCGGCGTCCGCCTCCTCGACGAGTTGGGTCTGCTCGATGTGCTGCTGCCCGAAGTCTCGATCGGCCGAGGTGTGGAGCAGCCGAAGGAGCACGCATACGACGTCTTCGAACATAACGTGCGGACAGTCGACGTCCTAGACGTGCTGCTCGCTGACCAGCGGCCAGCACGTCATGACCTCTGGCTATGGGATTGCGCCTGGGACGCGTTCGGCTGGTGCGAGCAAGGCCTGCGTGCCTACTTCGCGCAGAGACTGAGCGGAGATCGCAGCCGCGCCTCGCTCCTGAAGGTCGCCGGTCTCCTCCACGACATCGCCAAGCCCCAGACGCGCGAACTCCGAGACGGACGCACCCGCTTCGTCGGCCACGCCGACCTCGGTGCCCGCATGGCGCACGACATCATGCGACGCCTGCGCTTCTCATCTCGCGAGACGCGATTCGTCTCCACGCTCGTCGCCGAGCATCTTCGCCCTGTGCAACTCGCCCAGATCGGTGAGGTTCCGACGCGTCGGGCGCTCTATCGCTTCTACAACGATTTGGGCGACGCGGCCCCAGCCGTGCTCTTCCTTTCGCTCGCGGATGGCGCTGCAGCGCGCGGTCCTGCCCTGATACCGGACCAGTGGATCCGGCAGAGCGCGTACATGAACAGCCTCATCGTGCGATCCGTCGAGGATGTCGGTATAGTGCATCCGCCGCGTTTGCTGACCGGGCACGACATAATGTCGCTCCTGGCCATTGAAGCGGGCCCGCCGGTGGGTCGCCTCTTGGCAGCCCTTAGGGAGGCCGAGGCGGCGGGCGAGGTCACAGACGCTGAAGCGGCGCGGCGCTTCGTCAGGGACGCGGCGCGCCGGGATTCTGAATCCGCCAGCACATCGGGATGAACGCAGCAGAACTCGGTTTCGTCGTGATCGTGGGCGTCATCGCGGCGTTCTACCTGATCGTCTTGCGGCCGCAGCAGCAGGAGCAGAAGAAGCAGCACAAGGACATCCAGAACCTGCAGGTGGGCGATGAAGTGCTGACCACTTCAGGTTTCTTGGGTACGGTGCGAGAGGTCTACATCCCTGAACAGGGACCGGTGCAGATTGTGATTGACTTTGGGAATGGTGTTGTACTGAACGCCCTCGCGACGGCCATCGCTCAACGCGTCGCCGCGGGTCAGACCGTGCATTCACGCATGACCGCGGGGACGGAGGACCGGGGTAGCTGATGCGGAACTGGTGGAGTCGGATCGTCTTCGTCGTTATTTTCGTCGTTGCCGGTTTCTCGTTCTACGCCGTTTGGCCCGACGAGCCGCACCGCTATCTCCCCGACTTCATCCCGCTTCCCTCCGGCCGTGGCCTCCCGGGAACCATCGGCCCGCTGAAGCTGCCCTGCCACTCGACGGACACGGGGCAGAGTTCTGACACCGAGAAGAAAAACCCGGCCACCGACTGCCGCGGCATGACGCTCGGCCTTGACCTCCAGGGTGGCTCCCGCATCAAGCTTCAGGCCGATGCTTCCGGCACGAACCTCACGCCCGCTCAGATCGACGAAGGTCTGAACGCCGCAAAAGAGGTCATCCAGAGTCGCATCAACCCGTTCGGTGTGTCTGAATCCCAGGTCCAGCGGTCCGGAACCGACTCCCTCGTGGTCGAACTTCCGGGCGTCAGCTCCTCGACGGCGCGTGACATCACCCGACCCGCCGTGCTGATGTTCTGCGAAGGCCTTCAGCAGGGCGCTCAGGGCAGCGCGGGGAGCCCCCTCGCGATCGTGCCGGACGGTTCGAAGATCTACTACAAGCCCGGAACCTGCGAGCCTGACGTCGACTCCACTGGCAAGGTCGCGCTCAAGAACGACGACGGCACTATTGCGAAGGACGCGGATGGGAACATTCAGCGCGTCGAGCCGCAATACTCGACCAGCGCATCACGCGCACCGGACAACATCGTCTGGACTCCGGCGAAGGGCGACCTGAACGGGACCCCCACGATCATGACGGGCAACTTCCTCAAGCCGGATAGTCAGATCGTCTTCGACTCGATCGGTCGGCCCATCCTCACGTTCAACATGACGAACGACGGCCAGAAGATCTTCGGTTCGCTCACGAAGCGCATTGGGGACCAGACCAACGGCCTTCCGCTTGCGACGTTCCTCGATGGCGAACCGATCAAAGGCAAAGACAAATCCGTGATCGCGCCCGTCGTTCAGAGCACGATCACCGACAACGGGAACACCACTGGACTGACGTTAAACGACGCGCAGCGCCTCAAGACGTTCCTCAACAACGGCGCCTTCCCCATCCCGTTGAAGGTCATCCAGCAGCAGGATGTCGATGCCACGCTCGGCGACCAGGCAGTTCTCCACTCGGTACAGGCCGGCCTCGTCGCGATGATTCTCATCATGGTCTTCATGACGCTGTACTACCGCCTGCCGGGCGTCCTCGCGAGCCTCGCGCTGGTTGTCTACACCGCCGTCGTCCTCGCGATCTTCAAGATCGGCATCCCGGGCTCCGGTCCCGTCACGCTGACTCTCGCCGGCATCGCCGCGTTCGTGCTCTCCGTCGGCATGGCGGTAGATGCGAACATCCTGATCTTCGAGCGTACGAAGGAAGAGCTGCGCAACGGCCGCAGCCTCATCCCGTCCGTCGAGGCCGGGTTCGAGCGCGCGTGGACGTCGATCCGCGACAGCAACATCTCGACGCTGATCACCTGCGCCATCCTGTACTGGATGGGCAACGCGTTCGGCTCGCCCCTCATCAAGGGGTTCGCGCTGACACTCGCGATTGGTGTCGTCGTGTCGCTGTTCTCCGCGATCACCGTCACGCGCACCTTCCTGAAGATCGCCATGGCCACGCCGCTCGCACGCGCGCTGTGGCTCTGGACCGACGACCGCCCGGACGTGGACGAGCGCACGGCGCCGGCTCTGGCGCCGCTGGAGGCCGCCGAGAATGCTTGATCTGGTCTCCAAACGCAACTGGTTCTACCTCTTCTCGCTAGCCCTGCTCATCCCGGGCGCTATCTCGCTGCTCATCCCGCCGCGCCTCAAGCCCGGCATTGAGTTCACGAGCGGCACAACCTTCTCGTTCCGCTACGCCGACCAGACCTCCAGCGATGCCGTGCGCAGTCTCCTCTCCGACCTTGGCCATCCAGAGGCGCGCGTCCAGGGCACCGGCAACAACCAGTTCCTCGTGCAGACGAAGGAGATCGAAGGCTCTGCCAGTACTCCGCCCGTAGGTCCGGCGCTCCCGTCCGAGCGGGAGAGCATCGAAGCCGCGCTGGGCAAGCAGCACGGCGGCTTCGTCGACACCCAGGGCAACCCGACGAAGCAGTTCATCGAGTTCTCGTCCGTAAGTGCCGCCGTCTCGACGCAGATCGGACGAAACGCGGCCATCGCCGTCCTCGCGGCTGCCGTCGCTATCACGCTCTACATCGCGTGGGCGTTCAGCAACGTGCCGAACTCGCTGCGCTACGGCGTATCAGCGATCGTCGCGCTGCTGCACGACGTCTTGCTCGTGGTCGGCGTGTTCTCCATCCTCGGCAAGGTCTTCGACGTCGAGGTGAACACGTTCTTCATCACCGGACTGCTGACGGTCGTCGGCTTCAGCGTGCACGATTCCATCGTTGTGTTCGACCGCATCCGCGAGAACGTCTCTCGCGGCATCATCCGCAGCTTCCCGGACGCCGTGAACCACAGTCTGCTTCAGACCATGGGTCGGTCGTTCAACACGTCGCTGACGTTGATCTTCTCGATCCTGGCGCTGCTGCTGCTCGGCGGTGGAAGCATCCGCGACTTCCTGCTCGTGCTACTCGTCGGTGTTGCCACCGGGACGTACAGCTCGGTATTCATCGCCAGCATGTTCCTCGTGACCTGGCAGCAGGGCGATATCCCGCGCTACTGGCGCAAGCTCACCGGCCAGTCGCCCCGCCCGCGAGCGCCCGAGCCGGCGACGGCCCCCGCCGAATAGCCGCAGCCGCCCCTATCGAAGCACCCGCGCATCGCCGGTGCGCCTCGTGATCCTTCGACGGTCCATCTCTTCGAGCAGTGCCTGCGCTTGCTTTCGCCCCACGCCCAGCAGGTCGCGCACTTCGCCAAGCGTGATCGCTCCGCTCGCTGCCATCCGATCGTGGACCGTCGCCGCCATGCGCTCGAACGCTGCGCCCTCGAACAACAGTCCACTCGCGTCGACGATCTCTCCCCGCTCGATGAGATACGCCATGAGCTCCGGCTCGACTGCCGATGCGGATCCGCCGTTGCGCAGCGAAGCGAGAAGCACATCGATCTGCGCGCGTTGCGAGGCGTCCGGCGTCGGAGTGAACGCCGCGAGCCGAGCACATCCCTCTCCCACGCGCATCTCACTCCACCGTGCCGCAATCGCGTCGAAGACGTCAATATCGAGCCGGAGGCGCTCGCGCAGCTCCTGCAGCGGCATCCCGCGACGAAGCGCCCGCGCGCGATGATAGCCGTCCACCGCTTCGACGGCGCGACGCTCCACGTCCATCAGGTACGCCGCAGTCGCGAAGCGCTCGTCGCCGCCGGCCAGGACGCTGGCCACGCGTCCGTTTTCGACGAGTCCCGCGACCGCGTGGTCAATGGAAGCGTCATCCAGACTCGTCTCAGCCGAAATGCGCCGGCGTCGCACGAACGGCGTCCGCTCGATCGCCGCACGGACCAATTCGACAGGATCCGCCGACAGCATCGTCTCGAGCCGCTCGAGTACGCCCTGATCCCGTCGCCGGTGACGCTTCGACGCAGTATCTACGATAACGCCGCCGCCGATCGTGTCATTTGGCGTCCGCACCACGAAGCGGTCACGCATTGCCACGGCGATGGCCTTGTCGAGCCGGATCTGCGCCCACGCGCTTTCCCCCGCGCGCAGTTCGTCCGCATCGAGCAGCCTCACCTGTGCTTCCGCCTCGTCCGCGCCGGTGTGGAACGTGACGCGCATGTTGCGCCGGATCGGATGCGCCAGCGATGCGACCGCTCGCAGCCGTACGTTAACGACCGACGCCGCGCCCGTCGAGCCCGGCTTCGTCAATACCATCCCTCGCCGCAGATCGTCCTTCGCTATTCCGGCGAGATTCACGGCGGTCCGCGTGCCCGGCGGCGCCCGCTCCACGCTGTCCCGATGCGACTGCAACCCCCGTATGCGCGCGCGCCTTCCGCCAGGCACGACCTCCACGTCGTCCCCGACCGCGAGCTGCCCGTCGATGAGCGTTCCCGTGACGACGGTCCCGAAGCCCGCCATCGTGAACACGCGATCGATCGGCAGCCGCGGCCGGCCGACATCGCGTTTCGCCGGCAAATCGTCGATCGTCGAATCGAGCACGCGCCGCAGATCGTCCAACCCCGCGCCGGTCAACGCCGAGCACCGCACGACCGGCGAGCCGGCGAGCGTCGTTTGGTCAAGCGTCTCAGCGATATCTCCCTCGATGAGCGCTAGCCAGTCATCGTCCGCAAGATCGCTCTTCGTGAGCGCGACCACCGCGCGACGCACATCGAGCAGATCGAGGATCGCCAGGTGCTCCCGCGTCTGCGGCATTACCCCGTCGTCGGCAGCCACCACCAGCAGCGCCAGGTCGATGCCGCCCACGCCCGCGAGCATGTTCTTGATGAACCGCTCGTGCCCGGGCACGTCCACGATGCTCACCGACCGTCCCGAGGGCACTGTCAGCCACGCGAACCCCAGGTCGATCGTCATCCCGCGCGCCTTCTCCTCGCGCAGCCGGTCCGGGTCGATGCCCGTGAGCGCCTCGACGAGCAGCGACTTCCCGTGATCTACGTGCCCCGCCGTCCCAATCACGAACATCGAAGCTCTTTCCGTCTCTCCGTCACCAGTCTCTCAGTGTCGCAATTCGAGAGATGTCCGGAAACGGCGCCGTCTGACATCCGCGACCGCTGGGAGGACTACAACTCGGACGAGCAAACTGACAGACTGAGAGACTGACGGACTAACAGACCGAGAGACCGACAGACTGAACCACTCCCCGATCGGCTATGTCTACGATCCGCTCTATCTCGAGCACGAGACCGGCTCGCATCCCGAGAACGCCGACCGCCTACGCGCAATCATCCGTCTGCTCGAAGATGCAGGCCTCCTCGAACAGATGCGCCGCATCGAAGCCCGCGACGCCACCGTCGAAGAGCTCGCCCGCGTCCACGACCCACGCTACATCGAAGGCGTCGCGAGAGTCGCCGCCGAGGGCGGCGGCTGGGCGGACCCTGACACCCTGATCACCCCGCGCTCGTACGACGTCGCGCTCCGCGCCGCCGGCGGCGTCCTCGCCGGGCTCGATTCCGTGATGTCCGGCGGCGTTGGTTCAGCGTTTTGCGTCGTCCGACCGCCCGGCCACCACGCCCCCCCACGCCATGCGATGGGTTTCTGCATCTTCAACAACGTCGCCGTCGCCGCGGCGGCGGCTCGCGAAGCACATGGCCTCGAACGGGTCGCCATCGTCGACTTCGACGTCCACCACGGTAATGGCACCCAGGACGCCTTCTACGACGACCCAACGGTTCTCTACGTCTCAACGCACGAGTACCCGTTCTATCCGGGCACCGGTCCGGCAGTAGAGACGGGCTCCGGCGACGGCCGCGGCTACACCATCAACATCCCGATGCCCGATGGCTGCGGCGACAACGCCTATCGCCGCACATTCGATGAAGTCGTACTGCCCGCGCTCGATCGCTTCCGCCCGCAGCTCATCCTGGTATCCGCCGGATACGACGCTCACTTCGCCGATCCGCTCGCCGGCGAGTCGCTCAGTGTCGACGGCTACGGCGACCTCGTCGCGATGATCGCGAGCGCAGCCGAGCGAATTTGCAACGGCCGCGTGCTTTTTGCCCTCGAGGGCGGATACGACCTCCTCGCGCTCCCATGGTCCGTTCGCCGCACGCTCGAAGTGCTCCTCGGTATCCCCGCAGCACCCGATCCACTCGGCCGTTTCGATGCGCCGACCCCGGCTTCATTCGATGCGCGGCTCGAAGAGGTGAAGCGCTTACATCGCCTCTGACGGCCCGCGGAACGCGCCGCTCGGGTGGAATGGCGCGATCCAGCCACGCTCGCTACAAACAGAGTGTGACCTGGGTTCGCCGCCTTCCATACAAGTACCTCGTAGCCATCGTCTTCATCTTCGGGCTGTTCATGGACCTCATGGACACCACCGTCGTGA